>NETF01000001.1 GCA_002172675.1 unicellular cyanobacterium SU3
AAAACATGGACGAAGAGAAAGAAGTCTTTTTCGCTATGGACTTGACCATTTACGTTCCATTGTTAATGATCTTGACTTAAAACATTCTGAGTTTTTAGAATGCTTATATTTTTTGTCCTGTACTTAGAAGAGTTATAGTTGTCTTCATATGCCAATTTGGTTAAGAAATGATTAAAAAATCTTTTCTCTTTTTAAGTCCTCGTCTATATTCAAAAAACGCTTATCAACCAAATTTGAAGTAATTTAATGAAATATTACACAATATTGCTTAACATTTAAGGAAAACTCTCTAAAAACGTAATTTTTAGGCGTTGGTGAAAATTAATATCTAAGGTGGGCATTGCCCACCCTACTATTTTAACGAGTCATAGCAGTTGGTGTTTCTATTAATCCTTGAGTTTGTCTTCACCATCAGCGATACTACTGATAATGACTCCACATTCGTAGCACCTTAATAGTATTTTCTTCTGGGACAATTTGATACACTAAGCGATGTTGAATATTAATTCTTCTAGAATAGTATCCCGATAAGTCCCCTCTTAACTTTTCATAAGAGGGATAAGATTGGTAAGGATTTTCTGCAAGAATTTCCAGTAGGGCTTTAGCTTGAGGTTTTAAACCTGCTGCTGCTAACTTTTTGGCATCTTTATTAGCTTGTTTACTTAAAACGACTTTCCACGTCACCAGTCAATATCCTTCATATCTATACAATCTTCTATGGGAGTTGTTGCTGCTTTTTGAATTGACTCAACCATTCCTGGTATAGATTGTAGATAGAGAGTTTCTTGAATTTCATTCCATTCTTGCTCAGAAATTAAAACGGCATTGCCTGTGGTTCCTTGAATAAGAATCGGTTGATTTTTTTGATTAATTTTAGCAACAATTTTGCTGAGATCAAGTTCAGGTTGATTTACAGTAATTTTTTCCATTTAATTGTGTTTTTAATTATAGATTAAAGTTAAAAAGGTGGGCAATGCCCACCCTACTATTTTAACTACGATTTTAACGAGTCACAGAAGTAACTTTTTCTGTTGATTCTTGAGGCATTTCGTGAGGTTGTGTTTTACGTTTTCCTTCACCAACCCCAGTAATTAAACGCGCCCCACGACCCCGTGTAAAGTAATTCCAACCCCATTGAACCATAACCACCAATTTGTTATCAAATTCGATGAGATAGTAGATATGAGCCCAAACCCAAATAAACCAAGCAAGGAAACCTGAGAATTTGGCAAAGCCTAAATTGACCACCGCCTTATTTTGACCAATCACTGCCATATTGCCATAATCGTCATAGACAAACGGGCTTAAAGATTCTCCTTGAAGACGTTTCTTGATTAATTTAGCAACATAAGCCCCTTGCTGCATCGCTACCGGTGCCACACCGGGTAAGGGACGTTCTCCTTGGTGGGGAAAGTTCGCTAAATCACCGATAACGAAGATATCAGAATACCCTGGAATGCTTAGATCAGGTTCAACCACAACCCGTCCGGCGCGGTCTAATTCTACCCCAGTACGTTCAGCTAAGACCTTACCCATTTTCGACGCTTTCACCCCAGCAGCCCATAAAATGGTACGGGAGGTAATTTGTTTAATTTGCTCCCCTTGGCGGACTGTTACCACGTGGTCATTGATATCCGTTACCATCGACTGGGTTTGAACTGTTACCCCCAAATGGCGTAAATCTTCTGCTGCTTTAGCGGATAATTCAGGAGGATAAGGAGGAAGCACCCGATCTAACCCTTCAATGAGGAGAATTTGAGCTTCTTTAGGATCGATGCTACGGAAATCACCAGCTAAAGCCCCGTGAGCAATTTCTGCGATCGCCCCAGCCATTTCTACTCCAGTGGGGCCACCCCCAACAATAACAAAAGTTAACCAAGCTTGACGCTTAACCGGATCTGTTTCTTTTTCGGCTGCTTCAAAGGCCATAAAGATACGGCGACGAATTTCTATGGCATCCTCAATAGTCTTTAACCCTGGTGCGAGGGGTTCCCATTGATCATTGCCGAAATAGTGATGAGAAACTCCTGTGGCTAATACTAAAACATCGTAGGGAATGGGTTCATGATTATCTAAAATCACCTCTTTTTTCTTAGGGTCAAGATCGATGGCATGATCTAAAAGAACTTTCGTATTTTTATGTTGACGTAAAACCAATCGTAACGGTGAAGAAATATCAGCCGGAGAAAGCACTCCCGTAGCTACTTGATAAAGTAAAGGCTGGAATAGATGAAAATTGCGTTTATCAATTAGCGTTACCTCTACAGAGGCATTTTTGAGGTCTTGAGCCGCATACAAGCCTCCGAAGCCCCCACCAACGATAACAACGTTTGCTTGATTTTTTAAAGCGTTACGATCCATAACTGTTTTAAACTCCTGTCGCGTGGGTTCCACGCAGCTAACTTGCCTCACCCACAGTGTAAAGGGAATGGAAAAAAGGTTAAGTAACTAGAGTTACATGGGTCAAACCATCGCGTCAAGTTCCTTAAAAATGTTAGGATTGCGACAGAAAGAGAAACGTGATAAAAGAAAAGGAACGAACGCTACATGCAAGAGTTTGACAAGTCAATATCCTTCGACGGACGGGATATTAGGCTAAAGCTAGGATTGTTAGCCCCCCAAGCTGGCGGGGCAGTCTTGATTCAGTCTGGAGATACGGCAGTTTTGGTGACAGCAACAACATCGAAAGGAAGAGAGGGCATCGACTTTTTACCCTTAACCGTAGATTATGAAGAAAGACTTTATGCTGCAGGGCGTATCCCAGGGGGCTTTTTAAGACGGGAGGGCCGTCCCCCAGAACGGGCAATCCTCATTAGTCGTTTAATTGACCGCCCTTTACGCCCTTTGTTTCCCAATTGGTGGCGTGATGAAATCCAGATTATTGCGACAACCCTATCGATGGACGAAGAAGTTCCCCCAGACGTTTTAGCGGTAACAGGGGCTTCGATCGCTGTTATTCAGGCACAAATCCCTTTTTATGGGCCAATGGCCGCGGTGAGAGTGGGTTTAATTGGTGATGACTTTATCATTAATCCCACCTATCGAGAAGTCGAAAGTGGGGATCTTGATCTCGTGGTAGCAGGAAGTCCTGATGGTGTGGTGATGGTAGAAGCAGGAGCTAACC
Organism: unicellular cyanobacterium SU3; assembly: GCA_002172675.1. Taxonomy (GTDB): domain Bacteria; phylum Cyanobacteriota; class Cyanobacteriia; order Cyanobacteriales; family Microcystaceae; genus Crocosphaera. The sequence goes on from NETF01000001.1 coordinate 3,125, forward strand.
AACTCCCAGAACAAGATATTATCGAAGCCATTGACTTTGGCTATGAAGCGGTTAGAGATTTAATCGGGGCCCAATACGACATCATGGAAGAGTTGGGCATGAAATTAGTCAAGGCTGAACCCCCAGCCGTTGATGAAGCCTTAGAAAAATTTATCAGCGATCGCGCTGCAGACTCCATTAAAAAGGTTCTGGTTCAGTACGATCTCGGTAAAGAACAAAGAGATACCGCCCTCGATAATATTAAGGAAACGGCGGTTGAAGAGGCGATCGCTGAACTTCCAGAAGAAGACCCCATCAAAGTGACTACCGGCGAAAATCCTAAAGCGGTAGGTAACGTTTATAAAGGGTTAACTAAAAAGTTAATGCGATCGCAAATCGTCGACGAAGGCATTCGGGTTGATGGCCGTAAACTCGATGAAGTGCGTCCGATTTCTTGTCGGGTGGGATTGTTACCGCCAAGGGTTCACGGTAGTGCCTTATTTACCAGAGGACTCACCCAAGTCTTTTCGTTGGCAACGTTAGGAACTCCAGGAGATGCCCAAGACTTAGGGGACGATCTCCATCCTGAAGACGAAAAACGCTATCTTCATCACTATAATTTCCCGCCTTTTTCTGTGGGAGAAACGAAACCCCTTCGTTCTCCTGGCCGCCGAGAAATTGGTCATGGGGCTTTAGCAGAACGGGCTATTACTCCTGTCTTACCGGCCCAAGATGAGTTTCCCTATGTGGTTCGGGTGGTGTCAGAAGTGGTTTCCTCTAACGGTTCAACCTCAATGGGATCGGTGTGTGGCTCTACTTTGGCGTTAATGGACGCTGGTGTTCCCATTACGAAACCTGTCAGTGGGGCAGCGATGGGACTGATTCGAGAAGGCAAAGAGGTTCGTATCCTGACAGATATTCAAGGGATTGAAGACTTTTTAGGAGATATGGACTTTAAAGTAGCAGGAACCGATTCTGGCATCACTGCTTTACAAATGGATATGAAAATTACGGGACTGTCGATGGATGTTGTGGCTAAAGCCATTGAACAAGCCTTACCAGCCCGTTTACATATCCTTGATAAGATGCTGGGTGCGATCGATCAACCGCGTCCCGAACTCTCACCCTTTGCCCCTCGTCTGTTGACCATGAAAATTGACCCAGAACAAATTGGTTTAGTGATTGGGCCAGGGGGTAAAACCATCAAGAGTATCACTGAACAAACCGGCTCAAAAATTGATATTGCTGATGATGGAACGGTTACTATTGCTGCGATTCAAGCGAAAAAAGCTGAACGGGCCCGTGACCTCATTTTTAACATGACTCGTAAACTCAATGAAGGGGAAGTTTATTTAGGTCGTGTTACCCGTATTATTCCTATCGGGGCTTTTGTCGAAGTCTTACCAGGGAAAGAAGGTATGATCCATATTTCTCAGTTAGCTGAAAGGCGTGTCGGTAAGGTAGAAGAAGAAGTGGCCGTCGGGGATGAAGTGGTGGTTAAGGTTCGTGAAATCGACAATAAAGGTCGTCTCAATTTGACTCGTTTGGGTATTCATCCCGATGAAGCGGCTGCCGTTCGCAAAACCTTCTAACGACAGCAATCCTAACCTCAAATCTCCCTAGCTAAGCACATACTAGCGTTAGATAGGGGGAAAATTACCAGAAAGGATGAAACAATAATCAGTAAAATGGAAACCTAGGTGAACCTAGGTTTTTGTTTTTCGGGTCAGTTCAATGTTCAAAACGATATTAGGGATTATTAGTAGCACTATTTTTCTAAGTTCTCCTCTATTAGCCTTAACTACAGGCAATAATCTGACTCTATTTAATAAATCTCCCCGTTTACTTGATGCAGTGACGACATTAAGTCGTATTCGTGTTGAAGGGGCAACTTATTACTTCACTGTTCATTTACCGACGGATGTGGGAGAATCTTTACAACAATTGACCATTCAACAAACTCAAGGGTTAGAAACCATTTATTTTTACTTGGATGATACCATTGCTTTTGAAGGAAGACCAGTTAATAGAGAGGGTCATTTAAACATCGCTAGGGTTAAAAGAAATCTCGATAATAATACCATTGCAGTGATTTTTGATCCTCCGATTCCTCCAGGGAAAACCTTTACTATTGCCATGAAACCTAAAAGTAATCCAGAACTTAGTGGGGATTATCAATTTGCGATTACTGCTTATCCGGCTGGTGAAAATGCACAAGGTTTATATTTAGGATTGGGAAGATTTAATTTTAATGCAAAAGGCGATCGCTTTCCTTAATGTTTCTCAAGTATTTCTATGTTAACTTTAATGGATAGAATTCAATTGGATTGATCAAACATACTCATTTCTATCAGTTAATCGCTCCTGTTGTAGTTAGCAGTTTAGAGAATTGTAGGGTGTATTGGCGTAGTGTAATACACCGAAAAACTTATATTTGTGGGTTACGACGGAGATCATATTCTGATTATAACTAACGTGAATTATAGCCGTCTAACTACCCTACTGTACTTAAATTTTATAGCTAAGGTCTAAAGTTTCTCCCTCGAATAACCCAAGTAATTGAAGCACTAATGGTCGCTGTTAAAGCAATAATAACAATCTGTCTCCAGTTCTTTAATTCACCCACTTTTTCAGCTAAGTCAGGTATTTTTTGAATTAATGGCTGTTGAGCTTGTAATGTAGCTTTAATAGCTGTTATTTCTTCAGATTGTTTATCTAATTTCTGATTAACTTCTTTTTGGTTGTTATCTATTTTGTTTTCTAGCTTGTTTTCTAGATTGTCTATTTTTTGTTCTAATCTAGAAAACATTTCCTCAAGGGAGTAAGTGACCCTACTTGGTTCATTCATGGTGTAAACTCTTATTATTATTAGTTATGCGTCCTTTGGTTTGCCAAAGGACTGCTTTTATTATATCTTAGGGGCAAAATTTTAAATAGTTGCTAATTAATCCTCTAATTCAGCTAATAACTCATCCCAAGAATAAGGACATTGTTCAGGTAAATTGACATCATATTGTTTTAACACTTTTTTCTTTGCAGCTTGATAAATTTTATCTAAATCTAACTTATTTCTAACAGTTTTTGTTAAAACCAATCCTAATTGTTCATAGAATTCGTCAATTTCATCTTGCCAGTGTTTTCTTGGGTAGATAAGTTGAGAGTATTCTAACTTAAGTTTATGAGCAATGATTTGTTTTAATAGGTTAAAAGCTTCCCTAACTTCACTTCTGCCCAATGCTTGTATTTCCTCCACTAAATTAATAATATCTAGTTGCTCATATTTTCCTTTTAAAAGTAAGTTAGCTTGTTCATCTAACCATTGCACAAAATCAGTTTCATAGCTATTAGTCATCTTTGACTTATCTCCCCATTTCAATCAATTAATTTGTATTATCCATAAACTTTTTGATAGTATTCTTGATACTCTTTTGATAACAACGGTTGCCACCAATCTTGATGATTGAGATACCATTGAATGGTTTTTCTTAACCCATTTTCTACAGTTTCTTGCGGTGTCCATCCTAATTCTGTTTTGATTTTTGTGGCATCAATGGCATAGCGGCGATCATGTCCAGGCCGATCTTTTACAAAAGTAATTAACTCTTTTGCAGGTTTAACAGGTAAATCTGGGGCTAACTCATCCATTAAGTTACATAACAGGGTCACTAAGTCAATATTTTTAACTTCATTATTTCCCCCAATATTATAAGTTTCTCCTGGTTTTCCTTTATTAATAACTGTCTCTAATGCCGAACAATGATCCCCTACATATAACCAATCTCTAATATTTTGTCCATCTCCATAAACTGGTAACGGTTTCCCTAATAAAATGTTAATACACATCAATGGGATTAATTTTTCAGGAAAGTGATAAGGTCCATAATTATTAGAGCAATTGGTAATAATTGTGGGTACATTATAAGTATGAAAATAAGCCCTTGCTAGGTGATCACTCCCTGCTTTTGAAGCAGAATAAGGACTATTAGGCGCATAAGGGGTGGTTTCTGTAAATGCTGGATCATCGGCTTCTAAACTGCCATAAACTTCATCGGTAGAGACATGGAGAAAGCGATAATTTTCTGGCTTTCCTTGCTCATTCCAATAGTGACGAAAACCCTCTAATAAGGTAAACGTTCCAATTACATTGGTTTGAATAAACGCATCAGGGCCAAGAATGGAACGGTCTACATGAGATTCAGCGGCAAAATGGGCAACGGTGGTAATTTTTTCTTCTTTTAAAAGGTTATCAATTAAAGGGCGATCGCAAATGTCCCCTGGAATAAATTTAAAGTGTTTTCTATCTTCTAAATCTGCTAAATTTTGACGGTTTCCGGCATAAGTCAAAGCATCTAAAACAATCACTCGATCATCAGGATAATTCTGACACCAATGATGGACAAAATTAGAGCCAATAAATCCGACACCACCAGTAATTAAAATACTTTTTTTTTCTTGGGATAAGGACATAAGCTAATGATTAAATTACCAAATTTTATCCATTTGCAACCTAAAGCCTGGCAAAATAGGATCACCGCTCAAAGTTGTTGGATTCTCTAAACATTCTACTTCTGTTTGGGGACGATAGATATAGACTCGACGATTTTTGCGATCAATTAACCAGCCTAATTTTACGCCATTATCGATATATTCTTGCAGTTTATCTTGAAGGGATTGCAGTTGGTCGCTAAGAGAGCGTATTTCCGCAACAAAATCAGGACAAACCGGCGCAAATCTACTTTTTTGTTCTTCCTTCAGGGAATTCCATTTTTCTAAAGTCATCCAAGCTGCATCAGGTGAACGATCTGCCCCATTCGGGAGTTTAAACCCCGTAGACGAATCAAAATTAATTCCTGTGCCATCGTCGTCAGTCCAATTACCTAATTGTTGTGTTAGTTTAGCATTCCGATTTCCTGTTTCTGAACCTGTGGGGGGCATAATAATTAATTCTCCTTTGGCGTTGCGCTCAAGGCGATAATCACGGTTTAATTGACATAACGCGAAGAATTGTTTGTCTGTTATTTGAATTGCTGGTGACAGTTGTAAAATCAACGGTATATTTTCAGTTGATAGAGTCTTAATCATTTCCTATATTATTTTTGAGCCTGATCAAATTTAGTTCATATTTTTATTTTAGTAATTCTTGATAAATGTCAACCATTTTTTCCGCTTTTTTGCTCCATTCAAATTCTTCAACCCTTTCATAACATTTAGCTGACATTTTTTCTCTTAACTCTTGATTTTCTACCAAAACTAATATTTTTTCAGTGAGTTTTTTTACTAAATATTCTTTAGATTTAGGTTCAATGCTAAATCCTGTTTCTGGAGTAACATATTCTCCAATCCCCCCATTATTAGCAACAATGCAAGGTAAACCACAAGCCATTGCTTCTAAGACTACTGCCCCCCCGAATTCTCTAATAGAAGGAAAACAAAAAATATCAGCCTGTTTATAATATTTAACGGTTTCATTTTGCTTTATCCAACCTGTAAAATTAACAATATTTTCTAATCCTAAGTTTTTTACCTGATTTTCTAAATTAACTTTTTCTGAACCATCTCCCACAATTGTCAATTTTATTTTATTTTTGAGATCATCTGATAAATTACGAATAGCATCAATTACCATATCAGCCCCTTTATATGGTACTAAACGACCCACAAAAAGTAAATTAATTACCGAATTGTTTTGATTAATTATTTTTTGATGAAAAAAGTTCTCGGAAATGCCATTTTCATAAAAAAGCTCAAGATGTTCTTTTGGTATCTTAAATAAATCTTTAATTAGATTTAAGGTATAGGTTGAACCTGCTAATATTTTATCTGCTTTCTGATAGGTCTCTACATAACCTGGGATTAATTTCCGTCCTATTGCTCGTAGAAAGTTAAAATAAGCAAACTCTTGTCTAGCAACTTTTTGGAATCCAGAAGGGAAAGGAACTCCTCCATTAACTGGACCTAATATGAAAGGAGTATTTTGACAAGCTCGGATAATTTTAGCGGGATATCTTGGCATCATTGGAGTAATTACGTGAACGATATCATATTCTTTCCCTAAAACTCTGTCTTTAAATTTTTGGTAAACTTGATTATTAAATTCTTCATAAATCGGGTAACTTAACGCAATGTACAGTGGCCAATTTTTACGTCCAATAGAGGTTAAAGTAGCTATAATTTTATGATAGACTTTACTGAATTGACTTTCATCTATATAAGTGACACCTTGATGTTCTGGACGTTTTTCTAAGGCTTTTTTATTTCTAATATGAGTAACTAATGTTACGTCACATAATTGATTAATTTCACAGTAGAAGTTGTAACCTACTAATGGAACGGATGACCAATCAGGATTACATTGTTCGATGATTAATAAGACCTTAGTTTTTTTCTTAGACATTTTACTGACTTAAATTGTTATAATGTTCAATTAAAGTTCATTAATTAATTTAGCAATAATTCCAGCACTTTGTTTATCAGAAAAATTATCAATAATTTTTTGACGAGATTTTTTACTAAGCGCACTGGCAAGTTCTGGATTTTGTAAGATATTATTAATTTTGTCAGCCATCTCTTTTGGTTTTTCTTGTTTAACCAAAAGCCCATTCACTTCATTATCCACTAATTCAGAAACTCCGCCAACATCAGTGACAACAATAGGTACTTCCATTGCCATAGCTTCCATGACAGCTACAGGTACTCCTTCATTAAGACTTGCCAAAACAAATAAATGAGCATTCTCTAATTCATGACGAATTTGATTTTCAGATACAGCACCTAATAATACAATAGTGTCTGAAAGGTTTTTATTTCCAATAATTTTCTCTAGTTCTTGACGATATCCTTTTCCGCCTTTTTCATCTTCTCCAGCTATTGTTAATTGAATATTAAATCCTTGATCCTTAAGTATCTCAATGGTCTTAAAGAGATATTTATGTCCTTTGATGGGGTTTAGACGACCACAAGAGAATATCCGACAAGTTTCTGTTTTTTGCCAAGGGACATAGGAATTATTCCGTTTAATGATATCAGTATTTACTCCCATAGGAGCTACTAATACTTTGGAAGGGAGAAAACTCCCTAACTTATTTTTAATATCTTTGAGAAGTTTTTGAGAGATGATGATAGCGAAAGACGCATATTTCCACTTTTGTGGTTGGTTACTTCCATAAACTTCTAGTGTTGGTCCGTGTAAGGTTAAGCTATAAGTAATTTTAGTAATAATTGAAGCGAAAAGGGCGATATTAGCAAAGTTACCGCAAGAATGAACGTGCATATGACACCATCTTCGATCTTTCGCTAACCATGCCAATTTAGCTCCCACTACAACCATTGCTAGAAGCTGAATTCTATCTGAAAGAGAAACATCATTTGCTTTTAAGATAACCATAAAGCATTTTAGCCAAACAACAGGAGAAGTTGTGAATAAAACTGATATAACTTTCCACCAATCTTGGTAAGTAAAGGGGACTAAATAAGTTGTTTGGCTCTTTGCTTCATCAGCCCAAACATGGGAGACTATTTGTTTAGCTGGTTCCCTGGTAGATACAAGTTCAGTTTCTATTCCCATATCTATAAGAGCTTCCCGTTCTCGCCAAAGAAAAATATGAGTTTGACCAGGAAATTCAGGTATTAGGTATCCAATAATTTTTTTCATTACTTTAAGCCTGAAAGTTTAAGATATAAAATAAATATTTATATAGAACACTTAGTTGCCAAGATAGCGAGATGAGATTGGCAAAGCAACATATTAGATAAATCCGAAGAATTAGTGGGGCGAGTTGGCAGAATAAACACCTGTTCTGATAATTCACTAATCAACTTATAATTATTCAGTACTGTTTGTTGGTAATATTCATTTAAGTTCTTAGGCTTTCTCATAACTTTTACTCTTCGGACTTCAATTAACATAGAAATACAAAAATTTTAACATCATGAGTGAAAAAGAGCAAAATAAACGCATTAATCAACTGAGACGACAATTATCTAATGCAGTTAAACGCATTAAAACCCTAGAATTAGATATTGAACCAGAAGGACGCATTAGTGAAGCATTTTCTGCATTAGAGGAACATATAGATGAACGGTTTAATGAAGTTGATCAGCGATTTGAACAAGTAGAAAAACGATTTGATCGGGTGGATGCACGTTTAGACCGCATTGAACATCAATTTAATCGACTCCAGGGTAAACTAGAAGTCATTTTTGAGGCAATTACAGGCATTAATGATTTGCCTGAAGATGAGACTCAGTAATATTAATGATTTGGTAGGATTGTAGTTAGTTTCCAATGAGGAAAACAATTTTACGACGAATCCAATTAAGTACCTAAACAAAATTAATTACATATTCTCGACCAAAATTGTTCAGCACTTTTCTTAAATAATTGAGTAAATTTTTCCAGCTAGAGTAAGCATTAATTTCAATCCATTCATACTTAATAAATTTCCAGAGAATGTAAATTAAGTTCAGCTTTGGAGAGTAAGTCGGCAACCAAAATAATTTCAATTTTTTCCTTTCCCATTCATCTAACTTAGCCATACAAATATCACTGGTATGAATAGGAGCTTGATCAAGAATAACTACTGTGGTTTTAGATAAATTTTCACTGAATTTATCTAAAAAATCAATCACCATTTGGCTCGATTTCTGACTTGTGGAAATTTACTTGAGGAACTGACTCTGTTTAAAAGTTTGTATGTCTCTGAATTTATTTCTCTAAGTAAGATCATAACTTGTTTACATTTTTACTCATCATTTATACTATAATTAATTGTTCTTTGTTTGTGCAATTAATTTTGTGTACTCACTTAGCATCAAAATGAAATACTATTGCCTCTTGTCTTTTAAACTAGCTAATTTAAGCGAAGCCGCAAAATGTAAGTTGACAAAAGTTAGTCAGTTCTAAGGGTGAAATATTCAGTCTATTTAATATTTTTTTATTCATAAATTAAGTTATTGCAAAATGTGTAAATTGTCGATTAAAAAACGATATTTATAAAAATAGATACTATAATTATAGTAGAATCTAACTCCGAATAGGATTAAATCAACAATAAGTATTCAATTATATAACTCACTATGTTAAATCTATCCCAACCTGATCCTATTTATCTAGAAATCTTTAAAAATCTTTATCAATTTATCGCTGAACAAATGGGAATCACCCTTCAAAATACAGCTTCTTCAGTTAATATTAAAGAACGGCTGGACTTTTCCTGTGCTATCTTCGATCAAAAAGGGTTATTAGTTGCTAATGCACCTCATATTCCCGTCCATTTAGGGAGCATGAGTGAAAGCGTTAAAAGTCTTAGTCAAGATAAGGGAAATCAGCTACAACCTGGGGATGTTTACCTCTCTAATAACCCCTACAATGGCGGAACTCATTTACCTGATGTTACTGCTATTACTCCTGTATTTGATGATAATAATCAACACATTTTATTCTATGTTGCCTCCCGTGGACATCAAGCCGATATTGGGGGAATTACTCCCGGTTCTATGCCTCCTAATTCTACTTCAATTTTAGAAGAAGGGATCTTATTTGATAACTTTTTATTAGTGAAAAAAGGACAGTTTCGAGAACAAGAAGTTAGACATATTTTAGCTGATAATCCTTATCCAGCCAGAAACCCTGAACAAAATATTGCTGATTTTCAGGCACAAATTGCAGCCAATACAAAAGGACTTCAAGAACTGCAAAAAATGGTCACTCAATATGGCTTAGAAACCGTACAAGCTTATATGAAATTTGTTCAAGACAATGCAGAAGAATGTGTCAGAAAAGCTATTGATGTCTTAACGGATGGGGAATTTAGTTATGAAATGGATCAAGGTGCAGTTATTAAAGTTAAAGTGACCATTGATAATCAAAATCGTAATGTAACCATTGACTTCACAGGAACCTCAGAACAATTAAACAATAATTTTAATGCTCCCAAAGCCGTTACTCAAGCTGCCGTTTTATATGTATTTCGTACCCTAGTTAATGATAATATTCCCCTCAATGCAGGCTGTCTTAAACCACTCCATTTAATCATTCCTGAAGGTAGTCTATTAAATCCTCAATATCCGGCTGCTGTGGTTGCTGGAAATGTAGAAACCTCTCAAGTGATTGTTGATGCTTTATACGGCGCACTGGGGGTATTAGCTGCCTCTCAAGGGACGATGAATAACTTCACCTTTGGTAACGAAAACTATCAGTATTACGAGACAATTTGTGGTGGTTCTGGTGCTGGGGTTAATTTCAATGGAACTGATGCCGTGCAAACTCATATGACTAACTCTCGTTTAACCGATCCTGAAGTTTTAGAATTTCGTTATCCTGTCTTAGTAGAAGAATTTAAAGTTAGAGAAAATAGCGGAGGCAACGGTCAATATTCAGGAGGTAATGGTGTTATCAGAAACATCAAATTTCTAGAACCCATGACTGCTAATATATTATCAAGTCATAGAAAAATTTCCCCCTTTGGTTTAGCAGGAGGAGAAGCAGGAAAAGTCGGAAAAAATTGGGTTAAACGGAAAGAGGGAACAGAAGAAATATTAAACAGTACCGCAACAGTTGAAATGAAATCAGGGGATCATTTTATAATCGAAACCCCCGGCGGTGGAGGGTTTGGTAATTCTCACCTTAATGTCGCAAGGAGGCTCGCTCTGTACTGAAAGTCAGAGTCGAGAGGAATTGCGACCAGTATACTAACACGAAGTACGATTTTTATGTTAGTATGTCATAATAGTGAGTTTTTAAGGTCGATGAAACAAGTCTTAACCATAGTTATAAAGCTTCAACCTACATCTGAGCAAAGTCAATTGTTAGACGATACTGCTCAAGCATTTGCTGACGCTTGTAACTACATCAATAAGACTGTTAAAACCAATTTGACTAATAGAAACTCAATTCAAGCTATTTGTTATCAAGACGTTAAAGAACGTTTTGGATTAACAGCTAATCATGTTGTTAGAGCTTGTGCAAGAGTAGCGTCTAATCGCTTAACAGCTAAACGAAAAGGTAGAAAAGTTAAAAACTTTAAACCTACAAGTTTTGACTGTGATACTCGAACATTTAGGTTTATTGAAACTGGTTATTTAGCAAGTATTAGTACAACTGGGAAGCGAGCTAAAGTTCCTATGAGAGTAAGCAATTACCATATAGGGAAACTATCAGGACAAAACCCGACATCAGCACAAATCTGTCAACACAAAGATGGGAATTGGTATGTACATATTCAGCTAAAATCAGATGCTCCTAAACCTATTAAATCAGACAAGGTTATAGGGGTAGATTTTGGCAGACGTGACATAGCAGTTACTTCTACTAATAAATCATGGTCAGGGAAGGAGATTCAAGAAAAACGAGATAAATTAACCAAAGTCAGAGCTTCTTTGCAGAAAAAAGCAACCCAAGGCACAAGATCAACACGGCGTAGATGTCGTCAGATTTTGAAACGGCTATCAGGGAAAGAAAGAAGATATCAGGCATGGATTAATCATAATATTTCTAAAGCTATTATTAACGAAGCACTCGCAACTCAGTCCTTTGTATCTATTGAAGATTTAACAGGTATTCGAGAACGAACTAATCAACAACCTAGAAACAAAACTGAACGAAGACGGTCTAATTCTTGGGCTTTCTATCAGTTAAGAACTTTTCTAGAATATAAAGGAATTAAAGAAGGAATTGAGGTAATAGCAATTAACCCAAGATATACCAGTCAAACCTGCAATTGTTGTCTGCATATTGGACTTAGAAATAATAAGTCTTTTAAGTGTAGTAATAAGGCTTGTGGATGGATTGGGAACGCTGATCTTAATGGATCGTTGATGATAGCTTTAGTGGGGTTGAGTGTAAGGCAACCCAGAGGCAACCATTTATTGTCTTGTGCAATAGATGGAGGGCTACAGAAAGCCCGCGCTGTATGAAATCAGCGTCGGGAACCTTACCTCAAAACATAATATAATTGTCAAGCAATCGAGAAAAGGGAAGTATTATGTCAACTGTCGCCCCACCCCTCAGCGAACAAGTGGCCGTCGTTACCGGAGCATCACGGGGTATCGGTCGAGCGATCGCCTTAGCATTGGGAACCCTCGGTGTAAAAATGGTGGCCAACTACGCCAGTTCTACTAGCGCAGCCGACGAAGTGGTCAAACAGATCACAGAAAGCTCAGGAGAAGCGATCGCCGTTCAAGGAGATGTATCCCAAAGCGAACAGGTAGATAACCTCATCAAAACCACCTTAGACAAGTTTGGACGCATCGATATCCTCGTCAACAATGCAGGGATCACCCGTGACACCCTTTTAATGCGGATGAAACCCGAAGACTGGCAAGCGGTGATCGATCTCAATCTAACAGGGGTATTTCTCTGTACCAAAGCCGTCACCAAACCCATGTTAAAGCAGAAAACGGGGCGTATTATCAATATTTCCTCGGTAGTAGGGGAAATGGGCAACCCTGGTCAAGCGAATTATAGCGCAGCCAAAGCTGGGGTCATCGGTTTAACCAAAGCAGTGGCCAAAGAAGTGGCCAGTCGGGGTGTTACCGTTAATGCAGTTGCGCCTGGGTTTATTGTCACGGATATGACTGAGAAAGTAAAAACAGACGATCTTCTTCAATATATTCCTTTAGGACGGTTAGGAACTGCCGAAGAAGTCGCAGGAATGGTGAAATTTTTAGCCACCGATCCTGCGGCCGCTTATATTACCGGACAAGTATTTAACGTTGATGGTGGTATGGTAATGGCCTAGAACATTCTCATAGAGACTTAAAATAATTAAGTCTCTGAAAAATATAATTTAATCTAATAGGGTAGTAAGGTAGGCAAATAAAAGATTTATCTAGACTACCCGTAACATAGAAAACTTTGCCCACCTTACAAAACTTAATTTAATAGAATATTCATAATAAAACTATTTATCTTCAAAAAACCATGTATCAAAAAATTTTAATCGCCTTAGATATGTCAGAAATGGCAGAAACAGTGTTTGATCACGGCTTATCATTAGCAACACAAGAAAAAAACCCACAATTATTACTATTACATATTCTCTCAGGAGAAGAAGAAAATAGTCCTTTACCGGTTCCTCCTGATCTCAAAGAAATGTATCCAGCCGCTGGTAATGATTTAACCCTAGAAACTTGGAAAGAACAATGGCAAGCTTTTGAAACATCTGGCATCCAAATGTTAGAATCTTATCTAAAAAAAGCCATAAACACTGACATTAGAACAGAATATAAACAAATTTATGGTAATCCTGGATCGAGAATTTGTAGAATAGCTAAGGAATGGCAAGCAGATGTAGTTGTGATTGGTCATCGCGGACGTTCTGGACTCGAAGAATTTTTCTTAGGCAGTGTTAGCAATTATGTCCTACATCACGCTCATTGCTCTGTGTTAATTGTTCAACCTAAGTGAACAATGTTGATTCTAGTGATTATTAAAAAGTAATAAACTTACTTTAGTTCACAAAGAATTAAAACCAGTTAATCAATCTCTTAGTTCAGATAAACCTAAAGTCGTTAATAAATATAGAGGGGTAGAAATTCCAAGTCAATCTACTAAATTTACAGTCAAACACAGTATCAATTGCCAGAGAAAAAACGCCGATATCGAGGTGTTGAATACTAATTTTTTATTTTTTAATGAGTGAAGATTGACTCATTAATTGTCAACTTCACTATCTTATATTAATCTCAATTTTCTTAATTACAGCAGTTTGCGACTTTATAAGGTACAAAAGGTGATCGTTTTACGGAACAGAGAACTTGTCTAAAGTTTACTTTAATGATTTGCAAATTGCTGTATTAATTATCAAAATCTCCTTGAATTTCTCTATTGATAATTTCTTCTAATCTGCCTGATTGTTTTAACTCGATAATAGCAATATTTAAGTCACGAATTAAATCATTATCTAAGGGTAAAACAAAGCCATAATCTTCTAATGCTATAGAGAAATCTGCGATTTTAAGTGAGGCTTGAGGATTCTAATAAAGATAATATTTTAAAGCAGGAACATCAAACATAACACCTTGAGCTTGTCCTGATTTTAAACGCTCAATAGCTTGAGCTAAATTAGGAGATGGTAAAAGACGTGCTTCATAGGTTTGCGCCCATTCTTCTCCTGTTGTTCCTGAAACCACAGCAATTTGCTGCCCTCTAATATCCTCTGGTTGTGTAAATTGGTTGGTTGCTTCTGCTGATAATAATAACGTCATTACCGTAGCAATACCAGCCGTCAAAGAAGAAGCTGCCACCATTGTAATTAACATCCACATACTGGTAATAGCTTTACCGGTTTTTGTGACTGGGGTTTTATCTCCATAACCCACAGTAGTTAGCGTCACCAAAGCAAACCACATTCCATTACCCACCCCTCGAATATAGTGTTTAGGAAATTGTTCCGGGTTACGCCGAGATTCGGCTACCCAAATTAAATTGCCGACGATAAAAAGAATGAAGAATAAACCCCCCACCGAAGAAATAACAGCGACTTGGAAAATAGGACGAATTCGACTCCACAGGGATGTCTTTTCCCCTGAGATTAAAAGACCAATTTTAGCATCAAAATAAGGTTGAGTAAAGGCAACGTTTTGGAATCTTTCTGCTGTAATACTAACTGGTCCGATTAAAATATCTAACTCCCCGGCTATAACCTGATCAATTCCGATTTTCACCCCTGGTTGTTCAATTAACTCATATTGTAGATTGTTTATTTCAGAGATTTCTTGCCATAATTCCACACTAATTCCTTGAAAGGTTTTTCCATCATATTTAGTAAAAGGAGGAGAACCTGCAACCCCAACTTTTAGGGGATTCTCATTAGAAATAGACTCCGTTTGAGCCAGCAAAAAACCCGAAAATGGACAACAAATGATCAAAAAAATACTCAATAAAACAAGACGAATCATTATAACTCTATGGAAGTAAGATGATAAAATGATAACCTAGTGCAGCTTGGCTAAAGTAATTGACCAGAGAAAAAGAGAGGAAATCAGGTAAAGTAGAAGGAGCCTAAAAATGTAGTCTACTCAAGCCAAAAAGAAATTGAGAGCCAAAAACCAAGCTCCACCAATAATTCTGCCTCCAAGACTAGAATTACTGCTCAGACAGATAGTCAGTACCACAACGAACCCTCATCGCTTAGTGAGAAGGGCAAAAATCATTCTAGGAGCAGCATCAGGGGAAAGTAATAGTTATTTGAGTCAAAAACTTGAACTGGATCGTCGACAAGTAAGGAATTCATTTAATTAGTACAGATGAAATGACAGGGATTCAAGCTCTTGAGAGATTATTTCCTAACAAAAAACCAAAACTCAAACAAATAGAAAAAATCGAATTTGAGTACGAACGCCACGGAACTTTAAGCCTAATTGCCAACTGGGATGTGGCCAGAGGAAAAGTTATGACCCCCTCCATTGGACCCACAAGAACCGAACAAGATTTGACTGAGCATATCCAGAAAACGATTAAGACTGATGAAAAAGCCAAATGGATTTTTATTGTTGATCAACTCAACACTCATAAATCAGAAAGCTTAGTCAAATTAGTAGCAGAAAGCTGTGGAATTACCAACGACTTAGGGATAAAAGGAAAAGAAGGGATTTTACAATCTATGGATAGCCGAGCAGCTTTTTTAAGTAATGAATCTCATCGAATTCGCTTTGTTTATATTCCGAAACATACATCTTGGCTTAATCAAATTGAGTGTTGGTTTTCTATCTTAGTCAGGCGTTTACTCAAAAGAAGTAGTTTTCGTTCAACTGAAGAGCTATCCCAAAAAATTCTCAATTTTATTGATTACTTTAATCAACATTTTGCCAAGCCGTTCGTTTGGAAATTTAAGGGCTTCAAAGATCCTGATTAACTGGTGGATTATTTCCGCCAAGCTGCACTAGTTAATAATCAGATCAACAAATGCTAAAAAATAAAATGATGTTTATCGACCCACACATCCACATGAGTTCGAGAACCACTGATGACTATCAAGCAATGGCTAAAGCCGGAATCGTGGCAGTTATTGAGCCAGCTTTTTGGTTGGGGCAACCACGTACCAGTGCTGAGACTTATAAAGATTATCTCAGTTCTCTAATTGGTTGGGAGAGATTTCGCGCTAGTCAGTTTGGCATCAAACACTACTGTACTATGGGTTTAAACTCCAAAGAAGCCAACAATGAAGCATTAGCAGAAGGCGTAATGGAAATATTACCCCTTTATGCTTGTAAAGAAGGAGTGGTAGCTATTGGAGAAATTGGTTATGACGATATGACTCCGGCCGAAGATAAATACTTTCGTCTCCAGTTAGAATTAGCCAAAGAATTAGATTTACCAGTGATGATTCATACTCCCCATCGGGATAAAAAATCCGGCACATCTCGCAGTATGGATGTCTGTCTAGAACATGGTTTAGAACCATCGATGGTGATTGTTGACCATAACAACGAGGAAACCGTTAAAGAAGTCTTAGATCGAGGATTTTGGGCAGTTTTTACCCTTTATCCCCACACAAAAATGGGTAATAAAAGAATGGTTGAGGTGGTGCGGAACTATGGTTGCGATCGCATTATTGTGGATAGTAGTGCAGATTGGGGCATAAGTGATCCTTTAGCTGTCCCAAAAACTGCCCAATTAATGCGACAAGAAGGCATTCCTGAAGACCATATTGAAGCTGTTTGTTATCAAAATGCTCTAACGGCTTATGGACAAAGTGGACAAATTAAAGAAAGTGATTGGTTAAATTCCGCCCCCATTGATCAACGTCACCTGCATAGTGGTAACTCTGTACTAAGGGTACAACAACCTTTGGTTGAATCAACTCCAGAATCAGAATTCGTTATTATTTAAGACAGTCTACGATGAGAGCAAAAAGGGATTTGAAAATTAAAAAAACAAGAAATATCTCGACTATCCTCAAGCTCTCACTTTCTTATCTCTAATTTTCAGTCAATCTGGGAATCAACTGAGCTAAATTACAAGGACGATTACGAGAATCAAGTTGATCTTTGATAATACTCCATCCTGTTTGACAAGCACCGCTAGAACCAGGTAAACAAAAGATATAAGTCCCATTGGCCACGCCAGCCAAAGTTCGAGACTGAATAGTGGAGGTTTTAATTTCTTGATAGGAAATCATGCGAAATATTTCACCAAACCCTTCAATTTCTTTGTCTAAGAGTGGTTTAATGGCTTCTGGTGTACCATCCCGTCCTGTCACTCCCGTACCACCAGTGGTTAAAATTACTTGAACAGATTCATCTGCAACCCATCTAGATACTACGGCACGAATTTGGTAAATGTTATCGGGAACGATAGTTTTTTCGGCTAAGGAATGACCTGTTATGGTTAAATTATCCACTAATATTTTGCCCGATTTATCATCAGCTTCTGTTCTTGTGTCAGAAACTGTTAGCACGGCAATTTTTAAAGGGAGTAAAGATTCGTTTTGGTTCATTTTTGTTATTTTTTAAATAAGTTTTAAGAAAAATATTTTTCGACCTCTAAAACACTTTTACCAAAACAACTATTGACAATTGTTGTAACGCGATCGCAGTTTAAATCAGGTAAAAAATTGCTTATCATTAATTCTAAATATCCTGAATCACGATAAACAAAAAATCGGATTTTATTGTTTTCCCATAGCCAAACATCAGGAATTTTTAAGTATTGATATTTAGTTAAATCATCGATACTTCCTGATGTTAGATTTATTTCTACTGCCAAGTCTGGCTTATCTTTATCTATGTCAAAACAGTAAGCCACATCAGGTTCTTTCCCTTCTTTTCCTTCTTCTTTAAGAGTCGTTTGATTGTAAGAAAAGAGTGCAATATTGTTTTGACGGCAGTAACTCCAAATAATTGCTCTAATATAATCACCAATCAATTCATGGTTACGTCCTGGGGACACGATAGTAATGACTCCGTTGCGAAATGAGACTCGTTTACTGGGCAAATCTAAACTAATATATTCAGCCCAAGTTGTATTAGTAATTGTGGTAATGCGGTCGCTTTTTTGTGTTCCAATAGTTAACATTTTTGCTTAAGAGATATAGTTATTGTGATTCCTTATTTATCCTATATTTTAGCTAAGATAGTAACTAAGAGACCATTCTTAAAAAAAAAAGCTATTAATTGACATTTTTCGTCAAATTAGGGCGCAAGTATCAAGAACGATCTTTATATTTTTTCCCATTCTTCGGTTGTGGGAGTGATAATATCTTCTGTGTATTTTACATTTCCGCGCATCTGTCCAAATAATTCTTTAGTAGTAGGAGCATCGTAATATCTAGAAATCTTAATTACAGGCTTACCGCGATCGGTTACGATTATTTCTTCTCCCTCAGATTCCACGTAACGCAATAGTTCTAGTAACTTGCTTTTTAGCTTGCTTTTAGAAATACTTTGCATAATGTCCCTAGTCATAACCATAGTCATTTTAAGTTTAGCGTACAATAAAAAATTAAGCATAAAAGCGATCGCTTTTTTGGGTGCCAATACTCAACATTTTTTACTTAAGAGATATAGTTACTTTGATTCTTTACTAATTTAGAATATCAAACTAAAAAATCTAAACATTAACCTTATTGGCGATCGCTTAATCTGAAAATTCTAATTGAGATCGCCTGACAGAATTTAAAATAAAAATAAATTTTAAGCAAGAGAAGGGTTAAGATTGTGAACGAGAAACAACTATATTTATCGCTGTTCAAATTCTGTTAATATTTGTTTGATTTCTTTAGTAGATATATCTTCTCGGTCTGATTTTGAATAAATAGTAATTAAAATTATGTTTGTATTCGTTTTAATGTAATAGATAACTCGGTAGCCACCACTTTTACCCTTTTGAATATCGCTATTTCTAACTCTTACCTTTTGTATTGCATAATCAATTCTTGCTACGCGATCGCCTGGCAATTCACCTGCTTCTAATTGTGCAATAATTGGCTGAATATCTTTACGAATGCTACGATACTTTTTGGCTAATGCCCGTAAATTACGTTTGAATTTGTCAGTAAATTGAACTTGAATAGTTGGCGGTTCATTCTGCATCAATTCCATCCCAAAGCTGAGATACAGGAAAGGTGTTCCCAGTTATTACGTCATGCCAACCCTGACGAAAACTCTCTTGGGGAGATTCTAATAATTCTTCGTCACTGTCTTCATCTGAAAGTAAGACAATAACGCGGACGCGAGTAGATTTGTTTACGCTTAAGGGTCTATCTAAAGAAAGCTCTCCTTTATTGTTGACTGTTCCTGTTACTTCAATCGCTTTCATAACTTTAAATGTATAAATTGGTATTTATTATTCGTTTATTATTCTATATTATGCCGAAGTCCAAAACGCGATCTCGAAGAGATCCGCTTTGCGGTGCGCTTTTTTGTGTTCCAATACTTAATATTTTTACTTATGGCATATAGTTAGATTATTTACTAATTTACAATATCAGATTACAAAATCTAAATATTAACTTTTTTGGCGATTGTATATTCCCTTATCTTAATAAATTGGTTTTTTCCAAATTAATGAATAACGCCAAAAGAAATGTCTTTTGATTTTATAGCCAGGAATTATAGAGTCTGCTACTAACTTAATTTGCTTTAGTGATAATTTAGCAGGGCGAACTGGAGCTTTGTGTTCCATTGTCGAAATGATTGAACGATACCATCTTAAATAAATATAGTTTAGCGGAACTGAAATTAAACTATACGCATAATCTGTAATCGTTTTTTCTTTATATAATCCAAGAATGAGTAATTTTCCAGAAGGGCGAACAAGCAAATTCATTTTGCTCAAAGCTGCTTCAATATTCATGTGATGAAACGAAGCAATAGATACAATTACATCATAAGAGTTGTCTTGTAAGTCAATCTCTAGAAAATCCGCACATTGATAATAAACATTTGGCGCATTATGTATCTGTGATGCCTCCATGATAGTTCTCTCATCTGCATCTATAGCATCTACTAATTTAGCTCTCTGTGCAAGTTTTGACGCAAAAGCTCCTAATCCACATCCCACATCTAAAGCACGATTTATTTCTGGAGGAAGCCGGTCTAATAAATAATTATGATAATGATCGTTATGATTCCACATTGACCTACCACTTTACCTTGAAAATCAATCATAATACGGAAGCTAAATATTATCCCTATTAGCGATCGCCTCATCTAAACTTTCTTTCAATTCTATGATACTCATTGTTCCAATATCTCCTTGTTGGCGAGTACGAATGCTCAAACTTTGAGTTTCAACTTCTTTGTTTCCAACGATGGCCACCACAGGAATTTTTTCTAGTTCGGCGTTACGTATTTGTTTGCCTAAACGTTCCCCTGTACAGTCTATTTCTACCCGATAACCAGCCTCTTTTAGCTTAGCAACAACAACTTCCCCATACTGTCTTTGTTCATCACTCACGGGTAACAAACGTAATTGAATAGGTGCTAACCATAACGGAAAATCCCCTGCATAGTTTTCGATTAAAATTCCGTAAAAACGCTCTAAAGACCCAAAAATTGCCCGATGAATCATAATCGGACGTTGACGAGAACCATCGGCTGCTACATATTCCATGTCAAAGCGTTCTGGTAGATTAAAATCGACCTGGATAGTGGAACATTGCCAAGTCCGTCCAATGGCATCTTTAATTTTAATATCGATTTTAGGACCATAGAAAGCACCGCCTCCCTTATCTTCAAGATAGTCCCAACCTTTGCTATTTAACGCTTCTACTAACGCTTGAGTTGCCAACTCCCAACCTTCATCTGTCCCCACTGACTTATCTGGGCGAGTAGAAAGATTAACTTCATAGTCTTTAAACCCAAAATCAGAAAGAATTTTCTCTGTTAAATTGAGTACACCGAGAATTTCTGAGGCAATTTGTGTGGGTAAACAGAAAATATGAGCATCATCTTGAGTAAACCCCCGCACCCGCATCAAACCATGTAGAACCCCAGAACGTTCGTAGCGATATACTGTCCCTAATTCTGCCCAACGCAAAGGGAATTCTCGATAGGAATGGAGGTCATTTTTATAAGTTAAAACGTGAAAGGGACAGTTCATGGGTTTGATTTGATAAGCTTGTTCCTCGATATCCATCGAATCGAACATATTTTCCCGATAAAAATCAAAGTGTCCCGATGTTTTCCATAATTCTAAGTTAGCCACGTGGGGCGTATAGAGGAGTTCGTAACCTGCATCTAAATGAGCCTTACGCCAATAATCTTCAATGATGTAGCGCATGGTTGCACCGCGAGGATGCCAAAAGACCAAACCACCACCCGCACCTTCTTGAATGCTAAACAGTTTTAACTCTTTTCCTAGTTTGCGATGATCTCGACGTTTGGCTTCTTCGAGTTGTTGCAAATAAGCGTCTAATTGTTCGGGGGTTTCCCAAGCAGTCCCATATATGCGTTGTAATTGGGCTTTGGTTTCATCTCCTCGCCAGTATGCCCCCGCCACGCTTTCTAGGGCAAAAGCATTGGGGTTTATATCCCCTGTATAGTTAATATGAGGTCCGGCACAGAGATCCCACCAAGATACTGTAGCAGGAATTTTGACAGGTTTAATCAAAGAAGGTTCTGGTAAAGCACCTTTGAGCTTTTCTCCTACATTGGGCAATCTACCACCGTCGGGACTTCCGATGTAATAACGGGTGATGGTTTCTCCTTCAGGGATGCTATCTAAAATCTCTAGTTTATAAGGTTCCCCTAACTGTTCGATTTCGGCTTTAATTTCTTCTCTCGTAATCTCTTCACGAATAATCGGCAAATTAGCTTTAATAATGAAGCGCATTTGCTTGGTAATTTTTTTCAAATCTTCAGGGGAAAACGGTTGTGGGCGATCAAAATCGTAATAAAAACCCGTATCTGTAGTGGGTCCAATGGTAACTTTTGTCTCTGGAAAGAGGATTTGTACTGCCATTGCCATGACGTGGGCGCAAGTGTGACGAATGCGTTCTAATTGTTCTGGGTTGGCGATTGACAAGGGAGATTGAGTTAATTGGCTGACCACTGGTAAGTTATTGTAATAATAATCATTATCATAATAGCGTAAATTGATAATCATTATCGAAATATCCCGAAACGAATTAACTTAAGACTATGACTCGTCTAAACTTCACCCTGTCCGATGCACTGCCATCCTTACCGAAAAGTGGAATGCCAGTCACCATAATTACTGGTTTTTTGGGTAGTGGTAAAACGACTTTACTCAATCAAATTTTACAGAATAAAGACAACTTGAAAATAGCAGTATTAGTTAATGAATTTGGAGATATTAATATTGATGAACAGCTTTTAATATCAGTGGATTCAGATATGATCGAATTGGATAATGGTTGTATTTGTTGCACTATTAATGATGGTTTAGTTAATGCTGTTTATCGAGTTTTAGAAAGAGAAGAAAAAGTAGATTATTTAGTTATTGAAACAACAGGATTGGCAGATCCATTACCAATTATATTGACTTTTTTAGGAACAGAACTAAAATTTTTAACTCGCCTTGATTCTGTCATTACCGTTGTGGATGCATCAACTTTTGATGCTGAACATTTTGATAGCAATGCGGCTTTAAGCCAAATTAGATACGGTGACATGGTTATTTTAAATAAAATTGATTTAGCAACTGAAGAAAAAATTAGTGAATTAAAAGCATTTATTGAAGATATTAAACCAGGATTTAGAATTTTAGAGAGTGAATATGGACAAGTTTCTTTGCCTTTGATTTTAGATATTGGTTTGACTCAAACAGATAATTATCAGACTGAAATTTCTGAATTTCGACGTAATAAATCGGCTTTTAATAATCATTTAGAAAACGATGGCTTTAATTTTATTTCTTTTGAAAGCGATCGCCCCTTTGAAATTGAAAAATTTGAATATTTTTTATCTGAACAATTATCCAATAATATATTTCGTGCTAAAGGGATATTATGGTTTCAAGAAAGTCCTTCTCGCCATATTTTTCAACTGAGTGGGCCTCGCTACGATCTCCAATCTGATGATTGGACAACTCAGCCAAAAAACGAACTTGTCTTCATCGGGCGTAATTTAGACGAGTCGTTAATTAAACAACAGCTTAATGAGTGTTTGGTTGATTTAGTAATCAGAAATAAATTTCGTTTGCCTAACTTACCTTGGTAATTAAAATGGATGTGGTTATTTGAAACCCTTTTTCTTATCTTTAGACTTGCTGTTAATTATAGCAATTAACTATCTTTACGAAAGTAAACCGTAATTTTTGGCGGACTTTAGTGAAATATCTGGAAGATTACAAAACATTTTATCCCATGTTTTTTTTGATTGCAAAGCCTCTATAATAATCTGGAGTGGTTCGTCAAGGATGGCTGGAAAATCTGCCTCTTCGGGAAATTGAACTTCAAATGCTAACTTCTCGTGAGGTGGTACAAACTGAGCGTTGACCCCTTGTTTATTGCCTCTCGCATCAATTCTATACCAACCAATTTCTGGTAAGTAAATTGCATTAAATCCATGTAAACTGTAGGGCGCACCTCGATCATCAAGACTTAACCTTTGATAACAAAATCCTGCTGGAATTTGATTTGCTCGTAACAAAGCTGCTAACAAATGACTTTTAGCAAAACAATAACCTGTTTTATATTTTAGAACATCTGATGCTTTGCAAGTTACAGGATTCATTTGATAGTCATAACTGTGATGAATTTCATCCCGTACCCACTCAAAACAGGCTTTTGCCGTCTCTATTGGTGTGTTGTATCTCGATGAAATTTGTTTACCATATTTCATAATGTCAGGATGTTGCCAGTCAATGACCTCACTGACTTTTAAATATTTATCCATAAAAATGTTTAAATAGGACAAGCCTATATTATTTTAATTAATAATGATAATACAATAGAGATATCAGGCGATCGCATTATTTCAAATTCAAAAAATATTACTTAAATCTAAAACAAACCTAGGTAAAATATCTTCTCCTGATAAAGTTTGAGGATTATTTAAAATCTCTACTTGCTGCCCAATTCTATATATTTCAACCGTTTTAGCTAATGGTTCAATTAACCAACCTAGTGTAACGCCATTATCTAAATACTCCTGCATTTTAGCCTGTAAGTCTTCGTATCGTTGATTCTTAAGATCGCTAGGACTGACTAATTCAATGACAAAATCAGGAGCAATAGAAGGAAAACCATCTTGTTGTGCTTGGGTTAATTGATTCCATCGTTCTAGTTTAATCCAACTAACATCAGGACTTTTTCTGGCACCATTAGGTAAGACAAACATTGTAGAAGAATCAAAGACTTCTCCTGTTCCGTCCCTGTCTGCCCAATTTCTAAGTTGTTGAGTTAAACGGCTGTTTTTTCTACCTGCTGTTCCTCCTGTGGGACTCATAACAATTAATTCTCCGTCTTTGGTTAACTCCATTCGCACTAGCTGTTCTGCTTGTGCTAGTTGGTCGAATTGTTCTGGAGTTACCCTAAATCCCTTGGGAATGGTAATAGTTTCCATCTGTTTGCAAATCGATATTTTTAACTACTATTCTAGAGCTTTGAATCCCCTACGTTTTTTTATTTATTTTGAAAACGATTATCGTTATAGTATAATTAACTTTTGTAAACCCAATTGCTTCTCTTCCCCATGTCAGAGATTAACGAAGTGAACGCAAGCCCCGTCCTTTCAAGGCGGGGTACTGTTCACCTTGATCAAAAAGTTGCCGTCTTGGTTAACGAGTTTGGTGATATCAATATCGATGCTCAACTTTTAGTTTCCTACGAGGATGACATGGTGGAGTTGAGCAATGGTTGTATTTGCTGCACTATCAATGACGGTTTGGTAGAAGCCGTAAAACGAATCTTAGCCAGGAAAGAAAAAGTAGATCGTTTAATTATCGAAACGACGGGGGTAGCTGACCCTTTACCGATTATTTTGACGTTTGTTGGTTCGGATTTTCGGTATTTTACACGGTTAGACGCGGTCATTACCTTAATTGATGCAGAAACCTTTACTCCAGAACACTTTGATAGTGAGGTGGCTTATAAACAAATTGCCTATGGAGATATTCTCTTATTGAATAAAACGGATTTAGCAAACAAGGAACAATTAACCGCATTAGAAAGCTACATTGCCTCTGTTAAAAAGAATCCCAGAATTATCCATACTCAATACGCCCAAGTCCCGTTACCTTTAATCTTGGATGTGAGTTTAACTAACACAGATAGCTTTCAAGAACAACACCATTACCATCATTCTCATCACCTCAAAACAGATGGCTTTATGTCCATGTCTTTTCAAAGCGACAAACCCTTTGATGTCTATAAATTTCAAAAGTTTTTAAACGAAGGACTCCCCCTAGAAGTCTTTCGTGCCAAAGGAATTGTTTGGTTTGCAGGAAGCCAATTACGTCACATTTTCCAACTCTGCGGACAACGCAACGATATCAAGTCCGAACCCTGGTCTAATGCTCCTGCCAACCAGCTAGTCTTTATCGGTCGTCATTTAGATGCCGATAAACTCCGTCAACAGCTAAATAACTGCTTAGCTACCTCTGTTACCCTTTAATTTAACTCAAAACTATGACCTTAGCTCAGTCCGAACCCAATCCAGTTAACAAAATCGATAATAAATTACTATCATTAACGACGACACAACAGCCTCCTGTCTCTGAGGAGGAAATGCGCCAAGCGGTAAGGACTTTACTGTTGGGATTAGGAGAAGACCCAGACCGCGAAGGTTTGAAAGATACACCCAAACGAGTGGTTAAAGCCCTCAAATTTTTGACTTCTGGTTATCATCAATCTTTAGACGAACTTCTTAATGGGGCAGTCTTTCATGAAAATGCTAATGAAATGGTCTTAGTTCGTGATATTGACCTATTTAGTTCTTGTGAACATCATATCTTACCCATTCTCGGCCGCGCTCATGTGGCTTATATTCCCGATGGGAAAGTCATTGGACTCTCAAAAATTGCTCGTATTTGTGAAATGTACGGACGACGTTTGCAGGTACAGGAAAGATTAACCGCACAGATTGCCGATGCACTACAAGGATTATTGCAACCGAAAGGAGTGGCTGTGGTTGTAGAAGCAACTCATATGTGTATGGTAATGCGAGGGGTGCAAAAACCTGGTTCTTGGACTTCCACCAGTGCGCTTAGAGGGGAATTTGCTAATGATGCTAAAACTCGTCAGGAGTTTATGAGTTTGATTCAACATAATCCTGGGTTGCGTTAATTGATTTGCGTGTCACTGTTAGAGATGAGCTTAACACTCATCTCTAGCGTTTTTTGACCCCATTGTATGATAAATTCTATGCAAATAATAACCGTCCTTTAGGTTTAGGTATTGGTCGTCCTAATTCTTGTGCAGTTTCTATCTATTCTTTAATAACGATTTCAGCATTTTATTTTTTATGATTATAGTTGATCTCGATCATGAGCAAATATTCTTTACTGAATGTGCCACGTTATCTCATGACCCGCCCATAGAGGAACGATCTCAGAGTCAATCAGTGGAATCTGATCAGGAATACGCCAGGTGGATTTAACCAGGGTTATCTGTTCGGTATTGCGTGGAAGGCGATAAAAATCGGGTCCGTAGAAGCTGGCGAAAGCTTCCAGCTTATCGAGAGCATCGGCGCGTTCAAAGGCTTCTGCATATAACCCTAGGGCGTGTAGAGCCGAATAACACCCTGCACAGCCACAGGAATTTTCTTTGTTGTTGCGAGTATGGGGCGCACTGTCGGTACCCAGAAAAAACTTAGGGTTGCCCGATATGGCTGCCTGAAAAATAGCCTGACGATGCTCTTCCCCTTTCAATATGGGTAAACAATAAAAATGAGGGCGGATACCGCCTTGGAATAGGGCATTTCGGTTAAACAATAAATGTTGTGGCGTAATGGTAGCAGCCACGTTGTCAGTATCCAAAACAAAATTCACCGCATCTGCAGTGGTAATGTGTTCAAATACGATCCGCAGTTTGGGAAATCGCTGTTTGAGAGGAAGCAAATATCTTTCAATAAATACTTTCTCGCGATCAAACACATCAACCGCTTTATCCGTTACTTCCCCATGTACTAATAGGGGTATGTCTACCTTCTCCATCGCGTCAAAGACGCGATCGCACCGATGAATATCCGTTACACCGAAGTCTGAATTAGTGGTTGCACCAGCAGGATAATATTTGATTGCTTTGACAAACCCAGATGCAGAAGCTGCAATAATGTTGGATGGGCTGGTATTGTCGGTGAGATAAAGGGTCATCAGGGGTTCAAACTGTTTGCCAGCCGGAATGGCAGCAATGATGCGATCGCGATAGGCTGCAGCTTCGTCTACAGAGCGAACTGGGGGCTTTAAATTCGGCATAATAATAGCGCGGGCAAACTGACGTACCGTGTGGGGCAACACGGCTTTAAGTATCGCACCGTCACGTACGTGCAAATGCCAATCGTCGGGTTGGGTTATGGTAAGTTGTTGCATTGGTTCATCCCTTTTTTTTGTTTTAAGAAAACTTAATTATGCTATCTACCCTCAATTCTCTCTCGCCTTCTTAATCAACTTCATGGCGAGTTGAAATCACTGCACTAATGTTTACATAGTTTCAGTAGATCACAAAGTCAGCTTGAGACAAGCGATCGCCACCAAAATTCATAAGTTTAAATTATGTAGCAGGAGAAGGGAGAGGTAAAATATCATTGATGGGAATATAAACATCTTTTACTGTGCCA
>NETF01000002.1 GCA_002172675.1 unicellular cyanobacterium SU3
TATAGAGTTCACAGTAAGTATCAACACATTTTACCGTCATTTGAGGATGGCGAGGCTTAACCATAGTCTCTGTCTGACTTTCAGACTTTTTTCTTCATTGTACCTCTCCCAGAGTGATGAAAGAGGGATAATAACTATCTTCTCCTCGTTTGATTAGTTCATCGACAGTTTGTTGAGCATTTTTTGACAACTGCTGCAAATTTTCTTGAGTGTTTTGGATAATGGAGGAACTGGCACCTAAACAAAAGTAAAATGTCTTTTGAGTTAGGTTTTCTAAGTCGTGTCTAAAGTTTGTTGAATGATTCATGGTTTATCATAAATTGGATCATAAGAAGGCTAAATTTTCCCTACCTTATTACCAAGATATGGATCGTAATTCATTAGCGTCAATCCCAAAAAACACTGACACTCATGTAAAAATAAACCACGAATATAAGTAAAATTTCGTATAATAATCTAACTATAAAATCATTTTTAGATAACTTAATCTAAGATTTTTTTTTGTTTTAGTAACAATTACTGGTTAAAAATATCTTCTGTATCTAATTAGAAAAAATAGCCTTTTCTAGTTGCGTTAAAGCTATTCCTAAATCGTCATTAATAATACACTTATCAAATTCTTCGCTTACTGCTAATTCTTCTTTTGCTCTATCTAAACGACGTAAAATAGCTACTTCTGAGTCAGTTTTCCGACTTTTTAAACGATGTTCTAATTCTTCAATTGAAGGAGGAAGGATAAAAATTCTCAAAGCATCAGGAAAGCTGTTTTTTATGGCTTTTGCCCCAACCACTTCTATTTCTAGAAGTACCATTAAACCCTGGTTGATTTTTTCTTCAACCTTAGCACGGGGAGTCCCGTAATAATTACCGGCATATTCTGCCCATTCTAATAATTGATTCTGCTCGATCATGGTTTCAAAGGCACTCTTACTTAAGAAATAGTAATCTTTACCCTCTACTTCCCCCTGACGAGGAGAACGAGTAGTGGCAGAAATCGATAAATAGAGTTGGGGATGACGGTCTAATAAAGCACGGACTAACGTGCCTTTTCCCACACCACTAGGACCGGTCAATACAATTAACTTTCCTGATGCCATAGAAGATTAGCCCAATAGAATTTAATTGCTGTTGATGGTGGCAGTTTCTTTGTTGACCACAAAACGATGGGCTACGGTTTCTGGTTGTATGGCTGATAAAACCACATGACTTGAATCAGTAATTATGACCGCACGAGTGCGACGTCCATAGGTAGCGTCAATTAGTTGACCTCTTTCGCGAGCATCTGTAATAATACGCTTTATTGGGGCTGATTCTGGGCTAACAATAGCGATAACGCGATTAGCAGAAACAATATTGCCAAACCCAATGTTGATGAGTTGTATGTTTTCCATAATGATTAACGGTTATACCGCGTGAGAAGTAATTAATAGAGTACGGTTCCTATGATATCGATTAAAATTGAGACTAACAACGTCTAAAGGAATATTTCGTGATATTTTTCAGTTTCTTTTCAAGGTTTTCTCATATTTATCCTACAATTAACCTATTCTATAGATAATAATCAATTGACTGAAATCAAGGATGCTAATTTTTGAGACAATACCTCTGGACTAAATTGTGCTAAGGTTTGTTGTCGCAACCATTGTCCCTGACAGCGTTTGTCGTTACCTTGTAAGATTTCAATGCAACCTTGCGCTACTGCATCAGCATCACGATGAGGCACACGCCAACCTAGTTTTCCATCCTGTAATGGGTCTGCCGAACCGTCAGCATCTCCTGACAATACAGGAACCCCACAGGCCATGGCTTCTAGGTAAACGATACCAAACCCTTCTTGAGAAGGCATGATATAAGCATCGGCTATCCGATAATGGTTAACTAGGTCTTCGGTGGCAACAAAGCCAGCAAAAACGACGCGATCGCTGATACCTAACTCTTTAGTTAATTGTTCTAAACGGGGGCGATCGTCTCCTCTTCCAATAACGACATATTTAACATTAGGAAAGGATTGTAAAATTCTAGGTAAGGCTCTTATGGTCACATCTACACCCTTATATATGTCCCCAGACCATAATCTAGCAACGGTCATTAATACTTTTGCGTCTTTTAATTGATATTTTTCTATCAGTTCGATTGGTTTTTCTCCTGGGGTAAATTGCTGACCATCGACAATACAAGGAACGATTTCTACTTTGTTGAGATTAATATTATTAGCTTTACATAAACAATCACGACTATAACGACTAATTGTCCAAATAGAATCGGCATTTTTTAAAGCAATTTGTTGTGCTTTAGGTAAGGTTTTCCAGACTTCTTTCCCATAAGTTAACACAGTGTAAGGAATGCCCAAGGGTTGGCAAAAAAATTGAATTAATGGGGCTAAATTAATATGTCCACAAAAGACTCTTTTAGGTCTATTTGTAACTAAATGAGTTAATAAGTTGGTCGCTAGTTTTAATCTTCCTTTCCACGCCGGAAGGGTTTTCAAATAATGATAAGTAATTAATTCACTGGTTAAGGGGTTATTACAGTCTGCTGCATCTCTTAATAAAAAAATGTCGGCTTTTGGTGCATTAGAAGATTTTTCTATTAAGGATAGATAAGCTTTGAGAACATCTTTAACATAAGCTTGTATTCCCCCTTCTTGAGAAAAGATTTCTAAGAAAACAAAGGTATAATTAGACATTACATATTATTGTCAATTTTTGTCACCCTTAAAGATAACATATTTAGACTGTGAGATAGATATAATTACACAAAAAATAGAGAAGTCTGTAGGGTGGGTTAGGTGGCTATAATTTATGAGACAAGTTAATTGCTTAACGATCCACCGTAACCCACCATGAAAAAGAGTTGAAGCAGTTTTCTATTTAATTAAAACTCCATAATTCTACTAATTTATCTTTAATTTTTTGCTAGTCACTGAGTTCTAATTTTCCTAAACGTCTATTTATTAATGACTTAGATAAGGTATTGATTTTATGTAATCTAACTGTTGAAGGTCTTAATAAACCTGCTTTTTGCCATTCTGTAATTGTCAAATCAAATTTGGTATATTATTCTTTACTGGTAATTTTTGCAACCATAATGTCCTCATCTCCTGTATCCAATAAAACTAAACCTGGACGGCGTTTTGTTTGTTGTATGTCACTAAAAACAAACTCAATTAAGATAATTTCTTCAGAATCATAATTATTCATAAATCAAATTTGATTATAAATTTCATCTTCTTCACTATAATCTGCAAAAAATTGTTCTGCTGCTAAGTGCAACCAATTATCTTTTTCTATTTTTTCCCTTGATGAATCTTCATTGACTATCAAAATAACTTTTACTTCTTCACTGGGGGATAATTTTTCGAGAATATCTTGCGGACATTCTAGTTGACCTTCAGGAGAAATTTTACTGTTAAATTCGTAAGTTTTCATTGTGTGGTAATTGATATTGATAAGGTAGGTTGGGTGAGTATATTTTTTGAGACAAAAGGAATTAAAACAATTTCTCTTTGTTTAACTTTCAAGACATTGCTCCCAAAGTCCGTCGGGTTCATGATCGTAAACGTCTTTTAGTCCTTCTTCTGCTAATATTTCGTATTCGTTTAATTTATCTTCTGTTAAACCTTTTTCTTGGGCTTTATTAGCTATATTTTTTTTAATAATTGAAATTCTTGTATATTTGCTTCAGTTAATCTTTTATAGTCTCCTATAGACATTAGAACAGCTATTTCATCCTCGTTTTCACAAATGATGACAGGTTCTTTCTGTACTTTACTAATGACTGATGGTAAGGTTTGGGTTACTTCAGTGGTTGAAACAGTTTCCATAATTATAATCCTAATTGAAATATTTGTGTTAACTAAATTGTTTTCTCTGTTACATTAAGATATGAATTAATCGGCTTAATTTGATTAGGCATTACTGCAATCACAGTATAGCCTTGATTATTCTCATCTAACACTTCTAATAAATAACCTTCCTTTTGTTTATTTTGACAATGTTCGACAATAATAGCAGAACAACCTTTGTGTAAATTGTATTCAGGTAAATCAGTGGTTAGTCTAACTTCTGAGAATAGTGGTATTTGCATAATAAGTTCTTCTTTAGTTCGGTAATAAAGTCACAAGTCTAATTTTTTTTGTCTCTTTGTCAATAATCTATAGCAATACAAAAATTAGTTAGGATATTATTGTAAGGTGGGCATTGCCCACCCTACTAAATAGCTTTATCCATAATCCAAAAAGTAGCAATAGTGAAATTAATATCACTGTTTTGTTGATAAATAGATATTTAATCCCGAAAATAAACACATATTTTAGGTTATTTGTCAAGCTCAGCTAAACTTGATTTAGTACATTTGCTCAAAATAGTGTTAAAAAATGGTCGTTAAAATAGATAACTGTAGAGACTATCAACGAATTAATTAGGGTTGTAGCCATCAAATTTAAAAGTAGACAAACTGGCTACAGATTTTTATTCTTGATCACAATACCAGAAAAGCTTGAATTCGTCAACTGTTGATAATTATTGTCAAGACTTGTCAAGGTCACTAATTTGTCAAAATTTTTTATTTTAAAATTTAATTAAGCAATTAATAATCAAAACTTATCAATTAACCAATAATTATCTTGTTCGTCAATTTTCGATTGTTTAATTAATATAAAAAAATATTATAGTATTTTTACTTAAATGGAAACTACAAGAATATACACGAAGTTATACATTTGCGATAACACTAACATTTACATGGGGCTTTTATCATATATAGAGATGGGAAAAATACTTAAATGAAATTCCTATACTTAGTTAACTTTACTAGGTTAACAGCTTAACACATAAACAGAGTAAACAATGAAAAATACTTTTTCTACTTTAGTGGGTGCTTCTACCTTAGCGGTAGGTATGGCATTAACAACCATGACTGCTTCTGCTCAAGCGACTGTCTTGTACTTTGATTCTGGAAGTGGCGAAACTGCCACAATGACTACCACACCAAATATCGGCGAATCAAGTGGTACATGGACTGTAGATTTTGAAAACACTTCAACAAACTATGCTCCAGGAATTACAGGTGTCGGATTTAACTTTACCCCTGAAGCAGTTACTATTACTTCTTGGGTATTAACTGCTAAAGACAGTTCTGGCAACACTGTTAATCTTGGTTGTTCTACTGGTGCTTGTACCAATGTAGTTAGTAAAGGTAATTGGACATTTGAAAAAGACAATCAATTTAATGGCTCAGATGTTAATGGTAATACTTTTGTCTTTGGTTACACCAATACTACTGATAAAGGTGTCAACGGAGCTATCTATAATGATGATTATAAATCCGGTTCTCCTGCTAGTAACCCATGGTTTGGACCCGCTACATTAGAATTTACCATTGATCCTGATGCTGTACTTAATCAAGTTGGTATGCGTATGCAAAACGTTGGTGCAGATGGTGAAGGTAGTCTTAAGTTAATAGGCCAACCCGGTCAACCCGTTCCTGAACCTCTTACTATCTTAGGTGCTGGTGCGGCTATCAGCTTCGGAACTGCGTTCAAGCGTAAGTTAGGTAAAGCGAAGAAGAGCGACGAAAAAGCATAAATTTTATCCATTCAGAGCAAACCTTTGAGTCATTGCAGGTAAGTTGACACCTGCATTTTTTTTTGTCGTCTCTGTCGTCTCATCAATAGCACTACTCATTATGAAACAATCTCTCTGGGTGTGGTAGATTGCTTCGGGGTATTTTTATTAAAATTCAAAGCTTACTGTTTATATTACCCCTCGCAATGACTTCACGACGACGACTTAAGTCTCTAATCACTTTTGAGAATTGGTATAAGTTGTAATTCATCTCTGTGCTTCTGCGCTTTACTCAAGCAGTAACATTTATTGTTGTCTAGGTAACCGAATTTTTACCAGATGACCAAGGGTGAATTTTTTGATAGTATTTTAGGGTAGGGAGTTTTGCTAACACTCTGTTACAAACTAAACCACCCTTATTTATACTAATTAACTAATTCACAAAATGATGAATCGTCGCTTCACAGGTCTAACTGATCCGGGACTGTTGAGATCGGTCAATCAAGATAATTATTACATCGATCCAGAGGGACGTTTTTTTGTAGTCGCAGACGGAATGGGTGGCCACGCAGGGGGACAAGAAGCTAGTCTCATTGCTACCCAACGGATTAAAGAACATTTAGAACAGTATTGGGACTCCGAAGCATCGTCTCATGAGATTCTAGAAGAAGCCATTATCAAAGCCAACGAAGGAATATTAGAAGATCAACAAAACCATCCCGAACGGGGAGAAATGGGAACAACAGCAGTAATAGCACTGTTTCGCGGAGAACAACCCTTGCGAGCCCATGTGGGAGACTCTCGACTGTATCGGGTTCGTGACGGTAAATTAGAACAAATCACCGAAGATCATACTTGGGTGGCCCGGGCCCTAAAAATGGGAGATATTGACGCAGAACAAGCAAAAACTCACCCCGGACGGCACGTTTTGTTTCAGTGTTTAGGACGGAAAGATACCCAAAAACCAGAAATTGGTACATTAGAAATTGAACCCGGCGATCGCTTATTATTGTGTAGTGATGGTTTAACCGAAGAAGTGGCCGATGTAGCCATTCAAGAAATTTTTGACCATAGTGAATCCTGTGACGATATTGCCAAAAATTTAATCGAAGCAGCCAAAGACGGAGGGGGTTCAGATAATATTACGGTGGTAATAGTGGTGCAAGAATAATGAATCATCTGAATACTCAGGTAGAATAAAAAGTTGTGCTTAAAAAAATCTTCCTGAATCCATGAATACCACCACTGATGATAAAACCATTGTCAAAGATTACTTTAACGCCACAGGATTCGACCGTTGGCGTAGGATTTATGGCGATGGAGATGTTAATAAAGTTCAAAAAGATATTCGCCTCGGACATCAACAAACCATCGATACAGTGGTAGCGTGGCTTAAAGCGGATGAAAATCTGGCTAATCTCTCCATTTGCGACGCGGGATGTGGGGTTGGTAGTTTAAGCCTTCCGTTAGCGCAAGAAGGAGCAACAATCTTTGCCAGTGATATTTCTGAAAAAATGGTAAAAGAAGCTCAAGAAAGGGCGCAAAAAACCCTCAAAGATGCGAGTAATGTCACCTTTGCTGTACAAGATTTAGAAAGTTTAACGGGTAACTATCACACCGTTATTTGTCTCGATGTTTTAATTCATTATCCTACTGAAGAGGCAGCTAAGATGATTAATCATTTAGCCTCTTTGGCTGAGTCTCGGTTAGTCCTCAGTTTTGCCCCGAAAACCCTTTGTTTAACCCTTCTTAAAAAGATTGGTGAATTTTTTCCAGGTCCCAGTAAAACCACTCGCGCCTATCAACACAAAGAAAAAGATATCATAAAAATATTAGAAGACAATGGCTTTACCATTCAACGCAAAGACATGACAAGCACTCGTTTCTATTATTCTCGAATTCTTGAAGCGGTTAAAGAATAAGTCACTACTGAAACAGTATAACTGTAGGGGCTTAATAATATTAGACCTTAAGGTGAAAGAAACTGTCATTGCGAGGAGGCAAAACCGTGGCTAAAGCAAAGGTTTGAGACTTAATTCTGCCTCCGAAGTCCGAAGTAATCTCTATTTTTCTGTTGTTTTATATAGTGTTTCCATTTGAATTGTGAATTTTGTCGCACAAGCATCTTGCTTGTAACAGCCGAGAAGGCTGTGTTACTTGTTACATCTCCAATGTAAATACTATAGATTGCTTCGGGGGGATAATAACAACAAATCGAGTACCCCCCGTCCTCCCCCTCGCAATGACAATCAGGAAATAACGATTAACTGTTAAGTTGACACCAGTGAACAATATTAAACCCCTACCAATGAGCAGATTTTGGGCATATCATGGGATTGACAACACAACAACTGATTACCTGGAAACAACAAGGCCGTCCAATTGTAGCGTTAACTGCTTGGGACTATGGTTTTGCTCAGTTATTAGACGCAGCTGGCATTGATATCATTTTGGTGGGTGATTCCTTGGCCATGGTCGCTTTAGGTTACGAAACCACTTTACCCGTTACCCTAGATGAAATGTTACATCATGCGTCGGCTGTTCGTCGAGGGGTTAAACGGGCTTTAGTTGTGTGTGATTTACCCTTTCTTAGTTATCAAGAAAGCATCAGTCAAGCCATTCATGCAGCTGGACGGGTGTTAAAAGAAACAGGGGTACAAGCCGTTAAACTTGAAGGGGGACACCCTGCGGCCATCGAAACTGTTGCCCGTTTAAATGATATTGGTATTCCTGTAATGGGCCATGTGGGGTTGACCCCTCAATCAGTGCATCGTTTAGGGTATCGTCGACAGGGAACCACTGAGGCCGATGCTGAACGTATTTTATCAGAAGCGATCGCTTTATCAGAGGCCGGAGCATTTGCTGTGGTTTTAGAGCATATTCCAGCTAACCTTGCTAGAATCATCACGAATAAGTTACCTATTCCAACCATTGGAATTGGTGCAGGGTCAGATTGTGACGGGCAAGTATTGGTAACAGCAGATTTATTAGGATTATCTGAAAAACAGCCTCCTTTTGCTAAATCTTATCTCAATTTGAGAGATATTGTTACTAAAGCAATTTATGATTTTTCTCAAGACGTTCGAGAGGGTAAGTTTCCAGGGAATTAAGTCATTAATAAACGAAATTACTTTTATACATTATTCAAAAGTAACAACTATTTTTTCTGTTTTAGTTGTGGGTAATCCTTGATATTCTGCTGTAATTTTAATGTTTTTTACTGTTTGTATCGGTATCAATGGAGTCATACTTCCTAATGATAATAAATCACCTTTTTTCAAAGTTTTACCTTGAGATTTTAATTTTTCTTTTATCCAAAATACTACATTTAAAGGATCACCTAACAAAGCATTACTATTCCCTTGAACAATTATTTTTCCTGACTCATCTCTTAAGATGACAGAAATATTTTTTAGTTGTTCTTTGTTCATCTTTTTAATATTTAAGGGAATAATATCACCCACAATACCTAATCTCGCGCCAGCATTAATTGCCGTCAACATTTCTCCATCAACTTTAATATTTTTATCATAAACTAAATCAGGTAATTCTAGAAAAGGAATCACAGCATCTAAATATTGTAAGGTTTCTTCAGATGTCGTTGCATCATTAATTTCATTACTTGCAACTCTTACCATTAAATCCCCTTCTATCATCGGTTTTGCACCAAAACTAACAGGAATTGTTGTTCCTGATGGTAATAACATATTCTCTAATAGTATTCCTAGTAAGGGTTGATCAACATTAAAGGTTTCTTGTGCTTTGGGATTAGTCAATGCTGCTTTATAACCGATTAATTCCCCTTGAGAAGACCTTAAAATATTAATAACTTTTTCTGTATAATTTGTGCTTCTTCAGATGTAAAATTATAGTCAAGCTCTGTAATAAGTTGCTTATTTAAGTAAGCATTAACAATTACTTGAGCTATTTTTTCCATATCTATCAAAGATAATTTACTTAATAAAATTGATAGATTAATTTTATTATTTGTATTGATTATTTTAGGTTGTGCAGCAACCCTTATAAAAGGGAATAAAATTACAGAAAAAAGAACAAACAACTTGATTTTTTTCATAAATAACTATATTGATGCTTTCACAGCTTATGGTTGGGGTGGAATTTGTTCACGAGTGATAATCATTATCTCAAAGAAATCTTTAATTCTTGCGGGTTCAAAGGGAACAATACCTTCTTCTCCAAAATAACGATTAACCATTTCTACATAACGAGAATCTCCCCGAATATAACCATCCATCATTTTACCAATGGTCAAATTAACTAAATTCAAAAAGGTAGAATCTTGTTCGGGAACCATACAAGCAATTCCATGTTTAAAATAAGATTCATCAGGAACTACTTTATAAGCATTAGGAGTGGTTAATGTTTGTCGCGTTCCTTCTAAAATGGTACCGTCAAAGGCAAATCCATCTACTTCACCGTCTTCTACTGCTTTGATTCCTGCTTCTATACTATCCACATTAACAACAGTAACTTGAGATTCAATGACTTTAATGGATTCGGGACTCAGAACACTTTCTATAATAGCAATTCGTTTATTTTTAAAAGAGTCGGGAGAAGATAAATTACTATCCTCTTTGACAAAAACTTTAATACCAGAAACCCCATAAGCTAAGGAAAAATCTACAAATCTATCCCGTTGCCAAGTAAAAGTTGTATCACAAGCAATGTCAACTTCGCGATTCAGAAGGCTACTAATTCTCTCATCTAAAGTATCATCAACAATGACTTTAATTTGAACATCTTTTCCAATTTCTTCGCTTAAAGTTTCTCTAATTAATTCGATCAGTTCTACAGAATAACCGACTAATTCATCTTCATCATTAACGTAAGCATAGGGAACTAAATCAACTCTCGTGCTAACATTTAAAATTCCTGTTCTTGCGACTCTTTCTAGAACTGTTTCTGCTAAACTTTGACTTGGAAAAGTTAACATAGCCATTAAACTTAAAGCAACTAAAGGTATTTTTTTATACATAATTTTTCCTTTTATACAGAAAGAAACAGTAGAATTGTTACTTATTTTAGTCAATCTGTAAAGAAAAGGTAAACAAATTTAACAATAATAGCCATTAAAGTCTCTTTTTTGCTAGGGTTCTCAACAGAGTTATAGGATAAGGGTAACTATTGTGCAGATTACTGATAAAATCACTTTCATGGGTTTATTATTAGCTGTCTCAACTTTGAATGTTTCTGTTGTAACGGCTAATGATCAAAAACCAATCAATAATAAAGTTTCTAATGATATTGAATACCGCTTATCTCGCATTACACAAGCAATAGAAAAGCGAGGAATTGACAAAACGAATAGTTTACCCCCAGAAGCTGAAAACTTATTAACCAGAGGATTTGCTAATCGTAGTGGAGGCGGTGGTTTTGCCAATCGGGGTGGAGGCGGCGGTTTTGTTAATCGCAGTCCTTGGCCTAATGGTGGAAGTTTCTACAATCGTTATTAATCAATGAAAGGGTTATTTGTTATGATATTATTTGATAATTTATTGTTTAGGTTTAGGAGAATTTATTTTGCAAATTAAAACAAAAATTACTTGTGTGGGATTTCTTTTAGCAGTATCTACTTTAACTGCTTCTGTGGCAAAAAGTCAGGGTACTTTATCCAATAACAACTTAACCATAGAAAACCGTTTATCTCGCTTAACAGAAGCCATACAACAAAGAGGAATTGATATTTCACCTGAGACAAATAATGATTTAATCGGATTAGGTTGGGGTAATGGCCGTAGAGGAACCTGGGGAGATACCTATCGAGGTGGTTTTGCCAATCGTCATGGTGGTGGAGGGTTTGTTAACCGTAATCCCTGGCGTAATGGTGGGGGTTTTGT
The DNA here is from genome assembly GCA_002172675.1 of unicellular cyanobacterium SU3. Lineage (GTDB taxonomy): Bacteria > Cyanobacteriota > Cyanobacteriia > Cyanobacteriales > Microcystaceae > Crocosphaera. The sequence continues at coordinate 11,423 of NETF01000002.1, forward strand.
TAACGGCCGTCCTTGGGGTGATAGAGGGGGTTTTTATAACCGTAGTCCTTGGCGAAATGGTGGATTTATTAATCGCTGGTAAGGTGAACAATGACAACAGATTTATCTATAAATAGCACAAAAAATGACGGGATCAATGTTTCATCCTTTGGACCTATTAATTTAGTGGTGATTCAACCGACTCCTTTTTGTAATCTTGATTGTGATTATTGTTATTTACCCAATCGAAATTTAAAAGAAAGACTATCTCTTGATTTAATTGAACCGATTTTTAAAGCTATTTTTACCAGTCCTTTCATAGGAGAATTTATTGATATTTGTTGGCACGCAGGAGAACCGTTAGCTGTACCAATTTCTTATTATCAAGAGGTATTTAAAAGAATTAGCATTGCTAATCAAAAATATAATTTAAAACAAGTTCCTATTTATCATTCAATCCAAACTAACGGCATTTTAATTAATCAAGCTTGGTGTGACTTTTTTAAAGAAAATAATATCTGTGTAGGTGTAAGTATTGATGGTCCCGATTTTTTACATAATACTCATCGTAAAACTCCGACAGGTTTAGCAACTCATGAAAATGTCATGAGAGGAATTCGTTGTTTACAAAAAAATGATATTTATTTCAATATTATTGCTGTTATTACTCAAGAATCTTTAGATTATGCTGATGAAATCTTTAACTTTTTCTGGAAAAATGATATTACTGATGTTGCTTTTAATATGGAAGAAATAGAAGGAATTAATAAAACCTCTTCTTTAGATAAAGTTGGGACAGAAAAAAAATATTATCAGTTCATGAGACAATTTTGGGAATTAACCAGCCAAACCAATGATCAATTTAAAGTAAGAGAATTTGAGGCAATTTGTGGCTTAATTTGTGATAACCAAAGATTAGCCAAAACAGATATGAATCATCCCTTTGCTATTTTAAATATTGATTATTTAGGTAATTTTTCTACCTTTGATCCCGAATTATTATCAGTTGAGATTAAACCCTACGGTAACTTTATTTTAGGCAATGTGTTAACCGATAGTTTAGCATCCGTTTGTAATAGTGAAAAATTTAAACAAATTTATCGGGATATGTTAGAAGGAGTGAATGATTGTCGTCAAAGTTGTGATTATTTTGGGGTATGTGGAGGTGGTGCAGGAAGTAATAAATATTGGGAAAATGGCAGTTTTAATTCAACGGAAACCCAAGCCTGTCGTTATCGCACGAAAATAGTGACAGATGTAGTTTTAGAAGCTTTAGAAAATTCCTTTGGGATTAATTAACAGGGAACAGGGAAAAGTTTTAGATGGCTTAATCTTAAAGATAGTCTTGTAATTTTAGGTCTAATTGCTAACTATCAACTATCATTATTATTAGTGAAATGTTAACCAGAAGGAATGTTTATGGGTTTCCTAGCTGTTATTGACTATGACATGGGTAATCTGCACTCTGCGTGTAAAGGGCTAGAAAAAGCAGGTATTCAGCCAAAAATCACCGATTCTCCTCAAGATATTGCAGAAGCGGAGGCGATCGTCTTGCCAGGAGTGGGATCGTTTGATCCGGCGGTGCAACATTTGCGATCGCGTCATTTAGAAGAACCCATCAAAAAGGCGATCGCAGCCGGTAAACCATTTTTAGGTATTTGTTTAGGCTTACAAATACTCTTCGAGGGTTCCGAAGAAGGCAAAGAACCCGGTTTAGGCATTATAAAAGGAAAGGTGCGTCGTTTTCAATCTGAACCTAATTTAACCATCCCTCACATGGGTTGGAATCAGTTACAACTAACACAATCTGAGTTATCTTTATGGCAAGGATTAATATCTGATCCTTACGTTTATTTTGTCCATTCTTATTATGTTGATCCTGTTGATGCTGATGTTAAAGCTGCAGTTGTGACTCATGGTAGTCAAACCGTGACAGCTGCGATCGCTCGTGATAATTTAATGGCGGTACAATTTCATCCCGAAAAATCATCAGATAATGGATTAAAAATGCTTTCAAATTTTGCAGCAATGGTTAAACAAAAAAGATAATAAACAGTTAAAAAAGAGGCGGACTTTCCTTGGATTTTGTTCTTTCTAAACACGCAACCGATGAATTAAATAAGGCAGGGAGATCCCAAATTAAACAAGAGTGGATTGATCGTACATTAACGACTCCAGACTATTCAGATGAAGATAATAGAACTAATACAGTTCGTGTGTGGAAACGAATTCCAGAGTTTGGTAATCGAGCGTTAAGAGTAGTTTATAATCCAAATACAGAACCGATTACAGTTGTTACCGTTTTTTTTGATAGAGGATATAAAAGATGACGTTTCAAATTAATTATGATCAAGAAGTAGATGCAGCTTATTTTCGTCTTGAGAATCAGGCAGTTTTAGAGTCTGAAGAAATTGCTGATGGGATTATTGTTGATTATAATGACAATAATAAGATAGTTGGGGTTGAATTATTAGGGGTAAAAACTATCAACTTGGGTAATCTATCTCTACTTATTCCTTTGTTACCTGAATCATTTAAAGCACAAATTAAGGACTTTTTTTCCTTAGAGTTTAATATAATGGAAAAAGGCGTAAATTAACTGAAGTGGACAATGCGATCGCTTCTAAATTATTGAAAAGATCAAAATGTGATCAGGATCTTGACTGCAAAGAACAAATAAAAAGAAATATAGCAGTACAGACAAAGGTTAGGACACTTTTTAACGCTGAAACCATTATCTAACCAACCATTGTCCATTCCCTATTCCCCAGTGCGTAACACTATAGTAGAGGAAATACAAGCTAATTTTTTCCATAAAAGTAACAAAAAAACTGAGCATACTAACTAACTCAGTATGCCCACGAAATTATTTTAAAGCCTAGCTAATGTTAGTTAACAGAAGAATATTCTTTAACTTCTTCATCAGCCACATTCACACGGCGAATATTAGCCCCTAATTTGCGTAACTTACCTTCTAAATTATCGTAACCGCGATCAAGGTGATGTAACCCTTGAACAATAGTAGTTCCTTGGGCTGCTAAACCAGCTAACACTAACGCCGCAGAAGCACGTAAGTCAGTGGCCATCACCGGCGCACCAGAAAGGAAAGGAACTCCTTTAACTAAGGCAATATTGCCCTTAACGCGGATATCGGCTCCCATACGTTGCAACTCAGCCACATGACGCAGACGGTTCTCAAATACGGTTTCTGTCACCATACTGCTACCTTCACTTAAGGTTAACAGTGCCATGAATTGTGCTTGCATATCAGTAGGAAACCCAGGAAAAGGAAGGGTTTTGATGTCCGTTGCTCTTAGAGGCGCAGGCACTAATTTTATGCGATCGCTTCCTTCTATCACAACCTGGGGACCCATTTCCCGTAACTTGGCGATAACAGAGGCTAAATGTTCAGGAAAAACAGGGCTAAGACTGATTTCTGAATGGGTAATGGCTCCGGCAATTAATAGGGTTCCTGCTTCAATGCGATCGGGAATCACGCAATAGTCTGTACTGTGTAACCGTTCAACACCAGAAATGATAATTTTATTGGTTCCAGCACCCTTAATTTTAGCTCCCATAGAGCGACAGAAGTTTGCTAAATCAGCAATTTCAGGCTCTTGAGCTGCGTTTTCGATGATGGTTTCCCCTTCTGCTAAGGTGGCCGCCATCATAATGGTTTCTGTTGCCCCAACACTGGGATAATCTAGGTAAATTTTAGCCCCTTGGAGGCGTTTGCGACTGCCTCTGACACAAGCATGAACTACACCGTGTTCGATGCGAACGTCAGCACCCATCGCTTGTAAACCCCGTACATGAAGGTCTACGGGTCTAGCACCGATCGCACATCCTCCCGGCAAAGGAACACGAGTCATTCCTAAACGAGCAAGTAACGGACCAATAACAAAGAAGCTCGCACGAAGTTGAGAAACTAACTCATAGGGAGCTTGATCTTGTCCAATGTCTTGAGCGTTGATATCAATTACATCACCATTTCTGTTGAGCTTAACCCCAATGGCCGCTAAAATTTGGACCATGCGCTCAATATCTACTAATGAAGGAAGATTTCTTAAGCGACACTCTTCAGAGCAAAGTATAGCTCCTGCCATTAACACTAAAGCAGAATTCTTTGCTCCACTAATTTTAACTTCGCCCTTCAGAGGGGTCTGACCTTTAATTTGTAATACGGATTGTTGTTCTTCTAAAGCAGTTGTCATAGATCAATATATAAGATTGTTTTATGTTTAAATTAATCAAAACTATGAATTTCTTATAGTTTTGGCTTACATTCGCTTTCAATGTAACCTGAATGATTAAAAAAGTCTAGTTAAAGTTCCGCTTTAATTGTTTGTATGTTAAGGATTTTAGACTTTTTTAAAGGCTGCTCAATCGAAATTCCCTTAAGATATGATTGATGGTTTAAGTTATGATATTATAATAAGTTGGGAATTAAAATGCGGGACTGGCGGAATTGGTAGACGCGCTAGATTCAGATTCTAGTGTCCTTTCGGACTTTCGGGTTCAAGTCCCGAGTTCCGCATAAACCATCAGACTTTTTCAAACTGCAATGATTACCAGTATTCGTAATCCCCTGATCAAGCAGATTCGGAAGCTACATCGTACTAAGGGACGGCGAGAACAAAATCTATTGCTCTTGGAGGGGACTCACTTAGTAGAGATGGCTTATCAACAAGATTGTTCCTTGATGACCCTATGTTATACGGAGCAATGGCGCGCTCATTATTCTCAATTGTGGGAAAATATATCTAAACGGGTCAAACGCTCTGAATTAGTTTCTGTTGAGGTTTTAAACCATATAACGACTACGGTTAACCCGAATGGGGTAGTGGCAACAGCCTTATTTCAACCCCGTACAGAAAAGGAAATTACGGATTTGAAGTTAGGGTTAATTATAGAAAGATTACAAGATCCCGGCAATTTAGGGACTATTATTCGCACTGCTGCTGCAACGGAAATTGATGCGATTTGGTTAAGTGATGATAGTGTTGATATTGACAATCCTAAAGTTTTAAGATCATCTGCTGGTGCATGGTTTCAAGTTCCTATCTTTGTTACTTCAGACTTAACAACTGTTATTAAAAAATATAAAAATCAAGGAATGAATATCGTTGCTACCTTACCAGATGCTCCTCAAAATTATTGGCAGTTACACTTGACAAAACCCACATTAATTTTATTAGGAAACGAAGGGTCAGGATTATCAAATTCCTTAATTTCCTTAGCAAATGATCTCGTTAGTATTCCTTTAGGACAAGGAGTCGAATCATTAAATGTTGCTATTGCGACGGCTTTACTATTGTATGAAGCTAAACGACAGAAAACATTTAATTAACAGAAAAATTGATGGAACTCATAGTATTAATAAAATTACGCTCAAAAATAAACTCACCGTAATCAGCTAAATCATCAAGACCTAAACAAGTTAAAGAAATCTCAAATAATAACCAAAGAAAAACTCTTGTTAATACTTTCTTGCAGGTAAGATTAAACATTTTTCAATCATGGATATTTATACAATGGTTTGTTATGTTTCCATTGTGATTATTTTCTCTGGAGGTTTCCTCCGTATAACTAAGTAAAATTCTCTTATCTTCATCTCAAGGATGGATATATAGCAATCAGTAATCAGTTGTGAGAACTGAATCTAAGTCGAAGGCAAAAGGCAAAAGCGGTGAGACCCCGCGTCTTCGTAAGACGCACTGGGTAGCTCACCAAGACAGGCAAGAGGCAACAAATCACAAAAAAGATATCTCATGAATCATTTGTGATTGCTATATCTAGGTAGGTAGACAAAATTAAACCTCTAGGGTGAGCAACATTTAAAATGGTTTCTGACTCAGGTTTGCCCGCTTTTTCTTAGCATTCATTGTTCCCCTTCTGTTTATTTATTGAGATTCCATCCACTGAACACATTGTCTTATTTGTTGATTCATCGTTTCTCTATCATTATGATAACGACGGCCATGACCGGGTAATACCCATTCAAAGGAATAATTAGCTAATTTTTTCATAGAAGTGATCTGTTTTGACCAGTCATACCAACAAAAACGACGAAAAGCATAAAGATGATTTAAGTAAGGAGACCAAGCTAAATGATCCCCTGTAAATAAAAATTTTTCATTATATAAAAGAACGGTATGACCTTTAGTATGACCAGGAACAGGAATAATAAGTACCTCAGGGGCAAAATGAATGGGTTGATCTCCTGATAATTTAATTTCGACTCCTTGAGTTTTGTTAGTTATATCATCAGTATGGAGTATTCTTTCACAACCAAAATGACTGGTAAATTTTTCGTGATCTGCCACATCATCTTTATGAGTTAAATATAAATATTTAATGCCTCCTTTAGCTTCTAATTCTTTTATCAATGGAGGAGAAAAGCGAGGAGAATCAACTAAAATATTACCTTCTTCTCGTTGAATAAAATAACTCGCTGCGCCAAAGGATTTTTCTGAATGATAACCACAATGATAAACATTTTCAGCAATAGGTAATGGAAATTTTTGCTGAATTTCTTTGATATTCTTGGGTTTTTCTACTGTTCCAATCGAAGCAGTGGGACAAGCAAGTAATGCTTCATAAGCTTCTAAAGTTTCTGTTGCTTCGGTAGGTTGATGATAGACTGCAGATTGATTTCCTTCTCGATGAAATACCGTAGGAGACATCCAACGACAGGTATCACAGTCAATGCAACTCTTATCAACATAAAAGTTACCTGAAACATTTTCAGAACGACGTTGTTTTAGTTTAGCCATAATGCTCTTTTAAAAATTGTTAGGTTCTTTAAGTATTAGAATCGAGTCTTTGAGAAATTTTACTAATTCCCCAACTGAGAATAGCTCCTAAAAAGAGAATCCCAATAGCAGGATTAAATAAGGGTAGCCAAAGTTTGTACCAAATATCCAAACCTAAGGGAACACCCACAGAACGACCAATAAGCGCAGCTATAAACCAAAAAAATCCCAGGAAAACTAAAAATACATCTGCCACTAATAAGCGGTTCAACCACGTTAAGATTATTTCTTTCATTATTTTTTTATTGCTCTCTAACTTTAAGTATCAAGCAAATTATTGATAATCACAACCATCTCCACCAATATTAAGACAATCGGGTATTAAAATAGGACTTGGATAAATTCGCTACCAAATTTTTTTATATTTAGCCATCATGCAAACTCTCGAAACACCTCAAACTCCTTCTAAACTTGAATTTGATACCACTATTCATCGTCGTAAAACTCGTCCAGTTAAAGTGGGAGATATTACCATTGGCGGTGGTTTTCCCGTTGTTGTTCAGTCTATGATTAATGAGGACACCCTTGATATTGAGGGGTCAGTGTCTGCTATTCGTCGTTTACATGAAATGGGTTGTGAAATTGTACGGGTAACAGTTCCCAGTATGGCCCATGCTAAAGCGTTAGCGACCATTAAAGAGAAATTAGCCCAAGTATATCAACCAGTTCCGTTGGTGGCCGATGTTCATCACAACGGCTTAAAAATTGCCCTAGAAGTGGCGAAGCACGTGGATAAAGTGCGGATTAACCCAGGATTATACGTCTTTGAAAAACCTAGTCCCACCCGTAGTGAATATACTCAAGCAGAATTTGACGAAATTGGCGATAAAATTCGCCAAACCTTAGAACCTTTAGTGATTTCCTTACGAGACCAAGGAAAAGCCATGAGAATTGGGGTTAATCATGGTTCGTTAGCAGAAAGAATGTTATTTACCTATGGAGATACTCCAGAGGGGATGGTAGAATCTGCTTTAGAATTCATCCGTATTTGTGAGTCCCTTGATTTCTATAATATTGTTATTTCTCTCAAAGCATCCCGTGTTCCTGTCATGTTGGCGGCCTATCGTTTGATGGTGAAACGTATGGATGAGTTAGGGATGGACTATCCTCTACATTTAGGGGTGACAGAAGCAGGAGACGGAGAATATGGTCGTATTAAATCCACTGCTGGTATTGGAACCCTGTTAGCAGAGGGAATCGGAGATACGATTCGTGTTTCTCTTACCGAGGCCCCAGAAAAAGAAATTCCCGTTTGTTATAGCATTTTGCAAGCGTTGGGACTCCGTAAGACCATGGTCGAATATGTCGCTTGTCCTTCTTGTGGTCGTACCCTTTTTAATCTTGAGGAAGTCTTACATAAAGTACGAGAAGCAACCAAACATCTGACAGGGTTAGATATTGCTGTCATGGGATGTATTGTTAATGGACCTGGGGAAATGGCCGATGCTGACTACGGTTACGTCGGTAAACAACCTGGTTATATTTCTTTGTATCGAGGTCGAGAAGAAATTAAAAAGGTTCCTGAAGACCAAGGGGTACAAGAATTAATTAACTTAATTAAAGTTGATGGTCGTTGGATTGAACCTTAATCAGTAATCAGTTAAAGGAAAAAATCTTAAGATTGTCTCATTTTGGGGCAATTTTTTTTGTTATCTACTTCCAAAAATCAAAAAAATCTAAACATACAGGAGAATGTCATTTAATTTAATAGTACAAAAAACTTAATAAATATTTGTAGCAGATTTTAAAAGATGATATTTTTACCTTAGATGAAGATGATCCTGAACGATTCTTTCGCCTAGGAGTATCTTATACTGATAACTCAGATCAAGCTTCAACACTGTTCGACCCTAACCCTATGAATGATAATCTGGCTCCATTTTTTGTTGCAGGTAACATTCTTACTGGTCCTTTACCCCCAAGCTTACCTATCGCTACTACAACAACTGGGACTGGAACTTCTACAGGAGGGGTTCCAACAATTCCTGAACCTAGTCTAATTCACGGATTATTAGCGATCGCCTTAGGTGGGATCTTTACGCGTTACAAACAAGGAAAAATGAGAAGATAGAAAGCAATCAATTAGGGTTTAGCAGTGCTAAACCCATCTACAAAAATAGAGAATTTTGATTTTACAATAATTGATCCCGTTCTGTAATCGCCATCCCGTGAGCCGGAAAATCCTCGTAATGGGCTAAAGTTTGGCTGGTTTCTTTAACGCGATCAAACCCTTGGGAGGTTAAATAAGCAACAGTCGATCGCTTGAGAAAATCGTACACAGACACGGCAGAATAGGAACGGGCAAAGCCTCCGGTGGGTAAAACGGCGTTAACCCCGATCGCATAGGTAGCAGCGGAGGAAGGGGTATATTTGCCGAGTAAAATCTCCCCAGCGTTATTAATCTCTCCTATCAATCTTAAGGGATCATCCACCAACACCTCTAAATGTTCTGGGGCGTAGTCGTTCACAAAATTAATCGATTCTTCTAAGCTAGAAGTGAGAATAATCCCTCCATACGCATCTAAACCAGCCTGACAAAATTCTCTGCGCCATTGGGGAAGTTTTTCTAAATATTGATCAGCAAACTGACTGGCTTTTTCGGCAACCGCTTCGCTGTGGGTAACTAAAAGGGCTGCTGAGTCGGGGCCGTGTTCGGCTTCTATTAATAAGTCGAGGGCTGCCAGTTGGGGATCGGTGGTTTCGTCTGCTAAGACAATAGACTCACTCGGACCTGCGGGTAAACCGACATCTACCGTACCGAATAACACCCGTTTGGCTGCTGCGCCATAGATGCTACAAGGCCCGGTTAATTTATCCACTTTTGGGACGGTAGCCGTGCCTAAAGCCATAGCGGCTAAAGCTTGAATACCCCCTAGTTTATACACTTCTGTCACCCCGGCCATTTGGGCAACATAAAGAGAAACCGGCTCAACGTTACCCTGTTTATCGGGAGGGGTACAAACGACGATTTGTTTAACCCCTGCCACCATCGCAGGAATGGTTAACATCAGCATCATCGAAGGGAACGCCCCTTTTCCCCTGGGAACGTATAACCCGACGCTAGGAATGGGGGTAATTTTTTCTCCGGCAAAGATACCTGTATCGATTTCGGCCAGGTTCATTTCTTCAGGAAGTTGCCGTTGATGGACTTCTTTGATGTTGCGAAAGGCTTGATCGACAGCTTTTTTAACCTCTGGTTCGACAAGATGCTGCGCTTGGTCAAATTCTTCGGGGGTGACTTTTATATTCTCTGGGGTTGCCCCTGCATAGTCAAATTTTTGGGCGTATTGAATGAGTCCTTTGTCTCCGGTTTGGGCGATCGCGGTTATGACTTCTTGGGCGATGGGAATCACTTGATCAATATCTAACTCGGCCCGTCGCTTCACTGTGGCGAGATCCTTTGCTGTCATTTGGGCAAGTTTAAGAATTCTGACCACTACTTCTCTCCTGATACGTTAGTCCCTTTTTATTTATTTTAATACACTCAGATGAGTCAATGTTAAAACCCTTTGCAGATGCCCCCGATCGCTTTATAGTGATAGGTGATCCCCAGTTTAATAATGCAGTATCGTGAAAAAGATTTCTATTCTTGGCTCTACTGGTTCTATTGGCACTCAAACCCTTGATATTGTTGAGCAATACCCTGATCAATTTCAAGTGGTGGGTTTAGCGACTCGTTCTAATGTGGAGTTATTAGCGACCCAAGTCAAACAGTTTCGTCCTGAGATTGTAGCCATTTGCGATCAGAGCAAATTAGGAACCCTCAAAGAAGCCATTGCAACCATAGACTATTCTCCTATCATTTTAGCAGGAGAGGAAGGGGTGGCAGAAGTGGCCCGTCATGGCGATGCTGAAAGTGTGGTCACGGGTATTGTGGGATGCGCCGGCTTATTGCCGACTATTGCAGCCATAAAAGCAGGGAAAGATATTGCTCTAGCTAATAAGGAAACTTTGATCGCAGGGGGGCCTGTGGTGTTACCTTTAATAGAAAAACATGGGGTAAAATTATTACCGGCAGACTCAGAACATTCGGCTATTTTTCAATGTTTACAAGGGGTTCCCGATGGCGGTTTAAGAGGCATTATTTTGACGGCTTCTGGGGGTGCATTTCGGGACTGGCCAGTAGAGCAATTAAAGTATGTTACGGTACAAGATGCCTTAAAACATCCTAATTGGTCAATGGGTCAAAAAATAACCGTTGATTCTGCTACTTTAATGAATAAAGGGTTAGAGGTGATTGAAGCTCATTTCTTGTTTGGAATGGACTATAAACATATTGATATTGTTATCCATCCTCAGAGTATTATTCACTCTTTAATTGAGTTACAAGATACCTCAGTTTTGGCACAGTTGGGATGGCCTGATATGCGTCTTCCTTTATTATATGCTCTGTCTTGGCCTGAAAGAATTTATACTGATTGGGAACAACTCGACTTAGTAAAAGCCGGTAGTTTAACCTTTAGAGAACCGGATCATGATAAATATCCTTGTATGCAGTTAGCTTATGCTGCAGGGAATGCAGGAGGGGCAATGCCGGCGGTTTTAAATGCAGCTAATGAGCAAGCGGTTGCCTTATTTTTAGAAGAGAAAATTGCCTTTTTAGATATTCCTAAAGTCATTGAAAAAACTTGCGATAGTTTTAGAGATCATAATTCTTCTCAACCTAGTTTAGAGGACATTTTAGAAGCAGATAAGTGGGCTAGAAAAACCGTTTTAACGGCTACTGAAGGGTTAGGAAAAGAAATTAAAGTGGTTTCTGTAAAATAGTTTTTTCTGCAATCTTCAAGAATATATGATTATCAGGGCTTAATATTATTAAGCCCTTAATATGTTAAAATAAGAATATTTTGTAGATTAAAATTGATAATATGCCCATCAATTTAATTTTATTTGTGGCTGCTTTATTAGTGTCTTGGTTAGTGTTTCGTTGGCTTTTTACCTTCGTTAAGTCTACAGCTACCACCGCTTTAAGCATAGCAGTTATTGTGCTATTATTGCAGTTTGCTTTCGGTATTGATTCTCAAGATTTATTGAGAGAAATCATAAATCTTCCCCAAAGGTTTCAAGAACTTTTCAACGGTCAATTTTAGCTTGTCACTAATGGAAAAAAAATCCAGTGAGTAATAAGGGCAATAAAATCAGTAAACTAATAATTAAAACTGCTGTTTGTGGACTAACAGGGATAAGATTTTTTTCTTTTGGCGGTTCTGTCATTTTTGATTTACTCATTTATGTTAACAATCTCAATCAAGTGACTGAATTGCCGTTAAATGAATCAAGTAAAATCATTCCGCCAGAACAAGCTTGTCAAGTAGAAGGAATTGAAAAGCCATTAGCCACAAATATTTGGTTTTTTGTGATGGGACAAAATTATCTAGATGGAATCACACCAGCTGCTTTAGATAATATGTTTGTCACCCGTTCAACGATTCTTCCTGATGGGTCAGCCCAGGTTTACCATGTAACTATGCCAGTTGGTATTGCGTTGGGAAGTTTGAGTGCGCTTTCTGTCATTAAAAATGCAACGATTCCACAAACAGCATAAGTCATTAAAACAAGGAGAAAAAAAATGTCACAAAACCCTTGTAACTGTTCCCAGTCTCAGAACTTTGTTGTTAACCAGGAATCTCAAGCGATGGAAATTTCCCCAGATACATTACGTCTTTTCCAAAATCTCGGCGTACCGTCCCGATTCAAACACAATCTACAGCAAATGATGGATCGGGGTAACACTTTGAACTCAACCCTAGAACAAGGTTTTCTACACTCACCCCCTTCTATCTCAGATGAACCGCGCTATTTACCGAATTAATATTTCAGACCCACTTCATCAAGAAGGTCATCCAGCGACCGCCGTGAATTTGGCTCGATTGATAGTTCAGAGAAACCTATAGATAATATACCCGATCTGACGATTGATGAATCCGAGGTGGAACCTGCTAATGTGGTTCAGTTAGCACAACTGCATTGTCCCAATGGAGATCAAATAGAATTCAGATCCTAAAATTTGATAGTTAAATTTATTTGAAGGATTAAGGCAACAATGGAAGGAGGAACAAGCAAACTTTGTATTCCTCTTCCCACGGTTCTTACAACTTCTAATCTTCCTTATAAGCGTCCATGCCTTCGCAAGAACAAACTAGGTTTCTATCTCCATAAGCATTATCAATGCGTCCGACAACTGGCCAAAACTTATATGCTTTAGTCCAGGGGGCAGGATAAGCTGCTTTTTCACGGGAGTAGGGACGTTCCCAGTCGCCACAAATAACCGCTTGTGCGGTATGGGGGGCATTTTTCAGAGGATTATTATTCGGATCAATTGTACCATTTGCGATCGCATCTGCTTCTTGATGAATGGTGATCATGGCATCGCAAAAACGATCTAACTCGTCCAAGTCTTCGCTTTCGGTGGGTTCTACCATCATTGTACCAATCACAGGCCAAGATACCGTAGGCGCATGAAAACCGAAGTCCATCAACCGTTTAGCAATATCATCCACTTCTACCCCGGCTTGTTTTTTCAGGAGACGCAGATCAATGATACATTCATGGGCAACACAACCGGATGCACCTTTGAACAGGATAGGATAATAGTCGGCTAACCGAGAAGCCATATAGTTGGCGTTGAGGATAGCCACTTTTGTCGCCTCAGTCAGCCCTTTTTCCCCCATCATAGCGATGTACATCCAAGAAATGGCCAGGATACTGGCACTACCCCAAGGGGCTGCAGAAATGGCTCCTATGGATGTCTCTACTTTACCATTACTGTCAGGGTTGGTGTATCTTTCAACTTTGGTACTGGGTAAAAATGGGATCAAATGTTCTTTTACCCCAATGGGACCCATTCCTGGACCGCCACCACCGTGAGGGATGCAGAAGGTTTTGTGCAGGTTAAGGTGACACACATCAGCACCAAAGTCAGCCGGACGACATAACCCGACTTGAGCGTTCATATTAGCCCCATCCATATACACTTGTCCACCGTGACGATGAACAATGTCACAAATGTCTATGATTCCTTCTTCAAATACTCCGTGAGTAGAAGGATATGTCACCATCAACGCCCCTAAATTTTCGGCGTGTTTTTCGGCTTTTTTCTCTAAGTCTGCAATATCAATATTGCCATCTTTATCGCATTTAACGGCTACGACTTTCATGCCACACATGACTGCACTGGCAGGATTTGTACCGTGTGCAGATTCAGGAATTAAGCAGATATTTCGGTTAGTTTCTCCTCGACTTTCATGGTATTGACGAATTACTTGAAGTCCTGCATATTCTCCTTGAGATCCGGCATTAGGTTGTAAAGAAATACCATCAAATCCTGTTATCTCTCCTAACCATTCTTCTAACTGTTGGAAAAGCATTTGATAGCCTTCGGTTTGAGATAAGGGGGCAAACGGATGAAGTTTCCCAAACTCAGGCCAAGTGACGGGCATCATCTCGGCTGCTGCGTTTAATTTCATGGTACATGAACCCAGAGGAATCATGGAGATATTCAAGGCTAAGTCTTTGTTTTCTAACTGATGTAAATAACGCAATAATTCACTTTCGGAATGATGCTGGTTAAAAACAGGATCAGTTAAATAATCTGAGGTACGTTTAAAGAAGATAGGAAACTCAAAGTTAACTGTTTCTGCTATCTCTTCGACTGTAAAAGGTAACTCATCTTTTGCAGCAAAGATTTGCCATAACTCAACAACATCGTGAACGGTAGTTGTTTCATCTAAGCTGATACATAAGACTCCTTCTTCGTATAACCGTAGATTAATTTTTCGTTCTGCTGCTGCTTTAATCACCGCTTTTGCACTGGCATCACCCACCCCAACTTTAACGGTATCAAAGAAGGGTTCATCATTAATGGTGTAACTTAACTTTTGTAATCCTTTGGCTAAGATTACTGTTAATTGGTGTATTCTTTGAGCAATATTTTTAATGCCATCAGGACCATGATAAACCCCATACATTCCGGCAATAACTGCTAGTAAAACTTGCGCTGTACAGATGTTACTGGTAGCTTTTTCTCGACGAATATGTTGTTCTCTGGTTTGTAATGCTAATCTTAAGGCAGGGTTTCCTTGTGCATCCTTAGATACTCCCACAATACGCCCAGGAATCTGCCGTTTATACGCTTCTCTCGTAGCGAAATAGGCTGCATGGGGTCCACCGTATCCCAAGGGTACACCAAAGCGTTGGGTGCTGCCTACGGCGATGTCTACGCCAAATTCTCCGGGGGGTGTTAAGAGTGCTAAACTCAAAGGGTCTGCAGCAACGGTAACTAATGCACCCTTATCATGGGCTTTTTCTATAAAGCTGCGATAGTCGTAGAGAGTGCCATCGGTAGCTGGATATTGTAATAATGCGCCAAAAATCTCCTTATCAAACTCAAAGAAGCGATGATCAGAAATAATTAACTCAATTCCTAAAGGATACGCTCTTGTTTTAATGACTTCGATGGTTTGGGGGTGGCAATGGGAGTCCACAAAGAAAGCATTAGCCTGTTTATTCTTACATAAACCATAACTCATGCTCATGGCTTCGGCGGCGGCTGTCCCTTCATCTAGTAAGGAAGCGTTAGCTATTTCGAGTCCAGTTAACTCTACTATCATGGTTTGATAGTTTAAGAGGGCTTCTAGTCTTCCTTGGGCAATTTCTGCCTGATATGGCGTATAAGCAGTGTACCAACCTGGGTTTTCTAGGATGTTGCGTTGAATGACTGGGGGAGTAATACAGTCATGGTATCCCATACCGATATAAGAGCGAAATATCTGATTTTTAGAAGCAATGGACTTTAATTGAGCTAATGCACCGTATTCACTTTGTGCTTCGGGTAAATTTAACGGTTTACTTAGGCGGATGGCTTGAGGTACTGCTTCATCTATGAGTTGATCTAGGGTAGAAAAGCCTAGCACCTTAAGCATTTTATCAATTTCTTGGCTATTAGGACCGATATGGCGATCGCTAAATTGATCAGTAGGCGCAAGTATATTATCTAGATTAGAAGTTATATTATCGTTGTTTTTGAGTTGATTAGCTGTAATATCCAGGTTTGGCATATCAATGATAAGGGTTTTGTTATTTAGAGTGTCACAAATGAGCGTCTTGGGTACTTATTGTAATCTTTTGTAACAATAATCTGCAATATAATATTACTTCGATCAATTAGCTAAGACAATTTATTGATAAATAGATTTTTAGTTTCTCACGAATTTTTTTTCTTGTTTTCTCGTCAAGAGATTCCAGGAATTTAATAGCGTTTTTACGGAATTTAAGGCTCATTATTTAACCAGTCAGTCATATCGATTAGTTCTTCGTTTTCGTAGTCTTGGGGTTTACCTAGTTCCTTATCAAGTTCTTTTTGTTCTTGATCACTAACATAAGGCATTAACATATTACATAATAATAACCTTTCTTCTCTCAAAACTTCTCTAACGCTTTCTTTGATTAGATTTTTTAAGTCTTGGGTTTTCATAAACGATCTCCTTTCAGTTTACTTTAGTATATATCAATATTATAGACATATACTAAACCACCGTATTATAGACATATATTCTAATTTTATAGATACATTTTTAATTTTCAAAAATACTATGACGTATCCGTCAATTTTCCAATCAACTGTTTACAGCTATAAATTTTATACTATTATTTAATAACAACAAAAAACCCATCCACCCATCAAAGGCACACGGGCATCTATATATAATGTACATCTACTATAGCTGGTACTAACTATAACAGTAACCTCCTGAGAAGAGAATAGTTCTATTTTTAGACTAGAGAACCAATACCAACCCCCATCAGATAAGGATTTCAGGCATCACTTCTCATATCAAGTTTTCTTAGTGCAAGATGAGAGTATATAGACAACAAAGAAAACGAGTCTGTTGCCAAAGGTATAGCGAAACTGACTGCTTTAACACCGTACCATAAGTCAAAGGTTGCTCATCATCTATGTCAGATGTTTTGGCTTAGGATTAATGTTAAGTTTTTTCACACCACAATGCAAAATATTAAATCTCCTTAAAGACAGAGTATTTTTTTTGAGATTTATGTAATTATATAACATAACCATTTTGATCTCCGCGGGTAGTCCCGTCGGAGTTTTTGCTTATTTAGAAAACAGAATAGAAATAAGGGTTCAACCCCTGTTAAACCCCTAACCTATAGTTATAGTCGCAGAACTGGATCCCTCGAATCAGTCAGTAGCCTTAATCTCCCAAGCAAATACCCAACCCTCTGGCTGTTTTGACTAACGTTTCTTTTGGGTCAACAGTACGATAGGTTTTGATCGCTTCAGCAATAGGGACACTGACAATCTCTCGATTTTTCCATGCAACCATCTGATCAAATTTCCCCTCAGCAATTAAATCAACGGCAGCTACCCCAAAAGCTGACCCCAACAGGCGATCCATAGGAGAAGGTATCCCCCCCCGTTGAATATGGCCAAGGACGGTGACACGGGTTTCTGCCCCTGTTTTAGCCCCTATTTGTTCGGCGATATACTTACCAATACCTCCTAAGCGATCTTCCCCTAATTGCTGTATTTGACTAACTTGTTCCCCGACTTCGGTTCGTACCGCTTCGGATACCATCACTAAACAAAAATTTTTACCTTTTGCCTGTCTAGTGCGGATTTTTTGGCAAACTTTGTCTATTTTATAGGGAATTTCAGGAATAAGGATAACATCAGCACCCCCTGCAATACCAGCTGCTAAAGCAATATGTCCTGCATCTCTTCCCATTACTTCTAAAACCATGACACGGTTATGGCTGGCTGCGGTAAAATGAAGGCGATCAAGGGCTTCTGTGGCGATGTTGGTGGCGGTATCAAACCCGATGGAGACTTCTGTTGCACCCACATCGTTATCGATGGTTTTGGGAATACCAACTAGGTTAATGCCTCCCTGTTGTGCCAAACGGCGTAATATGGCTAAACTACCATCCCCTCCAATGCCAATTAACGCATTTAATCCTAACTTATGATAACCGTTAATAATGTCGGAGGAGCGATCGCGTAATGTCCCGTCATTCATGGGGAAAGCAAAGGGATTCCCTTTATTAGTGGTGCCTAAAATTGTACCTCCCATTAACAATAAATTATCCAATATATCTAGCTTTAAATTATCTAATGTCTCTAATTGAAATTGGATAAACTTAGGAGGATCACTCATTAATCCATGAGTCGCTTCTTTGATGCCAATCACTTCCCAATTATAGGTTCCTACCGCATGATATACCACTGCACGAATAACAGCATTTAATCCGGCGCAGTCCCCACCACTGGTAAGAATTCCGATGCGTTTTTTCTCACCCATTTCTATAAAAATATTAAAAGTTTAGTTACAATCTTTCTAGTCAGTAGGTAGGCATAATTAAATGGATAAAACTGGTAGGGTGGGCAATGTCTAAAATGGTTTCTGGTTCAGGTTTGTAAGCTTTTTCTTAGTATTGTCCCCCTTACGTTTATTTATAATCACCTATATAGTTCGCCATCGATGACACCAATAACCTTAGAAGATTTTAACTTTTGTAATTATTATTAATAAAATGTTATTTATGAATGTTTTATTAAGGATTCTTATCTAGAAAATTTAGAATATTAATGATATGATATATTTGTGTTGCTCTGTCATTTTCTTAAAAGTAAATCAACTTTTACTCTAATCTTCTATCCATTCAAGACATACTTATTATTTTTATCATTTAGGCTGATGCCAAGCTTTCAGTAACGTCTCTCACCTCTGTAACCTAATGACTCTTATTGACTCCCAAGTATTTCACAACCTGGCTTTTGTTCTCGGTACGTCTTTGTTTGCTTTATTGGTTTTCTGGGCTTTTTGGTATGCTTCAAGAATGGACTAAACCTAGTGAGGGTTTGTCGACACAGTATTTTACTTTATGATACTGAGGAATAGTTAATTTATCCCTATTTAACCATATTTTTTCCCCTAAGACTGCTTGAGAAGCCCAATGATTGGTATGATCGGGAACAGGAAAACAACGAGGTTGATCCAATTCCAAATTAAGGCAATACAGACAATTAGAATTGACCACCATCCTAACCAAATTCGACTCCAAACTCCTAAAATAAATAGGGGTTGCTTGACGAGTCAAAAAGGCGACATATTCAGAGGGTAACTCATAGGTGGGATCGCTCAAAACACGCTCCAGTTAAGATTCAGAGTGACTTGTACCCAGTAACGGGTAGTTCAAAAATTGCTATAACTACCTCTAGGTAAGGCTCTCAGCAATTTTTCTATGGGGAAGTTCAGTTCCATAACGCTCATTTAACCCTGCGGACTCAGCAAAGGAAATTGAAGAGTATCAGTAGATCACAAAGTCAGCTTGAGACAAGCGATCGCCACCAAAATTCATAAGTTTAAATTATGTAGCAGGAGAAGGGAGAGGTAAAATATCATTGATGGGAATATAAACATCTTTTACTGTGCCA
>NETF01000003.1 GCA_002172675.1 unicellular cyanobacterium SU3
TTAAGTCCAATCTTCTATTATATAAAACAAACTTATGTTTAAGGAGGTTTTTTGGGCTGTTTCAACGTAAATTGGCGATCGCAGATTAACGTTTCGCCTCTCTGAAACTGAGTTTGTGATCTACTGAATCTTGGTGTAAATCTTCTATTCCGTAGTGAATGGGAATTTTACGATTACCTAAGATGCGTTGAAATTCCAGTTGATTCATTTCGGCAAATTGACTGGCTGTTCCTAATGTTATTTTTTCTTGTTGAAAGAGAATAATTGCAATTTCGAGTCTTAATTCTCCTTCGGAAACGTTAGCGTTTCTTAAGAATTCATCGGGAATGGTTAAACTCATGGGGTTAGTTGACAAAAAAAAGGGGTTACTTTTCAATGTGATACATTGAAAAGTTAATTAATATTTTAAATTAGGAGGGACTGTTATGAAAAATATGATGGAATATCAAGGATATTTCGGTTCAGTTAATTATGATGACCAAGAACAAATATTTTATGGCAAAGTAGAGTATATTCGTAGTCTCATTAGTTATGAAGAAGATAACGTTCTATAGGTTAATGTAGACATAATCAGCTATTCTAACAAAGGGAATGTATAGAACAGGGTAATATTGTCCGTGCTAGACCTTAAACAGATACGAGAAACACCAGACACCATACAAGCATTACTAAACCGTCGTAGTGCTTCAGATGAATACGATCTAACTCCTATTTTAGAACGCGATCGCACCACTAGGGAATTAGAATCAGTTCGTACTGAATTACAGGCCAGAAGTAATGAAATTGGTAAGTTAATTGGACAGAAAATTAAAAGCGGCGTTGACCCCAAAGGAGAAGAAATTAAAGCCTTAAAAGAAGAAGGAAATACTGTTAAAACTAAACTCAGTGAACTCGAACCCCAAGAGAAACAATTAAAAGCAGAAATTGAAGCTTTATTATTACAATTACCGAACCTTCCTAGTGAATCTACACCCATAGGAAAAGATGAAACCGAAAATGTAGAAATTCGGAAATGGGGGGATGAATTTTTACCTAAAATTGAAGTGTTACCCCATTGGGAAATTGCTGAAAGATTAGACATTTTAGAAGTTGAAAGGGCTGTTAAAATTGCTCAAAGTCGTTTCATTGCTCTCATAGGAGCCGGTGCGGCCTTAGAAAGAGCGTTGATTAATTTCATGTTAGATCAACAGATTGCTACAGGCTATTTAGAAGTGATGCCTCCTGTTTTAATTAATAGTGCCGCTTTACAAGGAACAGGACAATTACCAAAATTTGCAGAAGAAAGTTTTAAGGTTCCTGATGATGATTTATGGTTAGCACCGACGGCAGAAGTTCCTGTTACCAACTTGTACAGTGGTGAAATTTTAGAAGCAGAAACATTACCGATAAAACACTGTGCATTTACCCCTTGTTTTCGTAGAGAAGCTGGTAGTTATGGCAAGGATACTAGGGGACTGATTCGACTACATCAATTCAATAAAGTGGAATTAGTGAAGTTAGTTCATCCTGAAACTTCAGAAGCAGCCCATCAACAATTAGTCAACGATGCAGAAGCTATTTTACAAGCGTTAAAATTGCCTTACCGAGTCTTAGAATTATGTACAGGAGACTTAGGTTTTGGGGCTACCAAATGTTACGATTTAGAAGTTTGGTTGCCTTCTTCTAACAGTTATAGAGAGATTTCTAGTTGTTCTAATTGTTGGGATTTTCAGGCAAGACGGGCGAATATTCGCTTTAAAGAAAAAGGTAAAAAAGGTACTCAATATGTGCATACTTTGAACGGTTCTGGGTTAGCTATTGGTAGAACAATGGCTGCTATTTTAGAGAACTATCAACAACCCGATGGAACGGTAAAAATTCCTGATGTTTTGCAACCTTATTTAAAGCGAGATATCTTATAAAGTGTAGGGTGGGCAATCCCCACCTTATCAGTTATCAGTTATCAGTTTTTTTGTTTTCAGTTTCCTGACTTCTAATGAGTAAACTAGAAAAATTAATTGAAAAGCTCTTGAGAAATCCACCAGAATTAAGCTATGATTAAGTTTGTTATATTTTGAATAAGTTTGGATTTGAACAAGTTTCTAATCAAGGAAGTTATCACACTTTTCGGAATGAGAAAAAACAAAAAATTACGATTCCAAAAAAAGGAGGAAAAACAGTGAAAAGAACTTACCTCAAACAAATTGTAAAACTTCTAGAATTAGAATCCTAACAACAATGAATACTATCCCAACTCTCAAAACCCTAGAAGATTATCTAAACCTTAATTATCCTATTACTTTTTATCCTGAAGAAGGAGGTTATACGATTATTATCCAAGATTTACCAGGTTGTATTTCTACAGGAGAAACCCTCACTGAAGCAATGGATAATATTTTAGATGCAAAAGAACAATGGTTAAAAACTGCTATTCAATTTCAAGATGATATTCCTTTACCAACAGAATTATTTTAGAAAGAATCAATAAAACAGACATTAATCATAATCACTATTTAGAATAAATTAACATTATTCAATTGGAGATTAAACATTAGTTTGTTCAGTTATCAGTCAATAGCATAAGAATGAAATTATCGATAATAAGGCATTTAAAAGTTAAATAATCCTATTTTTAAGGTTTTTTCTTCCCTGTTGCCTCTAATTGTTAAGTATTTTTATACTAATAACAAGATGTCAGTATTGCTTTTTTATAGATTAAACTTCTTGTTTGCAATCCTTGTTTATTAACCAAAACTTTTACCTAAACCCAATTATTATTACATTAATTATAACCTATCAACTAAAATAACTGATGACTGATAACTGATAACTGATAACTGTAAGAACTTTCCGTAATTTCACTCGTGACATCTGGTTATTATTTTAGCTATTTTAAAGAAAAATAAGGAGATTAACAATATGATCGAATTAGTTATACCCAGTGTCATCGGTTTAGGATTAGGTGGTTTTTTGGGTAATGATTTAGCTAAAAAAGGAATCACTGCAGAAAATGCTTTAGAAAAACATCAACAAACAGCTAGAATCATTTTTATTAGTTTAGCAGGTATTTTAACTTTATTGATTGTTATTGACCGTTCAAATCTATTTTATTCTCTTCCTCCACTCCTTCCTCATATTTTTTCCCTTTATACACAAGCAGTTTTTGATAATGTATTATTGTGTTTTGGCTTTTTTATTTTTGGATTATTATTGCTGTTAGAATTATCAGGATGGTCATCAAGTAAACGCAGAAATCAACTATTAGTAGGATTAGGACTAATTAGTTTATGTTTATCTTTACTATTTTATTGGTTTTCTCCTATTGTTAATGATGTGGGAGAATTGAAAATTATTGATGGTGTTGTTATACAATCTACTACAGTCACTTGTGCGCCAGCAAGCATTGCAACCTTAGCAAGATTAAGTGGAAAACATCCAGATATTGATGAAAAAGAAGTGACTAAACTAACTAATACTAATCGCTTAGGAACTAATACATTAGCGGAAATTGCAGCAATGGAAAAGTTAGGATTAAATCCAGACTATCATCACGACTTAACGTTAGAAGACTTATTAAATCGTCAACAATTGGCTTTACTTCACGTTAAACAAAGGTGGTTAAGTCAACAGTTTCCCCATGCGGTCGTTTTAATGGGAGTTGACAGCGAAAAAGAAGAATTAATTATAGGAAATCCACTTTTTGGTACAGAAAATAAACCTTTTAGTGAATTAAAAGATTACTGGTTTGGTGAAGCAATTTTTATCAGTTAAAGTTAGGAAGAGGGACAAGAATTATTAAAATTGTCCCTACATTCATCTCAGTTTTTTTTGTTTCAAACTTCTTTAACCACCGAAAGCAAAGGCAAAAAATATAAAACCAATTCCACTAATAGCTAACCCAATCATTCGTAAAATAAAAGCAGCTTTATTCTGAAACTGTTTGCTAAGGAAAATAGCTGAGCCAAAAGCAGAAAAAGCACACAATAATTGTATTATACCAAAGCCAGCTAAATAAGCAATAATCGGATTCATTTCGGCCCCAATAACCGCCTCTCCATAAGCGTAACCATGAAAAATACCAGCAATTATAGCTATGGTTGCAATAATAACAGTAGAAATACTAGAGGAAAAGTAATCATCTTTTTCTTTTACTAATAAACCTCCAAAAACGATTACAGAAGTAGCAATAATTATCTCAGGATAGGGTAAATTAATTGCCTGTAGATGTATCCCTGTTCCTATCATTGTCGCCATAACAAAAGTAATAGGAATCAAAAACCCTTGCTTAAATTTTGTCCCTAATAAACCTACAGCTAAAATAAATGCAAAATGATCTAAACCAATAATAGGATGACCTAAACCGGATAAAAATCCCTCAAAAAAATTACTAGGCGTTTTTCCTCCAAAAGGGTGATGTGCTGTAGCCGGTTGTGCTATTATTAATACAGTTAAAACTGTTAAGATAATACTAGCTTTTAGACGTAATTGATGCTTAATTGACGAAAATCTCATCCGTACCTCGCAGATAGAGTTGAAAAATAGTCAGTCAAATTATCATAATGATGATCATTCAACTGATAACAATAGCTAAGTTATCGGCAGGTATTCTGACTTAGAAACTAATGCTTTAGACTTCATCACAGTTGCGGGACAGTGTCGGACTTACACCAAGCTTTCCCTATTACTTTTAGCGACTGTTCCCCACTAAAACCGATAGCTTGATTATTATAGTCATGGTAGGTAAATTTCGTCAAATATTATTAAGGATAAATAAGTTAATTAAATATTCATGAATCCTTAAGTCAACGTCATTGTTTAGCAAAAGTTGATTATAATACGAACATTAGTTAATGATGACAGATAAAAATGAATCAAAATTCTATTTTAACAGAAGTTATTTTAAGTCATACTCATCAATCTTTAGGAAAACTTAAGTTAGATTGGAATCCTCGAAAAAGTAATTATTTAGAATTAGAAGGAACCACATATACTATCTTAGAATATCATCATCATTATCACTATCAAGTAGGTGGTTATCAATTGAAAAAAATTTCTCTTTATGTACAAATATCGGAAGATAGTCAAGAAAAAAACCTAGTTAATGGTCGTTGGATTTTAGGAGATATTAATTGTCGTTTTAATGCTCATTCTGAAATAATCACTTGTGCAGTTAATCCTCAAGGTTCTTGTAAAAATTGTAAATTTTTTGAACCAAAGAAAGACAAGAAAATCAATAATTAGCCTAATACTTCTCCTACTTTTAGATGACTTCCATTAACCAAATCCCAACCAGACTGGGGACGTTTACCAGATGGTTGAACACCTGATAGTAATAGTAATCCTTCTCCTGTTTGAATAACTGGTCCAAAATTTTTGATCAAACTAATAACTTCTCCAGGATCTCCTGTTTTCTCGTCTAAGGATTCAATTTGTTTTTTTAACCCTTCAAAATTATTATTTAATGCTTGTAAATAATTATCATTAATGGGAATAGTTGCTGTGATTTTTAATTTATTATCTCGAAACGATGTAAAACAATTGGGATAAAATCCTCTAATTTGATTATGAATAGCGATCGCAGACTTATTCCAGTCAATAATAAAATCATCTTTATTAATTAAAGAAGCGTAAGTTGCTTCGTCATCATTCTGAGGAGTCGGTGTTATTTCATTTGCTTGTAATTTTTCTAAGGTTTCAATTAATAAATCTGCTCCTTGATGAGCCAATTTTTCAGCAATTTCATGAGCATTATCAAACAAATTTATATTCGTATAAGCCTTTAATAATATATCTCCTGTATCCATTCCTTCATCCATTAACATGGTCGTAATTCCTGTTTCGCGATCGCCATTATAAAGACACCATTGAATGGGCGCAGCACCGCGATATTGAGGTAAAATAGAACCATGAACATTAACACATCCCTGTTTAGGCATTTCTAAAATTTCTGAGGATAAAATCTGTCCATAAGCTACCACAACAAATATATCAGCTTGACTATTTTTTAACTGTGAAAGGATATCTTGATCTTTTTTAATTCTCTTCGGTTGCCAGATAGGAAGATTATGATCTAAAGCTACTTCTTTGACTGCTGAGGGCATCATTTTTTTACCTCTTCCTCTTCTTTTATCTGGTTGTGTTACTACCCCAATAACATTAAATTGAGGATGAGTTAATAATTTTTGTAACGTAGGGACAGCAAATTGAGGCGTTCCAAAAAAGATAACCTGCATAATATTTTTTACTAGAGATCAATCCTATTTTAATGTAAACTGGCAATTAATTAACCAACTTTTTAAACTAATCTAAAAAATAATACAAAATTTTTATTGATTATTGCTAAGCTAAACTAAATTAAGTTAAATTATTAAGGATGAAAAAAAGCATGACCCCAACTGCCCAAGAAACAGCAATTATTGCTCAAGACGTAGAAAAATGGTATGACAATAACTTTCATGTTTTACAGGGGGTTAGTCTTACGGTTAATCAAGGGGAAGTTGTTGTCATTATGGGGCCATCGGGTTCAGGAAAATCTACCTTTATTCGCACATTTAACGCCTTAGAACCCTATCAAAAAGGGAGTATTATCATTGATGGCATTAAACTATCCCATGACCTCAAAAATATTGAAGCCATTAGAAGAGAAGTCGGAATGGTATTCCAACAATTTAATTTATTTCCCCATTTAACTGTCTTAAATAATGTTACCTTAGCCCCTATTTGGGTACGACATTGGAAAAAACAAAAAGCCGAAGCCAAAGCGATGCAACTATTAGAAAAAGTAGGCATTTTGGAACAGGCGAATAAATATCCCGGTCAATTATCCGGGGGACAACAGCAACGGGTGGCCATTGCCCGCGCGTTGGCAATGGAACCGAAAATTATGTTATTTGATGAACCGACTTCGGCCCTTGACCCAGAGATGATTAAAGAAGTATTAGATACTATGCGTAGTTTAGCCGATGGAGGAATGACAATGGTATGTGTCACCCATGAAGTCGGGTTTGCCAGAGAAGTTGCTGATAGAGTTGTCTTTATGGATGGAGGAAAAATAGTCGAAATAGCTACCCCCGAAGACTTTTTTAATAACCCACAAGAAGAAAGAAGTCAGAAATTTTTATCACAAATTTTGTAAAAGAATTACAGTTAATTATGATGATAACTGAACCGATTATTTTAAATATAAAAAATGTTGGCTTAAGCGATGAACAATTTTATCAACTTTGCCAAGTTAATAATCAATGGCGACTAGAAGAAACCGCCCAAGGAGAATTAATTATTATGCCCCCCGTTGGTGCCATTAGTGGTAATAGAGAATCAGAGTTAAATGGTTTAGTTTGGTTATGGAATCGTCAAACTAAACTCGGCAAAGTGTTTAGTTCTTCTACAGTTTTTATCTTACCAAATGGAGGTAAACGTTCCCCTAATGTGGCTTGGATTTCAAATGAAAGATGGAATAGTTTGACCTTAGAAGAAAAAGAAAAATTTGCTCCTATTTGTCCTGATTTTGTCATAGAATTACGGTCACGAACAGATGTTTTAAGTCAACTGCAAACCAAGATGCAAGAGTATCTTAATAGTGGGTTAAAATTAGGCTGGTTAATTGATCCGCAAAATCAACAAGTAGAAATTTATCGTCAGAATCAATCAATAGAAGTTGTTTCATTACCCACTACTTTATCAGGAGAAAATCTCTTACCTGGTTTCGTTTTAGAGTTAGCTAAATTTTGAAGTATCAATAAGTGATATATTTGAATTGTAAATGTTAGATTATCATATAATGTCAGCTAAGGATATCTTTCATCAGTCAGTGTGTATCGCTTTAGAAAAGGTTGGTTGGAGGATTACGAATGATCCCCTTTATCTTAAAGTTAATGATGTAGAATTTTATATTGATTTGGGAGCAGAAAGATTAATTGCTGCTGAAAAAGCTGGTCTAAAAATTGCTGTAGAAATTAAGTCATTTTTAGGAGCCTCAGAAGTTAAAGAATTTCATTTAGCTTTAGGACAAATTCTTAATTATAGGTTAGCATTAAAACAAGACGAACCTGAAAGATCCTTATATTTAGCCATACCTAAAGATACCTATGAAGACTTTTTCTCTCGTCAATTTATTCAAGATTCTATAGCAGAATATAAAATTAAACTCTTAATTTTTGATTCAATTAAACAAGAGATAGCTTTATGGAAAGAATAGATTATCCTCAACTAATCCAAGAGATTTTAACTAAACATTCTGTTAATAATCTTAAAAGTGAGACACAAATACAATTAATTTTTGATAAGGAAAATCATCACTATCAAGTGCTGAATATAGGATGGAAAGAACAAAAAAGGATCTATGGTGTTATTATTCATGTTGATTTTAAAGATGATAAAATTTGGATTCAAAGAGATGGAACTGAAGTGGGAATCGCTAATGAATTAGTCAATGCAGGAGTTCCTAAGAAAGACATCGTTTTAGGTTTTCTTGCTCCTTATAAACGAAAATTTACTGAATTTGCAGTTATTTAGTTATTTAAAATAAAATTAGTTAATAGTTGATAAAATTATAGTTAATCTAAAGTAAAAATATGAATAATTTTGATTGGAAAAATTTTCTTAAAGAAGAAAGTAAAAAAGTGATCGCAAAATACAAAGGAGAATGGGAATCATGGGTTTTTATTTGTGATGGAGATGATAGACTATATTATTCTTTTGAGGAAATGGTTAAAACACTTGGGATGGTAAATTCTTGGATTTAAGAAATTTTATAGTAGTATAAAAATTATAGAATTGTGTGAATTATGTCTTTCACTTTACCTATTTCTTTAAATATTGATAAGATTTCTGAATTTTGTCAACAGTATTATATCTGTAAACTATCTTTATTTGGGTCAGTATTAAGAGATGATTTTACTTATAAAAGTGATGTAGATGTTTTAGTAGAATTTGAGCCAGGAAAGACACCGGGTTTAGCAATCATTACAATGGAAGATGAATTATCAAATATCATTAATAGGAAAATTGATTTAAGAACACCAAAAGATTTAAGTCGTTATTTTCGAGAAGAAGTTATGAAAGAAGCGATGGTAATTTATGAGCAAAATTGATGATTTAACTCGCTTAAAGCATATTAGAGATGCCGCCAAAGAAGCATTATTTTTTGTTAGTAATCGTACGAGAGAAGACTTAGATAATGATAGAATGCTATCCTTAGCTTTAGTGAGGTTGATCGAAATAGTAGGGGAAGCTGCTAATAATGTTTCTGAATATAACCAAACTAAATACTCTAAAATTCCTTGGCGACAAATGATCGGCATGAGAAATCGTATTATTCATGCTTATTTTGAAGTAGATTTAGAAATTATTTGGCAGGTAATTACTCAAGATTTACCCCTCTATTAATAGAAATTGAACAGATAATCAAAGATTTAGAAATGTAGTTCATTTAGACTTTAAACTTATCTAAAATCGCTTTTTCGGTCGATAATTAGCCACAGATTCTACTAAACCCAAGGCAATAAAATTCGTTAATAAAGCCGATCGCCCGTAACTTAACCAAGGTAAAGGAATCCCTGTAATGGGGGCTAAGCCCACCGTCATACAGATATTAACAATAACCTGAAACGAAATCATAGATAACATTCCGATCGCAAGTAATGAGCCAAAATTATCATTTGCTTGACAAGCAATCACCACTAAGCGAAAACAAATCAACCAAAACGCCACCAAAACAGCGATCGCACCAATAAAACCAAACTCTTCACCCACCGCCGAAAAAATGAAATCCGTATGTTGTTCAGGGATAAAATTTAACTGAGTTTGTGTCCCTTCAAAGAGTCCCCGTCCCCATAATTCACCCGAACCAATGGCAATACGAGATTGAATGAGTTGATAACCGCCACCCAAGGGATTTTTTTCGGGGTCTAAAAATAGGGTCAAACGATCTTTTTGATAATCTTTGAGCAGTCCCCAAAACATACCACTCAGTTTCCCGGCCGCAAAATTCATGGCCATAGCGAAGATAGTGGAGACAAAACGCAAAGGTAAGGTAAACCAAGCCAATAACCCCATTAAAACAGCCCAAACAATCCACCCAGGAAACAACACATTAAATAAAATGGCTGAAACAATGGGAGAGACCATTAAAATTAACCATCCGGGGGACATATTCGCCCAATACAACATCCCCAATGTGATCGCCCCAAAGACTAACCCGGTTCCTAAGTCGGGTTGTAACATAATTAACACCCAAGGAACCGCCGTTACCCCTAAAATACGTAAAACTGATGGGATTGTTTGAGCATCTTTTTGATGGAGTAAAGCAGCTAAAGTGATAATTAAGCCCACCTTGGCAAACTCCGACGGTTGGATATTAAACCCGGCAATTTCGATCCAACTTTGCGCCCCGTTAGCTGCTACCCCAATGACAATAACAGCGATCAGAGAGATGTTAGTGATGGCGTAAGTGAGCCAGTGCCACGGCATTAAATGTTCGTAACGACAACGGGCTATAAATAAAGCGATCGCCACTCCTAATCCCCCAAATAGCCAATGTTGCCACCAGTCTACAGAGGTTTCATGGAGTTCCGTGCTGCGAATCATCAGCCCTCCGACACTGGTTAAACCCACCACCAAGACTAGTAACAACCAGTCAACTTGGGGCAAAGAGGATAACCATAGGGGGGCTGTTCGTTTGCGACTTCCTCGGTAAGCGTATTTTGTAGCCCGTAACATCATAATTAGAGAGAACTCCTCACAGCACTATCTAAACAAAATAAACTCTATCGGTGGAATAGAGCAGAAGCGGACAAACCGAAGCAGGGAGAAAATAGAGCTAATTTCCTTTACTTAACATCTTAAAATTGAAGTCAAGCAAAAGACAAAAATCTTAATGTTTAGATCAGTTCTCCGCTCTTAAGCCAAGGCGGCCACAGACACTTTAGCAGCGATATTTTGAGCGATCGCCGTTAATGCTTGAGCCGAAGCCGACTCAGGGGCAGACATGACAATAGGAACCCCCTTGTCACCCCCTTCTCTAAGGGCAATTTCTAGGGGAATACAGCCCAATAGAGGCACTTCTAACTCTTTTGAGGCTTTTTCTCCGCCACCGGAGCCAAATAGGTCATATTGACGTTCTGGTGCATCTGGGGGGATAAAATAGCTCATATTCTCCACCAAACCCAACACTTTCACCCCTAACTGTTCAAACATTTTTAAGCCCCGACGAGCATCTAAAAGAGAGACGGTTTGAGGGGTGGTGACAATGACAGCACCCGCCATAGGAACCGCTTGGGCCATGGTTAACTGAGCATCTCCAGTTCCTGGGGGCATATCCACCACTAAATAGTCTAATTCTCCCCAATTAACTTGATAAAGAAATTGACGAATAATGCCATTAAGCATGGGACCGCGCCAGATTACTGGTTGATCAGGATCGATTAAAAAGCCCATTGAAACCATTTTTACCCCATAATTAAAGGCTGGTTGGAGAATGTCTCCTGCTTCATTTTTTTCGACTTGCACCTCCGTATTTTCTAGACCTAACATGGTAGGGGCATTAGGACCGTAAATGTCAGCGTCTAATAAACCGACTTTTGCTCCAGTTTGAGCCAAGGCAACGGCGATATTCACCGCAACCGTGCTTTTTCCCACCCCTCCTTTACCACTAGAAACCGCAATGATGTTTTTTGTTCCTGCCACAGACTGCTGGTTCGGGAGGGCTTTTTGTTGGGGGGTTTCTGCGGTCACTTCTACGTCTACGCTTTCTACTCCTGGCAAGGTTTGAACCGCTTTTTTACAGTCGTCTACGATGAATTCTCGTAAAGGACAAGCAGGGGTCGTTAAAACCAACGTAAAGCTAACGTTACTGCCATTTACAGCAACGTTACGAATCATATTGAGGTCAACTAAACTTTTTTGTAGTTCTGGGTCTTGGACGGGTTTTAAGACGTTTAAAATTGATTGAGTATCAAGCATTTTAATTGATGGTTCTCCTATCAAGCAGCCCTACGGGTTGCTCAAATTGCTTATATCATCAATCTTAACGGTTTTTGGTTCGCTTCTTTTTATCGCTTCGCTCTTGGGTGTAGGGTGTGGGGTGTGGGGTGTGGTAGCTCTTGGCCCTTCAACTTCGCGGAAACTGAGCTTGTCGAAGTTCAGGATCAATGCTGAGCGAAGTCGAAGCATTGACAACCAATCATGTTTTCTACATCCCCCAGTAGTAATGGTTTTGAACCCTACCGTCTCTACGGTGTCAACAAGCTATCTTGGGGTTTGAATCCCTATTCAATTGACCCTTTCACCCTGCTCCCTTTGCTCCCCTGCTCCCTACACCCTATTTAATCCATGATTGCGCCGATTTTAGGCGGCTCATTCAGTTGTAGCCAGTAAGTCTCAACTAATTCAATTAACTTGACAAAATCTCGAAACTCAACCGGTTTAACGAGATAGGAATTAATGCCGAGATCGTAGGCGCGGTTGAGATCAGAACTTTCCCGAGAAGAAGATAGAACCACCACTAATAAGCGTTTTAGCTCAGGTTGCTGGCGTATCCAGGCTAATACTTCTAACCCTGAACGTCGGGGTAATTTTAAGTCTAATAATATTAAAATAGGCATGGGATAAGTGTCTTGATCCCTGTATTTTCCTTGTCGACCTAGATAAGCGATCGCTTCTTCTCCATCGGATACCTTAACCATGCGCTGTTTGATCTTGGCTTTACGAAAAGCCCTCTGAATCAACAAGATATCATTGTAATCATCTTCAACTAATAATATACACATATATAAATGAGGGATTCCTCTAAATCACCATATAAAATGATTATCATTCATACTGAATAATAAGTTTTGAAGTGGTTCGTTTTAACTTTGACTCAAACTTAATCGAAGGGGGTAATCGTTTATTATTATCTAAGGTTATTCATATAGGGAAAATATTTTAGTTTACTTCGATTTTACTATTTAATCTGGGGAAATTCAACCCAAAAACGACTGCCGAGATTAGCTTCTGATTCAACACCAACTCTTCCCCCCAATCTTTCAACCCCTTTTTTAACAATAGCTAAACCGATACCCGTCCCAGGATAAGCTTCATTGCCATGTAACCGTTCAAACACTTCAAAAATACGTTCTCGATGTTGTGTTTCGATGCCAATGCCGTTATCTTCTACCCATAAACGAACACAATTGTTAGTATACTCCTCAGTCCAAATATGTATTTCAGGTTTCACCTGAGCAGGGGTAAATTTAAGCGCATTAGAGAGCAAATTCTCAACAATTTGCTGTAATATTATTCGATTACCTAAAACATCTAATAATGGCCGTTCTACGCTGACTTCTGCCTGAACTTCTTTGATTTCTATTTTTAAATCTTCTAGAGCTTTATCCACCACAGAAGTTAAATTCACCAGCTTTTTATGAATTTCAGTCCGTGACAAGCGACTATAAGCCAGTAAGTCTTGAATTAACCTTTCCATTTGTTCGGCTGAAGACGCTAACCTGGAGGTATATTCTTGTCCCAAGTCGTCTAATTCTTCACCATAATCTTCTTGTAGGGCGATCGCAAAACCTTGAATCGCTCGCAAGGGAGCTTTAAGATCATGGGAAATACTATAACTGAATGCCTTAAGTTCTTGGTTAATTTCTTCTAGTTGGGCAGTTCGTTCTCGTACTTTATTTTCTAACTCTAGAGCATAATTTTTATTGGCCTGGGTTAAATAAGCTTGTTGTAGAGCGATCGCTACTTGAACGCTAATTTCTTCGATGATAGCTAATTGTTGTGGGGTGATCACTTCGGCATCTTCTACCCACAACTTGAGAATACCGAGTAATTTATTTTGTACTTTTAAAGGAAAACAAAAGAAACAATCTAACCCTGAAGCAGCCAAGCTAGGCACGGTTACTGATAACTTAGGTAATTCATCTAAACAAGCAATAACATAATTTTGTTCTGATGCTTGTAATCTCTCAATTAAATTTTGCCAAATATCGAGATTCGTTTCTAATCCTTGGTGTACTGTTTCTTTTGCTCTCCCCTGAGTTACTAACACTTTCGCTGTCTGGCTTTTGGTGTCGAAGGTGACAACGGAAACACGCTGACAAGTCGATAAATTTTCAATGTTATTAATGGCTATTGTTGCGATCGCTTGGGGGGTTTGTGCCTCAATAATTGCTTTATCGATTTGATGGAGATTAGATAGGCGTTTTAGAGCTTGTTCTTGGGACAATTCTAAATTTTTGCGCTTCTGAATATTTTCTATCACGCAAATAAAATATTTTGGTTCTCCCATCGGGTTTCTGAATAAAGAAACGGTTAGATTAATCCAAATAAGAGAGTTATCTTTACGGATATAGCGTTTCTCCAGGGAATAATTCTCAATTTCTCCTGACAAGAGTTGACGGACGTATTCTAAATCCGGCTCTAAATCATCAGGAT
Organism: unicellular cyanobacterium SU3; assembly: GCA_002172675.1. GTDB lineage: Bacteria > Cyanobacteriota > Cyanobacteriia > Cyanobacteriales > Microcystaceae > Crocosphaera. The sequence continues at coordinate 14,401 of NETF01000003.1, forward strand.
AAGTAATCTCTTGAAAGGTTTTTTTTAATAACTCTCTTTGGCTATAACCGACCATTTGACAAAGTTTTTGATTGACTCTCAACCACCTACCATCAGGAGCAACGTGAGCCATTCCCACTGCAGCCTGTTCAAAAGTCTTACGAAAATGGATTTCACTCTGTTGTACAGCAATTTTAGCTTGTTTAATTTCGGTAACATCCTTAGCACACGAAATCACTAAACGCCGACCATCTAATAATGTACCCAGGGGAGCCGAACTAAAATTCCAGATACGAACTTCTCCCTCGGCGGTTCTAATTTTAAATTCTCCTTCATCGACTCGCTGATTTAATTCGTATAAACGATCAATATAAGATTTAACCGTTTTTTGTTTTCTTCCATAGGCTTTTTGTGTCCACTCAGCGGTGGTAGGAATATCTTCTATGGTGTAACCCGATAACTCTGTCCAAGTTTGATTCACGTGGAGAATTTCTCCATCTTCAGCGTGAACTAGGACAGGGATAGGGGCATTAAATACAGCACAATGTAGTTTTTTCTTATTCCGAAGTGAACAGTCAGCATTTTCGTCACAATTCATCTGCTCTTTTAGCAATTGATTAACTTCTAGAAGTCGCTCGTTTTGAGATTGAATGGTTTGGGTAAACTTCTGTTTTTCTTCTTGACGGATAAACTCTTTATAGACCGAAAAATTTAATCGATCTGGGGTAATTTTATCTTTAACTAAGTAGTCGGCAGCACCGAGTTTAATAAACTTTTCGGCTATATTATCATCTCCTTGTCCCGTTAAAATAATAACAGGACAAGGATTTTTATTATATTTTTGTTGCCACCGCTCCATCCATTCTAAGCCGTTGATATCGGGTAAAAAATAATCTAATAAGACAAGATCGGGTAAAGCGTTAGGGTAGATTTCTAAGGCAGCTTTTCCTGTTTCAGCTTCGATGAAATGGTAATCGTATTCCTTACTTTTTTTTAAATAGCGTCGATAGACTACTCTATCGACTTCCGAATCATCGACTAACAGGATAGTCCTTTGCTTTTTAGGGGGGGAATGGGAGCGATCGCTAGTCATAGAAAATAGTATTTTTTATCGTGCGACGCACTGAAAAATAGGAAAAGGTTAATTAAATAATACAGCGTTTCTCGGACTCATAAGGTACATCTAATATCTCACTCCGAACTGCGAACTGCGAACTCCTAAAACTAGAAAACCCTGTACTTCACAAGTATGAGAAATGCTATAGTTTAGTTTTCACTTTGACAAATCTCCTCATCTTTTTTGTATGATTTTATGGTCTTTGTTCTATTAATTGTGACAAGGATTTAACCAGTCGAACTGGGTCAATGGGTTTCGATAGATGGAGATCAAAACCAGCCTGAAGTGCCTCTTGTTGATCTTCTTCTCTGGCGTAGGCCGTTAAAGCGATCGCAGGTACACGGGATTGTTCATCCTCGTTATTACGAATTTGTCGGATCAGTTCATAACCATCTTCTAAAGGCATGGAAATATCGCTAATAATAGCATCGATGTGATGTTCTTCATATTGACTTAATCCTTCTCTAACAGAATTAGCTGTAATGATCTTAGCACCACACTGCTCTAAAATTAGGGTGATCATGTCTCTGGCATCGGCTTCGTCTTCTACGACTAATAGGGTTAAATGTAATAGAGAAGGAAGGGAATTCAACTTAGAGGTGGATGTGGATTTTGTTTCTTGGTTCCGTACTGATTGGATCACAGGTAATTCAACGGTAAAGGTACTGCCTTGATCAATTCCCTCACTCTGGGCCATGACCCTACCGCCGTGCATCTCTACGATATGACGCACAATGGCCAAACCTAAGCCTAAACCTCCTTTTGTTCGGGTTGAGGACTTCTGTTCTGCTTGACGAAAGCGGTCAAAAATATGGGGTAAGACATCACGAGGTATGCCTTTACCGGTATCTGTTATACGAATAAATGCCAGTTGGTTATTTTCTTCTCCTCCTTCAATGGTAACGGAACCGTCAATCGGGGTAAATTTAATAGCATTAATTAACAAGTTCCAAAACACCTGTTGTAGTCTTTCTTTATCGCCGTTAACCTCTATGGTTTGAGCGTTTACTCGAAGATTGATGTCAATATTTTTTGCCTTGGCCGTTGGACTGATGGTATCAATAGACGACAAGATAACAGAAATTAAATTAATGGGCTGAAGGTCTAATTTTAATGTACCGCAAATAATCCGCGAAACATCGAGAAGGTCTTCAATTAGCTGAGTTTGTACGTTAGCGTTGCGTTCAATGACTTCTAAACCGGTGTTAAATTGGTCTTCGTTTAAGGTTCCGCTTCGTAAGAGTTGCATCCAGCCAATAATAGCATTGAGAGGGGTTCGTAATTCGTGGGAAAGGGTGGCTAAAAATTCATCTTTGACACGGTTTAATCTTTCGGCTTCATCTTTTGCCTCTCTTGCCTCATTCAAAAGTCGGATACGTTCTAATTCCGCTTGTTTACTGGCGGTAATATCGCTGATCGCCCCTTCATAACCAATGATCTTACCTTTTTTATCTTTAACAGCGATCGCTTTGTGACTAACCCAAATTAATTCTTGTTGACAATTGCGAATTTGCCCTTGAAAGTCTTCGTTTACCTCAACTTGTCCTAACTGTTGTTGCCATTGATGATAAACCTCTGGTTCGAGGTGATAATTCCCTAAATTTTGCTTAAATAGTTCTTCTCCTCTTTCGTAACCCAATATCTTAATCAAAGTGGGGTTAGCTTCTAAAATTTCTCCTGCACGATTGAGACGATATAATCCTAATGGTATACGTTCAAAAAAGCGATCATAGGTTTGTTGAATTTGGTCTAATGCTTGTCTTTGTTGCCATCGCTGCCACGCTGATCTAATGGCTGCTGCCAGACGGATATAGTGTTGGGGAGATTTAATCACATAATCATCTAAGCCGGCTTTCATTGCTTCGACGGCAATTTCTTCGCTACCGGTACCGGTAAACATGATCACGGGACAATCTGGTATTTGCTGTTTAATACGATGTAAAATATCTAAGCCTGTGGTCCAGCGTAAGCGATAGTCGGTAACGACTAAGTTGAATTTTTGCTTTTTTAATGCTTCGCTAAAGTCAGTTTCGTCAATAATTTCCCAATATTCAAACTCAGGAAACAGTTTTTTGATTTGACGTAAAGCCAACTTGCGATCGCTTGCATTATCATCAATAATTAGGGCTTTGGGATAATTCATTGTTAATGTACAGTTGAGGACTGACAATGAGTTAATTTTGATCTGAGTTTTATTTTAAAAGAAATAGGGATATTTAGTTGATTTTCGTTATAGATTATTTTGTAATTGACTGACAATGTTATTACAAATTTCGTATAATTTAATTTACCGATTCAAATTATAAGGGTTTTTGTTTGGGAACACCTACGCTGCGAGGAAATCTTTCAGAGGTTAAAGCAACTTTTTTAATGTAAATAAAGTGACGAATACTTTTAGTTAAAGGAGTCTGAAACTGTTTAACTGTAACAATTTTTCCGCCTAATTGTTTTAGCGCAGTTTTTAAGTTTAATTCTTCTTCTTTTTCCCAATTTCCTCGATATAAAACTCCTGTTCCTCCTACTTTGAGAAAAGGTAAAACATACTCAGCACAAACGGAAGGTTCTCCTACTGCACGAATTAACCCTAAATCGTAGGTTTCTCTATGTTCTTTTAAATGTCCTATATCTTCTGCGCGGCCTATCACTGTTTGAGAATTGGACAATTTTAAGGCTTCTAAAAAGAGATTAATAACCTTAATTTTTTTTTGAGTTGAATCTAATAATGTTAGTTTCCAGTGAGGAAAAACAATACTAATAGGAAGACCTGGAAATCCTGCACCTGTTCCTATGTCAATTACTTTTAATGAATCTTTATATTGTAAAAAATCTAAACCAATAACACCAGCTAAAGAGTCCCATAGATGTTTTTCCCAGAAATCTTGAGGTTCAGTTATACGAGTTAAATTAATTTGACGATTAATTAATAGTATTTCTTGATATAGTTGTTCCCATTTTTCCAGTTGTTTTTCTGTTGGTTGCCATTGTAAACTATTTTGCCAAATATCTTCAAAGGTTGGTAATTTCATTAATTCAATAATACTATCTTCTAACTATTTACTATTTATTGGATACCAATCTTCATCTAAGAGATAATCAAACCATCCATTAGGCAATTGAGTGGGATAGTCGGATTCTTTCCGCTTGATAACTTTTCTCCCATCGGCACGTTTTCCTTCTCTAATGGCTAATTTTCTCGCTTTAGGATACACTATAATTTTCTATTTCCATTAGTTTACTCCTTTTGATAATTTTATGGTGTCATGTAAGGTCTACTTGTCTTTTATTTTAACATTATGGTACTAAGAATTTAGAATTAATTGTTTTGCTCATTGTCCATTTTCAATTGTGAAAGAGATTCCTCGTACCTCGGAATGACAATTATTTATTTTTTAAATTTACGATAAATTCGTAAAACAATTTTCTCAAATTCTACCCAAACAAACATCAAACTACTAAACAGTAAACAGATCACTAATTGTTCTCCTGTTAACACCGTAGTATTGAAAAAAGCCCTCAACGGTGCAACATAAACTAACATTAATTGGAGTATTGTGGTAATAATAACCGCAGCCCAAAGATAAAGGTTAGAAAAGGGGTTCATTTCAATAGCTAAACGAGTGGTAGAACGGGCTGCGATCGCATGACCCATCTGAGCAATACATAAAGTAGTAAAGACCATCGTTTTCCAACTTTCAGGATCGTGGCCAGGGAGTTGGGCATCATAAAAAGCCCAGGACATTAAACTAATAGTAATAATCGAAAAAACAATACCAATACGCACAATATAAAATCCCAAACCACGAGCAAAAATACTCTCTTTTGGACTAAAAGGAGGGCGTTCCATAATATGGGGATCAGCCGGTTCAACAGCCAACGCTAAGGCCGGTAAACCATCGGTCACGAGGTTCATCCAGAGAATTTGTAGAGGAATTAAAGGAACCCCAGATAGTCCCATCAATGGGGCGGCTGCAATGGTAATCACTTCCCCGACATTACTGCCTAAAATGTACTTAATAAAGTGACGAATATTGCTATAAACCACCCGTCCCTCTTCTGTGGCAGCGACGATAGTGGCAAAATTATCATCTAATAAGACCATATCACTGGCTTCCTTGCTCACATCCGTGCCGGTAATGCCCATAGCGATGCCGATATCGGCTTGTTTGAGGGCCGGAGCATCATTGACACCATCTCCCGTCATAGCCACAAATTTGTTGCGCTTCTGCAAAGCTTGAACAATGCGTAATTTATGTTCAGGAGAGACACGGGCGTAAACACTGACGGTTTCTACCTCTTGTTCTAACTGGGGTTGAGATATCTTTTCTAACTCCCGTCCCGTCAAAACGTGATCCTCTGGTTGTACAATGCCTAACTGTTGAGCGATCGCTTGGGCGGTTAGTTGATGATCCCCTGTAATCATAATGGGACGAATACCGGCAGCCCGACATTTTTCCACGGCCGTTCTAACTTCGGGCCGGGGTGCATCCATCATCCCCACTAACCCTAACCAAATTAACCCTTGTTCGGCTTCGTCTGCTTCAGTTGCGTCGGGGATTTGTTTGAGGGGTTTATAGGCGAACCCTAACACCCTCAAAGCCCGTTTAGCCATGCCATTATTCCCCCGTAACACCTGTTCTCGGTGTTCTTGAGTTAAGGGTTGAACCCGTTCCCCTTGCTGATAATAGTCACATCTTTCTAGAATTAATTCTGGTGAACCCTTGGTTAATAAGAGATAATCTTGATCGGGTTGACTTTGCCAACTAGGCCAGCGATCGCTACTTTTGTTCGCTTGACAAATAATACTCATACGTTTGCGTTCGGAAGAAAAAGGGAATTCTCCGACTCTTGCATATTGTTCTTCTAACGCTGATTGTTCAAATCCTGCTTTTCCCCCTAAAACAAGCAATGAGCCTTCTGTGGGGTCCCCGATAATGCTCCAGTCTCCTGCTTCTTGAGACAAGTGGGAATCATTACATAACACCCCTGTCAATAATAAAGCTTGTAATCCTCCATAGCGACTACAATGAATACTACTTTTTGCCTCGCTACAAATAAACTCTCCAGATGGTTCGTATCCTGTCCCTGTTACCTGATAGTTACCCCCAAGGGTTTCGACTTCTTGAACCACCATTTTATTTTGGGTGAGGGTTCCGGTTTTATCTGAACAAATGACATTGACTGATCCCAAGGTTTCGACGGCCGGGAGTTTACGAATTAAGGCGTTCCGCTTAACCATGCGTTGGGTTCCTAGGGCTAAGGTAACAGTAATCACTGCTGGTAGCCCTTCGGGAACCACGGCAACGGCCATACTCAAAGAAATTTCGATTAACTCTTGTAAAAGTCCCCAACCTGCCCGGAGTACCCCACCCACAACGACCACAGCAACCAGGATCAACGAACCACTGACTAAAACGTTCCCTAACTGGGTCATTCGTTGCTGTAAGGGGGTGTCTTCTGTTTCCACCGATTGTAACATTTCGGCGATTTTCCCCAGTTCTGTGTCCATTCCTGTGCCGCTAACGACTACTTTTGCCCGTCCTTGGATCACTTCTGTGCCGGTAAAAACCATATTGACGCGATCGCCGATGGGGGTATCTTCTTGCAACCCTTGGGTTAAGGGGTGTTTTTCAACGGCGTGGGCTTCTCCGGTTAGGGCTGACTCTCGAATTTGCAGATGAGATGCTTCTATAATTTGACCATCGGCACAAAGGGTGTCCCCGGCTTCGATTAAAATGATATCCCCTGGAACTAAAAAGGGTGCATCTACTTCTTGGCGTTTTCCGTTCCTAATTACTTGTACTTGGGGAGACGATAGCTTTTTTAAGGCAGCCAGGGCTTTTTCGGCTCGGGTTTCTTGTAAATAGCCTAAAAGTCCATTTAAGATAACAATTGAAAAAATGGCAATGGTATCTTTAAAGGGAACACCCCCCTGAGTAGTGCCAGTATTTTGTAATTCTACAATGTCTAAAATGCCAGAAATAATAGCAACAACGATCAGCATAATTAACATGATGTTAGTAAACTGATCGAGTAGTATTTCCCAGTTGCTACGGCCGGTTGTCTCTTTTATTTCATTGGGGCCGTAATGTTTTTGTCTTTGACTGACACTTTCTGTGTCTAACCCAGTTTGAGGGTGCGTCCCTAAGATATCTAGGGTTTTGGCCACAGAATAGGTATGCCAAGATTGTTTTTGTTGAGGTAAGGTATGGGCAGAATAGGATCGAGTCACAGGAGCGATAAGGATTGTAGGTATACTTTTCTTGATTTTACTGTTAACTTTTCAAACTGTTGCGCTTTATCACGAAATTGTAAACTCTGTATTTTTCTATTCCTAAATCTTTAAAAAATAATTAAACTTTCTTCAGTCTTTTTTTATCTGTTCTGTTATCTAACCTGGATCTAAAATTTGAGATTTAATATAAATATCGATCAAATTGATAATATTCTCAGTTCAAATTTTAAAATGTATGATTTTTTTGCGCTGATACTCCAGACATACAAGAGTTGTTATTATCGGGTTTAGTCTATTTTGCAAAAGATAAACTTAGAGTCTATGATCGAATCTATGAAACTGTTTTTAATTTTTAGTTTTAAATAGGTTATTCAAATTTGCAAAAATTATACCAATTCTCAAAAGTTATGAGAAAGTTATAGCAGTACAAAAAAAGATTATGACATTATCGTAAGGTGGGTATTGCATCGGCCTACAAGGTCTTGGGCTACCCCTGTCTACTCTGCTCCCTGGCTTAATCAATTATCGAGAACTGATTCGTCTAGCGGTACGGATAATTTGCCCGGCTAAAATGGCTGCCCCAAAACCGTTATCAATATTAACGACACCGATACCTGTTGCACAGGAATTTAACATAGTTAATAAAGGTGCGACCCCTCCGAAACTGGTTCCGTAACCCACACTGGTAGGGACACCGATTACAGGACAATCTACCATACCTGCTACCACACTAGGTAAGGCTCCTTCCATGCCTGCTACTACAATAATGACATCTGCTTTACTCAATAAGTCTCGGTGACTTAATAAGCGATGAATGCCAGCAACTCCGACATCCCAGAGACGTTGGGTTTGAAAGCCACAGAATTGCGCTGTAATCGCTGCTTCTTCTGCTACTGGTAAATCTGCTGTCCCTGCGGTTAGGATAGAAATTACACCTTGGCCTTGAAAGGTCAGTTCACCGATTTGTAGGACACAAATACGAGCCATTGGGTAGTAAACTAACGATGGAATTTCCGCTTCAAGTTGTTCTGCGATCGCAGGTTCAATACGGGTGGCCATCACCACAGGGGAATGGCGGGCCATAGTGGTCATAATTTGTATTATTTGTTCTGGGGTTTTTCCCGGTCCCCAAATCACTTCAGGAAACCCTGTCCTAAGATGACGATGATGGTCGACTTTAGCAAAATCCGCCACTGGTTCAAAATTGAGGTGTTTGAGGGTTTCAAGGGCAGTGTCGGGGCTTATTTCTCCTGTAGCGATGGCGTTGAGGAGTTTTTGCAGGGCATCAGGGTTCATTCAATCTCTATGATTTATGCTTTATCATCATAACTCATCAATTGAGTTCAACTTAAGTCCAATCCTGTACATCTTCATTAGAAGCACGTTTATAAACCTTTCCTTTTTCATGAAGTTGACGGGTTTTCTCGAATAAGTCACCTTCTGTTAGTTGCCATTGTTCTAGAATTAAATCTAAATCTTGGCTTAATTGTCGGGCCCCTGGAAAATTACTATAACGGATGCGAAGCCGAGCTAATTCGGCTAAATTGTGATCATTGGGATCACCCATTAATAATTCATTAACAATCTGGCGATCGCGTTGTTCTTGGGGATGCTTTTGATCTTGAGCCATAGAACAATCAATAATCTATCTCGAAAATCTCGGTAAGGTTAATGATTCGTAAAAAGCAGGGGAAATTTCCCAGAGATTGACAAATTTATCAAACCCACCAGAGGCCAAATATCTGCCATCGGGACTAAAAGCCACTACATTAACCCAATCTGAATGATCTTTAAAATGACGCAATAATCGGCCTGTGTCCACATTCCACAGTTTGACCCCATCAATACTGGCACTAGCCAATATTTTACCATTGGGACTAAGGGCGATCGATTGAATTTTTCCTTGATGAGCGATCCAAGTATCTAACAAATCACCCGTTGCCATATCCCAAATTTTAATGCTGCTATCATAACTAGAGGTAATCAATCTTCTTTGATCGGGAGTAATCTCTAAACCAGAAAGGGTTTGAGAATGTGCCTGAAATTTCGAGACGATGGTTTTATCCCTTAAATTCCAAAATCTTACCATTCCTTTATCATCACCACTGGCCACTAAATACCCATTAGGGTGCATCGCTAAAGCATAACCTGGGGTGCCAAAATCTTCGAGTTGATAGAGAAAATGAGGAGGGTCTAATGTCCAAACCCGAAGCCCATCTAAAGCACCTGTGATCACCAATTGACTATCGGGAGTAACCACTAAATCTAAAACATAGCTGTAGTGGTCAAAAAAACTAACTTTACTATCTTTGTCGGGCCAAACCCAAAAATGCAGATCCGCATCTTCTCCACTACTGACTAACGTTTTACCATTAGGGGAAACTGCTAGGGTTAAAATGGCTGAACTTTGAGACCGTAGGCTATCTATCTCTTCTCCTTGTTCAATAGACCAAAATTTTAAAAACGGTTCATTGGTTCCCCCACCACTGATCACCGTTTTGCCATTGGGACTAAACGCTAGAGAACGAACAGGAGTGGTATGACCAGCGAAACGATGTTTTAAGCGAATACCCAAGTTAACCGATTCAATTTGCTGATCTTCTAGGGCTTCTCTTTGTTGACGAATTAATTGACCATAGCTAGGAAGTATCCACCCGTGACCTACAAGAAGTAAAGTCATTAAAATCAGTCCTAAGGGTGTGACTGGCGATTTCTGTCCGTGTTGATACTTCATGGCACAATAGGGGTCTTTTGAGCTTATTTTTTTACGCCTATTGTATCTACTTTAAGAGTTTTTTGCTTAACGACGGGATTTATCATGAGTCAATAAAGGTAACGGCATGGTTGAAGAACTCGGAGGTAAATAACGTCTTGGCTTATCTTCTGTGGTAATGGGTTGGGCTTTTTGTACTTGCAACCACCGTAAAATAATCGATAGAGAGACAATGAGTAAGCCAAAGGAGAATAATGACCATCGTTGGCCGACTCCTCCCATCACTGCATCCACAGCCCCAACCACAAGAATAAAACTAGAGATAGGTTCTTTGCGGTAAAGGGTTTTCAGAACACGAGGTAATAAAATGTTCATGGTAATTATATCTATAGAATATCTAATCTAATTTCAGCTTATCTTACTTACTACAAAATAAACTGTAACAATTGCGGAGATTAGAGCAACTTTTACAGTAGCTTACTTAGGTTAAGTCTCGGTATATTATCGCATTTTTATATAAACAGTAAAGAATAAACGGAGAGTAAGAGGGTCAGGGAGTTGGGGTTTTTAGTCTCCCTTCCCAAAGGTTTACCTTAAAAGTCCGACAACTGCAGATTATTGTAACCCTAACCAAGACAATAAACCTTGTCCTGTAAGGTATTCAATTAGCAAAGTTAATAAGAAACCAATCATAGCAGCACGACCATTTAACCGTTCTGCATAATCGTTAAAACCAAATTTAGGTTCTTCGAGGTCGGGGGTTTGACTGGGTTGGGTAGAAGGGTCACTCATAAATTTTCTCTTTACTGATTTTATTTACATTTCTTTACTTTACTAATTTAACGCAAAGGGGAGAAATTTTGAGTCACTTTTCTCCCCTACTTTTTTAGTTAGTAATGTACACTGAGTTAGTCACGGCCATTAATGGCAATAAGCAAGCGTAAGATGAAGATAAACAGATTGATGTAGGTCAAATACATTGAAAGAGCAGCAGGAAGATACTGTTCATCCTTATAAGTGCGAGGAAGAATATAAAAATCAACCACCGCAGCCCCAACAAATAAGAGAACTCCTAAGCCAGAAATAGCGATTTCTAACCAACTAGGAGTATAAACTCCGAATAAAGCAAAAATGAATTGACCGAACACCACTACTAATAGGGCGATTATCCCTAAACTAATGGTTTTAGTTAAGGCCATCCCATCTTCATCCGATAAATTCGATCCCACGCTACGGGCAAATACAAAGGTGATGCCACAACCCAAAGCAGCGATCGCAATCCCTTGAATACCGACTCCTTGGGTGCCCAAAGCGACATAGACTAAACCACTGAGAGTATACCCTGACAAGAGACTATACAAAGCGAGTAAGGGTAAAGCGGTGTTATTATTGCCTTTTTCAGCGATATTACGAGCAACGAAAAAGAGACCTAACTCTAAAACAATAGCCACGAAAAAAGTGGGAAAAAAGAGATTAGGGAAAGATTGAAGAACTCCTAACCCTCCATAGGTTCCCACTGCCGTTAAAGCTAAACCACCACCCACAAAGGGTAAAGCATTGGCGATCACATTAGGACCGACAATAGATTGACCCTTGGCTTCTCTAATGGCATTACGAAAGTTACTGGTATTACTCATATAATTTTTCTCTACTGATGAAACAGATAACTTGAATAACTACTTACATTTTATAGCTGACGTTTGTAGAAATTGGCTAGTAAAGAATACCGAATACCGACAGTGTGGTAGTTTAACTGTTTGCTCGGTTATGTAGGCAAAAGTTTCTAGGAGATTATCTATCCCTCTGACTTTCTGTGACCAAAATTAATAGTTAGTCAAGTACCTCAGGGTTAATTTGCGTATTTACCCAGACTAATTTTAGGACGATGCTCAAGATTTCCGTGTAATGCCGATAGTAGGGAATTTCTCTGAGAAGGACAATAAGGACATATAGAGAAGATTCCCTAGTTGGATTTTAAACCTCAAAACAGTCGTTCACAGCTATCTAATGAATCGAGATTAGTCAAACACTGTTTTCTTAGCAAGGGAATTTTACCTGATCTCCTTATTATTTTGCCCTTTAAAAACCATTTTGGATGTAAAACTATGACCCACTATAATCAAGCAACTAAGAAGAAGTATATAGATAGCATGGAGCTTTTAATTGCTTATTCTCGTAATCCTTCTTTAGAATTACGCAATAAATTAGTAGAACGTAATTTAGGTTTAGTACGTCAAGTGGCTCATCGGATTAGTCGGCAATGTTCAGAACCTTACGAAGATTTAGAACAAATTGGTTATTTAGGGCTGATTCGTGCCATTGAACGGTTTGATCCTCAGCAAGGTTGTGCTTTTAGTTCCTTTGCTATTCCCTATATTCGTGGGGAAATGCTCCATTATCTTCGTGATAAAGGTAGTGTGATGAGAATTCCTAGACGTTGGCAAGAACTTTATAACAAAGCCAAAAAAATACGCAAACAATTAACCGTCACTCTAAAACGTACCCCCACCGATTGGGAAATCGCTGAAGCTTTGGAGGTTCCTCTAAAAGAATGGAATGAATGTCAACTGGCTTTGCAAAATCGTCTTTTAGTCAGTTTGGATGCAACCATTAGTCATAATGTGGATTGTTCTATTAGTTTTGGGGATACATTACCGGATCAAGATTATCAAGCTAAACAAAAATTAGAAGAAGATCGTTTACAATTACAACGGGCTTTAGGTCAACTTGAAGAGAAAACTAAAGCAGCGATCGAATGTGTCTTTTTAAACGAACTCCCTCGCAAGGAAGCAGCCAAACAAATTGGTATCAGTCCCATGACAGTCACACGCCATCTTAAAAAAGGGATTCAACAGTTAGAATCCTTGTTAGAACCCCAAGTGGCTTAGGCGATGGTTAGGGCTATTTTTCCTGTGTTTGACCCTGTTTCTAGGGCTTTGTGGGCAGCAACCGCTTCTTCTAGGGGGAAAGTTTGGCTCAAATGTAGAGTCAATTTTCCCTCATCAATAAAAGTGGCACATTGTTCGAGAATAGACATCTGATGGGTTTGGCCTTCTTTTAATCCCATCAAGGCCGGGGTTAACATTAATTCTAAGCCTAAGCGTAAGTTACGCGTCCGAGCAACTTTTAAGTTACCGATGCTTGAATCTGGTTGTAAAAGGGTAACAATATCCCCATACACTTTAACTGCGCCACAAGTATCAAAAAAAGTCTGGCCGCCAACGGTGTCAAAGGCTACGTCTACCCCTTTTCCATCAGTCCAATCTAATACCGACTGCACGAAATCCGTTTTTTTGTAGAAAATGGGTTCATCAGCACCAAACTGGCGCACTAATCGGGCTTTGTCTGTTGAGCCGACAGTGGTGCAAACTTTAGCCCCTTTCAGTTTCGCTAATTGAATGGCCACATGACCCACACCACCAGCACCTCCGTGAATTAATACAGTTTGTCCTGGGGTTAATCTCGCTCGATCATAGAGTGCTTCCCAAGCGGTAATCAAGACTAAAGGGGCGGCTGCTGCTTCAGAAAAGGATAGGGTAGTGGGTTTTAAGGCTACGCGATGTTCTTCAACGACCGCGTATTCAGCATAATTACCGGTTCGGGTTTTACCGAGGCCACCAGCGCAAAAATAAACTTCGTCCCCTGGTTGAAATCTTGTTACCTCAGATCCGATCGCTTCAACGATACCAGCCCCGTCACAGCCCAAAATGGCGGGCATTTCCTCCGAATAAAAGGTTCCCCGTTGTCGTAATTTGGTATCAATAGGGTTAATACCTGCTGCTTTGAGCTTCACTAGAATGGCGGTTGGACTATTAATGGTTGGTTGAGAAATTTCTGTTAAGGTTAAAACATCAGGGTCGCCTGATGCTGTCATTAGAATCGCTTTCATAAGTTAAACAGTTTAGCTTTTTGCTCATTCTAGGGTACGTTATCAATGAATAATTAATAAATAATAATTATTTAATTAGACGGAAAATCTCTTTTTTTAAAGAAGAAAAAAGAAACATCTCTTATACAGAAATTTTTTCAATGATTACTTTACCTTACATTGAATATAATTTCTTTGTTATGGGATAAATTGGCTTGATAAATCTCATAATTATACCAAATCCGCTTATTTTAGTAGAGTAACGTTTTTTCTCCTTTCTCCCTACTCCCTGCTCCGGCGCTCCCTGCTCCAAAGCTTGATACTATACTATCTAAAGCGGATCTCGTATTACTCAACGGACCATTTCTGAATAAACCAATCAATAACTATGCACAGTTTTTCTTCTTCAGGTTCATAATATCTCTCAGTCGTAGGCATCGGAAAAAAATAGCCAATTGAAAATAAAAAAACCTCTAAATCTTGCTCTAAATTGTTAATTTGAAATGAACCTGTTTTAATTCCTTCTTTAAGAATAATTAAGACATTATTTTTCACTACTTTTCCCTGTTCTTGTGGTAACTCTGGTTTGAGGCGAATTACAGAACGGGCAAGTTCGGCAGAATGAGAACCACCTAGACGATACTCTCGAACAGCGCGAAAACGATTTACTAAATAACTTTTAAGCTTTTGAGGTGCAGACATTGATGAATGCAAAATTTTTTCAGTATCTATTAAATGTTGGTGAGAATAGGCTTTTGTTACTGCAATCAGAATTTCATTTTTGTTTTTAAAATATAGATATAATGTTCCTACAGCAATGCCAACATCTTGAGCAATTTCGCTCATGGTTGTTTTCCTAACTCCGTATTGACTCAAACGTTGTCTAGCTGCTTGTAAAATGGCTTCTTTTTTTGCTTCATCCAATCTTTGCATAATAGCTTAATATCTTTTTCTCACTCTAACTTTAATGCCATATTTAGGACGTAAAGAAAATCTAGGATCAATTTCTATCGATTGATGGGGAACTAATTCGATGTGAAACCTGTCCATGATAGCTGCGAGGATTGTTATGGATTCCATCAAAGCCAAATTTTTGCCAATACAGATGTGTTGACCTGCACCAAAAGGAAAAAAGGCAAATTTTGGTCTTTGTTTCACTTTTTCAGGTAAAAATCGGTCGGGGTCAAACTGTTCTGGATGATCCCAAAATTCAGGATGGCGAAAAATGAAGTATTGAGCAATATTGAAAATTGTACCTTTGGGAATGAAATATCCTTTAATTTCATCATCTTCTAGGGCAACTCTCGGCAGCCCTAAACCGATAGGACAAAGGCGTGAAGATTCATCAAATACGCAACGAGTGTATTGCAGTTGGGATAACTTTTCAACCGTAGGGTTATTTCCATTTAAAACAGTTTGTATCTCCTCTTGTATCTTAACCATAACATCAGGGTGCGTTCCGATTAGATACCATGTCCAAGCTAATGCAGTAGCTGTCGTTTCGTATCCTGCATTAATCAGGGTAATTACTTCATCTTGGAGTTGGCGATCGCTCATTTTTTCGCCAGTCTCTTCATCTTGAGCAGCCAGTAGCATTGACAACAAATCATTTTTCTCTGTGGAATTTTGACGACGGGATTGGATAATTTCTAAAACAAGACGATCAAGTGTTTGTTTTGCTTGATGAAACTTGAGATTTCTGGGAGTGGGCATCCAGACTGGCAATGCTAAGGGATTATTCATCCGATAATAGGCATATTCCAAAGCTGTTCGCAAAGATTGCCCTAGTGTATCTGTCTTACCACTAATATCGATGCTGAATAAGGTGGAACTGACAATTTTTAAGGTAAGACGTGACATTTCGGCTGCAATATCAATAATCTCACCTTCTGGCTTTTGGGACCATTCACTCAGAAGTGATTCTACGCAATCAAGAATCAGTAGATCACAAACTCAGTTTCAGAGAGGCGAAACGTTAATCTGCGATCGCCAATTTACGTTGAAACAGCCCAAAAAACCTCCTTAAACATAAGTTTGTTTTATATAATAGAAGATTGGACTTAA
>NETF01000004.1 GCA_002172675.1 unicellular cyanobacterium SU3
ACCTATTTAAGCATCAAATCTCCTTAAAAGCAACCTACATAAAGCTTTTACTTATTATTCTCTTGTCTTTATACTTTTAAAAATACGTTTTTATTTTTGTAATTTACATGACAAGTTCGGTAGAACCGGAATAGTTTCCCTGTTACCTTCCTTACATTTATGCTAAATTTTGGTAGTCTAAATAACTTTGACTATTTTGGTTGACCATTTTTAGCTTCTAAATTGGCGATCCGACTTTGTAAGTCTTGGTTTTCTTGTTTGAGTTTTTCGAGTTCATCTCGTAACGCTTGAATTCCTTTATCTGACCCTAATTTTTTCTGGACTTTTTTGATAGCTTCTTCTGCTTTTCTTTTAACTCGTCCATCAGGAGTTCTATCGGCTAATCCTTGTAAAATAGTCACCGCTTTGGGGGTTTCCATTTGTCCTAATGCTATGGTAGCGGCGACTTGAGTTAAGAAGAAAGTTTCTTGAGAAATCGCTTCTAAAATCTCTAAGATTTCTTCTAATTTATTGGGGGTTTGTCCTGTGGAAATCGTTCCTAATGCACGAATAGCTGCTAAGCGTAAGGCTTGGGGAATTCCTAATTTGGTATATTCTACAATCACATCCACAGCATCAGGGTTTGTTTTTAGTTGACTTAAGCCACCAATTGCCCCTGATCTTACCACTTCATTCCATGCTGAACGAGTTTCTAAAACATTTTTTAATAAGTCTATGACTTCTGGGGTTTTCTCTTTTAAATTCCCTGATAAAATTGCTCCTAAACTTCTGGCGATCGCTGCTTGACAATAGTAGGTTTCTTCTTCAGTTTCTAAGCAAGTTTTTAAGGTATCATAACAGTCTTGATTCTTGATTTTACTTAAGCTTTCAATAACTGCACGTCGGACTTTTGCATTATCATCTGATAACCCTTTTTTTAAGGCTTCTCCTGCTTGATCTAAGGCAATTTTTCCTAACTGTTTGGCCGCTTCTAATCTAACACCCCAAAAGGAGTCTTTTTTCAAGGCTTTTTCTAAACTTTTAATGGCTTCTAAGTTGCCTTTTTTACCAATAGCTATAGCTGCATAAATACGAGAAATTGGGTCAGGATCATGGCTTAATTGTGCTTTTAATTCAGCGATAGGATAATTTAATTCTACGGTTTTCAAGAAATAGTTATTAACATCAAAACTAATAAAGTTGGGTTTACTTTCTAGGGGGAAATAAAAACTTTGTTGTTTTTCATGAATTCGCAGGGTAAAGGTTTTCATGGCTGAATTTTTATAACCAAATCCAATAGGAAATTTTAGATCAAAACTATCTTTACTGTTACCATCTTCTTCTTTTACTTGGATTTGAGTAATGGTTAATTTAGCTAAGTTATTATCATTATCCCAACTGTAACTTATCTTGTAGTCAGGGTGTCCTCCTCGGAATACATATTGATCGAACAGGAATAATAAATTATAACCGGTTGATGTTTCGATTGCCCTTAATAAATCAACAGTTTCTACAGTTTTATGGGCATTTTCATTGACAAACTTATGAACGGCTTTATCAAATAGTTCGTCTCCTAAAATGCCTCGAATCATGTGATAAACACAAGCCCCTTTTTCGTATAAATGGCGATCGTATAATTCAATGGCTTCTCGATAAATATTAGTAACGATGGGACGACGATAACGAGAAGAATCTTCTTCTAAATAACTTCTCGCTTCGTTTAATAAATAGTAAGCGGCTTCATCTTTTCCGTATTCGTGTTCTGTCCATAAAACCTCCGAATAGGAAGCCATTCCTTCTTTAATCCAAGCGTGTGACCAATGTTTAATTACCACTAAATCACCAAACCATTGATGGGCTAATTCATGGGCAACTAAACTCTCGGTAAAGGGGTGATCTTTAACTGCTTTTTCATCTAGTAAACAGCGATCAGTTAAGAGGGTGGTTGAGGTGTTTTCCATCCCTCCAAAGATGAAGTCATTAACACAAACCTGGGCATATTTAGGGTAAGGATAATCATAGCCAAATTTTGTAGAAAAATAGTCAATCATTTGGGGGGTTTTCCCCATGCTTAACTTGGCTTCTTCTTCTTTTCCTTTTTCGACATAATAATTAACAGGTATTCCCTTCCATTGATCTTTTATTTCACTAAATTCTCCCACTGCTAAGGTCATTAAATAGGTGGGATGAACTTGTTTTTGTGACCAATGATAAATAGTTTCATCTCCTACCGTTTCTTTATTAATTAATTCTCCATTTGATATGGCTGTAAAATTGCTAGGAACTTTAACTTTAATTTCTGAGGTTGCTAATTGTCCCGGATAGTCAAAACAAGGGAACCAAAACCGTGAGTCTTCATCTTCTCCTTGAGTCCAAACTTGGGTAGGTTTATTGGGATAATGTTCAGTTGGTGCAATAAAATAAAGTCCCCGTTGAGGATTTTCTACTTGATAGTTAATAATAAGAGTAATAGGGACTTCTTCGGTAGGTTGTAGGAGGTTAATGGTTAATTTTTCTTTGTCATAATCAAAGAGTTGATTGACTTTATTGATAAAAACAGAATTGATGTTTAAATCAACTGCATCTAAAATTAATTGATTAATACCTGAACGCACAGGGGTTAACGTAATAGCGCAAGTTCCCGTAAAGCTTTGATTAGAAATATCTAAAGTGAGATCAAGGAAAATATGATTAACTTGTCCGTAGCGATCGGGGTTATAATGGGGTTTAGCACCAGGTAATTCAAATTTACGGTTATTATTTTCGCTATCAAAATTTTTCAGATTCATAAGACAGGTAATAGTAAAAGGACTTTAGGATTATATTAACTTAGACCTGTTAGATATTATATAGCAATCAGGAATGATATATGAGAACTGCTCAGGACATAATAATATTATGTCCCTACAAATCACTTCTGTAGGGGTTTAACATTGTTAAACCCTGCTTAATATTTTCTCACAACTGAAACCTGATTGCTATATAATAACAGTAGCTTCTTTTTGTTATGATCTTAATAAGCTTAAAAAAGAATATTACTCATTCCCTCATTCTGAGTGATATATCTGAGTGCTGCAACTCACTTTACAACTGAATAAAATTGATGCTTAACACAATAGTTCACGCTGATTTATGACTCAAGCTTGCAGATACTAATCAATTAATTCTTGACAAGAAATTAGTTTTTTTGTGCTTTTTCTTGAAAATAATCTACAACATTTTTGCCTAAAGATATGAAAAATAATACATATTTTATTTCAAAAAATACTAAAATAAAAGGAACATTAACTTTACCTAATGGAATCAATAAACCACCTGTTTGTTTATTGATCGGGGGTTCGTTTCCACAAACTCGTGACGGTAATTTAGATAATTCAAAAAAAGACTGGTTTCCTGTTGCTTTACCTGAAAGAAATTTGTTTAAAGATGAAGCAAAATTGTTTCAAGAGTTGGGTTATGCTACTTTCCGATATGATAAAAGAGGCTGTGGAGAAAGTGAAGGAAATTGTGACACCGTTGATTTATTCGACTTAGTTGATGATGCGAGAGAAGCCATAAAATGGTTAAAAAGTTTACCTGAAGTTGATAATAATAAAATTGGTATTTTAGGACAAAGCGAAGGGGCAGTTATTGCTTTAATGTTAGCTGCTGAAAACTTAAATTTAGCCTTTTATGTTTGGCAAGGAGGAGTCTATCGTAACCTAGAAGATATTTTATTTTGGCAACGGGATAACTTTTGGAAATTAGAACAAGATGCTATTGAAAATTTTAAGAACACTTTTCCTTTAATGTATTGGGTTTATGCAAAAACTGATGAATTATGGAACAAAATAAAACAAGGAGAAACGTATTTTAAACTAGGGGATGAAACTTGGTCAAAAGATTTTTATCTCCCTCTCTGGAAACAACATTATGATCATCCCCCTTATGAATTTATTTCTAAGATAAAATGTCCTGTTTTATTATTACATGGAGAACTCGATCACAATACTCCTTACACAGAAGCATTATTAGCAGAAGAATCATTAAAAAAAGCAGGAAATACTCAAGTAACTACTCATATTTTTCCAGGGTTAGATCATAGTTTTCGACGACTGGGAAACCCCGATGAAGATTTTGTTACTGCTATGAAACGTCCCCTTGATATTGAAGCGACTAACGCGATAAGACAATGGATAAAGTCGGATTTAGAATTTAAACATTATGATTTATGATAGTAAGGTGGGCAAAGTAAAACCCTACTTTAAACGCTTTGAAAATCTTTCTACTTTTTGCCCACCCTACAGTAACCTATTTAGCTTAGTAATTAATAATTATGAATGAAGAGCAACTAAATGAATTACGTCAAAAGGTTCAAAATTTAGCGTTGGACTATCAGAAAAAAGATGATTTTACGGGATGGTTTGAGGTGATTTATACCGACGCATTAGGAAACCATGAGGCAGTTCCTTGGGCAAAAATGCAGCCCCATCCTTGTTTAGAAAACTGGTTAAAAACGAAAGATATTACTAATAAAAAAGCTTTAGTGATCGGTTGTGGGTTAGGCGATGACAGTGAATTTTTAGCCGAAAAAGGAGCTAATGTAACCGCTTTTGATATTGCTCCTGCTTCTATTGAATGGTGTAAAAAAAGGTTTAATAATAGTTCCGTTAATTACTTAGTTGCTGATCTATTAAACTTAGATGATAGTTGGAGAAATAGCTTCGATTTAATTTTTGAATCCCGAACGATTCAAGCATTACCTATTAATATTAGAAGAAAAGTTATAGAGGCGATCGCAATATTATTAAAAGCAAAAGGAACCCTATTAGTGGTGACTCGTATCCGAGAGACAGAAGACACTCCCGATAGTCCCCCTTGGCCGGTTTCTGAAGAAGAATTATCATACTTTAATGAGTATGGTTATGAAGAAATTAACCGTATTCCTTACAGTGATCCCAATAACCCATCTATTAAACAAGCATTAATTGAATATCAAAGAAAAGATCGTCAGATTTAATAATTAATAATAGGTTAGAAGGTTTCTCACACTTACTAAAAACCCTTTCAAAAATAAGTTAACAGAAAAAGTGATTAAGAAACTCTGAAAATAATTTGATTTCATCAGGTTCTTGATAATGAGAAGGTAGTAACTCAATAAAAGCATTTTCTAACGTATTTAATACGGTATCGATTTCTTTGTGTTTAGGATGTTTAACTTGAGAAAAATGTAAAGGTTCCCCAAAGCGAAGGGTTAAGGTTTTGCGATAATATAAATGTTTTGTCCCCACTAACGCCACCGGAACCACCGGAACCCCACTCCGCAACGCATAGATAGCGGTTCCCCGTTTGAGGGGAAGGCTTAACTTTCCTTCGGTTGTCCCTAGACGACCTTCCGGAAATAGCATTAAACCCTGTCCTTGTTCTAAAATAACTTGTACAGCTTTGTTAATCTGGCGTAAGGTTTTGATAGATTCCCCAGAGGGTACATTTTTCTTGATTGCTTGGGCTAAGGGCTTTAATGCTTCGTTTCCCGCTTCGGCTGCTTCAATGATAGCGGTTTCTTGACCCCAACGACGTTCTAGGGGAATAACCCCACCCGAAAGCCCCAAAATAAAGCGTTTCCACCATTTATTATACAGGGTACGAGCATCTCCCAAAATATGAAAATAAGGGGACGTAAAGCACTCTGATAACAATAAAAAAGGGTCAATATGGTTGAGATGGTTCCCCACTAAGATAACGGGATGACGGGGGATGCGTTCCGGGTATTCTACTTTGACTCGGAAAAGACTGTGAATGAGCGATCGCAAAAGAAAACGACGAAATTGACCATTGAGCGGTGGTTCAAATGTCCCTTCTGCCATCGTTTCCAGGTCATTTAAGCCCTGTTGAATCGCTTCTTGAATAACGGGGTTTTGAGCATCGGACAACCCCTCTTTTGCCCGTTGAATGGTGTGTGGAGTAATGGGGGGTTGAGTATTAACAGATTTGAGGGACACTGACATGATCACAACTTGAATACTTTAACTCATTGTCTCTGGGGATTGAGTTATCACAAGCTAAGATCAGGCCAGTTTAGGGAATGGTACAAATGAGGTGAAGTTAGTTATCAGTTTTTTCATTGGCAACGGGTACAGTAGAATCCCCACAGCTTAAGGATGGCTCGCTGGTTGAGTTTAAGTCCTTAGCTCTAGCGACTTGGGGGTCGACTGGCCGTCGCCGCCCTGTTTCTGTCGTTTGACAGATAATTGTAACGATTTCCCCTTTCTGAGTTTCATTATCTTTTTCATTTTCAGGAGACTTAATGAAAGCTCCCCCAACGTAGGCTTTGAGTCGATTGGCGATGGGAGTTTTAGCCGGTAAAACGTAAATGTAAGCCCCTTGAAAACTGGTGCGAACGGCATAATTAAAAGTAGAAGGCAACGTTAGGTTATTCTCTTCAGCTATCTCATCAATAACAACCTGAAATTCCCCATTTTTTTCGTAATAGGAGCGTTGTGCTTCGGTCATCTTGGTGATGATTTCCAAGGCTTTGGCTTGCGCTTGTTCTACCTGTTCCTCTTCGCTCAATACCTGTTCTTGCTCAACTTCCTCTTGCTCAACTTTCTTTTGCTCAACTTGTTCTTCTGCTTGGGTTTTAACAGGGATTCCGACTAAACTCGTTCCTAATAGCAAACTTGCCAGAGTCCCAGTTATCCATGTCCGTTGGTTGGTTAATACTTGGGTCATCGCTTGTTCTCCTGATTAAAATTACTTAGCCAATGGCTTGAGTAACTCTACAAAAGCAGACAAAAGTAAAAAATTCGTTAAATTAGTTGAAAGACATCCTTTTAGTTACAATTTTTAGCCTTGTTGGTGGGCATTGCCCACCTTACCTAATTCAAACGTTAAGGGAATTTAGCCACGTTAAAATCAATTCATTGACTTGTTGAGGTTTTTCGTCATGGGGACAATGACCCGCTTTTTCGATAGGATAAAAAGTGGTATTTTGTCCGTTTTTTGCTCTTTCTTGGTACATTGCTGATCCTTTAATGGGAGTCCAAGGATCATCGGTTCCCCATAAGACTAATAGGGGTTGATCAATCTTAGGTAATAAAGTTTGAGGGTGAGGTCCAGGAGGGGCTGTTAAAACCGACGCAAACACTTTCTGGGCCCCTCGATCACAAGAGGGTTGATAAAGAAGTTCTACTAATTCGTCGGTGACTGCGTTGCGATCGCAATAAACTTGATAAAGGGTGCGACGAATGCGATGTTTTTGGCGAATACGGTTAAAAATGAAGGTTCCCGTTACAGAAGAATTGACTAATTTCGTAAAGGTTCCCATAATCATTCGTAGGGGAAAATTCAACTCATCGGGACGATGATTTAACCCTCCTGCACAATTAATTAACACACCCCCTTTACTAATCTGGGGATAGTCGGCCATAATCATTAAGGCTAATAAACCACCGATGGAGTTGCCGACAAAAATAGTCGGTTCATTGATATGATCTTGCCAAAAATCTTTAATTAAATCCCGCCATAGTTCTACGGTATAGTTTAATTGAGGTTTATCAGAACCGCCAAATCCTAATAAATCTAGGGCATAGATGCGATAACTTCCTTGGGCTAAATGGGGAATATTGTTACGCCAATGGCCGAGTGATGCACCAAACCCATGTATTAATAATAGGGGTTCCCCTCTTCCTTGAACCGTATATCTAATACGATGGCCTTGCCAATACCAATAGTAGGTTTCTAGGGGTTTGGTTGATAGGGTTTCCGTGGTTATCATGATCAAATTATTAAAAGGTTATGAAAGTCTATATTTTTATTCATAATATAACTCATTCCCCTCACAATAATATTAAAAGATCCATAAATATTTTAAATGGTTAACCAAGATGATAAATCTCTATCTATTAAATCTTGAAGTTTAAGAATATCATCACGATATAAATTTAAAAGTAGCTGCCTTTCTTCATCCAATGAGTCTATTTCTTCTTTAGACTTTGAATTCATTCCTATTAACAAAGAACGAAGTTTTTGCCTTTTTTTCTCTGATAGAAGTGGCTTGAGTAAACTTGCCGATAGGGAACGGATGGGATTTTTTCTGACTAAGAGATTATTAACTGCTTGATTTTTTGGGACTTGAGCAACTTGGGACTTTCGAGAAGTATCGGGTTCAAAATCAGGATTAACTCCTATAGTTTTATAGATATCTTGTATAAATTGTTTAGAATCTTTAAGAAGATCATCATACAAAAAAATAGAAACCTGTTCTCGACTAAATTGTTCAAAATAATATTTAACAGGTTGATAGTATTTCCCTTTAGTAATCACAAAAGATTTATCGGCTCTATATTGTATTTGTTTTTTTAACGGTGTCTTAGATTGAGCTTCTCGGACGTGCATTAAATAGTCAGAGATGGCTCTTTCTACAGGATTTCTCAAAATAGCAATTAATTTCGCCTTGGGAACATAACGTTTAATTAATTCGGTCGAGGTTTTATAATGAAAAAGGTAATTAGGAGAAATTTCTCCAATAGCTATCTCATTTGTTACGCCTTTAAATAGGTTTTTATACTGCTCAAAAGTGATGATTTTTTTAGGGTTAAATTGCTGACCTTGCTCAATGAGTTTTGCCCAATCTTTTTCTAAAAAATCAGTTTCTTTAACGGGACTTAAATAAACTTCAGGATGTTGTTTTAGATATTTATAAACTGATGTAGTTCCTGCTTTTTGAATACCAACAACTAAAAAGTTAGGAAGTTTAATGTCTGAATCATTCATTGTTCTAATAATTTAGATAAGTTAATTGACCAAAGAATCATAGGGGAATTTAGTAATAATCACTAAATTTATAGATCGCTCCCCTATTCAATGATCCTTAATTCATATATCCCAAGATTACATTTTATTTAAGTTAATTCCTGCTTCTTTCGCCATAGCATTTAACCCTTTCTTTTCTAGAGTTTTGATCGCTTTGGTAGATAAACGCAATTTAACCCAACGGTTTCCTTCGGGCCACCATACTCGTTTCCATTGTAAGTTAGCTTCTTGTAATTTTTTGGTGCGACGGTGAGAGTGGGAGACAGCAAAAGCGTTGTTGGCTTTTTTTCCAGTGAGTTGACATTTACGAGACATTTTCAACCTCCTAGTTGATACAATCGAGTCCGATCTTTAATCGTAGCAAACTCTGGAAGGGTTTTCAGCTATGAGTTAGCATTATAAGACAAGATAGGGGTCAACGATGGTTGACCCCGATAAAATAGGAAAACACAAATAATCCTATTTATTGGGTTGAGGGGTCATCCGTAAATAGGGCTTAACTTCTGTGACTCCTTTGGGAAACTTCTGTTTTGCTTCGTCTGTAGAAATGGAGGGAACAACAACACAATCGTCTCCATCTTTCCAGTTAGCAGGGGTCGCCACTTGATGGTAATCAGTTAATTGTAAAGAATCAATTACCCGTAAAATTTCATCAAAATTACGTCCGGTACTAGCAGGATAGGTTAGGGTAAGGCGTAATTTCTTGTTAGGGTCGATAATAAAGACAGAACGAACAGTGAGATTATTCAAAGAGTTAGGATGAATCATCCCGTATAAGTCGGCTACTTTGCGATCGGGATCAGCAATGATAGGATAGTTAACGTTGGTGTTTTGGGTTTCGTTGATATCGTTAATCCAACCTTTATGGGAGTCTACACTATCAACGCTCAAGGCTAAAATTTTAACGTTGCGTTTCTCAAATTCTGGTTTAAGACTTGCGACTGTCCCTAATTCAGTGGTGCAAACGGGTGTATAATCAGCAGGGTGGGAAAACAGAACAACCCAGCTATCTCCAGCCCACTCATGAAAAGAGATGGTTCCTTCGCTGGTTTCTTGGGTAAAATCAGGTACAGTATCACCGAGTTGAAGTGCCATATTCGTAACTTCCTATACAATTTCAAAGGAGTATTTTTATTACTATCACAGGAATTTAGGTATAAGGTTAAATTTTATACATTTATAAGAATTGCCAAGAGTCAGTTATCAGTTCTCAGTAATCAGTTACTTATACTGAGCTATGTCGAAGTATCAGTTACTATTTGAAGTATCAGTTACTATTTAATACGACAAAAATAATAAAGCCACATATCACTGCAATCAATCATTTTATTATTTGTGGTCAGTTCTAAGCCTGTTTTCCAAGAATAGACTTTAATATCTGTAAATAATGGTTCGAGTTGTTTAATTTGTTCTGAGGCTCGAATATAATAAGTTTGTAAACGGAAATTATGGGATTCATCTCTTAAAAGAGCATAATTATTTTCTTTGATAGTTGGATAATTTATAGAAGCATTAAACCCACGCAAAAAAGCAAACATGATCAAATTAACGTAGGTTTTAAACGGATTGAAACTCAGATGATGTTGCCACTCAAACGCTTTTTCTATGGCTTGAAGATGATGACTAGAAAAAAAGAAATAGCCCCCAGATTTTCCCACCCGACTAATTTCTTGTAAAGCTTTCAGTCTATCTTCATGGGATATATAATCAAGACCATTGAAACTAAAGAGAATAAAATCAAAAGAATTATCTTCAAATTGACTTAAATTTCTAGCATCTCCTAACCTTAATTTTATAGATGGATAAGACTGACTCAATCTTTTTTGACAAGCGTCAATCATATCTACAGAATAATCCACACCAATATAGTCTTGAACCAAAGGAAAAAAATGTTTTGTGGTTCGGCCTCCTCCCACTCCTAAATCCAGCATTCTCATATTTGATAATTTATTTTTGAGCAGTTTAATGATTGTTTCTTCTGCTGGTTGTAGTTGTTGCAAATATTGATAATAGTTGACCACATCTGACGTGGAATAAGTCTTGAGATTTTTATCGTTAATCATATTTAAGTCGTTGAATAGGATTGAAAGCAACAGGATTCTAACTTTCACCTGCTAAAATCATGATGTCACCAGAGAATAACCTAATTTAAAAGTGACAAAAAATAAAAAAGTGGGTGAGGATTGAAACATGAAACGACTAAAAAGCCTTTTAGCGGGACTGCTTGTTTCTCAAACCATAGGGCTTAGTGTTGATGCTAATGATCTCGAATATTGGGACTTTGATGTTCGTCAAAATCGCGTTGAAATCGTCACAGAAGAAGGCGTTCGACCCAAAGCTTCCATGATTGCTAATCCCACCCGTCTCATTATAGATTTACCTGGGGTTAATTTAGGAAAACCAAGCATTTCGCAAAATAAAATTAGTGGTTATGTCAAAGCGGTTCGGGTCGGCCAGTTTAATCCTTATACCACTCGTATTGTAGTGGAATTAGGGCAACAATATTCCATGCGGCCTTGGGAAGTAAAGGTGCGAAGTTTAGGCCCTAACCGTTGGTATGTGCAGTTATCGGACTTTCAACCCCATTCGGTCTATTCCTTGCCCCCAGAAGAGGAACCGGTCGCCATTATTGTCCCCTTACCCAACCCTAGCAGTCCCGTGTATCGAGGAGGGGGTCGTTATACAGTGGTAATCGATCCAGGCCACGGAGGGCGAGATCCAGGGGCGATCGGATTGGGCGGATTGCAGGAAAAACGGGTAGTTTTGTCCATTTCGGCTGAAGTTGCCAGAATTTTAAAACAACGAGGGTTTAACGTGGTTATGACCCGTTCTAGTGATGCTTCTGTGTCTTTGAGAGGACGGGTGCAAAGGGCTGAAAATAGTGACGCGAATGTGTTTGTTAGCATCCATGCTAATGCGATAGGAGGAAATCAATCTCAGGTAAATGGTATGGAAACTTACTATTTTTCTTCTGGTTATCGCCTCGCTTTAAGTATTCACCGTAATATTTTACGGGGGGTAAGTGTGTCGAGAAATCGAGGGGTAAAAAAAGCACGGTTTTATGTGTTAAGAAAAACCTCTATGCCGGCGGCTTTAGTAGAAGTAGGTTTTGTTACTGGAAGCGTAGATAATCGTAATTTAAACAGTGCTAATTATCGTAAAAAAATGGCTGAGGCGATCGCTAATGGGATTACAGAATATTTGAGATAGAATATCAAAAACAAACTATCTAAGAGATTGCAATGGTACAAGCAGGGTCTAAACCGCTGACATTAGCAGAATTTCTGAAACTACCAGAAACTAAACCAGCTAGTGAATATATCAACGGAAATATTATTCAAAAACCTATGCCAAAAGGTCGTCATAGTCGCTTGCAAGGCAAACTCTGTTCTGCCATCAATCAAGTTGCAAAAGACGCTAAAATTGCCTATGCTTTTCCAGAATTAAGATGTAGTTTTGGGGGTCGTTCGATTGTTCCTGACATCGCTATTTTTCAATGGGAACGTATACCATTTACCCCAGAAGGTGATGTACCAGATAACTTTGATTTAGCACCAGATTGGACTATTGAAATTCTTTCCCCAGACCAACGTCCCAATAAAGTCTTGGGTAATATTCTCCATTGTCTAGAATTTTTTAACAGAACGTTTTCAATCAATTATTGATGAAGTTTATACGTTTTGTAATCTCTGACTCCAAAAATGGTATTAGTATAGTTTATTGATTGCCAATTCAGAAGGAAAAAATAGAGAAAATTAACTTAATTTATTCAACAACAATACGCCATTCATGTAACTCATAGTTAACACAATTATTGACAATGAGGGGATCTTTTTTAACAATTGTTTCTGCTTCTTCTAGAGAATTTGCTTTAAATAATAACATTCCTCCCCCATAATCTCCCCAATATCCTGTTTTTGCTTCATGTCCTTGATTGATTAATTCTTGGACATATTTTTTGTGATCAGGGACATATTGATCAAAGACTTTTTTATTAACAATTCCTGTTTCAATTTTGACAAACCAAGGCATAATCAACAGTAAGAATGAAAGGTTATGTAGTCATATTTATTAGTATATCATATTAACTGAATTCCTAGAAAAGTCACGTCATAAGTTATTTCTATATTTTTAGGATAATATTGATTATTCCAATAATTAATTAATTCTTTCATTTGTGAAATTGATAGTTTTTCTTGCTTTACGTTACATCCTGCACCAATAATTTTAAGACTTTTAAAAAAATCAGCAGCATTATTATAATTTATGCTCACTTTTTCTTCATAGATATAAATTTTATGAAGTGGAATAGACAGTTTTTGAACTAATTCTATGGTATTTGGTAGTTGATTTCTGGTAAAGGGTAATTTTAATTGATCACACATCTTTTTCCACTCAGGAAAACTCTTATCATTAGGGAAAGCAACTAATAAAACCCCTTGCGGTTGTAAGGTATTGATTAAACGGTTTAAACTATTAATAAGATCTTGAAACCACTGTATGGTAAAGCTACTAATAATTGCAGCATAAGTATTCGGTTCTGCTTTGAGAGTTTCTCCGTCTGTTTGTCGAAACTGAATTAAATTTTTTTGTTGTTCGGAAATTTGTAAATTTTTGGCACAATATTTGAGCATTTCATCGGAGATATCAATAATATCTTTGGAATGAGTAGGAAATTTTTTTAGAAGTTCCTGAGTGATAAAACCAGTTCCACAACCAATTTCTAAAATTGGACCTTCAGGAAGAGAATTACTATAATTTTGGGCAATTTGTAATAACTTGTCTGCACATTTTTTTTGAACTTGTGAATGATATAAATAGTTCTCAACTCCTTTACTAAAATTTTTGGCTATTTTTTCTTTTTGATAAGACTTAGTTAATTTAATAAGTACCATAATTGTCTATTTCTCCTAATGCTTGGTTAACAATGGGTAAGCAAGATTTAATATCAGTAAAGGGTAAAGTATGACCAAGTTCCTCAATAGTAAAATATTTACTATTCTGATTTACTTTATTAAAAAATTCTTGACCATAAGATGGGTTAAAAATACGATCTTTTGAACTCTGAATTATATAAATTTTAGGTACTTTTTTAAGAATATTTATATCGACAATAGATGTATTTAATAATTCTAAATCTTTTCTCAATTTTTCCCAGTCTACACTATCATAATTTGGATTAACTGAAACAAAAGGAGAATAACATTTTTTATAAAAGGATTCTAAAACAGTTTTAGGATTATTATCAAACTCATTTATCATTAACTGTAAAGCATTTTTTGATCGTTTTCTTTGTTTTTCCCCTTCAGGATGAAACTTAGCAAAACTATTAAACAAAATTAATAAATCAGCTTTTTTTAGGGTTTCTAAAGGACATAAATGTAAGCCAAACGAATGAGCAAAAATAATCTTTATGTCCTCAGTCTCATCAAAATAGGGTGTATAACTTTTGCCAAAATATCCCCTATCGTAAGTTTTAAATTTAAAATTGCTTGATAAAATTTCTTGCCATTTTTTCCAGCAGTTTCTATCAAACCCCCAACCATGATAAGCGATAATTTCTCCTTTAAAATTCATGATACTGTTTCAGTAAATTAATCAGATAATCAATATGTTTCGGTTGATGTTGACTAGATAAAACTAGACGAATTCTTGCAGTACTCTTAGGAACTGTTGGTGGTCTTATTGCAGTAGCAAGAATACCATTATTTTCTAAAAATTGTGATAATTGTAAAGTTTTTTTCTCATTTCCAATAATTACAGGAATAATAGGAGAACTTGAGTTAATTACTTGATAGCCTAAATTTCTCAGCTTATTTTGTAAATAATTTATCTGTTGCAATAAATAGTCTCTTTCTTTGTCTAAGTTAGGAATAATATCAAAAGCAGCATCAATCGAACCAATAACAGCAGGGGGTAAAGCAGTGGTATAAATAAACCCTGGACAACAATTAATCAGATAATCACGCATTAGTTTAGACGTAGTAATAAACGCCCCAAAACTGCCCATCGCTTTGCCAAAAGTTCCTAAACTAATATCAATTCCTGACTTGTTTGCTGTCAGTCCCATGCCTTTGTTTCCCATGATACCTAAAGCGTGGGCATCATCGAGGTAAAGAAGTGTGTTGTATTGTTGAGAAAGTTGAATCAAACTGTCTACATCACTTCTGTCTCCTTCCATACTAAAAACCGTCTCAGTAACGATTAAAATCCGATTGTAACCCTGTAAAACAGCTTTTTTAAGTAATGTCTCCAAATGACTTAAATCATTGTGTTTATAGCGTTTCCATTGGGCTTTACTTAAGAGAATCCCTTGTAAAATACTATTATGAACCAAGCGATCGCATAACACCAGGGATTTTTGATTAACTAAACTAGGGATAATAGTACAATTAGCTTGAAATCCTGTATTAAATAGTAAAGCTGCTTCTTTAACGCAACATTTTGCTATTTTTTCCTCTAATTTTCCATGAATATCATAGGTTCCAGTAACTAAACGGGAAGCGGTTGCACCGGTTCCATATCGGTTAAGATAATCCTGAGAAGCTGCAATGATATCAGGATGTTTTGACAATCCTAAATAATCATTAGAACTAAAATTAATTAAACTTTTCCCATTTTTAATAATAGTAACCGTATCTTTCGGATCAATACTATTTAATTGTCTGAGATTATTATTATTTTCCCTTTCTTTTAATTCCTTTTTGATAAATTCTAGTTTATTACCGTTATTAATAGAATTAATCATATAAATTAAATAAGTTAGATAGTTTTAGCACACAAACTTTTCGTTAATGCAATCGCCGATCTTGTAGGTTGGGTAGAGGAACGAAACCCAACAAAATGAGATGGAAACAGTAAGGTAAGCATTGCCTACCTTACATTAATTGATAACTTTATTCTTCTTTGACTTTTGGTTTATAAGTTGATTTTACTTGTAATTCTTTCAACTGTTTACCATCAACTATAGCCGGTGCTTCTGTTAACAAACAACTAGCTTGTTGAGTCTTAGGAAAGGCGATAACATCACGGATAGAGTCTTCACCTGCTAATAACATAACCAGACGATCCAACCCGTAAGCAATACCTCCGTGTGGTGGGGTTCCATACTCAAATGCTTCTAATAAAAAGCCGAATTTATTATAAGCTTCTTCTAAAGATAAACCAATAGTTTCAAAAACTTTTTCTTGAATTTCTTTTTGATAGATTCTCAGACTTCCTCCTCCAATTTCTACCCCATTATAAACTAAGTCATAAGCTTGCGCCCTTGCTGTTGCTAAATCGTTTAAATCTGCTAAATTAGGGGCAGTAAAGGGATGGTGTAACGCTTCTAAACGCTTCTCGTCTGCATTCCATTCAAACATAGGAAATTCTGTGATCCAAAGTAAGTTAATCTTCTCAGAATCAATTAAATTCATGCGTTGACCGATCACTAATCTTAAGCGAGATAAGGACTTATTAACTGTGTCTGTATCTCCTGCCCCAAATAACAATAAATAGCCAGGTTTTGCCCCAGTTCTTGCTAATAATTCGGCTTTTTGTTCTTCGGTTAAATTATCTTTGATCGCCCCAATGGTGTCTAATTTATTATTCTCTTTAACCCTAATATAAGCAATACCTTTTGCACCTGCGTCTGTCGCTTCTTGAAATAAGTCACCCCCTGGTTTGATCTGCACATTAGAGATAACATCATTACCCCCAGGAATGGGTAAAACTTTCACTTTACCCCCATTTTTAACAGCACCTGAGAACACTTTAAACCCGCTATCTTTGACAATATCTGAAACATCAACTAAGGTTAGATCAAAGCGAGTGTCTGGGCGATCATTACCGTATTTTTCCATAGCATCTTGATAAGTTAGCCGAGGAAAAGGGCGAGGTAAATCGATATTTTTAACCGCTTTAAAAATTGAGCAAACTAATCC
This sequence comes from unicellular cyanobacterium SU3, assembly GCA_002172675.1. Lineage (GTDB taxonomy): Bacteria > Cyanobacteriota > Cyanobacteriia > Cyanobacteriales > Microcystaceae > Crocosphaera. The sequence goes on from NETF01000004.1 coordinate 16,698, forward strand.
TTCATTGAGTTCTAATATTTCCTCTTCGGACATGAAACTCATTTCCATATCCAGTTGAGTAAATTCGGGCTGTCTATCAGCCCGTAAGTCTTCATCGCGGAAACACCGTGCAATTTGATAGTAACGATCGCACCCTGAAACCATCAATAATTGTTTAAATAATTGAGGGGACTGAGGTAGTGCATACCATTGTCCAGGGTTAACTCTAGAAGGTACCAAATAATCCCTTGCCCCTTCAGGGGTTGAACGAGTTAGGATAGGGGTTTCTATTTCCATAAACCCCTGTTGGTCTTCGAGATAACGACGAATGGCTTTAACTACAGCATGACGGAGTTGCAAATTTTTGGCCATGCGATCGCGTCTTAAATCTAAATAGCGATATTTGAGGCGTGTTTCTTCTTTAACTAACTCTGCTTCTAAACTAGAAACCACAAAAGGTAATTGTTTATTAACCCCATTTAATAACTCAATGGACTCGGCATAAATTTCGACTTCTCCTGTCGGAATTTTTAGGTTTAAAGACTCAGGAGGACGCTTGCTAACTTGTCCAATGATTTGGACCACATATTCGTTGCGTAACGTCTCAGCAATGGGATAGGATGTAGGGGTACGCTGAGGATCGCTGACAATTTGCACGATTCCTGTGCGATCGCGTAGGTCAATGAAAATAACCCCACCGTGATCCCGACGGCGATCAACCCATCCAAATAGGGTGACAGTTTTATCAATATCTGTTGCGCTTACGTGGTTACAATAATGGGTTCGCATCTGAAATTTATCTAAGTTGTTATTGTACTGGATCGTGCATTATATCTCGTTACCTATGGATAATGGATAATTAATCATTAAATTTCCTTGAAATCGCTTCATAGTCAGCGTATTTACTTTTTATCAATTATCCATATTTTAAGGTACACAAAATTGAGACCTACCCTTCATTATCTCTTATTATTGTACTTGTGAACCGTGTTAGGTTTGACGATATGTTTTTTTTAAGATTAAGTTTATATTTTTCTTCAATTCATTAAATGAGGAATAACTAATGTACAGAGAAGATTTAGCTTATATTCATGATCAAGGTTTTAGTGATTTAGCTGAAAACGCAGTTGCTATTATTTTAAAGACTCTCCAAAATAATCATAAACAACAAGGCAAAGTTATCGATCTCGGTTGTGGCAGTGGTATTACGGCTCAAAAATTATCAGGTTTGGGATATGATGTAATTGGGGTTGATCTGTCCCCTGATTTAATTGCGATCGCCCGTCAAAGAGTTCCTGAAGTCCAATTTTATACTGAGTCATTATTTACCTTTTCTTTTCCCTTTTGTGAAGCAGTTATTGCGATTGGTGAATGTTTAAATTACTTATTTGATTGTCAAAATACGACTAAAAAAAGACTAAAATTATTCAAGAATATTTATGACAAATTATCTTATAATGGCTTTTTCTTATTTGATATTGCTGAAACTGGGCGAGTTTCTAATGGATATTTTAAAACTTATACAGAAGGAAAAGAATGGGTCGTTTTGATGACAGCAGAAGAAGATAAAGATAAGAAAAAACTAACAAGATGGATTACGACATTTCGTAAAATAGATAAATTATATCGCAAACAACAAGAAGTACATATCTTATGTTTGTTAGACCATAAAGAAATTATTAAAACACTGGAAAATATTGGATTTAAAGTTGATATCTTAACGAGTTATTATAATTTTAAATTTTCCCAAGGACATAGAGGATTATTAGCAAAAAAATTGTAAAATAAAAATATTCTTAAAAAATTAAGATTTATTTTATAGATTTCTGGGTTTTGGTTAAGTTAAAGTGAAAATATTAAAACTTATTATTGTGGTTTAACACGATAAGCTAATGTTGGGGTTGTATGAAACATACTATTCAAAAATTTAATCCCGATAAACTCTATGAAATTGTGGTGAGTGCCTGTTTTTCTATTAAAGCAAAATCATCGGCAGAAGCCCAACAAAAACTGGAAGCTTTATTAGGAGAAATAGACGCAGATCACTGGGAAATTGAAAAAATCAATGAGGTAGAAAATTAATCATGATTTCTCTAGTTGAAGCAGAACAAAAAGCTATTGATTTTATTGTAGAAGAATGGGAATTATCTGACCAAGATAAAGAGTTATTTATGGTAGAAAATTCTCACAGAGTCGATGATAAATGGTGGTATATTGTCGAAGTTTCAGTTAATAATTTACCTGATAAATGGGTAATGCAAGTTTACGATGACGGAGAATGTGACCCCTGCTATACCTTTGTTTCTCCTTTCTCTGAAGCTGAAAAATTAGCTAATCTAGACAAACTTCCTAAAAAACTAGCTTTCGCTGTTCAAAAAGAAAGAAAAGGACATATTTAAGTCTGTTTACTTAATCATTACTCTTTTTTAGGATCTAGGTACTTTGTCTCTTGCTCAGTATTTATACTGATACGGTTATCCTCCCTGCGGACTCTTATGGCATGAAGTTAAAATGAAGTTAAGTAAATTTACAAAAGTTAACATAAGAGGAAATACCGATGATGAGTATGGTGACAATACTAATCTTTCTTTGGGGACTCGTGGCAATTGCTGAGAGGTTAACCAAAGAGTTTCCCTCAACCTAGAATATACTGAGTTCATTTCAGAATAGAAATAGTATAGTAAAGATAGATAGAGCAAACTTCTCTATTTACCATGGAGATAAACAGTTATGATGTTGCCCGGTTTATGTTCTGCCCGCAGTAAAACCCTATTTTGGACTGGTGTTACTTTAGCCATAGTCGCTATTTTGTAAGAGACTGTAGTAGAATCTTATTTTAGTTTTTTCCGTCTATTGTGTTATCCTGTAGGTTATTTCTTGCGGTCAGGTGTCTTTGGCGATCGCAGCACAAGCAGTATAACGTGGTGGAGGATCAAACTAAAGATGAATATTTTGGGCATTTCTGCCTATTACCATGACAGTGCGGCCGCTTTAGTTCAATCAGGAAAAATTATAGCCGCCGCACAAGAAGAAAGATTTACACGCAAGAAACATGATGCTAGGTTTCCGAAAAATGCCATTAGCTACGCCTTAACAGAAGCTAATCTTTCTCTACAAAAGTTAGATTATGTTGTTTTTTATGAAAAGCCTTTAATTACCTTTGAAAGACTTTTAGAAACCTATATTACCTATGCACCCAAAGGGTTTCGTTCTTTTGTCACCGCCATGACAGCATGGCTACAAGAAAAGTTATATTTAAAGACAGTATTAAAAAAAGAATTAGCAAAATTAGCTAACTGTAAAACCTCTCAACTTCCCCCGTTATTATTTACAGAACATCATCAATCTCATGCTGCGTCTGCTTTCTTTCCTAGTCCCTTTGAAACCGCAGCTATTTTATGTTTAGATGCTGTCGGAGAATGGGCAACTACCTCCTTATGGTTAGGGGAAGGTAATCAAATGATTCCTCAGTGGGAAATTAACTTTCCTCACTCTTTGGGTTTATTATATTCTGCTTTTACTTATTATACAGGCTTTAAAGTCAATTCTGGAGAATATAAATTGATGGGGTTGGCCCCTTATGGTGAACCGAAATATACTAACTTAATTCTAGAGCATTTAATTGATATTAAAGAGGATGGAACATTTCGCCTCAATATGAATTACTTCAATTATGCTACTGGTTTGACTATGACCAATCATAAATTTGCTAAGTTGTTTGGTCAACCTCCCCGAAAACCAGAAAGTAAAATTACACAACGGGAGATGAATATTGCTGCTTCTATTCAAAAAGTAACCGAAGAAATTGTCTTAAAATTAGCTAATACAGCTCACAAAGAATTAGGAACCAATAACTTATGTTTAGCCGGAGGCGTTGCTTTAAATTGTGTTTCTAATGGTCGAATTTTAAGAGAGAGCAAATTTAAAGATATTTGGATTCAACCAGCTGCAGGAGACGCTGGTGGAGCCATCGGCGCAGCTTTAGCAATCTGGCATCAATACTTAGAAAAGCCTCGTTTTATAAATGATTTTGATACTATGCAAGGCGCTTATTTAGGACCAAAATTTAGTGATGAAGAAGCGCAACAATATTTTGACGATGTAAAAGCAAACTATGTTTATTTAGAAGACAACGAACTCTTTAGCAAAGTAGCAGAAATTCTATCAGAAGGTAATGTTATAGGATGGTTTCAAGGACGGATGGAATTTGGACCGAGAGCATTAGGAAATCGCTCCATTATTGGTGATCCTCGTAATGAGAAGATGCAGTCAGTAATGAACCTAAAAATTAAATATAGAGAGTCATTTCGCCCTTTTGCACCTTCGGTTTTAGCTGAAAAAGTTAATCATTATTTTGAGTTAGATAAACCTAGTCCTTATATGTTATTAGTAGCAGAAGTCAAAAAAGATTTACATATCCTTATGACTGATGAACAAAAGCAATTATTTGGTATCGAAAAATTAAACATTTCTCGCTCAAAAATTCCTGCTGTTACCCATGTTGACTACTCAGCAAGAGTACAAACAGTACACCCTGAAACAAACCCCCGTTACTATCAATTAATTAAACAATTTGAAGCCTTGACAGGGTGTGGTGTTTTAGTTAATACTTCCTTTAATGTTAGGGGAGAACCTATCGTTTGTACTCCAGAAGATGCCTATCGCTGTTTTATGCGGACTGAGATGGATTATTTAGTTGTTAATAATTATTTATTAGCTAAATCTAAGCAACCTCAATGGCGAAAAGATGAGTCTTGGAAAGAAGAATTTGAACTCGATTAATTAATTATAGAGGAAAAAGAATGTTTCATGAAATACCAAAATTAGATAAAAAAGGATTAAGGGAATTTGGGTTATTAACAGGGATCTTTATTGCCTTGTTATTTGGTTTGATTTTACCGTTATTATGGGGTCATGCTTTACCATTAATTCCTTGGATTATCGCAATTGTTTTAGGTAGTTTGGGGCTATTAATTCCCCAATCTCTTGCCCCTATTTATCAAGGATGGATGAGGGTGGCACAGGTGCTTGCATGGGTGAATAGTCGTATTATTTTAGGGCTTATTTTCTTTATTATTGTGACACCAATGGGCTTATTTATGAAGTTAATCAAACGAGATCCTCTTAACAGAAAATTTGAATTTAGACTCGAAACCTATCGAATATCTAGTCAAATTAAAAATAAAGTTAGTATGGAGAAACCTTATTGATGGAAGGATTTATTGAACTTTTACAAGACTTATGGGGCTTTTTAAACGAACGTAAAAAGTATTGGTTAGCTCCATTAATTATTACTTTAGTGTTATTAGGTGCTTTAATTATTTTTACTCAGGGATCTGCGATCGCTCCTTTTATTTATACCTTATTCTAGTGAAAACAGACACGATTTTTTATCGCCTGTTTCAATCATTTCCTAGCTTCTTTTTTGAACTAATTAATCATCCACCAGAAGAAGCGAGTAACTATGACTTTTTATCCATAGAAGTGAAACAGTTAGCTTTTCGTATTGACGGAGTCTTTTTACCTAAAAATGAAACAGATCCTATCTATTTCTTAGAAGTTCAATTTCAAAAAGATGTTAACTTCTATGCTCGTTTTTTTAGTGAAATTTTCTTGTATTTAAGTAGAACTCCTTTACAATCAGATTGGAAGGGAGTTATTATTTATCCTAATCGTCAAATAGATTCATCTAATTCTCAACGTTATCAAGAATTACTCAATTCTCAACGAATACAACGAATTTATCTGAATGAATTAGAAACATCTGACACAAAATCCCTAGGCATTGCTATAATTGAACTGATAGTTTCCAAAAAAACGGAAGCCGTTGACGTTGCTAGGCCAATCATTGAAAAAGTACGTCAAGAAATGATTAACCACCGGCAACAAAAGGAACTTTTGGAACTATTAGAGACTATCCTAATTTATAAATTACCAAAAATTAATCGTCAGGAACTAGAAGCTATGTTTAGTTTAAGTGATTTAAAAGAAACCAAAATCTATCAAGAAGCTTTAGAAGAGGGAAGACAGGAGGGAAGACAGGAGGGAAGACAAGAAGGACAACTATTAAGTAAAATAGAGTCTATTCCCAGAATGATAAAATTAGGTCTGAGTATAGAAATTATAGCAGCTTCTTTAGATTTACCCTTAGAAACAGTTCAAGTAGAAGCAAATAAAAATCAAAACTAAACTTTCAAGCGGTTTCTTTAACCTCAAATTTTTTATATAACTGAAGTTCTGCGGTTTCTACCGTTACATCGCTAACTTTAGCACTTCTGGGACCTTGATGACACCACTGTACCATCTCTTCAATCATGGGTTCTGTTCCCTCAAAAATCGCTTCTACACGCCCATCTGAGAGATTTCTAACCCATCCCTTAATCCCTAATTTTTGTGCTTCTTGTACGGTAGAATAGCGATATCCTACTCCTTGAACAGTTCCACTAATAAAAACATGAACGCAAATAAAATTAGAATTTGTCATTTTTTTTACTAACATTTTTAGGTATCTATTAACGCTTCCATCACTGATTTTAAGCGACGATGACGAGACGAATAACTTTTCATCACCCCTAGGGCAAATATGGGGGTTTCTTGCACTACGAATAAGAAACGTTCTCGATCTAAAACTGCAAGTTTACACTCAGTTTTCGCTACAGTGGTAGAAGCCCTTAAATAATTTTCATGAACCAAAGCCCCTTGTCCGAAAATATCTCCTTCTTCAATAATTTCAACCAGTTTATCATTAACATACATTTCTACTTCTCCCTTAATAATCCCATACATCTCAGTTCCTTTTTCTCCATCTCTGAAAATAACCTCTCCTGGTGCAAAGATTTGTTCGGGTTGAGTTTGAAAAATTTTAATGGTTTCGATAGGTTCTATCATTCGGTTTAATTCCTAATTTGTGTGTAATATCGATAACAATAAGTTAAAATTCTATAGTAGAATTTTTTTGCTAAATATTTCCTAAAGCATCCATCACCTTTTTTAAACGGCGATGACGATCAGAATAACCTCTAAGAACTTCTAGAGCAAACATAGGGGTTTGTTGTACAGCAAATAAGAAATGTTCTTTGTCTAAAATGGCTAGTTTACATTCAGTTTTAGCGATCGCAGTAGAGACCCTTAAATAATCTTCACGAACTAAAGCCCCTTGTCCGAAAACATCTCCTTTGTTAATCACTTCATCTAATCTTTACCTAATCAATAAAATATAAAAGATAGTCTAATTATTTTAACTGATTTAAGTGCTAGGTAAGGTCTGTAAATAATCATTTAAGTGAGAGCGATCGCCAATAAAATGAATTAATGGTCCGGCAGAAGTAAATTCTACTAAACTGAGTGCAGCCACTGGCATCAAAAAGCGATCGCGATAATATTTAATATCAATTCCTAGTAGACTACATAATATAATGCGAATCGTGGCTTTATGAGACACAATTAAAATATTGCCAGTATCGTAAGTATGTTCTATTTCTTCGAGGACGCGGGAACTACGACGGGCAATGTCGATCCCTCTTTCTCCTTCTGGTGGTGCATTCCAAGCCGGATCGGTTAACCATTTCACATAACGATCATGATAATGACGATCAATGTCGTTGGGGTGCATTCCTTCCCATTTACCATAACCGATCTCTTGTAGTCCTTCCCGTAGTTGCATCGACAGCCCTATTTTTTCACATAGTGGTCTTACAGTTTCTCTGGTACGGTATAAGGGACTAACATAAATAGCTTGCCAGGGTAAATGAGCATAAGCGTCAGCAAAAGCCTGAGCCATTTGGTAACCTTCGGGGGTTAATCCTGGATCATTCTCTATTTTACCGCAATATCCTCCTGTTTGGCTGTAAGCCGTTTGTGCATGACGCAGGAAATAAAGCATTAAAGCCATGTTTGATTAAGTTCCATACCGTTGTCTTAATTCTGTTCTGATATGAGAGCGATCGCCCATAACATGAACCAAAGGGCCATTTTCAGCCATTTCGACGATACTAAGGGCGGCCACAGTCATGGCAATGCGATCGCGGTAGCGACCGACATCAATGCCCAATAGAGAACATAGCATAATACGGGTAGTCGCTTTATGAGATACAACTAATACATTGCCTGTTTCATGGGTTTTTTCGATTTCTTCTAGGACTTCTGAGGTGCGACGGGCGATATCGATCGCTTTTTCTCCTCCACTGGGACTATTCCAACCGGGATCGGCTAACCAACGCACATACTCATCATGAAAGTTTTGGTTAACTTCTTCAGGGGTTTTCCCTTCCCATTCTCCATAATAAATTTCTTTAAGGCCATGACGGAGTTCCATGGGTATATTTAGAAGATCGCATAAGGGTCTAGCCGTAGCGATCGCTCGTTTCAAGGGACTAGAATATACGGCTTTCCAGGGAACATTCTGATAGGTTTTTGCGAAATCTTCTGCCATCTGTATTCCGGAGGGGGTCAAATCAATATCTAATCTCCCGCAGTAGCTTCCTGTTTGAGAAGAGGTGGTTTCTCCGTGTCTGAGAAAATAAAGTTTGAGACTCATTAAGTTAAGTTGGGCTTAATCAAACGATAAAAAATAGAATGCAAAATGTAAAAAGAACTTAATCCTACATTCTACATTCATCTTGATTGATCTCTTCTTCTTATTCCATCCCCCTGATAATTGAGCGATTAGAAGAACGGGGCATTATTTTTTGGGGTTGTTCTTTTTCTAGTTCTACAATTTTTCTTTCTAATTGAGTCACTTCTCTTTCTAATTGATTAATGCGACTTTGTAGAATTGATAGGTTTCTCTGACTCCGTTGATCATTTTGTCGTTGTCCTGCTGTCATTTGTGCTTCTAGGGAATCTTGTTGTCGTTGTAGCAGGTATAATTCACGGTTAAAACTTTGCTCTAGTTGTTCGAGTTTAGATTCTCGTTGAAACCATTGAGGTAGGCCGTCTCCGAATAATGCCACCCCTCCTACGCCCACACAAATGCCCCCTAAAGCGACTCCAATGGCTGTTATGATACGATTACGCCATTTAAGGTTATTAGATAGTCTAGCTAACAAATTCAAGGCTTCTTCGCAGTCGGGTTTAATCACTAAACATTGCCGAATTCTCAGACGAATATTCTCTTCGTCTTCTCGTCGATGATAAGTTTCCCATCGTCCCATGTGCGCCGAGGCTAAACTGACTAGCATATCTAAGTTAGAAGGGTTAAAGGCTACCGCTTCTTGTAGTTCTGCGATCGCATCGTCCCAATGTTTTAAACGCATATAACCCTGGGCGCGAATGTAGTGATCGTGAGATTGTTTTTGTGCTGCTTGTATTTCTTCGGGTTCTATCCCTAATTCAGCTGCAATACTTTCTAATTCTTCGGTTGTTGGAATTCGTTGACTGGACTGACTCCATTCTGTCACTCGTTGAATATAATTATTGATGACATTATTGGAGACACTGGTGGTCATTTGTGTCATTTTTCCCCATCCCCTTCTTATGTTTTGCTTTTTTTATCTATTAGACAAAAAGACACTTTTGATTGATCAAAATTGTAACAATTATTCTTGGGCCATGGTGCGAATAACGTCCCCTTGGGTAAGAATGCCGATCACTTTGTTATTGTTTTCGTCAACGACAGGTAAACGGCGGATTTTCTTTTCGTGCATGAGATGGGCGGCTTCTTTTAAGGATTTTGTCCCTTTTATACTAATGGGTTTATCGCTCATTACTTCCCCAACGGTTTGGCCTAGGGCTTTATGAACTTCTTTTTCGTAACGGGCAGGATTTTGCAGATAAATGACGCTATCTAAAATCATGATATAAGGCGGTGGTTCTACTCCTGTTTCTTGCCACATTAAGTCTGTTTCAGAGATAATTCCAAGAAGTTTCCCCTGTTCGTCTACTACAGGTAAACCACTAATTTTTTTTTCTACTATGATTTTCACCGCTTCTGATAGAGGGGTTTGGGGGGTAACGGTAATAGGATTTTGCGTCATTACTTGCGCAACAGTTTTGGTCATGTTTCACCTGGTGAACTATTTTATTACTTATTTATTACTATTTTAAGATAGAATGGCATCTTTTGACACATTTAGTATTAATTATTAATTATTAATTATTAATTATTTTTCTAGCCAGATTTCGACTTCTTCTTTACTAGGTTGGGCTGCGATCGCTCCTGGTTTTGTGGTCGTTAATGCCCCAACAGCATTACTATAGAGTATGGCTTGTTTTGCTATTTCTGGATCAGTCAATATTTTTTCTTGATACTGACAACATTGATATATAAAACCAGCAACAAAACTATCTCCTGCTCCTGTTGTATCCACTACTTTAACGGAAAATCCTTCTACTATTCCGTAATTTTTTCCTAAATAATAATAACAACCTTTTTCGCCTAATGTTACTAAAATACCTTTAACTTTAGGAAATTTTTGAGCAATTTTTTGAGGATTTTCTGTGGCAAATAACCAATTTGCTTCTTCTTGAGAACATTTAATAAAGTCCGCTTCTTTTAAAACTTGCAAAATTAAGGGCTTTGCTTTTTCTAAATCTAACCAAAATACAGGTCTCCAATTAATATCAACAAAAATATCTAATTGATTTTTTTTAGCTAGTTGAATCGCTTTAAAAATTGCTTTTTTGCTTTTAGAATAAGCTAGTTCTAACGTTCCAATAACTAAATAGTCTGCATGGATAAATAAGAATTTTTCTAACTGTTCAGCATTTAACTGAGTATCAGCAAACTCATCAGTTTTAATATTCCCAAAACCAGCAAATTGACGTTCTCCATCTTGAGAACGCGTAACATAAACTTGTCGAGTTTTTGCTGTAGGATGCCGTTGTATTCCTGTTATATTTACCCCTATTTGTTCTAATAGATGAACTAAATCATTTCCTGGTTTATCTTCTCCAATGGAACCGATAAAAGCAGTAGGCACTCCCAATTTAATTAAACCACAAGCTACATTAGCAGGCGCACCTCCTGGGTAAGCTGTCCATGATGTCACTTCATTTAATTCTTTTCCTAATTGATCAGCAAGACAGTCAAATAGGATTTCACCCATACACAATACTGTAGGATTAGACATAATATAACTTATTAACTTAATACCTTATACCTACTAATATGATATAATAAAAGCGGTTATTTTATCCTTCACTAAAAGAATGAACTGAATATGTCAGAGTCTAAAAATATTTCCTTCATAGAAGCGCAAGAAAAACTTTTAAACCTCATGATAGAAGTTCATGAATCCCATAAACCTATAACCATTACTAGCAAAAATAATAATGCTGTTTTAGTCAGTGAAGAGGATTGGAAATCCCTTCAAGAAACCCTTTACCTAAAATCAATTCCCGGTATGTGGGAATCCATTGAAGAAGGAATAAATGAACCCATTGAGGATTGTTCAGACTCGCTTCCTTGGTAATCAATTTATGGCTTGGCAATTAAAATATTCTAAACAAGCACAAAAAGATTCTCTCAAAATCGCTTCAACTGGACTAAAAAGTAAAGTTTCACAGCTTTTGAAAATACTAAAGGAAAATCCCTATCAATCTCCACCAAGTTTTGAGAAGCTTAAGGGAACATCATACCCTGTTTTCTCTCGTAGAATTAATATTCAACATCGCCTAGTTTATCAGGTTTTTGATGACGAAAAAATTGTCAAGGTTTTGCGGATGTGGACACATTATGGAGAATGATAAATGTAGGTAAAATCCATAATTTTTTACCAATTAACGATTCTTATTAGAATGATCAGTGCTTGAATTATAGTTGGTCATGACTTAGCTTTTCTAATAGACTTTATCTTCAATTATAATTCATTTTCTTGACTTATGATATAATAGAAACAGCCATTTTATACATAAACAAAAGAATGAACTGATAATGACTATTAATCAAATTTTAGCAAAAAGACTCTTAGAAAAAGTTAAACATTTATCTTCTGAACAAATGGAACAGGTTGAGGAATTTATAGATTCCCTTAACTCAGAAAACTCTGATAAAGCTCTTATATTAGCCTCAACAAAACTATCAGAATCTTCTTTTAGTAAAGTTTGGGATAATCCTGAAGATGCAGTTTATGACGAATTATAAGTTTGCTGATGTTATTTTAGTCCCTTTTCCTTTTACGAATCAACGTTCTGCAAAAAAAAGACCTGCGGTTATTGTTAGTTCTGATGATTATAATAAAGCTAAACCTGATTTAATTATTATGGCAATCACTAGCCAGATTATTGTACCGTTAGGTTTCGGAGAAGTTCAAATTATAGACTTTTCTGCTGCTGGACTCCTCAAACCTTCTCTGATTAAACCTATTATTGCAACAGTTGAAACAAGGTTAGTTATTAGGAAATTAGGGAAGCTTCAAAGCAGGGATAAGAAAAGTCTTCAGCAGATGTTGATGATAATTTTAGGTAATTAAATGTAGGGAAAATTCATTTATTTTGTAGAGACGTTTCATGAAACGTCTCTACAGTAAGATCAAAACGGTTATTAACCTTGTTTTTTATTCTTCTTGGCTAACTTGCGTTTAAAAGATATACCAAACTTAGTAGCAGTTCCGGCCCCTAAAATGACTAAAGCACTGGTTGAAGAGGGTTCAGGCACAGATTGAGTCGTATTCGTAAAGACATAAGCTGAACCAGTACGACTTCCATTATAATCATCTAACTGACTACCCACTAACCTGAGTTCGATGTAAGCAAAAGCAATAAATTCCTAAAAAACAAAGGAGCATCTTAAGAAAAACAAACATAGCAATTTCCTAAGTACAGGACAAAAAATATAAGCATTCTAAAAACTCAGAATGTTTTAAGTCAAGATCATTAACAATGGAACGTAAATGGTCAAGTCCATAGCGAAAAAGACTTCTTTCTCTTCGTCCATGTTTTTTGATTTTAATTGGTGTATGAGAATGTAACCATTGCCCCACTTTCATTGCCCAGCACATAGCCAAAGCCATTAAAGCAATGAGCTTACTTAATCGCTCAGAATGAGTAAAATGAGTAGATTCGAGACAAAAGCCTCTTGTTTTAAACATCCCGAATAAAGTTTCAATCCCCCAACGGTGTCCGTAATCAGTGATGGCTGTTTTAGGGGAATTAGGGGAGATAACAACTAATAATTCCCCATCATCGAGTTTTAAAGCCGAAATATAGACCAATTTGCCCCAAACCAAACGCGGAGAGTTAAGAATTTCCCGTTGACCTGGTTGAAGATGGGCAAAAAGAATTTTGGCAGAGAGTTTTTTTTGGCGCACCGCTACGCGGATCTCTGATACTGTTGGCGAAAGTAATCTAAACGTATTTCAAAGTGAAGTATAAAAAGAATTGTCAACGAAACGATAGGGATAGGCAAGCCAAGTAATACATGGCTCACAG
>NETF01000005.1 GCA_002172675.1 unicellular cyanobacterium SU3
GTGCGTGTTTCTCCAGTAAAGCAGCTTGAATGGCCGACGTATGCTGATATCTTAAGTTTGCCCAATCTAAACTCAGGTGATCACATTCCCCATTGCTCAAAAGTTGGGCGATCGCATTTAAACTGCCTTGCATAGTCAAACGAGAACGAGGGGAAAGCGATCGCAAATAAACCGCAGCCGGATGAGCCGTCAACGGGAGAGGCTTGCAAAGTTTTAGGGACGTGGTAGTTTCAACCGTTAACATGATTAGTTATCAGAAGTGCGCTTCTAACAAGTAATTTTACTGCTTACTCCATAAAAATTCGACCTGGACTCCATAGCTGTAATCGTCTGTCGTTGCAACCATTGTTTAACGTTGGGGTCAAGAGGGGGAACGTCTCCCATCAACGAGCGAAACCATTAAAAAATCAAGATCCATATTTTTAACAACCACTCTATTTATCTTTATTTGAGTGTACACTCCAATCATGCCCAATTATCACCCATTACCTCACCCTCAACGAACTCAATGGCATCATCTACCCACTAAAGCCATTCGAGTTCCTGAATGCTTCGTAGAAGAAATAAAAGCTTATGCGATCTCCTTAGATCAATGTGCGGAAAAACCCTCAACTTCCCAGTCCCCTCGTTGGTTAGGTATCAAACCCAGTATCTCTCAATTAGGATGGGCTATCATTGAAGGAGAAACTACAGAAGAACCAAATATCATTGATTTTGGCTTAATTTTAACTAATTCTGATGATCCGCTACCTCATCGATTAGCGGAAATTGAAGCCGATTTACAAGAGATTATCAAAGACTATCAACCAGCACAGATTGCGATCGAAAAGACCTTTATTAACCCTGAATATCCCTCAACCACCAAATTACTACAAGTCTTGGGTGTCCTTAACTTGGTCGCTTACCGTCATGGTTGTCTTCCTCTCATGGTTTACCCCACTACCTGGAAAAGTAATCTTGATAGTCCTAAAGCCGAAAGAGAGGATATTGCAGACATTCTTGAACAAATGTTCTACCTTAACCCATTGAAACGAGACGCGCAGGTAGATGCGATCTCCATTGCTTATGCTGCTTGGTGTGGGTTAGGACAACATTAATAATCTTTGGGTAATAATTGAAGTAGAAATGGAGGAAGGGAACGACGTAAGAAAGCTGACCAAGTGGGAGAATACTTTTGGTACTGAATTCCAGCGAGAATAATAAGGAAACCGACAACAGAAATGGCAATGGGAAACAATAGTGAATCTTGGAAAACCCTATAAGAAAGATGCCCTAGATAAGTGATAATTCCGAGACCACCATCGTCCCAACTTCCATATAAAACCAACTGGCTTTAACCCAAATATGATAGTTAGCATAGTTACCAGGATCTCCATCAGGCCAAATGCCTAGCATTCTCTGAAAGCCATAAATAGCTAAAGGCACTAAACACACAGCAACAGAAACGAGCAACCCCCCTGGAATTTTTAACTCCCGTTTAAACCATAAATGTTGACCAATCATCACAAAGACGAATATATAAATACTTGCCAGGATAAAAATGCCCCCACCGCCCAAATTTTCCCAAGCGACAGTCAAGTAAAAACCCATTCCCAAAATAATAATCAGTGCGCCAAAATAGTAGGCAACATTGGCAAAATTAAATTGGGGAACATTGCGTTTTCTCTCAAGCCAAGCTTGCCAGAGTTGTTCAGCTGTTTCTGCTGAGAGTAAATTTTCTCTAACTGCCCACTCCAAATCCTCTCGTTCAATCTTCAGTCTGGAGTGACTCCTTTAAAGTGCAGAATGCAGATTGTTGATAAGTTTTAACCTTATCTTATGATCCTTTTTTCAGTGCAACCAACAATATTTGGTCACACTCAGACTCTCTAGTTATTTTCTTTGTTGAACAAGACAAAAAAATCTAATCAAGCTAATATATTCTAAAAATAATCTCTCAATAAATACTTTTTAAATTTTAGAATAATTCACTATTTACAGGTTAGACTCATGCTTCCTCCTCTCCGCTTTAATCAACCAAAGTCTTCTCGTCAAAACAAGCCTTCTGCTTATTCCTTATGATAATATTCCTACTCTAATGCTTAGAGTCTCTAATCAACGCAAAAATTATATTCTTGAAGCCAAAATGCGTTTATATCTGATGTGGGATGAAGTGAGTAAAGAAGGTGATTTTTTTCGCAGAGTTTATGAATTGAAATTAGTTAGAGATCATAATCCTACTTTAGCGATGACTTGGACTGTTATGCACCCTATTGATGAAAATAGCCCTTTATTTGGGGTCACTCTCGACACTTTAGAAAGAAAAAAAGCGATGCTCTTAACTTCTTTATCTGGTATTGATGAATCCATTGCCCAAACGATGTACGCTCGTTCTTTTTATGGTTTTCGAGATATTCTTTGGAATCATCAATTTCAAGATGTTATTTATCATACTCCTGATGGTCATCGTTATATTGATTTATCTTTTTTCCATCGTACTGAACCTCTTGAGACTGAAATCTCTGAATAAAATAATAAGCCAGATGACATAAAACCTCTGACTTATTAAAATAATTATGAAGTCTAGGATTTTAAACTTTCAAGGTCTTAGCTTATCTTCTAATCTTAAGTTTTTAAATTTAGGTAAATTAAGATTAAATAGCCCGTAGCGAGGAAGTTCTGACTTTATGAATCATCATCATAAAAACGATAAAATAAATAACTATCCTTAAAAGAATGTTGATCTAACACATGATGAATAATTCCTCTTTCTACTAAAATTTGGCCTAATTCAATGGCTTCTTCTCTCGTATAATTATAATGTTCGATGAACCAATTGACAGCCTCTGAACCAATAAAACAAGCTGGATAAATATTGAGACGATAACGACGGTCTTCAATATTAACACCATTAGCTGAACGCATTTGTTTAACTAAGGTTTGAAGTTCACTATCACCCAATCTATCTTCTAACGGATATAATTCATCTTCGTTGAGAGAATTAGTCAAATATTGGTCAACGTCTTTGTCAAATTTTGATAGGGAAGAATTATTAAATTCAGAAGTGGATAATATGCTTTGAATCAACTGTTTTAAATGAGATGATTTTAGATTAAGATCCCGTTGCGGAAAAGGAATTTCAATACCATAATCACGAAGGTTTTTTTCAATGGCATAATTAAGTTCACTTTTAATGCGAAATTGATGTCTAGGTTCTAATAACCACACTCTCAACTCAAAGTTTAAAGAACTTTCTCCAAACTCCTGAAATAAAACTTTAGGACGAGGGGTGGCTAATATTTCTTTATGATCTCTAGCCGCTTTTAATAGAGCAACTCTAACCCGTTTAATATCCGAACCATAGGCAACTCCAATAGGGAGACGAATAGCTGAAGTTGAATCTTCATAAGACCAATTAATCACCTCACTTTCTAAAAAACGGGAATTCGGTACAATAATTGAAACACCATCCCAAGTTTTAATCTGGGTACTTCTCGCACCTACACTTTGTACTGTCCCCACTAACTCCCCTAATTTAATAAAATCTCCTACTTGAATCGGTCTTTCCAAAATAATAATTAAACCACTAATAAAATTATTGGCAATATTTTGTAATCCAAAACCAATCCCTACCCCTAACACACTCGCAATAATCGCTAAAGCACTGAGATCTAATCCCCAAAGTTGTAATAAGATGATCAATCCTAAAAATAATAAAATATATTGAGTTAATGTTCCTACTATCTCTTGAATATTACGATTCGCTCCTAAACGACTCAATAAATAGGATTTAATTAAGAAAACTAACCCTTTGACTAAAAACCATAAACTGACCGTTAAAGCTAATAGTAAAAGTAATTGAAGAGCAGAATAACTTTTTTGTCCTAAGCTAAAAATTGGTTCCCCTAACAACATTCTTACTTGATAAACCCGACTTCTCGCTTGAGGAAATAAAGAACAAATATACAGCAATCCACTTATCCATAAAAATAAAGGACTGACCAAGAGAAAAATACGCCATAATGATTTAATCAAGGCTTGACTAATATAAAAATTTCCAGCGGTTTCATTCCCCTCTCTGCTCTCTTTTGATTTCCCCCATATTTCTAAATAAATTAATACCCCATGAACAATAATTGCTCCTAAAATGATACCTAAACTTGATAAAATAGCGGAACGCACATATCCTGAACTTCGTTCAAATTGACCTCTTTCTAAAGCTTGAGTTAAGTAGTTTTTCCAAATAACAGCTTGTTCAAAAGTATTGATTCCTTCAATGACATCTACCTTTGTCACGCTTAATAAATGACGTTGTGTGGTTTGATTCCGGATAACTGTTTGCTCGGAGTCTTGAACAATAATGATCTCTATAGGTTCAGGTGAACGAACTTCTTCGGCTAAAGTTTTATTAATAATTTCGGCTCTTTGCTCTGCGCTAAAGTTAGGTAAAGAACCCACCTTAAATAAAATCCTACCATCTACAATGATAGGAGACTTTTGTAAAGTTTCTAATGGGGGATTTTGTGCTAAAATTACAAAAGAAAAGCCTATAATGAATAGAACTAAAAAACTTAAAATGCTAAATTTTAAATAATAAGAAAAACAGAACAATTTAAGTCTTTTAAAAATTAATATAGATGTCATAATTTTATTTTTATAAAAGTAAAATTATATTATAATAAAGATTGAGTCTATTATAGCTTTAAATAGTTAATTCTATGTTAAATTGACGATTTTTACTACTTTAAAATAAATGTTTACTCATGTCTTCATCAAAAATAATTGCTAGTACATCTAACCTTAATATTAAAACTGAACCCCCGCTTTCCACGTCTTTAACGGGAGTGATTGAACGCATTACTTTTCATGCAGAAGATACAGGCTATACGGTCGCTCGAATGCAAGTTAAAGGATTCAAAGATTTAGTTACTATTATTGGCAGTTTTCCTAATATTCAAGCAGGTCAAACCTTACAAGTTCAAGGTAGTTGGTATAACCACCCTAAACATGGTCAACAGTTTAATGTGACAGGGTACACCGAATCAAAACCAGCAACATTAACAGGGATTGAAAAATATTTAGGTAGTGGTTTAATTAAAGGGGTTGGACCCGTCACCGCTAAACGCATTGTTAATTATTTTGGGTTAGAGACTCTCGATATTATTGAACAGGAAATCCAACGATTAGTAGAAGTTCCTGGCATTGGCAAAAAACGAGTGCAAATGATTCAAAGTACCTGGGAAGAACAGAAAATAATTAAAGATGTCATGGTCTTTCTTCAAGGTCATGGCATATCAACAACTTATGCCGTAAAGATATTTAAACAATATGGACATGAATCTATTTCAATTGTTACTGACAATCCCTATAAACTAGCAGAGGATATTTTTGGAATTGGCTTTCATACGGCAGATAAAATTGCTTTTAAGGTGGGGATTTCTCCTGGGTCAAAATATCGCTATAAATCGGGATTATTACACATTTTAAGTGAAGCGGCCGAAGAGGGTCATTGTTTTCTTCCCTTACCAGAATTAGTCAATGAAGCCATTGAATTATTGAGTATTGATGAACATGAAACTGATAGGGAAGCAGTGGTTCAAATAGCAAAAGAAATGGCGGAGCGAAGGGTTCAGAGGTTCCCTCTAAACGGCGGTCACAAGCACAGCCAGACACCTCCCCAGTCGCCACCTCACTCCTCAGCGCACCAAGCAACAGAAACAGAGGAATTAATTGTTGAAGAAGTGGGTAAAATTCAACTTTGTTATAAACCAACTTTTTATTATACAGAGCAGAATTTAGCTAAATTATTAGTAAAACAGTTAGAAAATAGTGTAATAGTTGATTTGCCCCGTGTTAAAGACTGGATAAACCGTTTTACTCAAAGTAAACGCATTAAACTGTCACCGCAGCAACTAGAGGCAGTTATTAAAACAGCTTCATCACGAGTAATGGTTCTCACGGGAGGACCCGGAACTGGGAAAACTTTCACTCAAAAAACCATTGTCGCCTTATGGCAGGCCATGGGTAAAAAAATTGGTTTGGCTGCTCCTACTGGTCGGGCCGCACAAAGACTGGGGGAAATGGCCGGCCTCGAAGCTAAAACTTTACATCGGTTACTAGAATTTGACCCTGCTAAACGGGGTTTTAAACGAGATAAGGAAAATCCTTTACCTTTTGATGCAGTCATTGTTGACGAAAGTTCAATGGTCGACTTGTTCTTAGCACATTCACTCATGAAAGCACTCTCACCAGATTGTCAACTTTTGCTAGTGGGAGATAATGATCAATTACCCAGTGTGGGGCCAGGGAAAATTTTAGAAGATTTAATCGAATCAGGAAAAATCCCTGTTGTTAGGTTAAACGAGGTATTTCGACAAGCGGCCAGCAGTGCCATCATTCGTAACGCGCACCAAATTAACCAAGGTAACTATCCCAAACTCGAAGTCATATCTAATACACCTAAGTCCGATTGTTTATGGCATAACGGAGGAACCGAACCGGAACATACGGTACAAGTCATCTCCGAATTGGTCACAGAATTTATCCCCTCTCAGGGGTTTAATCCCACCACTGATGTACAAGTGTTATGTCCCATGACCAGGGGACTGGTAGGAACTCGAAACTTAAATCAAGTGTTGCAGATGCGAATTAATCCTCCCTCTCCTGAAAAAGCCGAAGTTTCAAGGGCAGGGATGATTTTGAGGGTGGGCGATCGCGTCATTCAACTGAAAAATGACTACAACCGAGAAGTGTTTAATGGGGACTTGGGTATAGTTACCGCCATTGACACCACGGAAAAATTAGTCACCATTCAAGTTGATGATAGGGAAGTGGAATATGATTACGCAGATTTGAATGAAGTGGCCTTAGCTTGGTCAATTTCCATTCACAAGTCCCAAGGGTCAGAATATCCAGTGGTGATTATGCCAGTTTCGATGTCTCATTATATTATGCTCTCACGAAACCTGATTTACACCGGTTTAACCCGTGCTAAACAATTGGCGATTATGGTGGGGTCAAGCAAAGCTATCGGAATAGCAGTCAATCAATGGAACCAAAAACAACGATATACAAGGTTAATAGAAAGATTAGGGTAAAGAAAGAATAAAAATAATTAGGGAACAACAGTAGATTACGCCAATAACTGACTAAATTTTCTCAAGCAGGATCTTGATTAATTCTGTCACCGCTTCTTTGCCCAACTTCTCCACTAATTTATCAATCAAATCAGGTAAAGCCGTGCGATCGCAGAGATTGAACTGAATCGTATTACCAATCATCTGAGAACCACCAAGGGTTTGCACATTAGTAGCAAGGTCTAAACCAAACTTCTTACTCAATTCCTTATAAAGACGTGCCTTATCTACCACCGTTAAACCTTCTACGTTAACAGTATCAAATTTTTCTAAAATTTCGTCAACGGTAGCTGGCATCATATCTCCTGCAGGAATTATTTCGTTGTCTTTATCCATAAAACCATCTTGCAATTAACTAAGTTATCATTAATTACAGATTAAGAGAAAGTTAATCAAAGTTGGTTTTACTAAATCATTAATTTAAAACAATAATTTTACTATGTAACCTCTGTGACTGTTTAATTATTCTGTTAAAAAATATTAACTAGCCACCGCTTCAGGCTCTCGCTCATTCACCAAAGAATCAACAATTTCCATGACTAAATCCTTCTTAGACTGCACAGATAATTTAGCAATCTGTTCAGACAAAGGTGGTAATTGAGTGGTATCTAAAGAACTTCCTAAAATTTGAGCGAAAAAATAAGCTCTTGCTTCATAAGGAAGATAACTCAGCAAGATATTGAGATTATCAGTCGTCATAGGACGACCATTCCTAAACTTGCTGATCGTTTGCTCAGTTAGTCCTGACTTATCAGATAGCCACTTAGCGGCAATTCCATACTCTCTTAACGTGCAATCAAAGGCAGTATTCCAATCCATACCTTTTAAATAAAAAGTTAACTTTTAAATCAAGAATATGCTAAAGTTAACCTCGAAGTTAACTTTAGAGCATTCCTAATTTAACTCTATTGTAACTAAAATTTTGCCAACTTCATGTTTGTAGCTGCAAGCGTGGTTACACCCATAAAAAAATAACCCCAATTCCGGTGGACTGGGGAACATATATCTGGAACACCATCATGACACAAACAATTCAAAAATTACAAGGTATTCCGGCACCGACTCGCAAGGGAAACAAAATCGAAGGGGAATTTTACCCACTGCAAAAAGAAGAGTTAATCGCCCTCAGACGCTCACGACTGATTAATAACGCAGCCTTTGTTCACCTTGCCCTAAGATACGAAAATCCTTTTTGCGATCGCCCGCTTGAAATTTTTCCTAAGCAATTCGCCTTGCGTTGGAGCATTCCTGAAAGCAGTGTCTATGAAGCGATCGCCAAGCTCAAACAGAAAGGGGTGATTAATACCCGTTCAGGAAAAATTATCCTTCAATGGGTTCATTGTCAACAAGACACCAATTCTGACAATCCAGAATTTTTACAAGATTCCAGAATGGATTCTGAGATCCGAGAAAATATTCCGAAATCCCAGAATGAATTCCGAAATCCCAGAATGGATTCTGAGATCCCAGAAAATCGTGCCTCAAAAGGCGCATTAGATAAGGGTTCTGACCCCTTTCAGACTATTCAAACTATTCAAACCTACCAGACCAGGGGGGGGGTCGAAAATTTTTCTCCTAATTCGGATCTGAATTCGGTTAACAAAGAAATTTATTATCATGAGCAAAATTACTCAGAGCAAGAAAGGGACAAGGAAAAAAAATTAGTTAACAATAAAAATTCTGGTAAAGATCAATCTTCCGCCAGTGTAGTACAGGTAACTACAGAAATAAATACAGGTCAGGAAATTTCCCCGGAAGCGAAAGCGAAAGCTAAGAAAATAAGTCATGAAGCTGCCGACATTCCCCAAGACTTAATCACCAAGTTAAAAGAGTTGGGTATCACCATCGATGGGGAAGTTAAACGAGCGATCGCAAACCATGACATCTCGCAAGCGTATGGGGCCATAAAGCACGTTGAAAATACCTGGGAAACCATCAATAATCCCCGTGGCGTGTTCTTATTCCAAATACCTAAGCAACGAATCCAAAAAGGACCACCCCCCATCTCAGAGAGCTTTTTAGAGTGGTATGAATGGGCGATCGCTGATGGGTTAGTCGTAGATTATCCGGCCAAGTATTTACCCACCAATTTCAAAGGGGAACCCAAAGTTAAATTAACCATTGATCCAGGTTGGGCTGAAGATTGGCAGAAAGTACGAGACAACCCAGATAATTATCGGCAAACACTAGATCCCACCGTCAAAAAGGAACTATGGGCAAAAGTTGGCAGTATGTTGGGACGACCACCGAAACCAGAAACTGAACCCACCCTCAATGACCAACTCAATGACCCCATCTTAGGACCCGAACTTTACCCCAAAATTAAACATACTCATAACGTCGAATTCACAGAAGAAGGTAGGCCATACCAAGCAACACCAATAACTGACATTGAATATGACTCTGAGGGGATGCCAGTTGAGGAGGGGATATGAAGTCAGAAGTTAAAACACCCATAACTGATCCTTGGCATTATTCTCAATCTTGGGCAGCATACGGACATCAATGGCAGTTTAATTACGATTCTTTCAATGCTAATTACACCATTGAGAACAGCGATCGCTCTATTGTTGTGTCCGTTCCTATCCGAGAAACTGACCATCATCCCAGTCCTCAAGCTTGGCTTGACCATTGGGCAAAAACCAAGGGGAAACGGCAGTTAAAGCAAAATACACAAGAGTTAGAGCAACCTAGTTTATTAGACTTTAACCCTAAAAGCTCAAATTCCCCATCTTCTACCCCGAAAAACCCCAAAGGGATTAGTTTTGGAAAAACCATTAAGCAACTTTACCAGGGCAAAACTTGTACAAGAAGAGTGTGGAGTGATCGCACGGCAAAAACTTTCATCAACTACTACGAACAAGGGGTTAAAGTACCGGCCTACAACAAAGGACTTCAATATGGGGGAGAAATCATCGGCTGGTTAACCTTAACCGAAAAACCAGTAAAGCAATCATTGGCGGAAATGACCGAAGCTGATTTAAAAGCCGAAGGATTTCCTAACTACACCTTTGACCAATTTATTAATGAGTTTTTTGACGGCAAAAATCAAACTGTTTGGGTGATTTGCTTTGAATTTACCCCAAATCAATCTCAAGCTCAAAGTCAAGAAACGTCTGTAACCGTTGAGGTGATGGAAAATAATGACAACCAATCTATCACTGATCCCCAACAAATTGAAACAAATGAACTAACTGATGAAGAGCAAAAAGATCGCCTTTATTTTGAAAGGAAAGTTGAACGGGCTTTTTATGAAGCTGGTAAAGCTTTATATGAATTACGAAAACGACGGCTCTATCGTAGCACCCACAAGACTTTTGAGGATTATTGCCAAGAGCGTTTTGGTCACAGTCGTCAAAAAGCTAACTTTCTTATTGCCGGAGCCAAGGCTTATGATAATTTGACAACCAATGGTACACAAATTGAAACCGAAATGACAACCAATGGTTGTCAAAATCAAGATGAGTCACCAACCAGTTTGACAACCAACCTTACAGAAAATTTAGAAGAGCAAATGACAACCAATGGTTTACAAAATGAACCAGACGGAATGACAACCAATGGTTGTCAAATTTTACCTACATCTGAAAGACAAGTCAGACCTTTAACCAAACTGAAACCAAACCAACAACGTGAAGCTTGGGCCAAGGCCGTAGCGGAAGCTGGTGGGAAAGTCCCCAGTGGTCGCATTGTCAAAAACATTGTAGACCAAATTCGTCAACGTACCCAAGTAGCTAATCCTTGGCGTGAAGGAAACGTGGCTATGATTATGGTTAAGGATAATCCTGACTTACGGGGTAAAGGAGGGTGTTGGGCGGTTATCACCGAAGTTCATGACTTTTCTTGTACTGTACGGTTATGGGATGGTGATTATCAAGTTAAACCAGAAAATCTCAAAGACTTACCCTATTCTAATGAGCAGCAGAAGGCAGTGAGGGAATTAAGCGATCGCCTTTCAAAACTATACAACCCTGAGATGGAAGAAACGGCTAAGGCTGTATTGGCTAGTTTGGGGAGAGTAGATCGACCTTGGTTGACTGAGTTTGAAGAGAAGGTGTTAAGAATGCTTGAAGAAAACGATTAAACAATCAGACTGTATTGATTTATATTAGTTAATAAGAAAAAACACGACCAAGGAAAATTTAGCCTTTAGCCGTGTTCACATATTTTACTTTACAGCTTGAGTTTATTTGGAGTTTGTAGATGTTTTAGTCTCGGACTCCAATTGAGTCTCATGGCTAGGTAGTTGTTCTCGACGTGGAATATCCTCTTTGATTAAAGTTGGTCCCACACCTAACCCAAATGCAGCTGCAATGATGGCAAGAATCATCTTTAGAATCATCATTAATGCTTCTTCTTTAAGGCGAAGCTCTAACCTAATAGCAGGCTCATCTTCATTCCTTTTTGGGGGTTCGTTCTTCTGAAACCAGAACATATTTAGTACCTCTTGTTTTTTGACTCTTTCAGCCTCCCATATTGCTCTATATACCTGCATTCCCAGGATATTTTTTAAAAACCAGGTATTGACAAAATAATGCTTGCGTGATAAGTATGCCAAAATTGACTCTAGAGGGAAAAACGAAAATCATTTCAATTCTTTGTCAAAGTGTACGAAGGTGCAATCGTTGGCCTGACTCAGAAAATCTTTTAGTAGGTAATTCTTGTAGAGAAATAACAATTACAATCGCAGAAATTCAGCAAAAATTATCTTCTAATGAAAATTTATCTGGTTATGAAATAGAATATTTAGCTAGAGTTTTGTGGAAAGAATTGATTTTCCAAGAGATAACTCAAAATTTTAAAATTAATTCTGGGAAACAGCCTAAACCTGAATTTGCTCGTGAGACTAATGATGAAGATAGAAGAAGAATTCTTCATTGCTTTAATTTAATCATTGAAAATAATAATAATCAGCAACAAAACGATTCCGATTTGATTTATTTTCTCAATAATGAAGAGTGTGAAGCTTTTTATCTTCCCAATGGTTCTTTTCGGACTTGTCAAAGATTTTTACAAGCAGCAACAAACCAAAGTCAAAGTTTTCAAACAGTTAACTATCTGGTTAAAATTGTTAATTATTTAGCCCGAAGCTTAAGAATTGATATTGTTGATATTAGTGATTTATCTTTATTTGAATATCAACAAAAAGATTTTCATCTCAAATGTATTCGACCTATTCGAGAACAATCTTTACAAGAATTACGAAATATTTTATCTAACTATAATGACTTAACTATTATTGGTAGTATTCAGCAATATTATCTTGAGCAAAGTGGATGGAAAACTCAAAGAAGACAGAAACAAAATGCTCCTCTTACCTATTTATCAGATTCTCGTAAGAATCAAAAAGGGGAAGAAACTACTTTGTTAAGGTATGTTGCACATTTGATTCAATCAACTAATAATGATTTAGCAGAAAAACTGACTAATTGGTTAACAGTAAAAGGATGCTTTTTTTCTCAAAATCCTCAAGAATTTGATGTTAACGAATTTTTACGTCGATTTACTATACCTCTTGACATGAATAATAATTCTTCTAATCCTCAATCATTTCTGATGATTAGCTTTAAAAAATCAAATAACAATTATAAAATTAATTGTTGGTTTGCTGCAGAAAGTCAATCGACACCAAGAAAAATACATCAATCAACCTTAACTAATTTGAAAACAAAACACCGACAATTAGTTAACACAGTTGAAAGTTGTCTGAATCTAATTATTGCAGAAAAATGGTTAGGATTTAACAAAGCTATTTTTTCTATGAGAATAGAACTTTTCGTAGATTATAATTTAATTAATCTAGATTATGATACTTGGGAATTTAAAATAGGAAGCAAAAAGAGAAGATTACCTAATATTATTTTACGTTTACAAGAAAGACAAGAATTAGTACAGAAGCTTAATCTGCTTAATCAACTTACTCAGAAAAATAATCTTAATGATATAAACTCGATTGTGGAAAGAGAAGAAATAACAGAACAGAATGAACAATGGAATCACAAATGGAATCAGTTAAATAATAATGGAGGACGTTTTGAAGTAAAAAACACAATTCTAGGCCAAATGCCAAGTTCTTATATTGGACTAAAATCTTGGAATTCTTTAACTCAGGATTGTCTTAAATATTTAATTAATGATAGCTTACCTGCAGCAATTTGGTGTAGAAATCAAAATGAACAGTTGAGTCGAGCAATCATAGAAACTACCATCAATAATCTACTAAGAAATGATATTAATCAGCTTCCTAATGAGTTGAGTAGAATTCGTCGAGAAGCGAATGGCAATCCCCAAGAAGTCGCCTCTCATTTATCATTACTGTGGGACCCGCCGACTCGTCCCCTTCCCCCCGAACCTGACAGTGAAAATTATCCCCTTGGACTTTTTTAATTATGACTTGGAAACTATTTGAAGGCAACGGAACCCCTAAACCTGACAATTATTGGCCTAAACCTGGAGAAAAAGATCCGAAAACAAAAAAAGAAAAGCAAAATCCCCTTCCACCACCTCCAACTTGGCGAGATTTTAGTGATCAAAAAGTAATGGATGAACGCCGAGGAAAAACCTTTCAAATTCCCAAAGACGATAAAATTATTAAATTAATCAACGCTGCTCTTTTTTTACGTCGACCCTTATTAGTTGAAGGTGAACCAGGAAGTGGAAAAAGTTCTTTGGCCTATGCAGTTGCTTATGAATTAGGTCTAGGAGAGGTCTTAAAATGGTCTATTACCACTCGTTCTACCCTAACAGAAGGATTATATTATTATGATGCTATTGGACGATTAAGGGATACTCAACTATTGAATAAGAATTCTCTCCCAAATACCTCTAATCAAACTAATCCAGAGACAAGTTTATCAGACCCTGCTACAAAAAATAAGCAAAATTCTCCTCAAAATAAACAAGCAGCATCTGCTTTAGATCCGATTCAAAATATTGGAGACTATATCACTCTTGGCCCATTGGGAACTGCCTTTTTACCTCCAAAGCAAGGAGAACCATTAAAACCCAGAGTTTTGTTGATTGACGAAATAGATAAGAGCGATATTGACCTTCCTGACGATTTATTACAGATTTTTGAAGAAGGACGGTTTGAAATCCCTGAATTAAAAAGAATTGCTAAACAAAAGTCTTCAGTTGAGGTTCGTACTTATGATCAAAAGATACGAACAATTGAGAATGGGTTTGTTCCTTGTACAGTCTTCCCTTTTGTCATTTTAACTAGCAACAGTAAACGAGACTTTCCTCCTGCATTTTTGAGACGTTGCTTACGAATTAAAATGGAAGACCCCAAAAAGTCCCATTTAAAAAAAATTGTCAATGCACATTTTAATCAAGAAATAGCTAATAAAGCTGAACCCTATATAAAAGAATTTCTTGATTTAATTGACCAAGGGAATAAGTTAGCCATCGATCAATTATTAAATACAATTTTTCTGTTAGTAAATAATAACTTAAATGAGATAGATAAAAAGCAACTAAAAGCTCATCTCTTACAATCTTTAGATAGTTCAACCATCGCTGAAGAATCTGAAGATGATAGTTATGGGTAAAGATAATGTCTGAATTAACTAAGTTAATCGAACAATTAAAGCGTGAATATCCATCAAACTTCGATCTAACTGTTGAAGAACTTTTAGACGCAGTTTGGTTTACTATTGTTACATCGTCGTTAGAAGAACAGACACAAGTTAAGGAATTATCTGACACACCTGCTTCATCCGAGTCAGAACCCCCCTCAAACACTCCTTCTCAACCTCCCCCACGAATCGAGAGAGAAGTAAAAGACAATCCCCCAGAGAGAAAATTTCCTAGTTATCCTGATAGGAATACAATAGACCCAGAAATTAAGTTAAAAGGAATTTTTCTTGATATTAAAGATCCCCCTGCTATTCCTGAATTTTGGAAACAGGAGATTTGTCGTATTTTGCAAACTTTACGACGAAAAATCCCTACTAATAAAACCCAAGAAATAGATGAAGAAGCTACTGTTCAATTTATTGCAGAAACAGAGCTTTATGAGCCTATCTTTAAACTTCAATTTAAGCGATCGCTTTCTCTGTCTCTTGTTATTGAATTGGAAAAATCGGTTTTAATTTGGTATAAAGTCGTAGAAGAAATAGAAGAAATTTTTAAAAATATTAGAATGTTTCATGAATTTAATATTTTTTGGATGAAAACTAATGATAAAAAACAAGTAATTTTACAATCATCTTATGAAGATAATTCAGTAAAATATACTTCAGAACAAATTATCAAAAACTCACCTGATGAACAATTAATTATAATTATCAGTGATTTTTCTTCAGTTCATTGGTATGAAAATTTTTATACAGATATCTTAGATAAATGGAGTAAAAAAGCCCTTGTTACTCTCTTACAATTATTTCCTAAACGCCTTTGGAGTCGAACCGCTTTAGATCGTGAAAATCAAGTTATTTTACAATCTCCTCCAATGGGAGCTATTAATTTATCCTATATAATCAACCAGCAATTAACTATCAAAGATTTATCGTTATCTAATCAACAAAAATATTTAAAACTTCCTATTATTACCTTAGACCCTCAATCTTTACAAAAATGGGCTAATTTAGTTAGTGGACAAAAACGAGCAAACTTACCAGGTATTTTAGTTAAGAAAATTAATTTACCCGATTTACATCAAGTAACTTCCTCTTCAACCGACCCCAAACCTTCACAAATTATCCAATCTTTATCCTCTGAACAAATCTTAAGCCGTTTTTATGAAAATGCCTCAGTAAAAGCTCAAGAATTAGCCCATCGTCTTAGTGCTGTTCCTGTAACTTTACCTATCATTCGTCTTATTATTCAATCAGGTCCTTCTTTATTGTCTGAAAAATTTAAAACGAAAAAAGTAAAAACCGTATCATTTTTAGATTCAATTTTTAATTTTAATTCCGACTATGAACTTCCTGCCGTAATCATTGCAGAGGTTTTAATGGCAGGACTCTTTAACCCCTTATCAAATCCCATTAAATCTTTAACTCATGACTCTTTGAATCTCATTGAATTAGAATTTAAACCACAGATTCGAGAAGCCTTAGAAAAAGAAGCGACAGAAGAAGAATTAGTTGATACCATCACTTTAATTTCTGATTATATTTCTAAATATTTAGGAGATGACCAAGATATTTTTGAAGCGATTTTATTAGACCCTTCCCTAAAAGGCGAATTACCAGAGTCAGTTCGTCATTTTGCTGAAATATCTGCTTCGACTTTAGATAAGTTAGGGGGTATTTATAGTGAATTTGTTAAGCAAAAAACCACAGTAGAACAATCTGTTTCTCCACCTTCTGAAATTGTCTCATTAGAAACCTTTGAATTTGAAGTAGAAGTCGCCATCATTGTTTTTGAAGAAGAAGAACCCCTACAACAATGGACATTTCAAACCCCCACCGTAAACCGTCGTGGCGAAATCATTAAAACCACCACATACACTGCTTCTTACTTCACCGAACCTTTAACCGAAAACATCACCCTCGAAATGGTGGCTATCCCCGGTGGTACTTTTACAATGGGTTCTCCTGAAAATGAAGGTTCTGATGACGAACGGCCTCAACATAATGTCACCCTTTCACCCTTCTTCATGGGCAAATATCCCATTACTCAAGCTCAATGGAAAGCGATCGCCTCTCAAACTGATCTAAAAGTTAACATCGACTTAAAGGAAGATCCCTCCAACTTTAAAGGGGATAACCGACCAGTTGAACAAGTTAACTGGTACGAAGCCGTCGAATTCTGTCAACGCCTCTCTAAGCTTACAGGAAGGGATTATCAGCTACCCTCTGAAGCTCAATGGGAATATGCTTGTCGTGCTGTCTCAGAACCTCTAGACCTCGAAAATGGTGAAACTTACCCACCCTTTTACTTTGGAGAAACTATTACAGGAGAACTAGCTAATTATGATGCTTCTAACACTTATGCTGAGGAACCCCAGGGCGAATATAGAGAGGAAACCACCCCCGTTGGTCAATTTCCCCCCAATGCCTTTGGATTGTACGATATGCACGGTAATGTAGATGAATGGTGTGCTGATGACTGGCATGATAGTTATGACGGTGCGCCTACTGATGGTAGTGCTTGGGTTGATAATGACGAATCTGATAATTTCAATGACGAAAACATGGAAGATTTAAGTGAAAATGACGATAATGACTCATCTTCTGTGATTAGGGGCGGTTCTTGGGTCGACGATCCTGATTACTGCCGTTCCGCTTACCGCAACAACGTCAATAGGCGCGAGAATCGTTACAACAATCTCGGTTTTCGTGTAGTATGTGTGTTCGGGAGAACTCTCTAACCCTTTACCCTTTTACCCTTTTGCCCTCTATCCTATTTTCTCCTTTTTTCTTTTGGTTTCCGCCGAAGGCGGATCGCTATATTTTTATATTCTTAAAGCACAAAATTTGTTAACTTAAATGAAGGAATTATCAATTATTCAAAAGACATACGATTTAATCAAGTATTATGTCCCTATAATTGAGCGATTCCCCAAAGTTCATAAATTTACCGTAGGAGACAGAATCATCAATCAATTGTATGATTTATTAGAAGGGTTGATTAAAGCTAAATATGCTAATAAGAAACTTAACCATCTGATTAACTTAAACGTTCAACTCGATATCCTACGACATCAAACCAGACTCTTATTAGACTTTCAATTAATTGCTCTCAAACGTTATCATTATATTAGTCAACAAATTGATTCAATTGGGGTAGAACTAGGAGGCTGGATTAAAAAGCAACGTCAAAAAGAATAAATGTACATGAATTATCATGAAGCGTTACGGTAACTTATATCCTCAAATTATTGACTTTGATAATATTTACTTAGCAGCTAAAAAAGCACAGAAAGGTAAACGGTTTCAACATAACGTTTTACAATTTAACTATAATTTAGAAACAGAACTATTAAAAATACAGCAAGAACTAAAAGATCAAACTTATCAACCAGGAACTTACCGAACCTTTCACCTCAGAGATATTAAAACTCGGTTGATTTCGGCTGCACCTTATCGAGATAGAGTAGTTCACCACGCTTTATGTAATATCATCGTTCCCATTTTTGAGCGAACGTTTATTAGTGATACTTATGCTAACCGAGAAGGATATGGAACCCATAAAGCCTTAAGACGATTTACCGACTTTGCCCGTTCCAGTCGTTATCTCTTACAATGTGATATTAAAAAATACTTTCCGAGTATTGACCATCAAATCCTGAAACAATTAATCAGACGAAAAATTAAATGTCAAGATACCCTCTGGTTAATTGATAAAATTATTGATAATAGTAATGAACAAGAAACAATTATCCATTACTTTCCTGGAGACGATTTATTAACACCTATTCAACGCAGACATGGTTTACCTATTGGTAACTTAACCAGTCAATGGATGGCTAATATTTATTTATCAGGCTTTGATCATTTTATTAAAGAACAACTTAAAGTCACTAAATATGTCAGGTATGTCGATGACTTTGTCCTCTTTTCCGATGACCACCTATTTCTTCAAGAAACAAGAATAAACCTTGAAAACTATTTGGTTAAACTAAGGTTAAAAATTCACCCTATTAAAAGTCAATTATTTGAAACGAAATATGGAGCTAGTTTTTTAGGCTTCCGCATTTTTCCTGACAACATTAAAGTTAGAAACCAGAACTTAACTCGTGCTAGAAAACGACTTAAACAATTGCAAAAAAACTATGCACAAGGTAACATTGATGTTCAAGATATCAAGCAATCGCTTAATAGTTGGGAAGCTCACTTGAAACACGGTGACACCTGGCAATTAAGACAACAAATATTCAAGTCCCTTGTCTTTACTAGGGGTTGAAGAAGGGGAAGGCGACCCCGACTGCGGGGCGGTTCTTGGAACAACAATCCTAATAACTGCCGTTCCGCTTACCGCAACAACAACAATAGGCGCGAGAATCGTAACAACAATAACGGTTTTCGTGTAGTATGTGTGTTCGGGAAAACTCCTCATAGTCAGAGTTGGCAGGTGGGAATCTGTCAAGCGTGCGTCGAAGAGTTCAGCCGACTCCTGCGATGCTGGTAACAGTATCCAAAAATTAAACTGGGTTGGGGATCTTGGTAGGGTAAAACCGAAGAGTTTTCCGACCCCTCATCAATATTTTTGGATTGAGGCTATGGCTGAAAAAATGATAATCAAACGTCCAAAACAAAAGTTTAGAGGCTATAGAGACTATATCGGTGATGTCCCCTTAGAACTGGTTTTAATCCCTGATGGTACCTTTACTATGGGCGCACCTGAAGATGAAGAAGGCAGTCGTGATAATGAAAGACCGCAACATGACGTAACCCTTTCTTCCTTTCTCATGGGACGTTACCCTGTCACCCAACAACAATGGAAAGCGATCGCCATTAGAACACACTTAAAAGAAAACATCGACTTAAAAGAAGATCCCTCTCGTTTTAAAGACCCCTACGAAGGTATAGATAGATGGCTTAGACCTGTAGAAAGCGTCAACTGGTATGAAGCAGTAGAATTCTGTCAACGCCTCTCAAAACTCACAGAAAGGGACTATCAACTCCCCAGTGAAGCGCAATGGGAATATGCTTGTCGGGCCGGAACCACCACCCCCTTTCATTTTGGAGACACCATCACCACCGACTTAGCTAACTATCGAGGAACCGATGACGAAGACTTTAATTTATTAGGAAATTATGGTAAAGGTCCCAAAGGAGAGTATCGAGAACAAACCACCCCAGTCGGCTATTTTGATGTGGCTAATGCTTTCGGTTTGAGTGATATGCACGGGAACGTCTGGGAATGGTGTCTTGATGACTGGCATGATAATTATGAAGACGCACCTGATGATGGTAGTGCCTGGATGGAATTTGAAACCTCATATTTAGCTAAAAACAAACAAAATGATTCAAATTCAGTGCTTAGGGGCGGTTCTTGGGACGACATTCCTGATATCTGCCGTTCCGCTTTCCGCTTCTACGACCTTAGGCGCGGGACTCGTCTCAGCGTTAACGGTTTTCGTGTAGTATGTGTGTTCGGGGGAACTCTCTAACCCTTTACTCTCTTCCCCTTTTGCCCTCTATTCTATTTTCTCCTTTTTCCTTTGGTTTCCGCCGAAGGCGGATCGCTTCTTGATGCAGTCGCTCTAAGAAGGAGACCTTCAAGACCGCGCTGCATCGCTATATTTTTTGATTCAAACTAATAACTTTAGTTGAGATTATTCTCTTCTTTAAACCCCTGATCTAACTTCAGAAGAATTTCCTCATATACTTTTTGAATCTCAGGCATGGATGTCTTTTTCGCGTCAGCAATAGCCATTAAAACTAAATATTTTAAATGATGAATTTGTTCCGATGTTAAATTAATCTCCATTTTAATTACCTCTTTTATTTGTTTACATTTTAGCGAGAAAAAGATAAAATAGAAATAAGTTTCAAGATAATAATATTTATATTCTATTTAAAAACAAAAAAATGAAAAACCGAGATAGATATCCTGAAAATTGGGAGGAAATCGCCTTAAAGGTTAAAGAAAAAGCTGAATGGACTTGTCAAAAATGTGGATTAGAATGTTTCCCAACAAACTATCTTAAACACACCATAAAAGATAAGTCTTTAAAAGCTAAATTAACTTTAACTGTTCATCATTCTGATTATGATCCAAGTAATAACGATCCCTCTAACCTTATCCCTTTGTGCAGTGCTTGTCATCTTGATTATCACAGAGGAAGACGGACAAATATTAGCCCAGGTCAGTTAAAATTAGATTTAGGCTTTTAATAATATAATCGACTATTAACTGCGTTATGAAAAACCAGAATTAAACCATAGTTATTTCTTCTTTCATTTTCTCTGTTTTTGTCTTTCCTTTAACATTTCTATCCACTTATCTCGGTTACTCTCCACCTCCTCCAACAGTAGGGAAATCGCCTCTTCAACAATCACCTCTTTATAAGGTGTATTCGCCTTCCCTAAATCTAATTGAAGCTGTAAGTGCAGTCTATCCAAACGATTCACCACCGACTCTTGTATCTGAAAAGTGACTTTTCTTAGCATCAACTTGTCAACTTGTTCACTGGTTGACTTTTCATCTTTTTGACTGGTTGGTTTGTCCTCTGAATTGTCAGACTTAACAAGTTGACTGGTTGACTGGTTAACTTTCTGTTTGGTTGATTTGTTGACACTCTGTTTGTTTTGCTCTTGGGTTGAACTTGATTCAACTTCCTTATTGTCTAATTTCTCAGCTTGCCTACTGGTTGACTGGTTAACTTGTTGACTTTCTGACTTTTCTACTGGTTGACCCGTTGACTGACTAAGTTGTTCAAACCCTGCGAGAACTTGATCAGTAGAAGAAAGAGGGTCATTATCATCTGTGAGTCGGGCGCGTTTTTTAGCCATTTATTGATCTCCGATTATGAGTTGAGCGATCGCTTGATAAGGAGCAATCAGTTTAGAATCATCAGCATAGAGATGAATCGGTTCACCAGCGAGATTAGATTCAGCAAATTTAACGGACTTAGGAACAGGGTCAAAAATAGTAATTCCTGTGAGTCGTTTATTAAGGG
This sequence comes from unicellular cyanobacterium SU3, assembly GCA_002172675.1. Classification (GTDB taxonomy): domain Bacteria; phylum Cyanobacteriota; class Cyanobacteriia; order Cyanobacteriales; family Microcystaceae; genus Crocosphaera. The sequence continues at coordinate 21,691 of NETF01000005.1, forward strand.
ATGTGAGGACATCTCGACTCATCACCGTTTTCTCAGCCATTGTGGGTAATACGCCCAAAATTTGCAGATGAGGATTGAGCCGTTTTTGAATACTTTGGATGGTTTCGAGTAAAGCAGCTAAACCCTTGAGGGCAAAAAACTGACATTGAACAGGAATCAAAACAGCATCAGCAGCACATAAAGCATTGACAGTGAGCAATCCCAAACTAGGGGGACAATCAATCAGAATATGGTCATATTCATGGCTGACCACTTCCAGGCGTTCTTTAAGAATCAGAAAGTTTCCCACTTTGGTGAGTATTTCTGTTTCTCCTTTAGCTAAAGAGATATCAGAAGGCAGCAAATGTAAACCCGATTTTGTTTTAACAACAACTTCTTTGACTTCTACTTGTTCTGTGATCACCTCATAAACGCTTAACTGGTCATCAGCAATGTTTACCCCATTACCCACCGTTAAGTTTCCTTGGGGGTCTAAGTCCACCACCAAACATGATGTTGTTTGTGCTAATAGTCCCCCCAAACAGATAGTCGATGTGGTTTTGGCCACCCCACCTTTTTGATTAGCGATCGCAATAATCATACTTGACAAGTTAACTGGTTGACTTGTTGACTGTATAACTTGTTGACGGGTTAAATGGTCAACCAGCTATATAGCCCATCATACTCTATTAGTGACCCATCAAAACCCATCAAACTTAATTCCTCTGTGTACCACGTGTCATCTCAGTTATCATCAACGACGACGGGGTAATGTGAGTCCTGGGCAATTATCTTTGTTTCCTTAAATTTTGAAAAAACATTTTCTCAAAGCTAAAACCTTTAAATGATTTAGCGACCTCGGCTGCGCTTTCCATTTCTGATAATGTTATTTCAATATTATATTCTTTAGCTAAATTAATTAAATCATTAATAGACCTGCATTGATGGAATTTTTGATTTAATTCTTTATCATTATGGACTTTCTCAAAGAAAAGACGGACAGACGGATCAACCTTCATTAACCATTGCTGAAAAGCGTATTGAGCCAGTTCTTGAAAATCCTCAATAGTCAATTCAAACCCTTCTTCTTTAGCAAGATTAATTAAATCAAAGGGGGATTTGAGTGATGTTAATTTTGCTTGTAATTCAGGGGATTCAATTAGATATTGATTAAATTTTTGACTAGCTTCAGATAGCATGATTGTTATGGACGTGGGGTATATTATCAGGCTCAATCATTACTTGTTACAGTAGTTGATCGCCAAATTACCAACTTAGTTATGCTGGAGTCATTGACCTCGGTTTTATTGTGTCTCATCTGTATGTAAATAGCAAGGGGCTAATTTTCATTCCTATGTCAATAATAATCAAGTTCGACCATAAATAATTGTTAAGTTTTCCCTTGATTTATACGGGTATTTTTCTATACCATCCGTATAAATACTGAGACAAAATAAGCTAAATTAAGAGTAAAAAATAAACTGTATTATTAAGATTAATCTAAATTATTACTGCTAATTTGATTAATTTTGAAGCTAATTATATCACTCAAATCTTACTCACCTAATTGACTTAAGCTCTACTATAGAAGTAATTTTTTAAGTATTTTGCCTTAGTATGAAAGTGATTAACTGAGTAAAAATACAGACAAGAATTCCTCAAGCAAGGTAATAGCTTAGTCTTCAAAAGATGCAACTTGAAAAGATTTTACAGCTTTCGGGTCAGTTTCTCGTTTCTGGTCGAATCCCCTGATGAACTTTTTTTCCTTATTTCTCATTATATAGAGTAGTGTAAAAAAAATTATTTATCATGAGCAACCCAAATTCTGACAGAACCAACCAAACTCGACCCGATGAGTTGATGTCCAAATATAATATTAAAAAAGATGCTTACTATAGTCGTATAAAGTTTTTAGACATCCAGGTAAAAAAGGATTCTAGCCGTAAGGTTTACTTAACAGATGAGCAAGTAGAATTAATGGATGCTCTCCATTCTCATATTGAAGAGACGGGGAAAATGGACGGGTTTATTATTGGGAATAATGGCAGTCTTGCTGTTAGAGAAAGTAGTGAAATTGAAGAAGCTGCTCAACAAATTGAACTGGAAAATAAGGAGGTAAAATCAGAAGAACCGAACCAAGAACAATTTGCTGCACTTGTGCGTAGTAGTGCGGAATTTGCAGCAGGAATGGAAATCGCTAAGTACACCATTGCTAAGCAAATGCAGGATAATCCTGATTTACTACCCAGTGATCTCAAGGACCAAGTGGAAGCTGTAAAGGCTAGTTGCTCCCCAAAATCCCAAAGCCCAACCGCGATCGCCAATCAGTTTCTGAAACAGTACAACCTAGCTTAGTTGGGCAACCCGAATTTGATAAGGTGTGTAATGCTGTTAAAAACGGTCATTCTGTTCTGGTTTTAGGGGAATATGGCTCAGGTATTAATGGCTTTGCTGATGCGCTACTTGGGGAAATGGCCGAGGATTTTAATTGTGCGATCGCCTCTTATAAAGGTTCGCTGAAAAAGTTCCTCATACAAATGGCTGAAGCCCTCGATATTCCTACTTCGGAACCTAAATATAATGCCAATGGTGATGAAGTGGGAGAAAAGGCGTTAACGGCGGATGGTTTAAAGGAGGAAATTGCTTGTAATGTCGGTGATGAAACCTTATTAATTATTCCTGATTCTCAACGTCTTCCTGCTAGTTTACGGTACTGGTTAGAGGGATTATTAGATAATGGGATAAACTTAGTTCTGTTTGCTGTTGCTAATCCTCGTCGTGATATCTTTTTACGATTGTTAGAAGTTGAGTTAAGTTTACCGTCAGACTCAGAAATTAGGGAGGTAATGAGGAGAGAAGCAAAGCGATTAGGATTAAGTTTATCTCGTTCACAATTAGCTAATCTTCAATCTCAAGCGGGTCGAAATCCGATGTTAGCTCGTAAAGTGATTAGAGCAACAGCATTGGGAATTAATAATAATAAGCCTGAACATAGTCAGTATCTTGATATTAGTCCTGTTATTATTAGTGGGTTAATGGCTTTAGGAATTGTCAGATTTATTGGTATGGGTACAGGGAATAAAGGCTTATATATTGTAGGGGGTGTGGCTTTGATTTTAGCTATGATGTTTAAACAAATTGGTCAAGTTAAAGGAGCTAGAAAACGCTTAGGACAATGATGAATTTAGAATTAAGAATGCAGAATTTAGAATTGATAATCAATAATAAATCATTTATAATTATTAATAATCAAGGAAAAAGCTTAATTAAAATAAAAATTCTTAAATAGTTAACTGTAAATAGTAGGAGAACCCGATGCAAATCATTATTGAACTGCCTGACGATATTCAAACGAGAATGGAAGAACAATGGGGAAATCTCTCTCAGAAAATGATAACTAATTTGGCACTAGAAGCTTATCAAAATCAATTGATTAGTACCGCAGAATTAGGGAAAATGTTAAATTTGTCCTCTCGTTTAGAAGTCCATCAATTTCTCAAAGAAGCAGGAGTTTATCTTAATTATGATGAAGAAGAGTTAGAAAAAGATTTAACGATACTTCAGGAATTAAGACAACAATGATTGTTATTTCTGATACATCTCCTATCTGTTATTTGGTTTTGATTGACTGTATTGAAGTGTTACCAATTTTATATGAAAACGTAATTATTCCTCAAGCTGTTTATGAAGAACTACAAGCAGAATCTACCCCAAAAGTAGTCAAAGAATGGATAGAAAATTATCCTGATTGGTTAGTTATTAGAAACATAACGAATGCTTCAGATTCAGAACTTAGTAAATTAGATAAAGGGGAACGTGAAGCAATTATCTTAGCAGAAGAAATCAAGGCTAATTTACTTATTCTTGACGATAAATTAGCGAGAACGATGGCTACTAAAAGAGGATTAAAAATTATTGGTTTATTAGGCATTCTTCTTGATGCAGCTAAAAATAATCTCATTGATTTACCTACTAAAGTTAACCAATTACAAGAAACCAGTTTTTTTGTTTCTCCTAAATTATTACAATCTATTCTCTCTCAATATCAAGAAAACTTGTGAGTAAAAAATCGTTTGAATTAGTAATAAAAATGTTCTTAAGAAAACTTAAAGGAGTAATTTAAAATGATGGCATTGACTCATAGTGCGATCGCTGCGGCATCGGTTAGTTTTGCTTTAGGGGAAGTGTCACCACTTGTAACTGGTTTGGCTATTATTGGGTCACAATTACCTGATTTGGATACCAGTACCAGTTTAATTGGTCAGGTTTGTTTCCCTATTAGCAGCTTCATTGAAGATAGATTTCCTCATCGTTCTATTACTCATTCTTTCTTAGCAACGGTCTTTTTTGCTCTCTTATTTTTTCCTTTATTTTACTTCGGGTATTTACCTTTAAAAGCATGGTTAGCGTTACCGTTGGGTCATTTAGTTGCTTGTTTTTCTGATACGTTTACTAAGCAAGGAGTACAGTTATTTTTCCCTAATCCAGTTTGGTGTGTTTGTGGTAGTAATCCTAATCGGAGAATTACCACAGGAAGCCCTGCTGAATATTGGGTGTTAGCTGGTGCTGTTGCTTTATTTGTTGTTAACATAAAATTGACCAGTGGGGGTGGAATTGTCCAAACGGCATCCCAACAATTAGGTTTGAAAACGGGTATATTAAATGCTTATAATGCTGCTGCACAGACTCATCATGTTTATGCAAATGTGGATGGAGTCTTAGCGATTGATAGTCGTGAAGCGGATGGTCAATACTTTATTATTGGGGTGGAAGGTTCAGAATTTATTGTACAAAAAGGAGAAGATATTTTTAAAACCGGTACACAATTAATTACTAATCGATTAACAACAACCGTAGGACAATCAGCTAATACCATTATTCAAACTTTAACCTTTGATGATGAAGATGCGATCGCTTCAATTATTGAACTTCAAACTGCTTATAATAATGCTGCGATTTATTTAACAGGAAATTTAACCATTGATTTTCCTGAAGAGGTTAAAATTAAAATAGAACCTGAAGAATATACGGTGATTGAATTAACAGGAAGTAATCTTAAGTTAAGTTGGTGTCCTGTTGAAGAAGCCTTAAGTTATTTAAAAGACCAGTATGCAGTAGGAACATTGACCGTTAAAATTATTACTCCGAAACCTTATTAATCTTTAGGAAAATATGGGGATAAGAGATGACTTTTCAGATTAAGTTATTCATAATGTGACCACATCATTAAAATTTTAACTCTCTTGTTTTCCTCATCTACTTCATAAACTAAACGATGTTGAATATTGATTCTTCGTGAGTACATTCCGGCTAAATCTCCTGTCAGTTTTTCGTAAGATGGAGGATTTTGATAAGGATTTGTTCTCAAAATTTCTATTAACTTTTCAACTTTACTTTTTAATCCCGAACGACTAATTTTTTTAGCATCTTTTAATGCTCTTTTGGTTAAGGCGATTTCCCACATTACCATTCTACTTCTTCAAGGGGGGTACAGTCTTCCCAATCTGTATTTTTTCCTTCAATTAAATCATCTTTTACCCCAGGAATTGACAGTAAATAAAGAGTTTCTTGAATTGAATTCCATTCATTTACTGAGACTAATACAGCTTGTTTTTGATTGTCAACTGTAATCATCGTCGCTTCATTAGAATCGTTGATATTATCAATTAATTCTGAAAGTACGGAATTATTTTCTTTAATATTTATCTGTTTCATTTTAGGTAAATTATTGATAGGGATGTAAAGACAAAGTTTTTGATTGATTGAACGTATCTCTATCATTATTATAATAGGCATTGCTATAATAGAGAAAGACATTACTGATAAAAATTATGGAGATAGGACAATTATTAGGATGGGGAACCGCAGGAATAGTAACGGTTGCTGTTGCTGGCAATACTGTAATTCCTAATAATAGTCAAGTCTCAAGTATAAATAATAATACTGTTTCTCAACTACCCGAAGAAACCCAACAACCCAGACGCTTAACTATAACTGTAAAAATAGCTGAACCTGAAGACTTAAAAGTTAATGAAGGTTCCGATATTAAAGCTGGTCAAATCATTGCTAGTCGTGATAGGGAAAAACAACGCTTAGACGCGCAGAAAACCCAACTTGACTTATCGCTTCAAAAACTACAAAGTTATCAACCTTTACCCCCAACTGCTCCTAATTTACCCCCTACTATCAAAGCTTTACCCCCGAATTCCTATCTCGAACAGGAGGCAATCGTAGAGAAAGCAAAGACTGCGATCGCCTCTATTGAATCTCAGATTGAAGTGAAGGAAAAGGAAATAGAATATTTACAAGCTGTTGAGAATTTAGATCCTATTATTCTTGACCATGAACAAGTTAAATTAAAGCAATTAAAATTAAAACATACAGAAGCTGTCAGAGATTATCAACTGGCGATCGGTAAATTACAAACGGCTAAAGATTCTCGTGCTTATCAAGAATACCAAGCATCTTTAGCAACCGCCAGACGAGTAGAACAAATGAACACTGCTAGAAGTAGTTATGAGAGGCAAATGGCTGAATATCAACAACAGTTAGCAGGGAGGGAGTTTCAAGAAGCACAACTGAAGGGGAAACTCAATGAAGTTGAGAATGCGATCGCAAACCTTAGTGTGGTCAAAAGTCCTTATGATGGGACTGTTCGGCGTATTAAATGGTTGGGGCAGAGTCCTGATGGAAGTTTGACAGCCGAAATTACCCTTATGGTTAGAAAGTAGGCAGCATCGTATTGGCTGTAAAATTAATAAGTTAGCTTGACCTTTACGTTTCCAAAGTAGCCGTAATTGTACTCAAACATCGCTCTACAGAATCAACACAGAGATGCCATGCGGCTCTTGGCGTTTCTGGTGTAGATGATGCACCCATCAACTGAAAGCTTGGCTCTAACTCAAGACTGCCGATATGCGCCGCTCCTATACGAAGCTCATTTAAGCCAACAAGAGGTGCAGTTATTGAGCGTGCTTCGCTTTTGTCTAAACCTTTAGCAATCAAGGTTGTTTCTAAAAGCTTTATTTGCCTGAGCTTATTATCTACTGTTCCACCAAGAGCATTTATAGCATTTCTAAGAGGAGTAATTTGCATTGTTTCAATAACCCACCCATAGAGAATCTTAGCAAGCTCAGTAACCTCAGTATATTGATTGAGAATTGGGCCTATGCTTAGCTTGCATAGCTCTTGTCTGTTTGGCTCCATATCCTTAAATAAATCGATAGAGAATTTCTCCTCATACACGCTATTGAGCCGAGAGCAAGAATTCCTCATCAAATCAATAACTCCAGGAGAGTGAGGAGGATTTTGCTGCATTCTAGTTTGGAACATCTCTTCGCAAACCTCACCACTGGGCAGTGATGAATAAGATGCCCAATACGCTTGCTCTGAGGGAGGCAAATCAGCGATGTCGGGAGCAAACGCATTAATTAAACCTTGAGAGTTTATCCCTACATCGATTGTGCCTTTATCGCCTGGCACAGAAGCTATTCCCCAGTTCCGCATATGGAAAGATACGCTATATCCAGGAACTTGTAGATACTTTTGTAAAACTTCTGGACGAAACCATAGATACCCAAAACTCCCAATTCCATTTTGAATGTAGTTTTGGAGATAGGTGTTTTGTGGCAAAACTTGTCTCTCGCCCTCATCATTTACTATGAAACTTGGCATTACCGAGTCTTCTGTTGATTGCTCTCCAAAATAGTGCCAAGGACTACGTTCAAATTTAGGTTTATCATAGGGTTTGCTGAAAAAGTTACTCAAAAATTTATGCCACTTTTGACCAAGAATTTTCTGACAAATCAATAAGTTTGAACACAGAAAAATGGTTTAAACTATAATCAAAATTAATTAAAAGCTGATTAATTAGTTCATTTGTTTTGCTATTAGTAAATAAGGACAAAAAAAGCGACAAAAACTGCCTCAGCAGTTTAGAAAGATTGACAACTA
>NETF01000006.1 GCA_002172675.1 unicellular cyanobacterium SU3
GGCACAGTAAAAGATGTTTATATTCCCATCAATGATATTTTACCTCTCCCTTCTCCTGCTACATAATTTAAACTTATGAATTTTGGTGGCGATCGCTTGTCTCAAGCTGACTTTGTGATCTACTGAAACTCATGGTTTTATTCTCCTTTAAATTAATCGGCTATTATTGTCGATAATACTGCTCTAAAATTTCCCTTGCCAATTCCAAAGGCTCATCATTAAAAGAAAACTGAACTAATCCCGCCGTATCAGACAAAGCCAGCTTATTATTATGTCTAGCTACCCGTTCAATGGCATCACATAAGGCTTCTTCCGTTAACTTAAATACCAACCCTGGACTCCCCACATCATACAACAAACGAGAAATAGCTAAGGTTTTCGTCCCATAACTGACTCCACTAGCATAATCTAAGCAAGCGGCCACAATAATCTCAGGGGATAAAGTCGCTTTCGTCCCAATACGAAAGGTATAGCGTTTTGATTCTCCGGCAGTATGAATCAATCCCAGTTCACTAAAAGGACAGTCAATGGAATCTTCAATTAATCCGTTAGTCGCTTGTTGTTGAACGTACATCCGCAAAATGCAGTTGATGTCTTTCTTTAACGAAGATTCGGCGGTTGATTTTCCTAAATTTTCTTGATAACTGCGTAAGCCTTCGGTTAAATCTTCGGCATAGAATTCCACAGCCCGAAATTCATTAAAAGTGTAGTACCAAGACGCTGCCTCACAAGTGGGTTTTAGCAAATACCAATGGAGTAACCACAATGAAGCTGGATTTTCTAGAAATGGATCATAACCGTCATCACTGAGAAGTTGTTGCCCAAAGTTTGATGGTTGATCATTTTCTAGAACTTTAAAAGCATTACACCAGTAGCGGATGGCTTTTACCATGTTTTTTCCTACTCCTAAACGCACAGGAGCATAATCATCGGTAAAAATTTCTGAGTATTGAGTAGCGAGGTCAAAGCCTTTTTTTAGCCACCCATAACGAGGGTGGAAGGTTTCATGACGAGCAAAAACAGGATTAACTGGTGGTAGGGATTCAAATAGATTCGGTTGGGTTATGGTCATTGCTTCTCCATTGGAGCTTGATTAATTAATTAATCGGTCATTACTATAGCGTTTAGATTTACTTCAACTCACTATATTGAGTGAGATTATTATTATTTTTACTTATCATCTTTTTGAATTGGCGAAATTTCAGAAAGTTGAATTTCTATATTTTCACCTTTTCGCCATTTTAGCCAGGCGGACAGAAGGCTGTCCACCAATTCGGATTTATCTAACTCATGGCCTTGGCGTTTGAGTTGCAGTAGTTCGGCTTCTACATCGAGGTCTGTCTCTCGCCGAATATAATAAGTTCTGCCTATCCAGTCGGGATCACTGCGTTTTCCTTTTGCTGGTCTTCCTCGTTTTTTGGGAGATGGGGTAGAACTGGGTTGAGTGGGAGGGGAAGATGGAGAGGTTTCAAGATGCTTTTGTCGATTATCAGTCAGTTTTTTAAATAGATTAGAGGAATCCGTCATAATTGATTATTTCGTTTGATAGGCATTGGCTGAAAGTTGGGATAAGAATTTTAGGGTTTTAAACTATAGCAATAGAAAAATATAAAGAAAGGTTAGGACATTATTGTTGCTTTAAAACCTTGTCATAAATAATCGCCCAGTGCGTAGCACGATATTGAACGTCTAAATTCTTACAATATTTATCTTCTGTTAAACTCATAGAATTAATCCTGAAATGGTTCATAAATTTCCTTGCCAACGGTTTGATAATCTTTCCAAGCTACTTTTGCCATACGATCTTTTACCTCATAGACAGGAACTCCTTGTAAAGAAGCTTTTTCATAAGCAATCAATCGCCGAATCTCGGAGTGAAATAGAGGAAACTTGGATAATGCTTCTCGGGCCTGTTGGGCCATTTTTACAGGTTTAGGATGTACCATCGTCAGTAAAATTCGATAGCGATCGCTTTCGATTTCATGAAGAAGATCAACGGTTTGCAGTAACGCATCAATGGCTAAAGCATCTGGGGTAGTGGGAAGCACTAAAAGATGACACCCATCAGCTAACGCTTCTAACTCCCCCCGATCCGGTCTAGCGGCCGTATCAATAACAATATGTTCGTACTGAGGAGAATAAAGAGCCGCTTGCATCAAATCAACTACTTTAAAGGGAAAGGCTCCTCGTTTACTCCATCCTGTGGCACTACGATTGGGATCTCCATCCACCAGTAAAGTATTTCCTTGTTGAGAAAAATAACAAGCCAAATGAACAGCCGTCGTTGTTTTTCCCACACCTCCCTTAAATCCTGCAACTGTCACTAACATCACAGCTTAACCTCTATTGCCACTTACTTGTTGATACATAGCTTGGGTACTGCATCACTGTTAACTTTAAACTAACTCACCAAGTCGCAAAAGTCCATTGGCAAATTGGTGTATTTTTGAATTGGCGAATTTTTGAAAATTTATTAGTTTGAAATTTTACGAAAAATTCCTCTTCCTAGTGATAAAATTATTTAGTATATTTGTATTTTTACAATTAATGATGATGAAAATAAGTGTTCTTAAGGAACATACGGCAGCAGTTTTGGCAGCAGTTTCAGTAGACCAAGAGTTAGCTATATCTTTACTGAAAGAGGCCAAAACATCAGATCAAAAAGAATATGGAAAGAGTTTACAACGAACTTATGATTTAGTCTTTATCTGCTGGATGTCAAAATTGCAGAACAAACCTCTCCCTTGGGAACCCTCTCCTAAACAATTCCTTGAACCTGGATGGTATTCTGACTTAACTTGGGAAAAAGTCAAGACACTACAAAAATTATGGAAACTGCTAGAGTTTGGAGAACCCTATATTCGGAATAAGTGTCTTACAAGTGGGCAATCTTATCCATTCCCTGATGTGTTTCATCTATTCGCTCATATTGTAGTAAAAGAAGTTAAGAATGATTTTGGGGTTTGTCTGAAAGATTATCATGTAGTTTCCAGGATGAAGATAATTGAACATTCAGACTTAGCCATTGATTTATTGTCTCAAAAAAAACTCAAGCCCCAAAAAATGAAATGGTTAGAAAAGTATCACTCTCAACATTATTCAAATCCCTGGCAAGAGTTTAGTTTTTTCACATTATGGTACATTGCATCAGAGGATCAGGAAAATAGAGAACTAAAAAAACGACTAGATAATTACCTAGAAGCAATAAAGGAATATTATAAAGTAGAACGAGCAGGTTGGAAAAGAACACGGAGTTCTAAAAGAATAGCTAAAATGAACTCATCAAATTGGGAGAAAGGAATTGAAAAAACCGGAGATCGATATGGAGGAACGTACTCTTAAAAAGAGAGAGAAACTCAATGAAAACAACACCCCTGAAACAATAATTCATAACAATTAATAGATAGATTTTATTTATCTATCTGTTAATTAATTTTCTGTAAAATAAAAGCGAGCCACATATCGCCCCCTTGCATTTTTCCATCTCCTTCGGTTCCAAAGCCAGTACATAACCACCACGAAAAACTCCATATAATTTTACTGGGAATCCCCTTGTATAGTTTGCCACTGTAATGCCATTCAATAAATGGAATAGGTAAATGACCTTGAGGAGCATTCAAGCTGTATACTAGCTGGTTTTCATTTAACCATACAGATTTATTACGCCATCCTACACGATTAGCGAAAGTTTTCCAACAATTCTGGGCATTAGCTATTGCCTTTTCATCATCTGAACATAGACAATCTTGAAAAATTGCTTCATGTTCAATACATCCAACTTGTCTCCATATATTTTTTTGAACAGTAAACCCGAATTTACCATTACTATAATTGAACCATAAATCATTAATGATTCTCAAATCTTTAGCTGGAAAATTTGCAATATCTTGAATGGAATTAGTTCCCTTTCTTGCCCTCAACCATCCTTCTTTTTCTCGTTTGCCTATTTTCAACATAATTTTTGCTGTTTCTCGATTAGCTTCTCTCCATTTTTGCTCTTTTAAGAGTTGTTTAAGTTGGTCATACAAACTAGAATTCTCTATTAATTGGTTTGTTAGTTCGACTGAGGTAATACTAGATGAATGAGATTTGACTAAACTTTTATTATTAATAGTCAGGATAATAGAGTTATTTTTTTGAGAATTCGTAGAGAGAGAATTGTTATTAGGTGCTAGATTAGAATGATGTGGTTTTGATAAGTGCTGTTCTGTTATTTTTTTTGCTAAATCTAATCCTCTCTGAAAGTTTTCAGGATTAACTTTAGATAATGCTTGATGATTGTTACTCATATTTTTAGAAGATTCATATTCTTGATTATTCATTTTCATTATGTCGCTCCATTGTAAATTCTAAGCTCTTTAATTCTTGTGAAGACATCGTAATTTGTGAATCAATTTCTTCAGTCATCACTGTTAAGAGATCAATTCCCATTTTTTGTGAGTCATCAAATCTTTCTTTAATTTGATACAGTTCAGAGTTATGAATCTTTTTTATTTCTTCACTAATTTCTTGTAGCTTTAAGTTAAGCTCAATAATTTTTCTGTTAATAAGCCATAGTTCAGAGCTATCTTTTTTTTCATTACTTGTATTATAGATTTGTTTCCACAGAGTTAAAGTTTCTTGTATTTTTTTTGAATCGTCGTTTGCATATGCTTCATTAATTTCTATCATTAAATATTCTCTAATTTGACGTTCTATTTCATTGATTGCAAAATCTGGATGTACCATTTTTGCTGCTTCTCGATAAAGTCGTTTTGTTTGTTTTTCTTGAAAAAATGAATTATTTATGTCTTTTTCTAAAGTTTTTTCAGCAATTACAGTATTTAATGATTCATTTTCATAATTTATATCATCTTTATAATTATTTTCTTCCTGAACTTTATTTTCAATTTCAAGTAAATATTTTATCCTTTTGATTTCCTCTTGAATTAAATCTAACTTTTGATATCGTTTTATAATTAACTCTGTATATTTTAACTCAAAATCTCGCAAATTTTCCCTAAGATTAACTAGATACTGATTTTCTTGGTGAAATTTTGATTCTAAAAGGAATAATTCTTTTCGTTTTTGTTTAACGTCTTCGTTTGAACATTTAATTAACATATAAATTCAAAGTATATAAGTTAACATATATCAAGTTTAATCTTAATTTATAACTAATAAAATAGCATTAGTAATCCTACTGAATTTTATAGTCAAAAATAGAATAATCTTTTTAACTCCCTGGTTAACGTATGCAACTATCATCACACCTTGTTAAAACCTTGTATTTCTAATCAGGTGGTTTAATTGAAAATTCATTCATAGACGGATTATCATTAGCATATTGCTTTTAAAAAGTAAACATAAAACGAATATTATTTACAATATTTTACAACAGTGTGCTTTTTCGTCAGAACCCAATAATGATTGAGATAATGAAAAAGAATCAAGTTATATTTATTATTTATTTACCCAACTATTAGCGGAATTTACAGTAACTAATAGCTGAATTTGTGCAGGGGTAATTTGGATGACACTTGCACAAATAATTGCTAAATTAATAATATAAATCAGGAGGTAAACATGATACTGATAAATGCACAAAAAGTCGGTTACGCTAGGGTTTCAACTAGAGAACAATCAGAAAACCAAAATGCTTTAATACAGCAAAAAGCTCGCTTAGAAGAAGCTGGAGTAACAAAAATTTTCTGTGATGTTGAATCGGGTGCTAATACAGAACGAAAAGATTTCCAAAAGCTCTTGGAACTAGCACGTCAAGGCAAAATTAATACTATTGTTGCCACTCGTTGGGATAGATTAACTCGAAATGAAGCCTTGTATTTAGAATTAAAAAAAATTCTTCAAGACTATAAGGTTCAGTTGAAACTTCTCGACCAAGGTGATGTTGACCTTAGCACTGCTTGCGGAGAACTCAGTGCAGATATGCAGGCCATTTTTGCTGTTCATGAGCGAAGAATGTTACGAGAAAGAGTTAAACGGGGATATGAATATCGCAAGAAGAAAAAAATAGCTTGTCAAAGAACACCTTGGGGTTACAGAAATCAGGATGGGAAGTATGTTCTTGATACTCAACCCCTCATTTGTTTGTTAACGGACAGACCTTCTAATTATCAGAAATTAGCTGAAGAACCCGATAATTCTCCTCGGTTAGTAGTTGGTACTAGCAAATCTGATATTGCTAAAGATGCTATTAAATACTTTTTTCAAGTAAAAAGACCGAGAAAAGTTCTTGCTTATCTCTACGAAAAATATGGAATACACCGAAAAAAAGATACCAATTGGATGTTGAGTGAAGAACTTTTATTTTGGAATGCAGGTCAGTCTTTTAATGAGTGGTTAAGGAATCCTGTATTACGAGGACATACGGCTTACAATAAATATAATCGTAACGGAAAAAAACTCAGAAATGCTCCTTCTGAATGGGAAATTCATGAGAATACTCATCCGACTCAAACCTTACTAACTAAAGCCGATTTTCAAGAAATTGAAGCTGTGCTAAAAGCCAATAGTAAAAAAGTAGGAACTCCAGGGTCTAAATTTTATTTAACTGGCTTAATTCTTTGTCATGAATGTGGACATAAGTGTGTTCTAAAACGAAGTTCAACACATGGCTATTACGGATGTCGAAATTCTACTCTTGGTTGTAATAATCGTCAATGTATTCGCCTTGAAAAGTTAGATGAAGCGATTATTCGTGAGTTTTTTCTCAAAGCCAAAAGCCTCAATTCTGATTTAGAGATAATAACGAGTGAAGAAAAGGAATCTCCAGAAATCACTCAACTCAAACAACAGTTAGAAGGAATTGAAAATTTACTCGATATTAATCCTAATGAGACTTTAAAACGAGCTAAACACGAATTAAATAAGCAAATTGAGGCAGCTTTAAAACAATCTAATTCAGATGATTTTTCAACAGCAACAGCGAAAGAAATATTATCTCATCCTTACGCCTCACATCTGGGGTTTTGGTACACCTTAAATCAAGAGGAAAGGGAAATTATTTATGAAAAGTTAATTCAAAGTGTCAGTATTCACAAAGGAGAAGTCGTTGAGGTGAAGTTAACCATTTAATTTACCTATAAAATCATTATTCTGGCAGCAATTTAATTTCCTTCTATGACCTTCATTTATTCCAGGGGGGTCAACTAACTCAAGAAACTAACTTAAGGACAAAAAATGGGAGAGTCAACCATGAAAAATTATCTAAATTATCTATTACTCAAAGAAAAAAAATGGGTAAATTTACAATCTACAATTCCTTGATATCTTTTATCCGTTGGAAGCATACCATTAATGTTATGCAAGTCAATAAAAGTGTAAACAGAAAATCGTTTCCACTCAACTAAAATGATTAATCTACTTTTATTGGTATGCTCTCTATCTCTTTGTATTGATGAGCGAGATAGTTCGTTCTATTGAAGCAGGAGTCATAATTAGTAACTCATAAAGTATTAATTTCCTGACTCTTCTTATCTTCAGTAATAGAAATAATCTACTGAGTCAAGTTTTTATTAGTATCAATCCAAATAATTAAACACGCTTTCTTTAATTATTTGGAGTAGCTTAACTTGACTAATTTCACAACATCCATTAAGTAACAAGTTTTTTGGGTAGTAGTTAATGCTTAATTATATAGGAGCAAATTAATGAGTCAGAAAATTGCTAAGAGTTGTTTAGAGAATGCTGTCAAGCGATTTGAAGAAGCGAATAGCTCAGAACTTAAAAAATGGAAAGGTTACTGTGGTTGTTCAATTCCTGGAAGGGAAATTAAATGTCACCATTGTCCTTATTTCCTAGAATATCTTCAAACTCTACAAAAAAATCTAGAGTCCAATTCTGAGAAAAATTTTGCTATTAAGTTAGTCCCCAATCTTTCTCCTCCTTATTCATCAGAAATTCGAGAGCAATGTGTAGGAATGTTTGTTAATGGTTATTCCTTAACAAAGATTAAAGCTTTAACAGGAGTTAATAATTTACAACACATTAGAGTTTGGCTAATAGAAGAAGGTTTAATGAAGAAACGTAGAGAATATTCGACTCAAGAAAAAGAACATTGTATCGAATTATATTTGGAGGGAATGACTCCAGTTGAAGTTGAAGAAGTTACTTTAATTCCGGCTGATTTCATTAGCGAGTGGGTAGGTGATGCAGGAGCTTCTAGGCCGAAAACTTCTTATTCAGATACTCAAAAAGAATTAGCTTTATCAATGTATCACGAGGGAAAATCTTACGCCGAAATTGAAGAAGCGACTGGGATTTCTAAAGAAATGGTTCATCACTATACTAGGAAAGCTAAAGTACGTCGAAAACACAAAAAGAAAGGGGGCAGACCTTCAACTTACTCAGAAGAATTTAAACAGACTTGCTTATCTCTTCTTGAAGAGGGAAAAACTACGTCTCAAGTTGAGGAGCTCATGGGAGTTTCAAGGGGTACGGTTAGGAAATGGCAAAAAAAGGCTAAGGGTACTAATAAGAGTGAGGTTTAAAACAACAGGAAGGAGCAGATCGTGACTAAGCGATTTACTACCAAGAACTCCTTCAAGGCATTTATTACGAACAGGGCAAAGTTTACCTAATTGACGCTACTTCCCAAGTCGCATTATAATGAACTCTTCAAGCAGTAAATCAATCAAGAATAAAGCGGATACCTCTTATCCCAAGAAAAGGGCTAGTAATAACTTGGGGATAAAATACCAACAACAAGTGAACAAGTCATCTACAGAATCTCGATTGTGTCAGAATAAGGTTTACGAAGAATGTCCCAGTTGTGCCATAACCGACGCAGTTTTCACCGCAGGGGTCAAAGGCAGTGATTTTTGGACTGTCAACGACACCAGTTTTACTGGGAGCAAAGATTTTTCGGCGGGTCGAGTTGAACTGCAAATTAGAGATCGATTTGACCTGACAGACTTGGCCGAAATCACCTATCGAGCTAAAGAGGTCATTGCGACTCAGTTTGGAGAACAAACCCTTAAACTTCATTATGCACTAGCAGCGATCGCTTTTCGCCAACCCGATGCCTGGAATCAGAAGATTAAAGTTTCAGCCTCAAAACTGCTGGCTGATTTTGGGGAAGATAACAAAAAGAGGCAGTACATCCCTAAATCTGAACGAAATGAAGGAGATCAGACCAGCCGATACCTTCCCAAAGAAGAAAAGCTCAGGCAAATTGCCCATCACTGTTATTTACTTAAACGTTTAGAAGTTTGGGTGCCGGAATGGCGAGTCCGCAGTAAAGGCATATTTACGGTTGAACGATCTAATCTTTGGGACATTTTTGGCATTACTGAAGTCATTCAAAAGGAGCTTTATGGCAATGACACCCTAATTGACATCGAGATTACTTTTAGTCCTGGCTTATGGTTTGAAAAATTTGCTGGTCATGACTATTTACGAGAGTTCGGCTATCTAACCAGCGAAGCATTAAAGCTAGACCCCTACCGCGAAAAAATGGCACTGAGACTGGCTTATTTTGCTTTATTTGCCTTACAACAGCACAAAAATGGTCGGTATCAAATAATGACGTTACTGAAGCGGATCGGGTACGAGCAAGAAATAGAGGAAGCTAAAACCAACCGAGTGACAGCCTTACATTTAAAGCGTAGTTTTGACCGAGCCACCAACACTTTAGGCAACTTTCAATATCCCTACAAATTTGACTACGACCCGGACGTTCCCGAATGGGTAGATCCCGACAAGAAAATTAAAAAGCCCCAAGGTTGGTTTGAAATTTGGCTTCAGCTTCACGGAACTTTATCCCAACCAGAAGTCTTGCCTAAACGAAAGCCAGAGCCTTGTCATACCGAAACTCCCACCAAAAACCCTGTTGAAGCTAAACAACCACCACCACCCAACAAAAAGTCGAAATCCGTTAAGTCAAACGTTAAACCATCCTCTTCTAAACCCTTTGGTCAACGAGTGAGGGAGGCTCGTATCTCTAAAGGAGAAAGCTTAAGAGCAATGGCTAAAGAGCTTAACATTTCACCGTCTCGCCTCTCTCAGATTGAAAATGACCGCTATCCCCATAAGCTGCAACCGAGCTTGATAGCTGAGATATTAGCTTATGTTGGTTTAAAAGATTAGACTGACATTTAAAAACACAAACGGCTATAAGCTAGATTTGATAAGCGTTATAGCTCCTAAACGTTTAGGGGTTATTCGAGATCGTTTCGGGGTTATTCGGAAACGTTTAAAAGTTGAAACTCCTTTTCCTTTCACACCTCTCGAAAACAAGTGTTTATGTTTAGAGTGTTTAGAAAACACCTAAACAGACATAAAAATTAACAATAGGCTATAGACTAGATTAAATAAGACTTATAGCTCCTAAACACTTTGGGGTTATTCGGGATCGTTTTGGGGTTATTCGGGATCGTTTTGGGGTTATTCGGGATCGTTTCGGGGTTATTCGGGATCGTTTAAAATTTGAAACCCTTATCCTGTAAGCGTTTCAGAGGTTAAAAATCCCCTGAATAGTTTAAGTAGTTTGAATAGTTTGAACGGCCACCCAAAACACTAAAAAAGGGTCTGTGAGAATAAGAGTCGCCGTACTGCATTTAACGTTGACGTGCTATGACCCAAATCAGCCATTTAACCCCTATTAGCCTACGACTCATTAACGGACTGCGACGCATCGCAGCCACTAAGCTTGACTTACCCCTCGTCCCCCTCAACAACAACAAACAACCATTAGGTGACGGGTGGCAACATCGCCCCTTCAGTGCTGCCCAACTCATTGAAGCCATTGATAACGGTGGTGTTAACGTCCCCATCAAAGGAAAAACTAAACAAATTCAACCCCAAGGCTTCGGTTTACTCACCGGCCGCCCCCTTACCCTAAACAACGAAACCTACTACCTCATGGCCGTTGACCAAGACGGGGCCAGTGCCATTGATAAAATTCAAGAACTCTCCGGTGGCCAACCCCTACCCAAAACCGTCGCCTTCACCTCACAACGCCCCGGACGCTGCCAGTATTTATTCCTAGTCCCAGAACAATACAAAGACGCTATCCGCACCAAAAAACTTAAAACAGGCTCCACAGGGGACGATAACAAGCCCGAACAACTCGAACTACGTTGGACTAACTTACAGTCCGTTCTACCCCCCTCTATGCACCCAATCACGGGACAATATCATTGGGTTGAAGGGTGTGCCATCGATGAAGTGGAGATCGAGATCGCCCCGACTTGGCTATTAGAACAAATGCTAAGTGACCGAAAATTGAAGATTGGAGATTGCAGATTGGAGATTGCAAAAAGCGGTACGACCCAAGCGGAGGTTTCCTCACGGGAAAGCGCACCAAGAAACAAGCCCCTGTCTTTCAAGCAGGGGAAAATCTGCCCTCAACAATCTACCCTCGGCAATCTGCAATCAGTTGACCCCTCTCCAAAAACGCCACCCTCTTCCTTACCCAAGTTTTCCTCGTCCGTTCATCACAACAGTTTTGACAGACAATGGACAGAACTTGATTTTGCCCTTTCTTACCTAGATGCGTTATCTTCCTATCGAGGAGACGACTATGACGACTGGTTAACCGTTGGCATGGCACTCCATAGCGTCGATGACTCCCTGTTAAACGAATGGGACAAATGGAGTCAACAAAGCAGTAAATATAAACCAGGGGAATGCGAGAAAAAATGGAAATCCTTTAGTCCCAATGGCGGTGTTACCCTCGGAACCTTAGCCCACATGGCCAAACAAGACGGCTGGCGTTTTCCCTTTCCCAAAAGTCATCATGACACTCCTTCCCCATCTGCCCCAAATCAGTTAAAAAAGGGACAAACCCCCACTGTCACCGGTGACACTTCAACAACAAGTGACACCTCAAACCCTGTCCCCTTAAGCCTTGCAGAGACTGTCACCACTGTCACCGCCACCTTAAAACAAGGGTTACAAGACTACGAAGAACGCCACCAACTCGATACCATTGAAGCCCGTTCTCAGATCACTCGTCCTGCCTTTTGGGAATTAGTTAAAGCCCTACGTACCTCCCTAGATGAAATTCACCCCGAAGATCATCAACGCTTTAATCAACTGGTAGACTGGCATCACGCTACCCTAAACCTGAACCACATTCTCCCCTCAACCCTAGCAAAAGCCTTCATTCACGATGGGAAAATTCTCAACATTGACCCCGTTAGTCTTTGGCAGTATTTTCTCCCTGCGGTTCTCTCCCTAGTTGGCAAACGGATTAACTTAGACGTAGAATCCCATAGGATACCCACCATCGCCTGGACTTGCTTGGTCGGAGAATCTGGCACTGGCAAAAGCCGTGCTGAAGGCGTGATTCTCGCTCCTCTTAAACAACGACAATACCAAGAAAAGAAACGTTATCGCAGTGAATTGAAGGAATACAAAGACCTTCTCAACCAAAAGAAGCAAGATGAGTCTTCCCCTGAACCCCCCCAACCGGAACGTAAATATGTCTTTGAAGTGGCCACCATTCAAGCGGTGATGCGAAGATTGTCTGAGCAGGGGTTAAATGGCTCTCTATGGGCAAGGGATGAACTGGCTGGACTGTTTAAGTCTCTCAACCAATTTAACGCCCGTAGTGGCGAAAATGAAGGGCTAGAATGTTTGCTGAAAATGTGGGACGGTGACGGGTCATTGGTAGACCGTGTCAATGCCGAAGACGACTCCTATGCTGTTGAAGAAACCCGTTTAAACATCGCCGGAGGCATTCAACCAGGGGCATTTCGACAAGCCTTTAAAGACCCCAATGACCCCCAAGGTCTACAAGCACGGTTTCTCTATGCCTTACCTAAAATTTATCCAGCTAAACGGGTTAAAGGCTACTGTGAATTAAGTGACCTTCTACCGCCCCTGTATCACTGGCTTGACCAATTACCTACCGAAACCATTAAACTGTCTGGAGACGCAGACATACGTTATACCCATCTCGTCGAACAAATCGGAAGCCAAGCCGAAAGCAGTCCTAACCCCGCTATTCGTGCATGGATGCGAAAACTGCCGACCCAATTATTGCGAATTGCCCTAGCCCTGCATTTTATCGAGTTTTATTGTGACCGTAACCGCACGGGGCGTACAAGGGGGCGAGGACACCTCGCCCCACAGCCCCTCAACTTTTGGGAACTACAACTGGATACCTTAGAACGAGCAGTTGAAGTCTGTCGTTATTACCGTAGTGCCTTTCAAGTGGTACAAGAAAAGGCTAGTGATACTGATAGTATCAGTTCGATTTTACTCAAAGTTTGGGATTTAGCCATTACTCAACCTAATGGTATGACCCCCAGAGAGATTTATCGTAATATTAAAGCCATTAGTCGTCGAGCAAAAGAATTGGGACGCACGGTGTCTGCTTATACCCTAGAATTACTGTCAAAATTAGAAAAAATGGGCAAAGGAAAGTTAGAAAAAAATGGGCGATTTTATCGCTTTAAAGCTATCTTTAATTCTCCTGACGATAATCCCCCAAATGATGATAATCCTAATCGTCCCAATTGTCCTAATCCCCCGAATCATCCCACAGTAAATGGAGAGGAATTAAAGGAAAATCAAGGTCAAGAAACTGATAGTAACTCCGTTAGCACAGAGTCACCCAAAACGAATAAGACAGAAGCGACTAATCTAGTTTCATTAACTTCTGATGTCACCGAACTATCACCGACAGAAGATGTCAAACATACGAGCAAAATTCCTGTAAATAATCAACCAATGATGACAGATAATACGAATCCTAACTGTCAATCAACTCAACCCCCGATGGGAAACAGAGCCGAAGGGGTGACAGAGGTGACAGAGGCTCAAACACAGACAGGAGAATCTGTCTCCCCGTCACCGTCCACTGAAGTGTCACCAGTGACAATAGAGAGTGACCCACAATCATCGACCTTAGACCCGACTCAATTAACTCCTGTTTTGACAGAAGAAAACCAAGAGACTTGTGTTAATCAAAAAAGCATTGATTCTAAACTTGAAACCGAAAATGATAGCAAAGAAAATATCCATTGGTTACTTCAATTTTTAGCCGATTTAGAATCGAGTCCAGCCCCCCATACAAGATTCACCTCTAATGACCAATTAATTGAGTTATTTAATGAGGGTCAACAAAAAGTTAATAACTGTTGGGAACAATTACAACAGATTTGTCCTGATTATCGAGAGCGTCTTAGTACGGCCTATGGGATTGTTAGTCAGCTAATAAGCTGAGTAGAATAGGTGTAGCTAAGCGACAATCATTAAATTAAGGAGGACAAAAATGATTACAGAAACAATGGTCAAACCATCCCATTGGATTGAGAAAGGAATCCAAATTGAGCCAGTTAAAAATCTTTATTTGTTTAAATTCGACGAAGACTTACAAAATCGTTTAGATAATTTAAACACAAAAAAGAAATCTGAAAATCTTAACCCAGAAGAAGAAGCCGAACTAGCTGGAATTTTAGAACTCAATCAGATTTTTACCTTACTCAATGCAAAAATTATTGCACAATCAAATGGTGGATAAAGTTACCCGTCAACTGGTCAGAAAAAGAGCTAATTATTTATGTGAATATTGCCATTCACCGGAAGAAGCGAGTGCTGCCTTATTTGAGATTGACCATATTTACCCCCGTTCAATGGGAGGCTCTGATGACCTTGAAAACTTAGCGTTAGCCTGTCAAAGATGTAATAGTTATCGTTATAACTTTACCACCGCCATTGACCCCAAAACACAACAGGAAGTTAATCTGTTTAACCCTCGTCAAGATAAATGGGCTGACCATTTTATTTGGACATTTGATGCTTTAAAAATTATCGGAATCACAGCCATTGGACGAGCTACTTGTGACCGTCTTGATGTTAATGATGATTATCATAATGAGGGGTTTATCGTCAAAGCAAGGCGATTTTGGAAACAAGGAGGGTGGCATCCTCCCAAAATAGATCCTAGACAGACTTCCAATTAATAAAGGTTTATCCTATATGTCTAATAAAATGTTCTTTCCAGTTGTCTTGACGAGGATTGAATAAGGGATTTTCATCATGGCTTTCGGGGTCAATGACAGTTATTTTATTGGATTTTTGCCGATTACAATGAAAACAGGCAGGCATCGAGATTATCCAGGTTATTTTCACCTCCTTGATTCAATCGAGTTTTAAAGGTGAAATGCTCATGGTGAACGTCCTTCTTTACTTCTAATTATATGGAGTCAAGAGTGAAAAAGAAGGTAAAGTATAGAGATTGAGAACATATATTTCCAAGCGCGATGCGTCTAATCTCTGATGAAGAAATCGCCTCTGTTAAACTTGCTCAACCGGTGCCGTTGACTCTCCATCCGGCGGCGGTTTACTTGGGGTCTCTTGCTCCTGAGTCCCAACGAACCATGCGCTCTTCCCTCAACAGTATTTCGGCTTTACTGACGGAAGGGGAATGTGATGCGATGACCTTAGATTGGTCGAAGTTACGTTATCGTCATACGGCAGCCATTCGGACGGCGTTGATGCAGCGACTGGCTCCGGCGACGGTGAATAAAATGTTGGTGGCTCTGCGTCAAGTTCTCTGTGTTGCATACCGACTGGATTTGATGGAAGCTCCTGACTACTCGAAGGCGGTTGATTTGCCTTCGGTGAAGTTATCAGGGGAACTGCGAGGACGAGCTTTGAGCAGTGAAGAAATCTATCGGTTAATGGAAAGTTGTCGTCAAGGGAATCATCCCATTGATTGTCGAGATGGGGCGGTGTTGGCGATTTTACGCTGTGGGGGGATGCGACGGGCGGAATTGGTAAGTTTGACGTTGGCAGATTTGGACTGTGAAACGGGGTCAATTCGGGTGCGTCAAGGGAAAGGGGGGAAGCAACGGTTGGTTTATTTGAATGAGGAGGCGTTGGCCATGGTGGAGCGGTGGTTAAGGGTGAGGGGAAGAGAACCTGGGGCGTTGATCTGTCCGGTGAATAAGGGGGGAAAGGTTAAACTCAGTTTTATGGCTGCCAGTGGGGATGCTATTTATAAGTTGGTGAAAAAACGGGCGCAACAATCAGGGGTGGCGACTTTTTCGCCCCACGATTTTCGCCGAACATTTGGTACGGATTTATTATCGGAGCAAGAGGATTTGTTGACGGTACAGGCATTGATGGGTCATGCGTCGCCAGCGACAACAGCAAAATATGACCATCGGGGGGAAGGAAGGAAACAAAAAGCGGTGCGAAAGTTGAAGCTTTAGGGGAGTGGAAAAAATGTTTGTTGAGTCAATCCAACTCCTACTAATATTTTAGTTAACCAATCTGAAATTTGCTCAAGATTTGTATTAGACCGATAATTAACTTTATTTGAATGACTGTGATTTTTTCCATAAACAATAAACCTAGATATTTGAGAATTAGATAAAACTGCTGTCTTTTTCATGAAACATAGGGGCGAATTTTTTCAACCGCTACTGTCAGAATGTTAGCAGCTTTCTCAATGTCTTCATCAGTGGTAAATTTGCCAACTCCAATGCGTAAAGCCCCTTCAATCATCTCATCAGATAACTTTAACGCCCGCAATACATGGGAAGGAGTAGCGACTCCCGATGAACAGGCTGCACCGGTAGAAATGGCTAATTGATGGCGAATTCGGGCAATCATCGCGCTATTAGGAATCCCTGGTAGAGAAATATGAAGATTACTTGCAAGGCGAGCGTTTATGTTTCCGTTAACCTGTAAATCAGGGATTTGCGCTTGTAATAAGGTTTGTAAGCGATCTCGTTGCCTAGCAATCTGCTGTTCATCTTGCTCTATTTCTAATTGACGCAGACGACAAGCTTCCCCTAACCCGACAATACCAGGAACGTTGAGGGTTCCGGAGCGTATTCCTTTTTGATGGCCACCCCCAAAGATAATCGGTTCAAGATGATAGCCTTTTCTCGTAACTAATGCACCGACTCCCTTGGGTCCATAAAGTTTATGGGCAGAAATAGCCAGGTAAGTAATGCCCCAGTCATTGAAGTTAATGGGAATTTTCCCCACAGCTTGGGAAGCATCACAAAGGAATGGAATCTCGTATTGTTGGACGATCTGACCAATTTTTTCAATGGGGTAAATATTGCCGATCTCATTGTTGGCTGCCATAACACAGAGGAGGGAGAGTCCATCAGCGCAGGTATTTTCCAGGTGTTCTAAGTCTAATCGCCCAAAACCATCAACTTTGAGGTAATTGAGTTCAGCTTGTCTTTTTTTTGCCAGCATTTCGCAGGTGTCTAAAACGGCTTTGTGTTCGACTGGGGAAACGGCGATGCGGGGGAGTGTTGGGGAATTGAGGGACTGAATATGCCCAAGAATGGCGAGATTAATGCTTTCCGTTGCGCCAGAGGTGAAGATAATGTCTTTGGGGAAAGCGTTAATCAGTTGGGCGATCTCTTGACGGGCTTTTGAAACGGCTTTTTCTGCTTCGTCGCCGTAGCTGTGGTCAATACTGCTGGCGTTACCGAAGGCGGTAGTTAAGTAATAGACCATTAATTCAGCCACTCTGGGGTCAACGGGAGTGGTTGAATGGTAGTCAAGGTAAATGGGTTGAATTGTCATAGATTTTGACTTAAATCCTGTTTAATTGCTTCAGCAACTAAGGAAAATTCTTCATTTGATAAGAATGGCACTTGAGTATATATTAAATCTGATTCCCCTGGTAGTCTTGCTGCTAAATGTCCTTTGCCTAGAAGACATTCTCCTCCTTTTTGTCCCAAAGAAATTTCTGAGGTTCCTACACTCTCAACTCTTAAGATTAAGCGATTGCCTAAGTTATCTCGAAGCTGCATGGGAAAAACATTATTATCAGGACGTTGCGCGGCAAAAATTAGATGAATTCCTGCTGCTCTTGCTTTAACTCCTAAGCGTTGTACAGCAGAAGATACAGCATTTTTATATTCCTCGACTAACATCCAATCAGCAAATTCATCATGAACTAAAAGAAGAATAGGCAATTGTTTTTCAGCAGAAACTTTTTGATTATAACCCCATAAATTATTAACTTTTTGTTCTCTAAATAGTTGATAACGAGAATCCATTTCGCTAACAATTTTTTCAAATACTTCAATGGCTTGATCTTGTTCAGTAATAATTCCTTCTGTTAAATGGGGAAAGTCTTCTAAAGGGAAATAATCGGTTCCTTGTTTAGCATCAATTAAGTAAATTTTTACCAATTCTGGAGAATTAGTAGCGCAGACATCTAAGAGAAGATTTCTTAATAAGACTGATTTACCACTTCCGGTTGCTCCGGCAATTAAAGTATGAGGGGCGTGTTGTTGAAGGTGGGCAAATTCTTCTCCTAAATTAAGATATAGTAATTCTCCATCAATTTCTTTGACTCCAATGATGAAACTAAGATTAACTCCTGCGTTTAGATTAATTTGTCGTTGTTTCCATACTTGAGAAAGGGAAATAATTTCTCGTTGGGGACGTGCAATAGAAACGATAATTTCCCCAGGCGCACCTAAGATATTGATGACTTTTAACCCATGAGTTGTTAATAGACTTGAACGACGAGTTTCAATATCTTTAATATTGAGACGATCTGAGCCTTTAAAACGAATTAAAGCAGCATTAGGGGTTAATCTTTGTCCTAATACTTTAGCTTGTAAATCATAGTTAATTAGAGCTTTTCGTAGTGTCGAAACAGTTTCTTCTAACCATTTTTCTGCTTCTTGATCATTGATGTTAGATTTATTTTGTTGATTAATCCATGTCGCTAAAGCAGGATTAGCCCAAGTTATTTGTGTTATATTATTAACTGTTTTCTTATCCTCATTTTTGTTATTATTTGTATAATTTAATGGATTGAAGTGGTTACTTTGACTATTATTATTAGAAACTCCATTAGTATTTGTTTGGGGATTCATGCCGTTAACAGGATGGTTATTATTAGCAGCATTATTAGGAGTTTGTAAAGAATTTATGCTGTGACTAGGATAAATATTTTCAGGAGAAGTAACAAGGGTTGGCTTTTGGTTTGAATTAATTGTTGTTAGATTCTCGTTTGGCAATGTCCTGTTGACTATTATTTCAGTAGATTCTGTCGTTAAACTTTCGATAGATGTTATCTTTTCTGATGAAGCTGAATAATCAATGATTGGTAATTCTAAAATAGGATTTACCCAAACGACTCTATCAGCAGGAAATCTTGGTTCTGAAACTGTCCAAGGTTGTTCATCTCCTAATTGTTCTCTAATAGATGCTAAGGGATGTTGGTGATGAATAGCTAATACTAATTGACGAACAGTTTCTCGATTAAATATCTCTTGATAACATCTATCTACTTTAGCAATTGGGATTTGGTCGTTACTAACAGAGGTATCGCTAGGTCCGGAGATAAACACATGAGAATACCCTGATAAATCAAGGGGAATCGTGCCTTCTCTAACACCTTTTCGCCATTCTTCAATGGAAATTGAATCAGTTGAATTAAATTCAATTCCATCTAATAATAAATCTCCTAAACGAGATAACCATAAATCTCGGTCAAGTCGCCCTGGACTTACAAATAAAGCATTAGCCATTCGTTCAACGGTATCTCTTAATTGATGTTGGGAACTTTTACGGGCATCATTTAATCCATTACTTTCAATATATTTAGCTTCAGAAATAATTATTTTAAGAACAGGTTGCTCATTTTTTATTTGAGGACTGATAGCTAAAATATCAGCAATTCTTCCTTCTTTTTGTCCTAACCAACTAGCATAGTCATCTAAAAAATACCAACCAACAGGATGTTCTTCTCCTAATTCAGATAATAATAAAGCTTTACTTAATACCACTCCCATTAATTCACTGGCATATTTACCACTTTTGGCTGCTCGTAATATAATATCCCCTGAAATGTCTTTAGCTTGCTCAATAAACTGTTCTGCTAACGTTTTGATAGTGATTTCATCTAAGTCTAAATTTAAGCCTTCTAAACGGCGTTTGACAAGGACTTGTAACAGGTTCAAAGGAGCATTAGAAGATACTAAAAAATTACGGTCATCGCTGCGACTTTGTTGATAGCGAATGACATTAACACCTTGATTGATTAATTGTCTTCTTTCGAGTAAATCATCATAATTAACGACCCATTCTCCTAGACGATGAACTTCTTTAAATACTGTGCTAGTGTCTTCATCTTGGAAGGAAATCTGTCTTGCAGGAAGAAAATGCTGATGTTCGGCACAATCTACCCGTTTTAAACTACTATAAATGGCATCTAAATAAGTTTGTCCTACAGATGGTTGACTCGGACAGACTAAATAAACCGTCGATTTTAATTCGTCTTTAGCAGCAGGACGTTTTCTTGACCAGCGTGTAGGAACGTGCTTGAGAATATCGGGGTTATCGTTAGATAAAGGGGTCGGTTGCCAAACTATTTCTGCTTGTCTGGAAATGATATCTTGGAGAAAGACAATATCAGCGATTTTTCCGTTAGATGAAGATGATGTGTTCGACATGACGCTGATTCGCAGTCTGGCCATAAAATCGTGAGTCCCTTCACTAGCGACAAAAGCATCTGCATCGGTTTGAGAACTTTCTATGAGTTGCTGATACAAATCACTTAATTTGGGGGAATCTCGATGACATAAAATGACTTGACAACGAGCTTCATTATAGTTGTCTTGTAATTCACTTAGTTTTGTAATAACTGTTTGGGGAAGTCTAGTGGAGTCACATTGATAAAGAATGATACTCAAATTTGTTTTTTCGTGGGGTAGTAATTCGAGGTATCGCTTCATTAAGTCTAGCAGTTTATGGGCTGCTTTTTTGGGGTCTTCATGGGTAGACTGTTGAGTTATATCTTTTATTGGTTGTTCAAGGAGACTGTAATCATTGACTGTATCAGACAGATAAAGTAATAAAGGTTCATTCCCTTTATAACCTAAACAAACTTCCGGATAATAAGGGTGAGTGAGTTCATTTCTTAAATCAGAGAAGAATAAACGGGAATCTCCAAAATTAACGTCTTCTGTTGAAAGAATATGTTTCAGTAATCCTGAAATTTGTCGGGCTTTAATGCTTACTGAAGCTAATCTTAAGGGATGCCAAGGCGTAATAATAGCAGCAGGTTTTCCTCGTTTGACTTCCACACACCCTAAGCGTAAAATAGGTTCAATTAATTCCACTCGGTTAGTATCGCCAAGGGCATGATTAAGGAGAGTTTTAAGAAGTTCTTGATAGTCATCGCATTGGTGGATTAAATCAGGATGAGAAATTCCTTCTTGACTTAACCAACTATTCAGGGCTTTTGTATAAGTTTCTTTAAATTGTTCCCAAGCTTGTTTAATTATTTCTGCGGATTCTGAAGATAAGCGATTATCTTGAACTGCTTGTTTAAGAGCCATAGGAAACTGTTTTGCTAAGTCTTGTTTTCGGTCATATTTACTGACTAAAGAGCCTCTATCTTGTCGATAGGCAGCCATTAAAGTCCCGACATCATCTAGAGAAATTCCTTGAAGGCGACCTTTTTTGCTAACTAATTCCCGTGATACTTGAGAGATAAAAAAGGCAGAATGATTGGAATTAACTAAACGGCTTAAGTCATCATGAAGTTCCATTCCAATACTATTGGGATTTCCTTTCCAAATTAATTGAATTTTGCTGATTAATTCTTGAGAAAAACAAGAACGAAGTTCTACATAAAATTTGATTTCACAAGCTGCTTTAGCTACAGAAACATTTTTTTTATACTTTTTCTTATTTTTCGTTTGTTCAGTTTCTAATAATTCATCATATTTAAACAGCCAGTGAGTCTCCCAAGTAATTTCAGGATAGGTTAACTGTTCAATACCTCTATACCTTGTAGAAAAATATAATCCTATATCTGCATTGAGTTCTAACCATTTACTTTTACGGGAACTTTTTTGAGTTTTAATAATTAATTGAGTCGGATTTTCTTGAGAATCAGCTTGGTCAAAGAGTCGCTCAAAGGCTTGAACTAAACCCACTAAAAAGTCAGTGCATTCGATAGGTTGACCGTAGACAAATTTATCCCATTTGGTTTTGAGAGTACGGTCATTTTCTAATTCAGACCGATGGTTATCATAAAATTCTTTGTCTTCTTCGTTAGCTTCTTTGGCTTTTCTTTTCTTTAATGTCTCTAGATAGTCTAATTCAGATTCGGTTAAACTATCAGGGTATTCATCTTCATAAAATTGTTTGGTTAAACTATATAAGTCGGTTTTTTTTGTTTTTAATCCACTAAAAATAGCGTGAATATTATCTATTTCCCATTCAAATTTAGTTAAAGCTTTCCCTTGTTCATTCCATTCTGGCGGACTTTTAATGAAGGCTTGAATAATAGAATGAGCTTGCTCAGGAATGTCTTCTTTAACCTTCTCAAAGGTCGATTGTAACTCAGTTTCTTCAATGGGTTTACGGGTAGGGGTTTGTTTGAGTAACAGATAACCCCGTTTAGAAACCGCCTGTTGATACTTTTGTTGCCACTTTTGGGCGTGTCCCCAAGTTTTTTGGGGTATGGCTTCAAAATACCCCGAATCACGGGGTAAACGTAAGGCAGGTAAAGCCCATCCCAAGGCATTAATGATAGGAACACTTTCTGAGGCGATGCGTTGACGAGTATCCATGACATAGTTCGCAAATTGCTCTAGACTGCATTCGCTGGCTGCAAGTAGTCCTTTTAACGCTTTGTTCCAGTATTTTAATTGTTCATCAGGTAAATCTAAGCCTTCACTGGCCACGTCTACCCAAATTTCAATTTGTTCTTTTAAGAGTCCTGCACCCAAGGCAGAAATATCTTTTAAAGATTGTCCTTGGTCATCGTTAGTATTAGCTAATAGCAGACAAGGGCGGTCACAGGGAGCATGGCGTAGGTGAACGGTCTTTTCATCGGTTAAAATAGCTTCAGGAAGGTTATATCCTGCCACTAGAGTGCGAGGAATTTGGATTTTAATGTGGGGAGATAAGTCAGGGGTAGCGAGAATAGACTGACAAATGTTCGTGACTTGTTCTCCTGTTAAACGGTCTAAGATAAACCGAGCAACTCCGTCTGAATCCTCTGTATTTAGGGATTCTCTGAGAAATTTTGTCGCTACTTGGCCAATTAAATCAATAGAACCCATTTAAGTTCTCTCCACAGTGTAAGGATTAAGGACATAAGCACAAGCATCGGAAAGGCGTTTGAGTAACCCCAAGGATGCGAGGCGTTGTTCGAGACGTTCTGCATTATCAGAAAAAGCTTCAAGGTCTGCTTCTTTGCGCTGAATCATGTCAATGGCTTGTTTTTCACCAATTATGAAGCCATATTTTTGATAGAGTGTGTCTAAAAATTCTTGAAATTCCATGCGTTTTGGGACACAACAAAGTACCAAGGTTTTTAATAGGGAGTCGGTGGGTGCATATCGGGTGCGACGACTCCCCCTGCTCGAAGCGAGTCCAATTTCTTTTGTCCACTTACTATGAAATTGACCAACGTGCTGTTTATGTCTAGTAATTGCTGAGAGACGAATTTCTTCTAATAGTTCATCGGTAGAATTACATTTGATTTCATCCTTTTTATAGTAAATTTCTTCCTTGATAATTTCTAAGGCATCTTCTATGGAGTTGGCAGAGTTAAGACAGGTTTGCCATTCTGGAAGTTGAGACAGTCTTTTTATATAGTGTTCAACTGCTCGTTTACTCAGGTTATTATTGTTTAAAAAGGCATCGGAAGCTAGGTCACGAATAATCGTTTTTTTGGGAGCAATAATTTCTAAGACTAATTGAGGTCTATCTTGATTATTTGAGCTTCTTTGTGATATTAATTTAGAGTTATCTTTATTTTTAAAATTGTCTGACTCTAATTGAGGATTTTCTTGACTATTTAAGCTGGTTGTTAAGTTTAATGGTTCTTCATTAGTATTGGCTAGAGTTTCTGACTTAAATAATAGATTTTCTTGACTATGTAAGGGACTTTCTAAGGAGAATCTAGGGTCATCTTCATTATTTAAGACAGCCTTAGCTCGTTTGAGTAAGTAAATGACTAAATGGACTCCTGTAATAGTAACTAAATGGGGTAAAGAATCATAGTCAGGAAGATGACAATTAAATAGATTTATCCAATCATTAGCTAAGTTATCAAATTCATCAAGATGTTCATAGGGAAGATAGGGAGGACTGCTATCTTTTCCTCTTGGTTTTGTATCAGAATGATCATTAGGTTGAAGGGTAGCAACTAATTTATTCCATTTACTCGATTGTTGATTATCTATTATTCCTAAGTTTTGAAGATGGGTTAAAATGTCTGATTTTAAAGAACTACGACTAATCATGAGATAAAGTAATTCTCCATTTCTGGCAAAGAAACGACGGTCATTGCTATAACCATTCTTACTAATTCTTAAATCCTCATAAAGACAATTAACCCCATAGGGAAAGACAAATTTAGAAGTCCAACGTTTATTACTATCCCCTTCAATGGCATTAGATTGAAGAAATCTTACCACTTCTAGAAAGTCCCGAAAACTTATAAAGCGTTCTTGTAAATAACTAAAATCAGGATGATTATTATTAATTCCTCCACAATTATCATTCATTAAGATTAACCATTGTTGCCAACGTTCTTCATCTGTTGGATATTCTGCATAAACTGCTTCTAGAAAAGGATTATTAAACAGGATATTTCGTAAATAAAGACGGCTATAAGATCGATATTCTAATTGATGATTTTCAGGTTCAATAAAAGCTTGCTCTCTTTCTAATTGTGTTTGAACAATGCCTAAAAATTCTAGAAGGGTTAACCAAGGGGTTTGTTCATCATAAAGACGATGACCCCAAATAGCTTCATCAACCCACATTTCAGTTTCTCTATGGGTTTTACTGTGAGATTTAGGTTTAGGAAGACGTTTTATTATCATAATTGAATCTCCAAGGTTCTTTCATTAGCTATTCCATCGGTATTAAGTTCTAGTAAACGAATAATCATCTCCGAAGTCTCACTTTCGTCAGCTTCTTCTTCTTTTTGTCTTCTAATATTAAGTTGTCCTAACAGTCGAGTTTTAAAAGCTAACATATCCTCATAACATTCTTGGGAAAAGTTACTGGGTAATGCTCCTTCTGCCACTCGATTTAAGTATTCATAGCGAGTTAAATTTAATCGGAGTTTTATAGGGTCAACTTCAGGGTGGGAAGATAGAGAAATAATTAAATCGGGAGCATTATGGTCATGATTTAATTCAACTGCGACACTTTCGCCTCGTTTTTTTATAACAGAAATATATTCTTCAAAGACTCGACTAATTTTTGCTTGGGAATAACTACCAGATGTTGCTAAAACTAATTGATCTTGATTATTCATCAATAAGCCGGTAAAAATACGATTAATTCCTTTAACTAATTGGAAAATGAGATATTTAGGAATTGTTTTATTGTGTTTTAATGGTCTACAGACTTTTTCTAAATAGTCTCCTGCATACTGAAAAGCGGTTAAGTTCCATAGGTTTAACGCGGCTACTCTATGATGAGGAATAGTAAAGAATAATCGCTGTCTTTGTGTGTGAAGCATATTTAAGAATTCTTCTTTACTGTCTTGAGAATCATTGCTTTCTAAATAGCTTTTTTGAGCAATACGAAATTGTTGATGTGCGCCATAGTAAGTATCTGTTAAGACTAGGTTTTCATAATCTTGTTTTAAGTCTGGGTCATCTTCTCCAAAAATAAGAATATTATCAATATAATTACTGCTTTCTGTACCAATTCCAAAATATCTTAAAGCAACAAATACATCAGTTTTGTTTCGTTTTCTGCTAGAAAGATTTTCGCCAAATAGATTACTATAAGGACTAGCTAAATAACCTGTCTTTTGATTTGTAATTTTAGGAATTTGGTTACAGTTTAGTAGTTTATCTTTGACATCAGGATGTCCTAAGATGATATTAGAAATAAGGAGAAGTAATTGACGAATAGGAAGATGGGTTCCTTTATGACGAGATAATTCGAGAATGTCAATAATTCGCTGTCTCATCAACTGTTGGTTGTTATTTCCTTCGAGTCGAATTTTATTTTCCCAAATGGGACAGCGTTCCTGAATATCTGTAGGGTTTTGATAGGGACATTGACTACATTCTTCCCAACCAGGATGATTTAAAACTGCATCAAGAATGCGAGAAAAGATTTCTTCGTTATTTAAGCGACTCAGGTTATAAAGAAGTAGGTTTAACTCAGGGGTTTCTTCTTTTTCTTCTACCAGTAAAGTTTCAATTAATTGACGTGCTTTTTCTATATGAGGAGTGTTTTCTGCAATATTCCATGCTTCGATGAGTTGTCCATCATTAGCAGCAATTAAGTAAACTTTATCGGTATGATAGGGGTCGATGATCGCTTCTGCTATTTGAGGTAATAGTTTGGTTTTTTCTTCGTCTTGAATGGCACTGAGGTCTTTTATAATAATTAGAGTTTTTTGTAAGAGTGGTAATTTATATATTTCTTGATTGGTTTCCCACTCTTCTTTTGAACCCCCTAATTTTTCCCAAATTTCTCGACAGCAGAAGGTTTTCCCATCTCCTGCTGTTCCTGTGAGAATCACCGATTTAGGGAAGTCAGATTGAAAGTTATCGATTAATTCTTTTAAGTAAGGGGTTTCAAAACTGATGGGTTGAATCTTATTTTTCTTTAAGGCTTCTTGAATTGTCTCATCATACATATTATCATTACGAGGAATTGGCCCGTATTGACGGAGAAAGGTAATCCATTTTGATTTTTTGAAAGTATAATTAGAAGTCATAAAATCTCTAAAATTTGTTTGATAAAAAATCAGAAGCTAAATTATTTTTATTGCTTAGTTTACTTGAACTAAATTTGTCACTTAAGATAACCACTCCTCATACAAACGCTTCCACAAGATTTCACAGATTCGTTTAGTTCGCTTTTCAACTAACTCTTTATCCCATTTTCCTGTTGCGCCAATTTCTACAATTGGATTGATATGATGAGAATAAGAGGCTTGAGTTAACAGTTCAATGGTAGAAGACTTTAAATTAAACCCATAACTTTCTGCTTCCTGTCTTAACTCAGATAATTTGTCTGGATCTACTTCAGCTAGGTGACGACAATAAATCCATTTTTCAATCCATTGTTTATTTCCAGCAGAACTATTTATTTCTGTAGGAAGTAAGGTTAAATTACCAATCTGTTCATAATCATCATTGTCATATAAAGCTTGATCCCAATCCGATGTTGAATTTGGTTTTTGAGGTGCTATGTGTTCAATACTTTTTAAATCTTTAGATAGCCATTGACTAGGTTCTAGATAAGATGGAGATGATTTAGGTTTACCTATTTTCATTAAACCAAGTTCTTCGGAGTCTGAAATAGTGTCTTGTGATGTCATAAACAGACAAAAGCGACAAACTTTTTTGACGTTATCATACCTCAAATAATTAATGGCTTTATTGAGCCATATTTCTTGTGTTCCTATTCCCTTTTCTTGAAGTGCGTTTTTTAAATGAATTTTTAAATTGTCTAGGGTTACTTGAGAATTTCCTTGTTTCCATGACATTTGTTGCTGAAGTAAGCTTCTATAAACATTATCTAATCCTGTGTTCGGTAAAGCAGAACGCCACAAAGTAAAAAATGCAGCTACTATTTGGCAAGCAGCAGCAAAGTTTTCTTGAGCTTTTTTCTGATTTTCTTCTTCTAAATCTTCAGAATGATTTTGAGAACCTATTGTTAAAGCATAAAAACGACTTAAAATTGTATGTGCCATTTTATGATTAGCTTCTTGCAGGTATAATAAGCAGAAGGAAGCTATTTTTCTTTCGGCTTCACTTAGATAAGAAAGTTCTGGCAAAGAGTCTCTTAAATTAGCCGGAGAATAAATAACCTTTTGAGAATAGATAGCTATGTTACCCATCTGTTGGATAAATTCTGTTTTATCTTCTATTGAAGAATCTTCATTTTCCTGCTCACAACAGTCTTTTTGAAATTTCTCAATCAACCATTTTCTCTGAGTGCTAAACTGCTTTGATAAACTTTTTCCTTCATAAGTTAAAGAGAACAAAGTTAAGTATTCGTTGGTTCTTTTATTTTTACTAGATGCACTTCGTAAATTTTTCATTAATTGTTCAACTTGTGTAAAAGATTTTTCAAAACTAGAGTCTTTAAATCCATTCCCTTCAGAATCAGCAATATTAACAACAAGAGGTTTAAAGGTTTCAATGGCTGTAAGGGGAGTTCCTGTAGCATTCAAAGATTGAAACATATCGAATGCTCGAATTTGTGATACAGGCTTAATTACTGTAAAACAACAGCGTTCAAGAAGATAACTTGAAAAAGCAAATAATTGTACAAGAGAACAAATATATTTTTGATTTCTATCTAATGAATTAACCTCTATATTTTCACAATCTTTTACAGATTGAAATAAATCTGGACGTTCATAGTCCCATAATTCTGATTGCTTAATGTTTTCGATAATATTCCAAGCGGGGGGATAATCATCATCTTTTCCTTGATGAGCGGTTTGAACTTTATCTAACCATTCTTGAATGAGTTTTATATTATCTGCAACTAAAGAATTTTTTCTCGCTTTCGGAAATTGAACATCAGGGTTATCAACGGCTCTAATAAAATTAGCTAAATAAGAAGAGATATCAGATTGGTAATGTTTACTTTCTTGTCCATCTAATGTCCAACCATCTAATGAACCTCTAATGATGATTGGTTTTCGTTTTGGTTTACCACGCATCAAGTCAAATGAAAAAAGTTCTTTAAGATTGGCTAAATAAGTTTCAGCCGCTTCTCTTAAACCTTCTAAATCATATACATCAGAACTTTGAGGAAGTTTTTTTTGAATTTCATAAATTTTTTGATATAAACAGCAAGCTAGTAAAGCGATGGTTGAAATTCTCTGTTGTCCATCAATTACATTATCTATACGAGAAGGAATGGCTCGATGATCTTGAGGTTTAATATTATTAGCTACATCATTTTCCATCACTAAGATAATTGTTCCCATAAAATGGATTTTATCTTCTCCATTTAAAAGGTCAAAAACCCCCGAACAAATATCATCCATTAACTGTTCAATATTTTCATCATCCCAACTATATTCTCTTTGATATAGAGGAATGTAATATCCAGTTCCCCCCTGCGTAAAGAAATAAGAGATGGTATCACTTGAAGTCTCAGTAGATCACAAACTCAGTTTCAGAGAGGCGAAACGTTAATCTGCGATCGCCAATTTACGTTGAAACAGCCCAAAAAACCTCCTTAAACATAAGTTTGTTTTATATAATAGAAGATTGGACTTAA
>NETF01000007.1 GCA_002172675.1 unicellular cyanobacterium SU3
CTAAATCTCTAACTTACGCCTAAATATCTTAACCAGAAAAATCTTTAGTATTACTATCAATTATAAAGCTAAAGAAAGAGAGTTTTAAGATTTTTGTTAGCGGACAGCATACGCTAACTTTTCTCTTCCGTTTCTAGGTAACTTTTGAAATTAAAGTTGTAAGGCAAAACTCCCTTGACATCTGACTTACAGCCTTAAGTTGTCACGAATGGATTAGGAAAGGGTTGATTTTTTTCAATTCCTGAATAGTTAGCTGAAGAGAATTCGATAGAAGTTTGGTTGCTATTCATAACAAAAAATTTGTTTTTTAGAGAAATAAAAAATTATGATGATTAAAAAATGATTTGTTTAATATAATGAGTGTATACAGGTATTACATCCCTTCTAATGTTTGGTTAGAAGTAATATTAATAAAGATTCAATTAGTCTAATAATCAATAATTTAATCCATCTAGTCCTAGAGTAACTATTACTATGAAATAAACGGATTCGTAAAATTACTGAAATCATCTATTAATTTTTGGAAAAAATTATAGAGAAATACGGATCGATACTCTACTTTTTATCAAAAATGGAATATTATTTCTTAAACAAAGTAGAAGAAGAACTTATTAGTTAATTTTATTTTATTTTATTAGTTCTCAAGTAACTAATATTAAATCAATTGTATTTTAATTGTTGACATAATTCTCGAAAATTATCTCCTCGATGTTCAAAGCTTTGATACTGATCAAAACTGGCACAAGCAGGAGATAAAAGAACTACTTTTGCATTAACTTCTTTTCCTAAAATCAAACTTTTTTTTACTGCTTTATCCATTGTGTCAATGATTTCATAATCGTGGTAATCAGAATCATGAAGACGTTTGGCAAAGTTTTCAGCAGCTTCACCGATGAGTAAGACTTTGGCAACTTTTGACTTAATTTGTGCGATCCATTTACTATTATCTCCCTTTTTTTCTTCTCCTCCTGCTATTAAAATGATAGGAGATTGTACAGATAACAAACCTACTTCTGCTGCATCATAATTAGTTGCTTTACTATCATTAATAAAATCAATTCCGTCAATAGTTGTGATATATTCTAGACGATGAGGAACCCCTGTAAAGGTTGCTATTGCAGAGGCGATTGCCCCTTTTTCAATACCAGCTAATCTGGCTGCTGCAATAGCCATTAATAGATTTTGTTGGTTATGAAAACCTGGCATCTTAAAGAGATTTAAGGGTAAAATTAACTCCCCAAAAGCGACAACCCAATTATCTTGAATATAAACCCCTTTACTAGAATCACACAGTAAATTTTCTTTTCCTTTTACAGTAGTCCAATAAGCATCAGCCCATTGATGTAACCCTGTTTGATGTAAATAAGGATCATCACCATTAAAAATCTGATATTCGCTACGATATAGTAAAGATGCTTTAATTGCGTAATAATTTTCTAGGGTTTTATGACGACTTAAATGATCAGCTGTAAAGGTTGTCCACAAACCAATTTTAGGGCTTAATTGTTGAGATGATTCACATTGATAACTACTAATTTCTGCAATGATCCAATCATAATTATCCGTGTTATCTTTATTCAATTGAGATAAGGCTAATTCGCAAGCCGCATAACCAATATTACCGCAAGAGGGTGCGTTTAATTTTGCGCCCTGAAAAATAGCTGCAACTAAAGCGGTGGTGGTGGTTTTGCCATTGGTTCCTGTAATACCTACCCAAGGAGATGACTGAAGATATCGCCAAGCTAATTCTAATTCTCCTATGGTATCAATTTTTTGCTCACGGGCTTTTATTAAGAAAGGAATATCCCAAGGAACCCCAGGACTAACAACAATTAATTCAGGTATGGTAGTAGAATTTAAGTTAGGGGTATGACCTAATTCAACGGTGATTCCTTCTGCTTGTAGTTGTTGCTGTAAATGGTTTAAATTGGAGGAGGTAGAGCGATCGCTAATGATCACGTCCCACCCGTCTTGCTTGAGGCATTTTGCTGCAGCAATTCCCGATCTTCCTAGTCCGATAATATAAGCTATGGCCATCTGTTTTATGGCTTCCTTGTCTATGGATAAAGCAAATTTAATGTTACCACTTTATGAGGAGATCACCCAACATAAATAGAAAAATTTACAGTACAAAACATTACTAAATAAAATATTTATTCAATATTGCCTGCCAATAAACAAGCCAGAGGAAATAGTAAATATTCTAAGAAAAATAATCGCCAAATAAACTGATAAAATTGAGCAATAGAATCTTTTTCATCTAAATCAACCCTCTGACTTCGCCATAACAATAATATTAATAACCCAAAATGAGAAAATATTAAAAATCCTTGATTGATATTAAAAATAGAGGAAAGTCCCCCTATTATCATTCCTAAATAGCAAGCAATAATAATAGCACAAGAAATTTTGAAAATTGCTTTTTTCCCTAATAAAATGGTAAAAGTTGTAATATTATATTCTTTATCTCCTTCCATATCAGGAACATCTTTGAAAATGGCGATCGCAATAGTAAAAATTACTATAAATGCTGTCAATATCCAAACTGTGGGAACTAAAAAAGGGCGATTGGTAAAAGCATAAGTAAAATGAAGAAATAGTCCTACATTAACAATAATTCCTCTGACTGTAAAAATACAAAAAGCAGCCAACAAAGGAAAACGTTTTAATCGAATAGGAGGTAAAGAATAAGCACTTCCAATCATTAAACTAATTGCCACAGTTCCCCCTAGCCATCTACTTCCTAATAAAGAAATAATTAAAGCCAAGATACCGGTAATTGTTACGATATAACGTCCTTGAATAACAGACAAATCTCCTGAAGCAAGAGGAAGATAGGGCTTATTAATTTTATCAATTTCTTGATCTTCTAGTTGATTTAATCCAACAATATAAACATTTCCACATAAACAAGCTATCAAAGGAACCAGTAAGTATTGAATATTTTTAAAAGTAATATTATCTTCAATGGTTGCTAAAGCAATTAAGTATAAAGCTAAGACACTTAGACTGGTTCCGACTATGGTATGAGGACGGGAAAACTCCCAGAAACTTAATAACCATCCAAGGGGATTTTTCAAAAAAATTTTAGGGCTATTAACTGAGGTTTGAGGCATAAAATTTCAACTAATCTATATTGTAATTACTTTCAAGTTTTTGGGACTATGGTATCAAATACAGTTTTTAATTGTTGCTGTGTACGGACGATAAAACTTGATAAACTTGCTTGGCAAAGTTTTCAATTGAATAATTTTCGCTGGCTACTTTCCAGGCATTTTCACCTAACTGTTGAGACCAAGAAACATTTTCTACAAATCTTTCCATACACAATGCCAATGGTTGCGGTTCATTTTTTTGATAAAGTAACCCTGTAAGCTCATGTTCAATTAACTCTGAAGTTCCTGCATTATCATAACCGATAACGGGACGACAAGTCCCCATCGCTTCTACTGTTACTCTACCCATACCTTCGTTGAGAGAACACATGAGAACTGCATCCGAAGCGAGATAAGCTTGAAAAGGGTCTTTGATATAGCCCCAAAACTCAACCTTATCGGCGATTTGTAATTCATGAGTTAATTGTTGAAGATATATCTCATAATTTTTTTCTCCCGAACCTACCAGAATCAGACGAATATTTTGATATTTTTTTGCTAATATTCCTATGGCTTGTATAGCGATTTCTTGACCTTTCTGGGGAGAAATTTTACCTACTAATGAAAAGGTATAGGTTTTTGTTTGGTTAAAAGGGTAAGGATAACGCTTTTGATAAAGTTGGTCAAATTTCGATTTAGAGGCTACACCATTATAAATGATCGAAAGAGATGGATTTGATTTAGCTTGAAAGTAATGAGTTGCAATAGCTGTAGAAATAGCAATGGTTGCTGCTGAGTTTTCAAGACAATATGTCACTATATTTTTTCCCCAATCAAAGCTAAAATTATAATCAAGATCAACAAATTCCCGAAGGTGCCAAACATGAGTAATGTTTAATAGTTTTGATAATAAAAACCCTATATTAGTAACCGTAGAATTAGTATAAATTATTTCAATATTCCATTCATTAATCGTTTTTACTAATTTAGGAAGTAGTTTTATATTATTGGATAAACGTTGAATTTTCCTATAATTTTTTTTGAGGGAATTACCTGATCTTTTTGGCCAATCAATCCAACATTCGAAGGGAATAATGGCAAAGGGAATATTACGGGATTTAAGGGATTGCATCATTGCCCCTTTCTTGGGAATTATTACATAGCAATTAACAGAATAGTTTTTTAAGCCATCAATTAAATTAAGTAGAGAGCGATTCGCACCATATAATTCGGTATAATGTGAGAAAAAGACGACATTCATTGTAATAGTTAATCTTTATTTAGTTAAGTGTTTTTTCATAAATCTCTACCAATTGATCCATGACTTTATCCATATTATAATTATTTTCTACAAATTTTCTACCTTGTGAGCCCATTTCTGACCAAACTTGAGGATTTCTAACAAGATACTGCAGTTTTTCCGCTAAAGCATTGACATCTTTTTCAGGAACAAGAAATCCAGATTTTTCATCTACAATTGTTTCAGGAATACCACTATGGAATGTGGATATAACTGGTAAGCCAATGGCTTGGGCTTCTTGTAAAACAGTGGGCAAACCTTCTTGATCTCCATTAGAAGCTGTAATACTAGATAGAATGAAGATATGACTATCTTTATATAATTCTTTGACTTCTGTTTGAGGCATTCCTCCTAACAGTTGAATCTGATTAGATACTTCTAATTGCTCAATTAATTCAATTAGATTTTTTCTGAGATTTCCTGACCCTATTATTCTATAATTGATTTTAAGTTCTGGATTTTCTTTAATAACTTTACTAACAGCTTTGATGGAGTATTCTAATCCTTTTTTTTCTACTAATCTAGCAACAGTCAATAATTTAATGGGTTCGTTTTCATGGAGTACACAAGACTTGAAATTATAGTTTGTAATATTAACGCTAGTAGTCGGAAGTTTTTTTAATTTTTCAGGAGAACAGCCTAATTCTATTAACTGTTTGTTCATTAAATTTGTCAGTCCTAAAACTAAATCTGTTTTTTTAAATAAGGAGTGGTAAACATCATTACCTCTAGTTTGTGGTAACATAGTTACATCTAAACCGTAAAATGATACTATAAATTTTTTACCACTAATTGCTCCTGATTCTTTAAGTATCATTCCCTTAATTCCTA
The DNA here is from genome assembly GCA_002172675.1 of unicellular cyanobacterium SU3. Taxonomy (GTDB): domain Bacteria; phylum Cyanobacteriota; class Cyanobacteriia; order Cyanobacteriales; family Microcystaceae; genus Crocosphaera. The sequence goes on from NETF01000007.1 coordinate 5,227, forward strand.
TGATGCCAAAATGACAATGAATAATGTCATAATTTTCGGTTATTCGCATACAAGAAGTAGCCGAATAGAATAGTTCCAGTAATTCAGAAGAATTACCAGGTTTAACAAATTTTAGTATTTTGATTAAAATGGGCAAGCCTTTAATAGGATGAGATAAAAAGTGAGTCAATAGCAACCTAAAACTGTTGCGATAGCCTAATGACTTTTGTTTTGGTTGATTATCGTAATAAGTTCTTTCAAGTAATTTATATTTTTCAACATCTGGATGTATTATAGAATCCTTTTTAGGTTTACTGGCATAAATATCTACTTGATGACCCCGATCAATTAATCCTATAATTTGATTAAGAATAAATGTTTCTGATAACGCTGGAAACTGACCTACGATAAAAGCAATTTTCATAGTATTTTTGCTACCATATTTTACCTAAAAAAACACAAAAGTAATTATTGTATAAAATCATATCATATATTTATTCTTTCTGTAAATAGGCAATTTTTAGTATTTTTTAAAATTAAAATTTATTAGGCTTTATTTGATAGTTTAGGGTCGTATCCTAGGGTTATTGATAAATTTACTGTTCCCATAAACTAATAATTTATTTAAGGTTTCTAGTCTATTTTCCCAAACTTGGACTTGATAAGAATAAACTTGTTTATGGTTCCTCATCCAGTTAGGAAACTGTCGTTGAAATTGTTTTAAATATTGTTGAGCGATTCTAAGATTATTTGCTGATGGTTCTGCTACTAATTTTTCTAGTGCTTTTTCTAATTGCTTCCCTTGATCATCAATTTTCTTAAGACTATTTTTATCCAGTTTTAGCTGTTCTTTATTCGCTAAAAAAGTCCATTCTTTTTGTAAAGATTGATAACGAGATAAGGCTGTTTCAAAAGGTTGACGATAAGGTAGGGGTTGAGGATTTTGTGTGCTTTGAATACGACTTAATAAAGTTTGTAAAGAAGGGCTTAAGTTTTCTGTTGCAAAGAGTGAAAAACCACTAATGGGCATATTACGAACGAATTGTAATTGATCGATGGTTACAGGGTCAGGAACCTTTAATAAACGTAACCCAGGAATAACCAAAGCAGATCGAGGTAAACTATCATCAAAAGCCAATTTGATCCGTTCTTCTAAGTTACCAGTATCTAGAGCGTAGGTCATTAAAACGATCATATCGACCCATTCTTGTTCCATCCATTCTTCCCAATTTTGTTGCAGACTAAAGAGGCGATCGCGTTGTTCAATGGGAAACACAGAAGCAGAAATAATTAACTCAGGATTGATCTGTTTTAAATGAGTTGAAGCAGTCGCCACAAAACTATCAATTTGACGAATACGAAACCCTGTCCACTGATTCCATAAATGATGACCGGGAGAAATGTCGATGGGATCAACCCCTGTCATTTCTTTAAACAGATAACGAGAAGATTGACTATAACCAAAGGTTTGATTATTTTGGGGTTGTTGAAAAGGATAACGAATATAATCAAATTGAATTCCATCTACATCATAATTACGGACGATTTCATCGAATAAAGAAAGTAAATATTTTTGAACTCTAGGATTAGCAGGATCAAGAAAAGCCTTCTTAAATTGTGGACCTCTATCAAAATGATTGCCATTTTTATCAGTTATTCCCCAGTCAGGGTGACGAGAAAGCACTGGGCCTAAATAGTCCTCTGGTTGTTCTAAAACCTTGTTATGACCTTGATTAGCGGCTGCGAATACCCACACCCAGGCGTGAAGTTCCATATTACGTTCGTGGGCTAATTTCACTGCGGCTTTGAGAGGGTCCCATCCTTTGGTTAAGGGGTTTTGTTCTGGGGCGACTTGACTCGGATAAATGGGATAACTGGCGTTAACAGTTTCCATGAACACCGTATTAATACCTGCTTCGGCCATGCGATCAAATAGTACCGCTAACTCTTCTTCTGAACGGGTTTTGACGATAGTGCCACGATCTAACCACATAGCCCGCACTTCTGCTTGAGACACAGGACGATCCGTGGGATAGTTATCCCAGAGACTACGACGAGCTTTTAACCACAATTGTCTCGCTTGATCATATTGCCTTTGATTCAGTAATCGCTCAAAATTTTGCAGACTAATTTTAGCTTGATCTACGGCTTCTTGGGACTGACGTAAAGCGAATTGATTTTGGCTAGAAATAGGTTGACTATGAGCTTGGGCTGCTAAGAGGGTGCTTTCAAAACGAACAATGAGGTTAGATAACTCTTCGCTCATCGTTTGAGCTTGTTGAGGGGAAATAACCGCCACAGAGTTCTGATTAACTCCATAATTGAACCCTTGAGAACGGCGGTCGCTGACTAGGGTTGGAGAAGGTACAGATGAATCAGGAGATAATTCGATTTCAATGGAGGGTTCAGGCCCAGTTTCAATTTCAGGTTCTTCAGGTTTGGGGATGTAGGCAGGGGGTAAGATAGGGAAAGGCTGTCGAGGGGGATTAAGATCGAGTATATTACAGGGGGGAATATCCACACTTCTTTCTGCAATCAACTGATTCACTTCATTAATACCGTAGCGATTTAAAACAGTTTTTAACCAAGTTACATCAAAGATAGGGGAGGTTACCCCGCTTACGCCCCAACGCCAGCCTAAAAAAATGGTTTGATCATTAATAATAACGGCAGGAGGTTTATTTTCTGTTAACCACACCGCAAGGGGTTGAGCCGTAATAGCACTGGGAATTACCACACCGCCGATTAAGGTATCACTAAGACTGTCCGGATTAACTAGAGAAAGTTGATTGGCTTGTTCAACTCGAATGGTGGAAGGATTGGAGTTAGAAAAGCCCCAATAAGCCCCGAATAAAGCCCGTAGTTGGTCTTTAACTGCTGATTCTGACAAATTCCCCGTCGGTCCGCTAACAATAAGATTTCCGCCTTCGGTTACCCACGTTTCTAACGCTTGCGCTTGTTGACCGGTAATCGTTTCTACATTGGGTAGAAATAGGGTCCGAACATTTCTAAGGTCTTCTGCTGTTTTCCAGTTTTCTGATTCTATTAAACAAAATTGAATACCAGTGGCTAAGAGACGGTTGCGAATAGAAGTCCATTGGTGTTGATTTTCTGGACTTTTGACCACTCCAACTTTTCCAAGGAGTGCATGGGAAGGTGTAATCAAGAAACTCGAAGCAATGAGGGACGATATGAGTTTTAATAGGGGTTTTGAGGAAAAAATTAGGGTTTTTCTGCCCCAGGTTGTTACTTTGTCCCATTGAATTTTCCTCAACACAACACACACTCCTTATTGCTAAGTTGTCAGAATTTCTAAAATCTTGACTATTCTACCGTGAACTCTCCCAATTCAGCATTACACAAAAAGCAGTTAATCTCTACTTTCTTTGAGATAGGCAACCCCTAACCCTTTGGGAGGGGACGCTTTACCTCCTAATCCTAGTAGAGCTAATAATGCTACAAGATAGGGCAACATATTCAAAAATTGATAAGGAATCTTAATATCGAAGGTTTGTATTCTTAACTGTAGTGATTCAGTCGCTCCAAATAAAAAACAAGCTCCGAGAATTCCTAGAGGATGCCACCGTCCAAAAATTACGGCAGCTAAGGCAATATAGCCTTTTCCTGCCACAATTCCCTCAGCAAAATATTGAATATGAACCAGGGCTAAATAAGAACCTCCTAGTCCGCATAATATTCCTGATAACAGTACACAACTATAACGAATCCAATCCACTGAAATTCCTGCCGTTTCTGCTGCTAAAGGATATTGCCCTACTGCTCTAACGGATAAACCAAAATTAGTATAAAATAATAGATAAAGACTTCCCAGGCTCAAAACAAGCAAGAAAAATATAAATAGGTTTTCAGGAGATAGAAATTCTTGTAATTTTGATTGAGAAAAAAAATCAAAAAATGATAATTTAGATAAGGTATTTGTATCGCCCCCAGAAAAAATAATCCGACTAAAAAAGGCAGTTAATCCAGCTACAGATAGGTTAATACCCAATGCTGAAACAATTTGATTAATTTGTAAAGTAACAGACAGATAAGCGTGTATTAATCCCACGAATCCCCCTATAATACCTCCTATCATTAACCCTAACCAAGCATTATTACTAATAAAAGCCACCGAAGCACTAACAAAAGCTCCTGTTAATAACATCCCTTCTAAGGCAATATTTAAAACCCCAGACCGTTCTGACCACATTCCCCCTAAAGCAGCAAATCCTAATGGAATTGATAAACGAATCGCTGCGGTTAAATAATCGACCAAAAAACTTATTTGCGTTTCATTCATTAATCCATCTGTAATCTTCTATGACGTAATTTTCATCAATAATAGCCTATCAGTTAAATTTCATAATAGAACAATTAAAAATATCAAATAATAATTATATCTTAACCTAATCACTACTTCAACATAATTAGTTACAGAGTTTTCTAATAATTACAACTGTCCGTATCTCTTGTATATTGCCTTTACTGAGTGCATCATTAATTTTGTGTTCTTACTTATTGTTATAATAAGAATCACTAAAACTCTTACTAAGGACAAATTTTATGGCTACTGCACAAGTTACGAACAGTCCTAACGCCTCATCCAAAGCCCGTTTTTATCCAACTCGTATCGACTTATCTGCTGATATTCGTCAACAAGTTGTTAGTATTCTCTCTCCAACATTAGCTACTACTTTAGACCTAAAAACCCAAGCTAAGCAAGCCCATTGGAATGTTAAAGGACTCAATTTTTATCAACTCCATGAACTATTTGATGTTCTAGCAGGAGAATTAGAAGGATATGTGGATATGGTAGCAGAAAGAATCACCGCTTTAGGAGGAACTGCTATGGGAACCGCTAGAATTGCGGCGAATGAGTCTTTGCTACCTGAATATTCTTTTGACGCTGTTGAAGGTCCCGAACACGTTGAAGCTTTAGCAGAACGTTATGCTGCCTATGCAGCCCATTTACGTGAAGGAATTGAGAAAACTGAAGAATTAGGAGATGCAGATACCGCAGACTTATACACTGAGATTTCCCGTGAAGTGGATAAACGGTTATGGTTCTTAGAAGCTCACCTAGTTACCAAAAGTGATGTGAGTTAGGGCTATATTCTGAGAGTAAAGAGTAGAGGAATGGGCAAAACAAAATCGTTTAAATCTTTGTCTCTTTCCTACTCTCAAGCAATTAAGAGTGATATTTAAGAAGAAATAGTTTGAGCCGATTTTTTAAGACTTGACTTTAATAACAAACCATATTCAATCCCTTCTACCACTGCTTGATAAGAAGCTTCTAAAATGTTAGGAGAAACCCCTACCGTTGTCCAACGTTCATGACCATTACTCGACTCAATTAAAACACGAGTATTGGCAGAAGTTCCGGCACCTCCATCTAATATTCTTACTTTATAATCTGTAAGATGAAATTGAGCAATTTCGGGGTAAAAATTCACCAAGGCTTTACGTAATGCACTATCTAAAGCAGAAACAGGGCCATTTCCCTCGGCTACTTCTAATCTATCCTCTCCATTAACCGTTACTTTAATGGTAGCTAAGGCATTACTATAGGGCATTCCTTCTCCATATAACCTATCACAATGAACCTGAAAACCTTGCAGTTGAAAAAAGCTTTTTGTTTGTCCTAATGCTTGACGCATTAACAGTTCAAAACTAGCTTCTGCTGCTTCAAATTGATAACCTTCGTGTTCTAATTCTTTAATTTTTGCTAAAATTTGGCGACAGGTTGCATCCTCTTTATTTAACTCAATACCAAAGGTTTTGGCCTTGGATAAAACATTACTTAATCCCGCCATTTCTGAGATTACAATGCGTCTTTCATTGCCAATGTTTTCGGGTTTAATATGTTCATAAGTTAAGGGATTTTTCTGCACCGCCGACACATGAATACCTCCCTTATGAGCAAAAGCAGAACGGCCCACAAAAGGCGCGTGATCATCAGGGGCTAAATTAACCATCTCACTAATTAAACGGCTAGTTTTGGTTAGTTGGGTTAACTGGCTTTCTTCTAAACAATGATAACCCATTTTTAACTGTAAATTAGGAATTAAAGTACATAAGTTCGCATTACCGCACCGTTCTCCATAACCATTAATGGTTCCCTGTACCATTCTCACCCCTTTTACCACTCCAGCCAAACCATTAGCCACAGCAGTTCCGGAATCGTTATGAGTATGAATACCTAATTGGGGACTGTCCTTATCGGGTTGAATGTCCAAAGAAGTGATCACATCTTGAACAATACGAGTAACATCATGGGGTAAGGTTCCCCCATTGGTATCGCATAACACTAACCATTCTGCCCCGGCTGCTTTAGCAGTTTTGAGGGTTAAGAGTGCATAATCTGGGTTATTAATATAGCCATCAAACCAATGTTCGGCATCATATATAACACGCCGTCCCTGACTGCGGAGATATTTGATCGTATCTCCTATCATTTCTAAGTTCTCTTCTAAGCTGGTTTTTAGCCCCTCTGTAACGTGGAGATCCCAAGATTTACCAAAAATAGTTACCCATCGCGTTCCGGCAGCTAAAATGGCTTTTAACAGCGGGTCTTCGGCTGCTACTTTATGGGGACGACGAGTTGAACAAAAAGCGACTACCTCGGCTTGGGTGAGGGGTTCTTCTTGTAATTTCCAGAAAAACTGCACATCTTTGGGATTAGCCCCTGGCCAGCCCCCTTCAATAAAAGGAATCCCCATTTTATCTAATTGACGGGCAATTTTGAGCTTATCTTCTAAGGATAAGGCAATGCCTTCCCGTTGGGCCCCATCTCTGAGGGTGGTATCGTAGAGCCAAATGCGGTTAGCTGTCCCCATAACATTACTTTCTGTTTGTCACCTTATTTCTAGATTACCTTATGATAAGCGATCGCAGTTATTAATTAGTGATTAATTATTTTCACTTGTTTTACTCTTCTTAGAACAACAGAAGCAACTGTCAATGGTTTTGGTTATAGTCGATAAGTCATTATCACCCCTATAATTATAATTAGAGATAAGGAAATCTCCTAAAAAAATTAAGATTTTGTCATTACTGTCGGGGGAAAGAGCCATGAGCAACAAACCGTTAAGTTTACTTTTAGGAATTAGCCTATCTTTGTCGGTTTTAGCAACAGAAACTTTAGCTTATCCTAACCGAGTTCGCTTCAATCCTAATGCTGGCGTTCATCGGACAATTATTGCTCCTAATACCAATGTTGGTATTCGTTATCCTAGAGGTAATTATTATCGTAGAGGTGGGGAAAACTACACTTTCCGAGAAAGAATTATTATTCAAAGGGATCAACGGGGAACTTGCTATAATTGTGGTTATTTTAATGGTTATAATATTCACCGAAATTACCGAGGCAATCATAGGAATTACCGATTTATTCCTCAAAATATATCCTCTCCCTATTATCGATAAGGTAAGTTATAAACCATAAATTATCATAATGAAAAAAGGCACCAAAAAGGTAAATATTAAAGTCAGGGGTAAACCAACTCTAGTGAAATCTAAAAAACGATAACCACCCGGTCCGTAAACCATGGTATTAGTTTGATAGCCAATGGGGGTTATATAACTATTAGAAGCAGCAAACATAACAGCTAACATAAAAGCGAGCGGATTAAGGCTAAGATTTTTAGCGACTTCAACAGCCACAGGTAACATTAATAGAACTGCTGCATTATTAGAGAGTATTTCAGTCAACAAAGCAGTGAAAAAGTAGAAGAGAACTAAAACAAAATAACTGGGTAAATAATCCCCTACAGTAACAATATATTTAGCAATTAATTCGTTAGTTCCTGATTTATCCATAGCAATTCCTAGGGGAATTAATCCTGCTAAAAGAAATATAATATCCCAACGAACTGCACCATAAATTTCTCCTGGTTTCAAACATCCTGTAAAAATCATCAATACGACTCCAACTAAGCTGCTAACTAAAATAGGCAAAATATTGAAAGCAGCTAGAATAACAACTCCGAAAATAATGGCGATCGCAATATAGGCTTTATTCTGTCGTAACGTTTCTATATCCCTTTCTTCTAAGACTAATAATTCTCTGGTTGTTTGTAAACCAATAAAGCTTTCTTTAGGACCTTGAACTAATAATAAATCCCCAAATCGTAAACGAACCTTTCCTAGCCTTTCCCTTAATAATTCTTCTCCTCGACGAATGGCAATAACCGTCGCATTATATCGTTGTCTAAACCGTAAATCTTTAAGAGTTGAACCAATTAAACGAGAGTTAGATAAAATCAGAACTTCTGCTACTTTATCTTCTCCAAAGCTCAATTCATCTTCAACTTCCTCTTGGTCAAATTTTACATCAGCTAAAATATCAACCCCTCTTTCGTCTCGAATTTGTAGTAAATCTTCTTTACCTCCTCTAACTAATAAAATATCTCCTAATGATAAAATTTTATCTGCTAAAGGTTGAGGAAAATGAATATCATTATGTATAATTTCTAGAACATCGATATCAAATTTTCTTTGGATTCCACTTTGTCTTAAAGTTTGTCCAATTAAATTAGAATGGGGAGTAATAATAATTTCACTAACATAGTCTTTCATACCATAATCAACATCTAATCCATCATTACTAACGGATTTGCGATCGGGTAATATTCGCGGAGCAATAAATATTAAATAAGTTAATCCTATCAAAAAAACAGGAATTCCGATAGGAGTTATCAAAAAAATACTAAATTCACCATATCCTAATTTCTTTGATAATCCACTTGCTAAAATATTAGTAGAAGTTCCAATAATTGTAAGAACTCCCCCTAAAATAGCTGTATAAGATAGAGGGATTAATAATTTAGATAAAGATATTTTTCGTTTTTTACCCCAAGATTCTATAATTGGTAAAAACACAGCAACTACGGCAGTATTATTAATAAACGCACTGATAAATCCTACAATAATTCCTAGAGAAGCTATTTGCTTTTTGAGACTTTTTCCCCCCAATTGAAAGAGTAAATCCCTAACAATTTGTAAGCCTCCTGTTCGTGTAATCCCAGCACTTAAAATAAACATAGCCATGACGGTAATTGTGGCTGAATTACTAAAGCCAGAAATTCCCTCTTCAGGAGTAACTAACTGACATAAAATTAATAAAACTGTAATAGCAATAGCTGTGGTATCAACTGGAAAAAATTCACAGATAAAGCTAATTAAAGCGAGGAATAAAATGATTAAGGTTAAAACAATGGGCGAGATGAACATGAAAATAACGTTTCACCTGTGTAAAAGGATTGATCATAGCATAGAATCACTAACATCACTATAATCACTTCAGTGGATTATTTTTTTACTTTTACCTTGTCCAGTTTCGTGCCACTCTATGAAATAAAAGAGAAAACTTTTTGAATAACTGGGTATAATTTATAAGGCAAGTCATCACCAATAATATATAATGAGACGTTCTCCGGCCAGAAGAAAATCTAAAAAGAAACAAAAAGAGACGTTATCCGTTGACATCAAAGATAAATTAGCACAGAAACGTAAAGCCAGAGAAGCTAAGCGGAAACTGATGGGTTTGATAGGGTTTTCCGTATTTTTTGCCATTCTGGTTGGTGTTCCCCTTACCTTTAGCACAAGTCCCAAGATTGGCGCATCGGTAGCCATTTTAATTCCTTCATTTGTTCTTTGTTATAATTATCCTCGGACAGCTTTATGGGCTTTCTTGATCTATATGCCCTTTAGTGGGACTGTTACCTATTGGATTGGGGGTGGTAACGCCCTTTTTCAGCTTTCTAAAGATGGTTTTTATATCCCTGCTTTACTGGGTTTAATGCAAGATTGTCGAAGAAAAAGAAAACCTATTATTGTTTCAAAACCACTGTTAACAACCCTATTATTATTATTGTTTTGCGCCTTACTAACTTTATTGGTTGTTAATGGATATAAACAATTTTTACCAACTTGTGATTCTCTTAGTGAATACGATAAATTTTTAAGAGATGCTAATGGAGAATTCATTCTAGATCAAAATGGAATCGTTATTACAACTCCTTGTAAAGAGTCCATACCTTTCGCTCAAGGATTACTAGGTTTAAAAATATTAATGGGCTACATACCTTTAATTTTTTGTGCTTATTATTTAATCCAAGATAAAAAAAGATTACTTTTTTTAGGACGCTTATTAGTGGTTTTAGCAATTATTTGTTGTGCATTGGCTTTTGTACAGTTTTGGTTTCTAAAAACAGGGCGATGTGCAGGAACTAACCATTTAGTCGGAGAGGATTTATTTAAACCGAAACTCGATGCAAAATGTTTTGTGGGAGGCGCTCTTTTATATGCGCCTAGTCAGGGACAAATTCGACTACCTGGAACCTTTGTTTCTCCTTGGCACTGGGGTTGGTTTTTAGTCGCTAATGCAGCTATTTGCTTTTCTGTTGCTTTTAGTGACACGGCATTTTTCTGGCGAAATTGCGGTTTAATTGGTATTGCTATGGTCTTTATCAATGCAATTATTTGTGGTCAACGATTGGCCTTAGCTTTTGTACCAGGCATTCTAATTATTATGTTATTTTTAACGGGAAAGATTGCTGACGTAAAACGCTTTATTCCCATCGGAATAGGGTTATCTGTTGTTTTATTTATAGGCTTTTCTTTTATTAATCCTGACTTTATTCAAGAGCGAATTGATAGTTTTGTCTCTCGGTGGAATGCGTCTCCTCCTTACTTATTTATCCAAGAACAATTTGCTTATGCTATAAGAACTCAAAGGGGAATTTTAGGCAGAGGATTAGGAGTGGCTACTAACTCTACTCGAATTTTTGGAGATGTTGCCCTGGTAGAAACCTATCATCCTAAACTCTTAGTTGAAATCGGCTATACAGGGTTGGCTGCTTTCATTATTTTTGTAACTCATTTATGTTTTTTAACCTTTAAGGCTTATCGCCCTCTCAAAGATCCAACTTTGCGGAGTTTTGCCTCTGGTTTTTGGGTATTTATTCTAATTATTAGTTATTTTCCTTATTGGTATCCTTTAGATACTGACCCGGTTGCTATTTATTATTGGTTTTTTGCAGGTGTGATCTTAAAACTTCCCGTAATAGATAAGGAAGAACAAGCTAAACTAAAAGCTCAAAAAGCAGCAGAAGACGTATCTAAAAAGCGGGTTAAAACTAAAAAGAAAACACCATCAGTTATTTAATTTTAAATCTAAAAATCATGTCTTATCCGTCAATTTCAATTATTATTCCAACTTACAGAAGAGAACAAATTTTAAAAGATACCTTAGAAGATGTTCTTAAACAGGATTACCCTTATTTTGAAATTCTGGTTGTTGATCAAACAGAAAGTCATGATCCTACTATTCAAAGTTATTTAGAAACTTTAGCTAACACGAATAAAATTAAATGGTTTCGTGTCAGTTGGGCAAGTTTACCAGCAGCTAGAAATTATGGAGTTCGTCGCTCTCAAGGAGACATTATTATTTTCATCGACGATGATGTTCAATTACCAGCTAATTATCTACATACTCATATAAAAGTCTATCAAGAAAAATTAGAAATTGGAGCCGTAGCCGGCAGGGTTTTAGATAGAATGAAATTGGCTGATTCTGAAAAAATTAATCACTCTGAAGACCCTTATACCATAGAAATGCTACCTCCAGAAGCCATGGACCCTGGTATTGCTTGGTATTATATTGATTTAGTTCATACTACCAAACCTCAAGAAGTTATTTCGACTCGTGGTTGTAATATGTCTTTTCGGCGAGAAATTTTTACTAAATATAATATTTGGTTTGATGAAAGATTTAGAGGCAATGCAGTTAGAGAAGAGTCAGATTTTTGCTTACGTTTACGTCAAACAGGTTATACAATTTGGTACGAACCTGATGCTTATCTAGTTCATTTAGGAGAAGAGACTGGAGGCTGTCATGATATTAGTACCCGTTCTTTTTCTTATCAAATCACTTTTTATCATAACCATTTTTTAATGGCACTAAAAAACTTAACTTTATCAGAACAATTTAGACTGTATGCCAAGCTATTTGATTGTCATGTTTTAGGTAATCCTCCTTGTAATAAAGGCGGTTCTCCGATTAAAATTATAGTACGTTTATTATTCTATATTTTAGGACTTGTAGATGCTATTAAAACAATGATAGTATCCCAATGGAATGATGGACAAATTTACAGTAAAAATGATATAAAGACTCAGAAATTACAACCTGATCAGTCGCTAGAATCTGTCTCTTGATATTCAATCATCTATGAAACTATGAAAGTTTTAGTCGCAAGCCACACTTATATTGTTGATCTTAATTGTGAAAAATTTAAAACTTTAGCACAATTAGATCCTAACATTGAAGTTACCATTATTGTTCCTAAAAAATGGAAACCAGGAGGCGTTCAAAATAAACTAATTGAAACCAAACCTCGTGTAGAAGGTAACTTTAAAGTGATTCCTATCACTAATTTTAGTCAAAATAATCAGGGATTATTAACCTTTGGCACGGATATTATTGAAGTTTTAAATAATTTCAAACCGCAAATTATTCAAGTAGAACAAGGAGTTAAATCTTTTGCTTACGCTCAATTAATTACCCTCAATAAATGGTTAAATTTAAAAGCAAGAAATGTATTTTTTACTTGGTGGAATCTTCCATATCAGTCAAAATTTCCTGTTTCCTATTTAGAACAATATAACTTAAGTAATACTGATGGATTAGTAGCAGGAAATCAAGACGCTGCTGATATTTTACGAGATCACGGTTATAATAAATCAGTAACAGTTATGCCACAATTAGGAGTGGATCAAGTTTTATTTTCCCCTAAAAAACAACTAGATTTAGCAAAAAAATTGGGTATTAAAAAAGAAGATTTTATTATTGGTTTTGTTGGAAGATTTGTTAAAGAAAAAGGAATTTTAACTCTTTTAAAAGCTGTTAAGTCTTTGCAAAATAAACCTTGGAAACTTTTATTATTAGGTAGAGGAGAACTGAAAAATGAAATTATAGAAGAAAGCAAAAAAAATGAGATAGAAGATAAATTAATAATGGTTGAAAGTGTGGCTCATGACCAAGTACCTCACTATATAAACTTGATGAATGTGTTAGTGTTGCCATCAGAAACCACCTATCAATTTAAAACATTAACTGCTGTGGGTTGGAAAGAACAATTTGGTCATGTATTAATTGAAGCAATGGCGTGTCAAATACCAGTGATTGGCTCAGATTCTGGAGAAATACCTAATGTTATTAATGATGCTGGTTTAATTTTTCCTGAAGGAAATTCTACAGAGTTGAAAAACTGTTTAAGTCAATTGATGTTAGATCCTGCTTTTGCAGATAAACTAGCGGAAAAAGGTTATAGAAGAGTATTAGAAAATTATACGAATAAAGCACTAGCTGAAAAAACATTAAAATTCTACCAGTCCATCAGTGATATCAGCACAACTAATAAATAAGTCACAAAAATAGTATAATTATTATTGATAACAAACAAAGAATATGCTATCATTCAAAAGAAAAATTAATCAATGAAAATAATGTTAATCTTACCAGGATCAACTGTCAAAGTTACTAACCCTAACGATACCTATTACCGTTTTGAAGGATTAGTACAGCGAGTCAGCGATGGGAAAGCTGCTGTTTTATTTGAAGGAGGAAACTGGGATAAATTAGTGACTTTCCAGTTATCAGAAATAGAAGCGGTTTAATGACCAAGCAAACTAAACCATAACGTTAAGGTAAAAATCATTAGTTATCTTTGTCATTGCTATTATGCGCCTCCCTCTACCGCAATTTACCACAGATAATCGTCATCCCGATCATATTGCCGAGGTCATCGAAACATCAACCACACAGTTTTTGGCTCAATGTTTAGAACCCGAAGACCTAAGTTTTCCGGTGATGCCACCTTTTGGAAGTTGGGTAAAATCCTTAGACGAAGAGTCAGGCAATAAAATTGTAGCCGTTGTAACTTACGCTACCACAACTCCCATAGATTCGGTGCATCGTGCGAGGGCGTTGGGGTTATCTTTACAAGAATTGCGACAACAACAACCCCAAATCTTTGCCATGTTAAAAACAGAATTTAAAGCCACTATTGTCGGTTTTGAAAATTCTCAAAGTGCAGAAAACGGTAATGGCCATAACTTGGGCAAAGCCTATCAATATTTACCCCCTCGCCCCCCTCAAATTCATCAAGGGGTTTATCGTTGCGAAGCAGTAGAAATTATCAATTTTAGTGAAGAAGTAGAATTTTTACGGATATTACTACAAGTTCGAGATGCCCCCGTAGATGCTTTAATTGCTGCTGCTGTTAGGGATATTTATCTATTAAGAAAAGCGGATAAAAACTGGTTAGTGAAAGTAGGAAGAACCCTTAGTATTTTACTCAGAGATGATTACGATCGCCTTCAATATATTCTCAGTCAAGTTACCCTTTAATGGTACACATTAGAGGAAATTTCTCCTAATACTGTTCGGTTCTACTCCTGTTGTAAATCTCTTAATCCGTTTATCATCAAGGAAGTTAGAGGTGAATATGTTAAGTAAGAGAAGTTTATGATGATTTCTGAGGCTTTATTAGAAAAATTAAGCGATATTATCAACCGTGATCCAGGGGTGACTATCGTCCCCTCTCTGTGGGAACCGACGGCCATAGAAATAGAAGAACAACGACTGAAAGCCCAGGGACAATGGGTTAGTGCGATCGCATCCTTAGAAATCTTACTCCTATCTTACTTAGACACGACAACATCCGACAACAAGAACCTTCAAGGATTGGTTTTATCAGCCCCAACCCCTATTTTATGTCATCCAAAGCTTACGAATACAGTACGGACAGGTATTTTTACCCTGCAACCAAGTCAACACAGTTGGAAACAATTTCAACTCCCTGGGTTTGCTGAAGCTGAAAACCGAAACCATCGACCCAATATTAAAGAATTTCCTTTATTTCCTCAAGATCCCTTAGCTACTGAGCAATTTTGTTTAGTTTTAACGTCTCAGTTTTCCTTATTAATGGTTTTAGGGGAAGATAGCTTAGGACTTCCTGCCTTTCAATTTTCTTTCGATCCTGATATCGTCTATCAGGGATGGTTAGGGTTACGATCTCGTCTCAGTTTAGTCAATCATCCCCAACTCTGCGACTTAGACGAGTCAGTTAAACAATTTACACCTTCAACTCCCAGTTATCAAGTTGTTACAGAATTTAGCCGTTTATTACTTCATTATTTTCCCCAAATTTCTACTATCATTAATCAAAAAAATCGCTATAGTCAAGACTTAGACAATATAAATAATCAAGCCTCTTCATCGCAGAAAAATCCTTTAACTACTTGTACCGTTGAAGAAGCCACCGATGTCGCCTTACTCCAAGCCTTAAGTCATGAAATTCGTACGCCTTTAACCAGTATTCGTACCATGACACGGTTGCTATTAAGGAATAAAGATTTAGACCCTAAAATGATCCGCTTATTAGAAAATATAGATCAAGAATGTAGCGAACAAATTAACCGCATGGAACTCATTTTTCGTGCCACAGAATTAAGAAGTAAAGGGTCTCAAGATCCTTCGGTAGAATTAGTTAGAACCTCGTTAGATAGCCTATTTCATCAATCTATTCCCCGTTGGAAGCGACAAGCGCAACGACGTAATGTTGATTTAGAGATAGGAATGCCGAAGAAATTGCCCCAAGTGGTTAGTGATCCAGGAATGTTAGATCAAGTGTTAACTGGGTTAATTGAAAAATGTACTCGTAGTTTGTCAGGTGGAGGACAAATTAAAGTACAAGTAAGTACCGCAGGACATCAATTAAAGCTGCAATTTCACACAGAATCCTATCGACAACATAATCCATTTAAAGCGTTAGGACAACTATTGTTATTACAACCCGAAACTGGTAGTGTTAGTTTAAATTTAGATGCTACCAAAAATCTCTTTAATCGTTTGGGAGGTAAATTAATTGTCCGTCAGCGATCGCAGCAAGGGGAGATTTTTACGATCTTTTTACCCTTACCTTAGGAGTGTCACTCATGAGTTCATTCAATGAGTGAATATAAATTAACCCTTTCTGATCAATGTCCTTATGGTTTTGAAGATTTAATGAGAAGATTGCCAGAAAATTAATTAAAACTGACTCAAAAATCGGATATCGCTATTATAAAGACGGCGAATATCATCAATTTGATGTAATACCATAGCAAAACGTTCGATCCCTAAACCAGCAGCAAACCCTGTATAAACTTCGGGATCATAACCAACTGCTTTTAAAACATTAGGATCAACCATTCCACAACCCATCACCTCTAACCATTTTCCTTTCCATTGGACATCAACTTCTGCTGAGGGTTCAGTAAACGGAAAATAACTAGCGCGAAACTTAACGGGTAATTCTTCGCCGAACATTTGAGTCAAAAATTCTTTAATCGTCCCTTTGAGATCGGTAAACTTCAAACCTTTATCTACCGCTAAAATTTCTACTTGATGGAAAACCGCCGAATGGGTAGCGTCCACCGTATCTCGCCGATAAACCCGACCGGGGGCTACAATACGGATAGGAGGTTCATGCTTTTCCATGTAACGAATTTGTACAGGAGACGTATGAGTTCTCATCAACACATTTTCAGTTAAAAAGAAAGTATCCTGCATATCCCTAGCCGGGTGATCCGGGGGAATATTCAAGGCCTCAAAATTATAATAATCTGTTTCTACATGGGGGCCAGTGGACACTTGATATCCTAACCCCACAAATATGTCTAATACTCGGTCTATGGTACTATTAAGGGGATGAAGACGACCCAAAGGACGGCTAACCCCTGGCATGGTTACGTC
This sequence comes from unicellular cyanobacterium SU3, assembly GCA_002172675.1. Lineage (GTDB taxonomy): Bacteria > Cyanobacteriota > Cyanobacteriia > Cyanobacteriales > Microcystaceae > Crocosphaera. The sequence continues at coordinate 22,007 of NETF01000007.1, forward strand.
CAGGGTTTCAGCTGCTAATTGTTTCTTTAATTTAGCGGTTTCTAGACTGTTTCGTTGCTGATCTAAATTGTTTTGTAAAGCTTCTTTTACTTCATTAGCTAAAGAACCAACACGGGGACGTTCTTCCGCGCTTAATTTACCCATTCCCCGTAAAATTTGGGAGAGTTTGCCTTTTTTCCCTAAATAATTAATTCTCAGTTGTTCTAATGCTTCTAAACTGTCGACGGCAGTAATCTCTTTTTCTGCCTCTTGTTGTAGGGTTTGTAAGTCTGTTTCTAGGGTATTAGACATTGTAGCCATTGAGTTGGGATAGGACAAAATTTAGACACCCATTCTAGTGTAGCGAAGTTTGGCACTATGGCATAGTATTTATCAGGAAAAGGCGAGTGAAGAAACAGATGGGTATTAATAAAAAAATATTGCTTTTGTCGTTTCAAAGATTCAAAAATCAATAAATTCTTGCAAGTCCTTTAAAATATTTTTAATTCTTTCCTCATCTTTTAATTCCCAGTTACTAACTCGAAAAACGTGTCAGTTTTCTTTCCGTAATTTTCTATCTTCTTTCAATCGCTTTGCGTAAGATTCCTCATTTGCATACCATTTAGAATTTTGTTTTATAGCATAATGACTAATATCATCAACTCAAATCACAAATCTTTTATTTTTCCAAAATGCTACAAAGTCAACTCGATAAATATCGTGGGAATGTCTGGATGAAATTGAACGGAGGTTTTTTTTAGACTGTGAATGCCACTGAATCCATGCTTGAGGGATTAGCACAGGTATATTGTTATATGCCATTCTTAATTGTCTCGCATATTGTAAAAAAAATTCTTTTTCATATTTAGTTTGATTCATATTAACAAGACTATTTTTTAATGTCTTATCTGTCGATTCAGTAAGACTATATAAGGATTGAAGAGAATTAAAGGAAAAATTTGGATAAACTTTCCCCTTTAACAATCCTAGTCCACTTTGTAGTTCAAAATTGAGTTTTTGAGTACCTTTTTCTGCTGCTATAGAAAAACAAGGTTTGGGAATTCCAAAAGGTAAACCAGCAGGAAACTGTACATCAAATAAATTTTCAATAACTATTAAATCTTCTCGAATAAGTTTTCCATCTTTTATCTTGAATCCATTTTTAATACATAAATTACGAAGAAAATTTTTAGTGTCTTCTTCTATATAGAATAATTGTAAAGTGTACTCTATAACTTTTAGAAAGTTTTGAACGGTCTCTTGAATTTCCCAGTTTGCATAGTTGTAATAAGCTTCAACAAGTCCGCGGCGAGTTCCATCATTTAAAGAGTTTTCTTCTAACAAGATAAAACCTGCATTTGAAAAAATATCATTAATTTGTCTCAGAATGAGATGCTTTACACAAAATTCCCTAAATTCTAATTTAATAAGATTAATTTGAGCCGTCAAAGTTTCTGTTGCCTGATGGATAGTCATAAAAAACCCTTTTTTCTTATTATTCCCAATCTATAGCAATCAGTTGTCAGTTGTGAGAATTAAGTTTGAGTAGAAAATATTAACGTCCATTATTAAGGAGAATGGGGTCGTACCTTTGGTAAACTAGAATTTGGCCACCGATCGCACCATACAAAAATACTATGAAAATTTCCGTTAACTGGCTGCGGGAACTCGTTAACGTCACCCTCACCCCCGAAGCATTAGCCGATCTTTTGACCATCGCCGGGTTAGAAGTGGATGACATCGAAGATCGTCGTCAATGGGCCGATGGGGTTGTGATCGGTAAAATTATAGACCGTCAACCTCACCCCAACGCTGATAAATTAAGCGTCTGTCAAGTGGATATTGGGCAAGAAACCCCCTCGACTATCGTTTGTGGGGCCCCTAACGCTAAAGCTGATATTTACGTTCCTGTCGCCACATTGGGAACCTATTTACCGAAAATTGACCTGAAAATTAAATCGGCAAAACTGCGGGGAGTGAAATCAGAAGGGATGATCTGTTCTTTAGCAGAGGTAGGACTAACTAAAGAATCAGCCGGAATTCATATTTTTGAAGAAGATAACCTAAAATTAGGAGCAGATGCTCGTCCCTACTTAGGTTTAGATGATGTTATTTTAGATATTACTCCCACTGCTAACCGGGCCGATGCCATGAGTATGATCGGTGTGGCCAGAGAAGTGGCAGCCTTAACCGGCGGAGAATTAAACTTACCCCAACCCCCTCAAACTTCTTTATCGGATGAACAAAGTTATCCTTTAACCGTAGAAGTGAGTGACGAGAATGCTTGTCCTACCTACATCGGAACCGTAATCCAAGGGGTAAAAGTTGCGGACTCTCCTGACTGGTTAAAACAACGGTTAGAAGCAGCCGGGGTTCGTCCTATTAATAATGTTGTCGATATCACCAACTTAGTCTTATTAGAATGGGGTCAACCCCTTCATGCTTTTGATCTCCAGAAGTTAGAAACCGTAGCAGGAAATAAAGATCATTTAACCGTTGGTGTACGCTTTGCCAACGAAACAGAAACCCTGAAAACCTTAGATGGTCAAGAAAGAAAGCTAAACCCAGTTAACTTACTAATTACCGCTAATGATAAACCGGTTGCCCTTGCTGGTGTTATGGGAGGAGAAGAAACAGAAGTTGCTGAAGAAACACAAAACATCCTTTTAGAAGCAGCTTTATTTGAACAAGTAACTATTCGTCGTTCTTCCCGTAGTCAAAGTTTACGCAGTGAAGCATCAGCAAGATACGAACGGGGAATTAATTATTCTGAGTTAGAATTAGCTTGTCAAAGGGCGATCGCTTTAATTACCGAGTTAGCAGAAGGAACCCCTGTCACTCAGAAAATGGCTGATCATCGTCCAGATCGATCTGATCAGTCTATCGAGTTACGCTTAGATCGTATTCATCATGTTTTAGGCCCCGTGGAAAAAGACGGTCAAAAGACCAACATTTCAGCAGTGGATGTAGAACGTATTCTAAGTGACTTAGGCTGTACTTTAACCCCCATAGCAGGAGAAAATACAGTTTGGTCTGTCAGTGTTCCTTCTTATCGTTATCGTGACTTAGAACGAGAAATTGATCTTATTGAAGAAGTGGCCCGTCTCTATGGTTACGATCGCTTTTATGATGAACTGCCGGCCAAAACCGAAGCCGGCGCACTTTCTCTTGAATATCAAACCCAACGGAAGGTAAGAGAAGTATTTAGAGGCGTTGGTTTGACAGAGTTAGTACAATATTCCCTCGTTAAACCCGAAAAAGCAGATATTGTGATCAGTAATCCCTTATTTGCTGAATATTCCGCCTTGAGAACCAATCTTTTAGATGGTATCATTGACGCTTTTTCCTATAACCAGTCTCAAGGAAACGGCGCATTAAATGGCTTTGAAATTGGTCGTATTTTCCGCAAAATTGACGGAGAAAGAACAGAATGGGATAATCTCGCTGGTATCATGGGCGGTGATTTACTACCTCAAGGTCGTTGGACCAGAAGCGGTAAACCAAACCCCATGACTTGGTATGAAGCGAAAGGTATCCTAGAAAGTGTTTTTGAACGGTTAGGGGTATCCGTAGAATATCAACCCGATAGTGAAGACGAACGGTTACACCCTGGACGGACTGCCTCTTTATGGTTAAATGGAGAAAAACTAGGGATTTTTGGTCAAATTCATCCACAACTACGGCAAGAAAAAGACTTAATGGACGAAGTTTATGGGTTTGAATTAGATTTTCGTTGTTTGATGAAGGTTCTCAACCGAGATAATTTATTAACTCCTCATTTTGAAGTTTATTCTACCTATCCTGCAGTAGAGAGAGATTTAGCCTTTTTTGCTGCTTTAGATGTTCCCGTTGCAGACTTAACCAAAACCATGAATAAAGCAGGAGGAAAACTATTAACTGGGGTAGAATTATTCGATGATTATCAAGGCAAAAACGTCCCCGATGGACACAGAAGTTTAGCCTTTAGTTTAGCCTATCGTTCCGGCGATCGTACCTTAACCGATGAAGATGTTGAACCGGTTCATGATAAGATTCGTCAGACATTGGTTAAACAGTTTGATGTTACGTTGCGTAGTTAAAAAACCTTATTTTAGGGTGGGTTAGACGGGAATAATTTAGGTTATGACTAGACTATAACTATCCGTCGTAACCCACCAATTTAAGAGTTATTCAGAATTCTCATTTTGATGTTTAATATCTGTGTCATCACTCTGCCAACCTTGTATAGCAGCGATTATAATTGAACTACTGGGATCACTTCTAATAGTATTCAAAGACTGCATGAATGCTTCAGTACCAGCAACTTTCACAGCGTCCACAATTCTTTGTTTTAATGATTTATCTTGTTCTATATTTTCAATCGTTTTAGCAGCAATAGATAAATCTCTGTTGGTTAAATCTTTAGCTTTTTCTGGATCATTTTGTTTAATTTCTTTAATTATTCTTGCCTCAAGAACTGGCATTTCTTTAATATCTGAATCTGTTGTATTTTCCGATAATTCGTCAATAATTTTTTTGATTTCTCCTGCAACTTCTTCTAGATTTTCTTTTGAAGAATAATTAGTATTCTTAGTATGATGATATATATTTTCTCCAGTGTAATTGTAATAATAGTTATTTTCTATTTTTGGATAAGGTAATTTAAGATTAGAATTTGCAGTTTTAGTATCTTTCTTTAAGAAATCAATAGCCACGATGATTAGTAATCCAATAATCACCACTAAAAATCCTTGTACGTCTTGAGAAATATTACTAGAAGTTAATTTGTTAATTAAGTAAAGAGCAAAAATAAGTAAACCAAAACCAATAGGTATATTTTTGTCAAACTCTAATAAATCTTGTAAGAAAAAATCACTTTTACTCTTTTTAGATTTATCTAAATTGTTATTTTTATTGACTGTCATCTTCATATTCCTCTTATTAATTTTGATTTTCTTCAGAATTAGATGGCGATAAATTCTTGTTAGTTTTTGTCACATAATTTCCAAAACTTTCTAATAAACCTGAAACATCTGAGGGTGAGTATCCAAGAAGCTTAACTAAACCAAGTAGGATAAAAAATATACCAGCATATCCTGTATAAGATAGGATACCAAGAATAGGGAGAGCAATTAATCCAGAACCCATAACAATACTTAACAAACTACCTAATTTTATTCTAGCTTCTTGAGCTTTTTGTAAGTCACGTTGATATTGATTATTTTCTGAGATTTCTATTTGATATTCTAACTCAGCTCTCATCGCTAACAATTCTCTCTTTTCTTCTGGAGTTTTAGCTGATGCAATACTTTGAGCAATATCCTGCCTAATTATATCAATATCCGACGATGGTTGAGAGTATGGAACAATAGAACCACTGTTATCAGATTGATTAGTATCAGATGGTGTACTTTCCGTCATGACATTGATTTTATTTTAGCTAAACCTTATCTCAAGATTCTGTAAGATTATTATAATATGGTATAGTTTCAAAAACACTTAAAAATTATGCCGAAATATATTTTATTTGGTAGTTACTGCGAAAATGCTTTAGAAAAAAGAACCCCTTACCGTCAAGATCATTTAGACGGTTTAAAACAGCAAAAAGAATCAGGGATTTTAGTTACCCTTGGACCCACTAAAGATAATACTAAAGTCTTCGGGATTTATGACGCAGAAAATGCCGAAAAAATCAAAAAATTAATTGAAAATGATCCCTATTGGAAAAATGAAATTTGGACAGATTACGAAATAAAAGAATGGATACAAGCTTTTTAATTGATTTGTTTTAAAAGTTTATTCTTCAAGTTCAATTGGTTATTTATTAATTAGAAACTTAATTGTTCGGTAAGATTGTTCTTTGATCATTGGGAAAGAAATTCTTGTCTAATATTTGTTCAATTGTAAAAGGGCAAAATTTTGGATAATCATAAGTCTTATTTCTTTTCCAGTCTTTTTCTAATAATAGTAACTCAAGAACTTCTTCATAAATGGGTGCAATAGCTGTTTGTAAGTAAGAATCTAAGGTTTGAGGATATTGTTTGATTAATTTCTTAATAAGAATTCGATGACGTGCTATATTAATCATCCATTCACTATTAAAATCTAAATAAACATTTCTTTGAACAGCAGTTTTCATTAAATATAAAAGCAACATCATCAAATAGTCATTGATCAAATTACGGTGAAAAGTGGACACATTTTTAAGTTCTCCTGCTAAATTATCCCAGTCTAAAGTATCAGAATCTCTTTTTTCTACGGCTTCTATTTGCTGTTTTAGCCATAAATCATAATTAGTTTCATGTAAGTTATTATTCATTAGAAAAAAATCCTCATTTAGTTTCAAACTATTCTAGCATAAGTAAAAGAGATTAATAAATGTTGAATAAAAGCATGACAAAATCAACAGATATGATCTATAATTAGAAAATCTTATTAAAAGTAATAAACTACAGGGATTTTATCCACATTATGAAACCTAAGTAATGATTATGCCAACATTAGTAAAATGGACAATTGAAGACTATCACAACATGATTGATGCTGGTATTCTAGCGCAAAAAAAAGTGGAGTTAATGGCAGGTAAAATAATAGAAATGACTCCAGAAAAACCGTTTCACAGAAGAGTTACTTTTAAAATTGCTGACTATTTTAGAGAAAAATTAAGAGGAAAAGCAATCATTTTTGAAGCTCATCCTATTACCCTTTTTGACTCTGAACCTGAACCCGATATTATCATAGCGAAATTACCCCTAGAACGTTATGATAATCGTCATCCCTATCCTGAAGATATTGAGTTATTGATAGAAGTTTCTGACACTACTTTAAAATATGATTTAGAAACAAAACAAAAAATTTATGCCCTTGCTAAAATTAAAGAGTATTGGGTTATAGACATCAAAAACAGTCAAGTGATCATTTTTCAACAACCCGAAAATGATCATTATTTAAAACAAATGAAAGTAACTAAAGGAGTTATATCGCCTCTAGCTTTTCGGGATCTTAAAATAAACAGTCAAACAATCTTAAACTGATGACTGATGATTGATAACTGATAACTGTTAAAAACTAGAATTATTTAACGCATATTGAACCAGTTGACTTAATTTATGGCGTAACGTTTCTAACCCTAACCGTTGACTGGCAGAAATAAACACAGCTAAAGGATACTCTTCCTGTGCAGTCCGTAAGGTTTCTCCGTCTACCGTATCAATCTTATTAAACACTAATAAAATTGGACCAGGAACTAACGGCATTTCCTGTAAAATGGTCATTACAGACTGTATATGATGCTGCCAAGCAGGGTGAGATAAATCAACCAAATGCAACAAAGCATCTGCTTCTGTCACCTCTTCTAAAGTTGCACGAAACGCATCAACCAAAGACGGGGGCAACTCATGAATAAATCCTACCGTATCTGTTAACAAGAAAGTGTAAGGTTGTTGTGTGTTATTATCAATACCCGATAAACGGCGAGTTGTCGGATCAAGAGTAGCAAATAATTGATCGGCAGTATAAACCTCTGCATTAGTCAGCGCATTGATCAAAGTGGACTTACCTGCGTTAGTATAACCGACAATAGAGATAGTCGGAACTTCCTGTTTTTGACGTTGTTGACGCAAACGGGACCGATGAGACTGTAACTTATTCACCTCTTGTTGCAGCCGAGAAATACGCCGTTGAATACTCCGACGTTCCGTTTCTAGCTTAGTTTCCCCTGGTCCTCTGGTTCCGATACCACCCCCTAACCTAGACATAGCTTGACCTCGCCCTACCAACCGAGGCAACATATATTCTAACTGGGCTAACTCTACCTGTAACTTACCGGCGCGAGACTGGGCCCGTTGGGCAAAAATATCTAAAATAACCTCGGTGCGATCAACTACTTTCACCCCTAACTGAGTCTCTAAGTTACGGACTTGGGCCGGGGATAAGTCGATACTAAACACCACTAAATTCGCTCCCAAAGTTTGCACCCGTAACGCAATTTCTTCTACTTTCCCCTTTCCCACAAGAGTTTGAGGATGGGGTTTTGGTCGCTTTTGTTGAATGGTTTCCACGGTTTCGCCGCCGGCAGTTTCTACCAGTCTTTCTACTTCAGCCAACTCCTCATTAAAAGTGCGATCGCTCATTTTTTCAGTTTGTAAACCCACAATGACCACCCGTTCGTGATCCCCTTCCACTTGTTGGGCCACATATTCCCGACGAAACTCTGCCTCTAACCCTTCGACTAACCCTAAAAAGTCCTGTTCTGAGAGGGTTTCTAAGGTCATGGCCGGGGAAACCGTCCAGTAATAGGTATGGTTGGGGTTAAACTCGGAAGCCGGCAATAAATGGGCAATATAAGCTTCTTTGACGTATCCTGTTGCCCCACCTCCCCGACGCGTTTTTCCTTCTGAGGTAACTGATAACATTACCAACGTATCGAGGCGTTGCAGTACCATTGCCGTTAAACTGGACTCTTTCGGGGGATCAGCCTTGAATTGAGTCCCAATGCAACGAATACCGCAAAGTCGTTCGGCCCCATAACGAGGTAATTCTAATGCTGGTATTTGAGTTTGCCGAGGGGTTCCCACTCCCACCCGAATCACTTGGCCACGACGATTAATATAAGCGCATACCCCTTGACCGAGATCAGAACTCACCGCCGCCAGCCGTTGGGCAAACTCTGGAGACGTGAAGCGATCGCCCCGTAGTTTTTGATGATAAAGTCGCTTTAACTGCTTGATTTGATTCGGTTTTAACCCTTGCAGGTTTCCGTAAATAGTATCGATAGGCCAACCTCCTGATTGTGGTTAGTTATTTTCTCTAATTCCTCTATTATAGTCTTCCATTTCTACACTTGGCTTCCCATAAACCCCTTCAATTTGTTGCCGACAACAGTCTATAGCAAATTCATTAAAATCAGGGGGATCAATATCATACATTTCTTGAAACGTATTGGGTTGCACACGACAAAAACGAGGACGCTGTTCATAAATTAAACATTTTCGGCTTTCATGGTCAAAATGAATGCACCATCCATTTTCCCCTACTAAACTTAGATAATGCTCTAATTCGTCCGGGGTTAAATAGTCTTCTAAGTCAGGGCGATCGCTTGGATCTAAGTTACAACAAGCCCCACACGCCCCTACACATTTCCATATTTCTTTTTTGGTCTTCATTAAGTTTCAATTTATTAATTTCTCTTTCTATTTTACTCTTTTTGATGGCTTGATATAATCAAAGGTAACTATGTTATGATAATTATCGAGGATTATTTAATCATGAATACACTTTTCAAACTCAATTTACCTATTTCTTTAAACATTGAACAGATACATGATTTTTGTCAGCTTCATGATATTCAGAAATTATCTTTATTTGGTTCAATTTTGAGAGAAGATTTTACAGATAATAGTGATGTGGATTTTTTAGTAATATTTGAACCTGATGCCATTCCTGGATATTTACGTTTAGCCGCTATGGAATTAGAGTTATCAGAAATAATTAAGCGAAAAGCTGATTTACGAACCTTAGCAGAATTAAGTCGTTATTTTCGTCATCAAGTTGAAAAAGAAGCGGTAGCTATTTATGTCAAAAATTGATGATTCTACCAGACTATCCCATATAAAAGATGCTGCTAATGAAGCTTTATTTTTTATTCAAGGCAAAACTAGAGAATCTTTAAATACAGACAGAATGTTAGTCTTATCTTTAATTCGTTTAGTTGAAGTGATTGGAGAAGCAGTCTCCAGAGTCTCTAAAGAAAAACAAAAAGAAATTAATAACCTTCCTTGGCCGCAAATCATTAGCATGAGAAACCGTTTAATTCATAATTATTATGAAGTTTATTTAGATATTTTATGGAAAACTGTGACAGAAGATTTACCATTCTTACTTAATATTTTAGAGGAGCATATTTGAAGGGGAGCATTTAACCTGTCCAAGTTTTCAACAACCATCCTAAAATGATCCCTAACCCACCAAAGCGAATAATTTGCCAAAAAACTTCTCCCAATAATCCTTGACGAATGCCCTCCCATAATAGGGTTTTTACGTCTTCTTCAGTTAACAAATTACTTTCTAAAGTGATGGTTAACTGTTGCAATTCTTCGTTAATTTTCTCCACTTCTGCGGTGTCTTGCGACGAAACAGTATTTAATCTTTGTTCTAAGTCTAATTTTTGCTTTTGTGCTTGCTGAATTTGTTTGTAGCGTTCTTTGAGCTTCAGTAGCGATCGCTCTACTTCCATCAAAGCGGTTTCAAATTCTTCGTCAGGGTTTGGGGACTGATTGGATTCAATGGAGGACATTCTCGCTACGATAATTGGTTAAACTTAAAATAGAGCAAGTTTAATATTGCTCTATTATTATCTTAAACTGAACGATGTCTTCTATGTCTCAAGTTTTTCAAACCGAGTCTTTACAATCTGATTCATCTCTAGAACTGGCTCAGATTCTAGCACAGCAGTTAAGTATTACCCCTAATGATTGGCACCGTCTTAAAGGCGATCGCCAAGCACAAGCTAAACAGCAACTTGCAACGGCTTTAGTCTTTTTACTCAAAAATCAACCGGATGAAGCTTTAGGCCACATTAATCAGGCTGCTGGATGGTTAGATCGCTCCGTTTCTCCCCTTCCTTGTCCTGGTCATGGAACTAAAGGTTAAAAACTCAGATTAATTTTCATCTGAATTTCCAAAAGGGCGGGCCAGGGGTTCTCCAATAAAGATTCCTTGGCCAACCCAGGCAACACTTTTCCAATAAGCGTGCAATAGGTTATCTCCTTGCAGATAATGGTACATAGTAATACCAGGATGAGGGAATTTCTGTACAAAATTACAGGGTTCGACCACTGTTCCATAACTACCGGTTGCACCCGCTTTTAGCCATTCGATACTACTCATTTGACCACTATCGGTTAGTTTTCCCCCAAAGGATGTAAGATGATCAGCGATCGCCCCTGGTAAAAAAGTGTTAGTTTTTAACTGTCCCACCCTAGTAACACCAGTAAAATAAAATAAAACATCGGTTTTACCTTTCAAAACATTACCTTTAATAACTTGAATCGGCATTTTGGTTGATAATTGCTCGATAATAGTTGAATACATACCAGAACGCACCTTACGAGCTTTATCTTTCGTATCCATTAAATAAGCAGTCCCTTGAGGATGAGTATTATCCGAAGCGATACCCCGATCAATTAAAGCTTTTGCATCCTGAAAATTTGTAGCAGCGATCGCCATAGTAGGACGAATGCCGAAATCCAGAAAAGGTTGAGAACGATTACTATTAAAGTAAGGATTAGGAGCGATCGCTTGACATCCCTTAGCACAGTGACTGGTATCAAATCCTAACGCAAAAGCACTGGTAATAGACATACAACCAACTCGATAGGGTTTTGTCCAAGTTAAAGCGTATCCTTTGACTTCAAAAGGAGTTAAAGCATCTACTTCTTGTTTAATGCGGATGAAGTCTTCAGGGGATAAATTGGTGTCACTCGGATCAAAAATCACTTCAATGACATGATCGGCTGGAATATTGCGCTTTTGGCGATAATATTGACCAATTTGAACACTTAAAGGATCAGCATAGTTAATAATGATAGCTAATTCTTTATTTTGCTGTGTCAGTGGCCATCCTTGACAACTTATTAATCCCAATACTATACCAAAATAAAAGATAGTTTGGAGTAATTGTTTGTTTATCCCAATTTTTAAGTTCATTACTCCTTCTAACAAAAATTTATAATAGCTACCGTATTTTATCTTTGACTCTCACAATAACACATTTTAGCTTATCCCTCTTTCATCACTCTAGGCAGAAGAATAACAAAAGTCATCCCAAAGATAGACTAAATAACGTAGATAGTCAACCTCATTTATTTTAGCAATAAGTCTTGGAAATCCCAATGAAAGTTGAGGAATTGGAAATACTTTCAACCACTTTAAAATGAAATTCAAGTAAAAATAAGGTTGCAAGATTAACTGCACATTATTTAACGTGAGTTCGACGGAGGGAAGCAAGCACTTCCGTTTCCCAAAAATAAAATCAAGCCATGAGAATAGAAAGCGGTCGCCAGCTATAAGCAATCGCTAAAAATAGAGGTCGAACTCACGTTGAGTAATTCTACTCCCCCAATTATTTTGTCAAGTTAATGATAAATTAAGCTAAATTACACTTATTTTAGAGGATTTTTAGTCAATAAAAACCACTTACCGTCTGTAAAATATATTTATGGTATAGTCATTGTATAAACCTATAACTATCAAAAATATGACTGTTCAAAAAATAACAAAATGGGGTAATTCTTTGGGAATTAGACTGCCTCAAGAGATTATCAAACAGCTAGGATGGCAAGAAGGGGTCAAGCTGACGCTATCGCTAGAAAACGACCACTTAATTCTCTCTGCAACTAAACCAAAATATAATCTTAATCAGTTATTGAAAGATAGTAACCCCGAAGCACAACATGAAGAAATTGATTGGGGAGAAGCAGAAGGAGAAGAAAATTGGTAAAAATTGACGGTAAAATACCCGAAAGGGGTGATATTATTCGATTGCAATTAAATCCTCGTACTGGCAGCGAACAAGCGGGTTATCGTCCCTGTTTGGTGATGTCACCTTTGGCTTATAATCGTATCTCAAAACTAATTTTGATCTGTCCTATTACCAGTCGTCAGAAAGGTTGGCCGTTTGAAGTGGTGTTACCTCCATCTCTGCAAACCTATGGAGTTATTTTAGTCGATCAAGTCAGAAGTATCGACTGTCAAGCTAGAAATACTCATTGTGTGGAAACTGTTCCTAATGATGTTATCAATGAAGTGTTAGCAAAACTAGAAACGTTGTTAACTTGAAGAGTCACCCGTTACACTAAGAGAAGATGTTAATATTACTTTACAAACTGCGATCGCCATGCAAATAGCTGATCTTTCTTCTACGTCTTCCCTCAGTGGACAATATTGGCAATGGCAAGGCCATAATATCTACTATGTCCACGCTGGTAACAAGCAGCCTAACCGTCATCCTTTACTATTAATACATGGGTTTGGTGCATCTACAGACCATTGGCAGAAAAATATTGCTCAATTACAAGAAGAGTTTGAAGTTTGGGCGATTGACTTATTAGGATTTGGTCGATCTGAAAAACCTAAGTTACAATATAGCGGGGATCTTTGGCGAGATCAATTAAAAGCTTTTATTACAGAAATCATCGGTCAACCTGTTATGTTAGCAGGTAACTCTTTAGGGGGTTATGCGTCCCTTTGTGTAGCGTCTCAATGTCCAGAAACTTCTAAAGGACTGATTTTAATCAATAGTGCAGGACCATTTAGTGATACTCAGAAAGTCACCAAACCTAAAAGAGTACAAACAGTAATGCGCTCTATTTTATTACAACCTTGGGCAAGTTATTTATTATTTCAATATATGCGCCGTCCTGGAAATATTCGCAAGACACTCAATAAAGTTTACTACAATAAAGAAGCGGTGACAGAACAGTTAGTTAATGATATTTATCGTCCGTCTTGTGATATAGGTGCAGCGCAAGTGTTTGCTTCAGTTTTCAAAACACCACAAGGAGAAACGGTGGATCATTTATTACAAGAACTAAAGCATCCTTTACTAATATTATGGGGAGAAAAAGATCCTTGGATGAATGCACAAGAAAGAGGTAAAAAATATCGTCAATATTATCCTAACTTAACAGAATATTATTTAGAAGCTGGTCATTGTCCTCATGATGAAATCCCTGATCAAGTCAATAGCTTAATTAGAGATTGGATGTTAAATTTATAGCAACTATCAACTATCAACTATCAAATAGCTTTTCCAGGTAGATTCTTGAGTAGATGTTTTATTGTCTTTACTCAGGAGTCGCCAGGTTTTTCCTTCTGCTTGTCGTTGAAGATAAACATCAAATTTGTTTTTTGTCTGCTTAACTTCTTGACGGAGTAAAATTAGTTTTAAATTATAGGTTCCTGTGAGATGATAACTAGGTAGGTTCCCAATAGTAACAGGGTCTATTTTTTTGACATTAATATTGCTAATATCTAACTTAGGTTTTTGAGTATTTAACTGTTGACTCAAGTGATTTAAACGTTGACTTAATTGAAGAGCGATCGCTTGCTTGACAATATTACCATCAGGAGCAAATTCTAAAGGAACCACCTTACTTTGACAAGCAGTCAAAATTAAAGAAAATAAGATAACTAATAATCCCTTAATTAAGTCTTGTTTCCGAAAGGATACAGATGAATAAAGATTTGGTATCATAAACATCAGAATTAATAACGATTATTTAGTTTATCAAGAAACGAAACCCATGAATAATTTTCGTCTTGAACCCTTTTTATGGATTCATTTAGCCGGTTTAGCCGTTGCTCCCTTATTATTAATTGTTATGTGGATAGGCTTAGCCGTGAGTGATCCTTGGTCATTTTATTGGCTAGAATTGGTTTTAGTTGGTGTCATTGGAGTTATCCCCATCCTTTGGATGCAATGGACAAAACCATTTGACTTTTTTAGCCTTCTTTTCGTAGCCGTAAGACCGAGTAGTTTAACAGAAGAACAAAGGAAACTGTTGCGTCTTTTAACAACTAAAAAAAACAAAATTTTTCATGGTATAATAGCCCTAGGATTACTAGCAATAGGTTGGTTAGTCTATCAACTCGCTCCCTTTGCGACTCTTACCGCATCTATGTTACCACAATGGCGTATTTTAGGATTAATCATCGCAACGATCGCTTTCTTTTTATGTAACCTATTTGTACAAGTTCCTGTCAGTGTTTTGGGAATATTATCCACCTCAAAAAAAACCTGGTTAGCAACTGAGGCCATTCCCTCAGATAAAGTTAGCGGTAATTTTACCGTCATAGGGTTACGAGTGAATAAAATCTTTTTAATTCCCACCCTTACCCCATCCTCAAATGTGGACGAAAAAACTTCATGATTTCTTCAGAATTGTGTAATAGGTATCAGCAGAGAGAAAAGTATCTGAGTTATGCTAGAAGCAGTGATCTTGACGAGATAGAAAAAACCGATGACAAACTCAACCATGACAGCAAACCATCAAGCAGACACAGAAGTGTGGGAAAATCTGCAACAAGTGATCGCTGATTGTTCAGGGTTTCAAGAATGGCAAGCACAACAACAAAAAGATGTTGATGTCGAATCCCTAGATCAACAAGTACGTTCTTATCTCAGAGAAACCTTAGAAACCTTAGCCTATTAATCCTGTAAAGCACCCACGACTACGCTACGGTTATGTCGTGGCAATCTTACAGAAATTTGCATTTAATCTAAACATAATTATGACCATGAAAGTGCAAGAAGAAATCTTATTAGGTAAGTCCGTAGAACAATTAACCAACTGGGTCAAACAACAAGGACAACCTGCTTATCGAGGAAAACAACTCCATCAATGGTTATATCAAAAAGGAGTGCGATCGCTAACAGAAATCTCTGTTTTTCCAAAAACTTGGCGAGAAGAATTAAAAGATTATCCGATTGGTCGTTCTAACATTTATCATTGTACTATTGCCCCGGATCAAACGAGAAAGTACCTCTTAAGTTTAGGGGATGGATTAATTATTGAAACCGTTGGTATTCCCACCTCAAAACGCTTAACCGTTTGTGTCTCTTCTCAAGTGGGATGTCCCATGAATTGTGATTTTTGTGCCACTGGAAAAGGAGGTTACACCAGAGATTTAACTTGTGGAGAAATCGTTGATCAAGTTTTAACCGTACAAGAAGATTTTCAACAGAGAGTCAGTCATGTTGTTTTTATGGGAATGGGTGAACCTTTGTTAAATTTAAAAGAAGTTGTAAAAGCAGTAAAAATCCTCAATCAAGATGTAGGAATTGGACAGCGATCGCTTACTATTTCCACAGTTGGTATTCCCAAAAAAATCTTAGAATTGGCTCATCGTAAATTACAAGTGACTTTTGCTGTGAGTCTTCATGCTCCTAATCAAATCTTGCGAGAACAATTAATTCCCAGTGCTAAATATTATCCTCTTCCTAAACTTTTGGCAGATTGTCGAAAATATGTAGAAATAACCGGAAGAAGAGTTTCTTTTGAATATATTTTATTAGGGGGAGTGAATGATTTACCAGAACAAGCAATCCAATTGGCTAAATGTTTAAAAGGGTTTCAAAGTCATGTTAATTTAATTCCTTATAATCCTATAGAAGAAGCAGACTATCAACGTCCTGATTCTCAAAGTATTAACCTATTTCGTAGTGTTTTAGAAGAACAAAAAATTGCTGTTAGCGTTCGTTATTCACGGGGACTAGAAGCTAATGCAGCTTGTGGACAATTAAGAGCAATCTCAACTTCTAAGCAAGAGTAATTATTAATTATTAATTAATTAATATGTATTGGTATGATGGTCAATTATTTGAACAAGATAAAATCTGTTTATCAATTAATGACCCAGGATTAAAATACGGGGCCACAGTTTTTACTACACTTCGAGTTTATCAACAATCTCTAGAACATCCTTTAACTCAATGGAAGGCACATCTTAAGCGTTTAAAAAACAGTGTAGAAACCTTTAGCTGGTGTTTACCCAATTGGCAAAAAATAGCTCAAGGTGCAAGACATTTAATCAAAACATATCCTGTTTTAAGAATCACTATTTTTCCTGATGGTAAAGAATGGATAACAGGACGTTTTTTACCTGAAAACTTAGCTCAATTTCAACAACAAGGAATTAAAGGATGGTTAGCATCCTATCCTCTCTTTCAACGAACTTTAAACAGTCATAAAACAGGTAATTATTTATCCCCTTGGTTAGCCTTACAACAAGCAAAAACTTTTGGCTTCCAAGAAGCTATTTTAGTCGATTCACAAGGAAATTGGCTCGAAACCAGTACAGGTAATCTTTGGGGATGGAAACAGGAAACCTGGTACACACCGCCTTTAGAGGGTCAAATTTTGCCAGGAATTGGAAGATGGCAATTAATCGAGTGGTTGCGTCAGCAAAATATCAAAATTGAAGAAAATCAATGGACTCCCTCATGGATTAAATCCCTAGAAATCATTGCTTATACTAATAGTGTCGTCGAAGTGATTCCCTTTTCTCAGATTGATTGTAACGGAGAATTACTAACTTTTAATGTTTCTAAGGAAATATTGGAAACATTATGTCAGTATTATCAACATAATTATTAACTATTAATTATTCAGTTTTCTGTTTGCTTTCAACAACTGATGACGAAGCAGAAGACGAGCGAAAAATCCACCAACCAGCCAAACAAAGGGTACAGTTTCCCACCACTGTTAGAGAAGCTTGTAACGTCACCAACCAATCTAAAGAAGGTGCATTATCAAAAAAATGCCAAGTACAAGCACACATCGCACTCACTAACGCTGGTAACATTCCCCAAGAGAGCGATCGCCAGTATAATTTCTCACTAACTTCTGCATAAGTCCAAACGAATAAAATAGCGACAGTCCACTCAATAACACTAGAAACATGAACCATCCAGGTGGGAATTGAAAGGGCATTCATAATTTAAAAGAAAATACAATATATAGCTAATTATATTATGTTTAGTAAGTTGACAGTCTCACAGTTATGGATAAATTTGAGAGTATGCGTGCCTTTACTCAAGTGATAGAAGAGGGAAGTTTTGCGGCTGCAGCCAGGAAGATGAACTTATCCCGTTCTGCGGTTAATAAATTAGTCATTAATTTAGAAAATTATCTAGGCATACAACTACTTTATCGTACGACTCGACAAGTGACACCGACAGCCACCGGTCAAGCTTTTTATGAACGTTGTCTTGAGATTCTCAACAATTTAGAAGAGGCGGAATTAGCCGTTTCACAGCAACAAAATCAACCCATCGGAAGCCTCAAAATTAATGCTCCGATGTCTTTTGGTATTTCTCGTTTAGGGACAATCATTGCTAAGTTTATGACGCGCTATAGTAAGATTAAAATTCAATTGACTTTAGAAGATCGGTTTATTGATCCCATTAATGAAGGTTACGATCTCATCATTCGCATCGGGACTGCTCCAAAATCGCCTAATTTATTAGTTCATAAAATTACGACTATTTCTCGCATTATTTGCGCCTCTCCTCATTACTTAAAAATAAATGGAACCCCTAAAAATATTTCTGATCTTAAAAAACATTCTTGTCTTCATTATGGCTATTTACTCAATGGTAGTCAATGGCAATTCATTCATGAAGGAAAACAAGAAAACATAAAAATTGAAGGTTTATTTTGCTCTAATAATGGAGAAGTATTAAGAGATGCAGCCTTGCAGGGATTAGGTATTGTTATGTTACCTGATTTTATTATTAATCAATACTTAGAAAGGGGTGAGTTACAAATCATTTTACCCAGTTATCAAATACCAGAATTAGACCTATCTATTATTTATCCAGTTAATAGACATTTTTCTACGAAAATTAAGTTATTTATTGAATTTCTTCAAGAATCTTTGATGAACTAAAAACACCTCCGAACCCCCTACACCTCACACCCCACCCTTCGAGTTCTTGTTTTCTGAAGAAAATTTCCCCATCTAAACAAAATGTAACGAAATGCAAAGTATAATGAGTAAGACATAAACCCTTATAGAGAAGAAAAATAGATGCGAGTTGCGATCGCCGGTGCCGGTTTAGCGGGCCTATCATGTGCCAAATATCTTGTGGATGCAGGACACACCCCCATTGTTTTAGAAAGAAGAGATGTCCTCGGTGGCAAAGTGGCTGCCTGGAAAGACGAAGATGGAGACTGGTATGAAACCGGACTTCATATCTTTTTTGGGGCCTATCCGAATATGTTGCAATTATTCAAAGAATTAGGAATTGAAGATCGCTTACAGTGGAAAGAGCATTCGATGATCTTCAACCAGTCTGAAACTCCAGGAACTTACTCAAGGTTTGATTTTCCTGATCTACCAGCCCCCGTCAACGGTATTATTGCCATTTTACGCAATAATGATATGTTGACCTGGGAAGAGAAAATAAAATTCGGTTTAGGGTTACTTCCTGCCATTGTACGGGGACAAAGCTACGTCGAAGAAATGGATCAATATTCTTGGTCAGAGTGGCTTAAAAAGCAAAATATTCCCCCTAGAGTGGAAAAAGAAGTCTTTATCGCCATGTCCAAGGCGTTAAACTTCATTAACCCTGATGAGATTTCAGCTACTATTTTATTAACTGCCTTAAATCGCTTTTTACAAGAGAAAAACGGCTCAAAAATGGCCTTTCTCGATGGTTCCCCCACAGAAAGACTTTGCCAGCCTTTAGTAGATTACATTACCGAAAGGGGCGGAGAAGTGAGATTAAATGCTCCGTTGAAAGAAATTGTACTGAATAAAGATAATACAGTGAAAGGGTTTCTTCTCAGGGGACTTAATGGAGAACCGGACGAAACCTTTGAAGCGGACTTATATGTATCAGCCATGCCCGTTGATCCCCTAAAGGTCATTTTACCCAAACCCTGGCGACAACTGGACGAATTTAAGAAATTAGAAGGCTTAGAGGGGGTTCCAGTGATTAATCTTCATCTTTGGTTTGATCGCAAACTCACTGATATTGATCACCTTCTATTTTCTCGTTCCGACTTACTCAGCGTTTATGCGGATATGAGTAATACTTGTAAAGAATACGCTGACCCCGATCGCTCTATGTTGGAGTTAGTTTTAGCCCCGGCACAAGATTGGATCACAGCCTCCGATGAAGCCATTATCGACGTAACCATGGCCGAAATCAAAAAACTCTTCCCCCAACATTTTACAGGGGAAAATCAGGCGAAACTCCTCAAATATCATGTGGTCAAAACCCCTCGTTCTGTGTATAAAGCCATCCCCGGAAGACAAGGTTATCGTCCCTCCCAAAAGACTCCCATTGCTAACTTCTATTTAGCAGGGGATTTTACCATGCAAAAATATCTAGGAAGCATGGAAGGGGCTGTTTTGTCCGGAAAATTAGCAGCGCAAACTCTAGCGCAAGATTATCCTGCTAAGATAACCTCATCAAGCTCTGAAGTCTCTAAAGAAGCCTCTTTAGTCTAAACTTTTGACAGTTAGTGACTTGGAACTTTGCCCGAAATAATGACGAAAGAGTCAATGAATGGGACAATGCTAAGAGTCTAACGGTTAAAAAACTCCTTTTACTATAGAAAATCATTCTGCTTGTGCTGAATGCTACAATTGCCTAAACGTTCTCAACCCCCAAAAATGCTGGTCTCCATAGAAGAGTCCTACGAACGCTGTCGTCAAATTACCCAGAAATATTCCAAAACCTTTTATCTGGGAACCCTCTTAATGCCCCCAGAAAAACGACGAGCGATCTGGGCTATTTATGTTTGGTGTCGCCGTACCGATGAGTTAGTCGACGGACCTCAAGCCAAATATACTACCCCAGAAACCTTAAAACAGTGGCAAGATCATCTTCAATGTCTGTTTAAAGGTCATCCCATCGATGATGAAGATGTCGCCTTAGTCGATAGTTTAGAGAGGTTTCCTATAGAAATTGAACCCTTCGAGGACATGATTGCAGGGCAACATATGGACTTGTATCGTAACCGTTATGAGACCTTTGAAGACCTGAAACTCTATTGTTATCGGGTGGCTGGTACCGTTGGCTTAATGTCTAACGCGGTACTAGGGGTTGAAAAACATCCTTCAGTCGGTTCTTGGAATAAACAACTTGAAGACTATATTCCCAAAGAAGAGGCGATCGCTTTGGGGATTGCTAATCAATTAACTAATATCTTACGGGATGTGGGAGAAGATGCCCAACGGGGACGTATTTATTTACCCCTAGAAGATTTAGATCGTTTTAACTATACTGAAACAGACTTACTTAAAGGTGTTATTGACGATCGCTGGCGTGAGTTGATGGCTTTTCAGATTGGACGGGCTAGGCAGTATTATAAAGATGCAGAACGGGGCATTCGTATTCTCTCTAGGGACTCTCGTTGGCCGGTTTGGGCAGCATTAATGTTATATCAAGGTATCCTTGATGTTATCGAAGCCAATGATTATGATGTGTTTAATCAACGAGCTTTTGTGCGGACTCCTAAGAAAATGGTCTATCTACCCATTGCTTGGCTTAGAGCGCAAGCCCTTTAATGCAGTAACCAGTTAACAGTTATCGGTCACTGTTCACTGGTCACTGAACTCTGTCCTTAAGGACGGGGTTTAAAAAGATTGTAATTTAATAGAAATTACTTGGTTTTTACCGGTAATTAAAATAGCAGAATCAGAAAATTTAGGGGGGCCTGTGCGTACAATAGGATTGCTAGAAAATCCGAATTTTTCTGTGGGTACTCCCAAAAAATTACGGTTTAATTCTCCGTCAGAATTATTATCCCAAAACACGGCTACAGCATAGGTGTTTGGCGGTAAATCATTAAAAGTTATTTTAGGGGGCGTTTCTGTAATTTTGACACATCTTTTATCGACAGCATCATTACCACTATCGGGAAAACCACGACTACTTTTAAAAAGACTAAAACAAATTTGTCCTTGGCGATCGCTAACCCCGTCAATTTCTACAGTAAGATTACTGTTAAATCTTCCGTAAACAGGAGCAGAAGCACTTATAACTCCCAAAAACGGCAATAATAGAAAACTAATTAAGTATCTAGAAGTCATGGTTTAGTCAACCTTGAAGAAATTGTTAAGATTTATTATACCTTGAACACGCCACAACTAAATGAGATAAATTATAGGGTTACGTTTCAATTCCTTTAACTGTTTTCCATGATGGACATCCTAGACTAGCTTTTACTATTTTCTTAACTCGTCTATGGTCTTGCTCTATCATATTGATACATAATATCGTTAAATCAGATATCTACTTTTTGTTTTGAAAATATCATGGGTTTTCTCGTAGCATTTTTATATAACCAGGTATTTTTTCAAAATCTTGTAACCATCGTTGAATGTGTAAATAATCAGATAAATCAAAACCCCCTTCGTCTGCTACATGGGTGTAAGCATATAAGCTGATGTCAGCAATAGTGACATCAGAACCTACAAAGAACTTATTTTGACTTAAATGCTTATCCATAACAAAAAGGGCTTTATGTCCTCCACTTTGCTTGCCATGATATTCAGATTCTCGCTCTTTAGGTAGCCCTAAATACTTGTTAATATATCTTGCGGTTGCAATATATGGTTCGTGACTATACTGTTCAAAAAACTGCCACTGTAATACTTTCGCTCTTTCGTAATTATTTTGAGGTAAAAATTTAGTGTTTTCTGCCAAGTAATTTAAAATTGCATTAGATTCCCAAAGATAGGTACCATTGTTTAATTCTAGGACAGGTATTCTAGCATTAGGATTCATTTGTTTAAACTTTTCAGTTTGAGTTTCATTAGCAAGAATATTAATATGAATCCATTGATGTTCAATGTCAAGAAACTGCATCAATAATTTAATTTTGTAGCAATTCCCCGATAACATATCGCCAAAAACTTTATACATAGATAGTTATAAACTTGTATTCCTTAATATTCTGCTTCAATATTAAGTCAAATATTTCTATGATAGAATAATACTTCAAAATTGGTTCTCCACAATTATTTTCACCAGAGAAGCAAGCGGGTATCAAGTTTAATTAATTCCCCAATATTTGCAAGCAGTATAAGCTAAGGTGACAACTCCAGTAATAATGGCAGATTCATCTATTTCAAATAAGGGATGATGTAGGGGATAATTAACGGTATCAGGTTGTCCTACCCCTAAGCGAAACATTGTTCCGGGGGCGTGTTGTAAATATAAAGAGAAATCTTCTGCCCCTAAAGAAGGTTCTGGAAGTATTTCGACGAGATCATTACCCCAAGCTTCTCGACAAGCACTTTCTAATATTTGCGTTAAATTAAGATCGTTTTGAACAGAGGGAACTCCCCGACGGTAAGTCATTTCATACTTAGCCTTGTAAGTATTACAAACATTAGCAACAATTCCTTCTATCCAGTCTGGTAAGTTCGCATGAGTTTCTGGATGTAGCGATCGCACTGTTCCGGCCATTCTCACATGATCAGCAATCACATTCGGTGCGCGGCCTCCTGTAATTTGTCCAATGGTCAAAACTAAAGGACGTAAAGGGTTCTGAGTCCGACTGATTGCTTGTTGTAGGGTGGTAATTACTTGAGAGGCAATCCAAATTGCATCCACTGCTTCATGGGGACGGGCTCCGTGGCCCGACTCTCCTTTAATAAAGATTTCGATATCATCCGCTGCTGCGGTTAATGCGCCGTAACGAATGCCCACAGAACGAGCCTGAAGAGACGGAAACACATGAACCCCAAAAATGCTATCCACATCCCGCATGACTCCATCTTGCACCATCCAGCTTGCTCCCTGGGCAATTTCTTCGGCGGGTTGGAATATAAAGCGAATGTTACCAGGTAACTGTTCTCGTAACTGGGATAAAATCATCGCGGTTCCCAGTCCCAAGGTGGTATGAACATCGTGGCCACAAGCGTGCATTACCCCAGGTTTACAGGATGCAAAGTCAAGTTTTGTTCGTTCTTCGATGGGTAAAGCGTCCATATCGGTACGGATAGCCAAAATCCCCTTTTTTGTTCCATTGCCCTCTAAGTTACCCACAACCCCTGTTTTTCCTATGGCTTCTTGGACATGAAGCCCACAAGAAGATAACACCCCAGACACATAAGCTGCTGTTTGGTATTCTTGTCCACTTAGTTCGGGGTGAGCGTGTAAATGGCGACGTATTTCAATCAGTCTCGGGGCTAAGTCTTCAGCAAGGGTTTTAATTTGGGAGAGCATAGAAAATTGTTGGGATTTGGCCTTAATTTAATCTTAGTATACTTTTCATAATAATCTCTATGTACTCATCTGGCTTGTAAATTATTTCTGCTTTGATTTTCCTCGTAAATGAAATCATGTTTTTGTAAAATTTCTAATAAATTAACATCTATTTCTAATAAACAAGCATGACCACTATCAGGTAAAATAGCTAAACGACTGTTAGGGAAAGAATCAACTAACTCTTTTCCTTCATCAACCGAAGGTAATAATTTATCAGCTTGACTCGCTAATACTAATATAGGTTTTTCAAACATTCTTGACTTTTTTTTGTTAATTTCAAAATCTCGTAACAAAGAAAGTCGCCAACTTACCACTTCTTGGGGAAGAGTTTGCATCGCATTCAATAAAGCGCGACTATCCTTATTGGTTATGCGATTTAATGCCCCTAAAAAGGATAAAAGAACCAAAGCAGATCCTTTATAGACAAAGTTAGGAATCCATTGATTTAACTCAACTCCCCACTTAAAAAAAGAGCGTTTATTAAAAGAAGATGCTGGATTAACTAAAATTACCTTTTCCACTAATTCTGGGGCAGCTAAAGCGACTTGAATGGCTAGACAACCTCCGAAAGATTCTCCGCATAAATAAGCCGAAGAATTAGGATGATACTCTAATTCTTTTTTAATCAAAGTGACTGTTTTCTTAACTAAAGTGGGCCAATCACTTTGATCATTAGAGGGAATGGATAAACAGCGAATGGAAAAAAAATCTTGTAATTTTTCTCCTTGTCGATGAAATAATTGTCCGGTTCCATCCATACCAGGAAAATAGATAAATAAAGGGGTAATCGATTGAGAAGAAAAGGGAGAAAGTAGCCTCATAAAGTTTAATGAATGGGAGAAAGCACAGGTTGTTCATAAAGACGATCTTCAGTAGCGATCGCTCCTTGATTATCTACCCATACTAAAGAAATATTAGTGACGTTGCCATTATCCAAGGTAACTAGGGAAAAATTCCGTAACTTTTTGCCGTTTTCTTCAATAATACGGGGAACACAAGCTGCATTTAAGTAAACAGTTCCCTGTTCATTGCTGACTACCCTAGTCCGCAGTTGGGAACGGGTATGACGTAAACGATGGTGCATATGACCAAAAGTGACTAAAGGAATCTTTTTTCCTAAATCACAAGTCTGTTCAATGGCTTGGGTAAAG
This sequence comes from unicellular cyanobacterium SU3, assembly GCA_002172675.1. Classification (GTDB taxonomy): domain Bacteria; phylum Cyanobacteriota; class Cyanobacteriia; order Cyanobacteriales; family Microcystaceae; genus Crocosphaera. The sequence continues at coordinate 46,907 of NETF01000007.1, forward strand.
TCAGGATCACCGTGGTCCCCTCCTATGGGTTGCCAATCTTTGCCACAGATGGCTTCGGGATGTTCTCCTAAACCAGTCGGACCATTATGACCTAAGAAAATAATATTATCTTCACTGGTTTCTTGTACAGCCGACATTATTTTTGCTGTAGATTCTTTAAAATTAGAAACTTGATAGCGATCGCGTAAAAAGTCTTTATTTTTCAATTCTGGCCCTCCCCAACTATAGGGACGACTGCCGACAACAGAGAGTTTAAATTGAGGAAAATCTAGTTTATCGTAACCAACATGAATATCACCCAATAAGTCTAATTGTTGTTGTAACCAATCTTCTTTATAGCGATCATAAGGGCATTTTTTGCGTCCCCAAGCAGAGGCAGTATACCAAGCGTCATGATTTCCCATAATCACCGCTTTTGGCACGGATACCTCCCTAATCTTGCGAACCACGGGAACGGATTCGTTCCCAAAATCTCCTACAAATAAAATCAGATCAATATCTAACTGTTCTAACGCATTATTATCCGCCTCTTCCCATTGATCGTGAACGTCTCCCACCACAGCAATGGTGATGGTTTGTTTTTGATGAATAGTCATACTACATTAATTAAACTGTTTTTGTCTTATCTTATAGGATAAACGGATGTGAACGGAGTTAAAAATTCTCTCCTTCAGAACGAGGCTTAACTGAACCGGGAGGGTTCAAGAATAAGTTACCGGCTGCATCGTTAGGATAGATACAATCAATGGTGGGTTGACTGTCCAAAGAACCGACAAAACCAAAGGTATTCATGCGATTTCGACAATCTCTAGCTTGTTCTGAGGTTATAAGTCGTTTTTGTTCTAGTAAATTCATATTAGAACGACGTAGAACACATCCAGGTTGCATTTGCGGTTGCGTGACAAACACACTGAAAGGATTTAAGGTCAGAAAAATCCGCATATCGGCAACAATGGCGCTGGCCCCATATTGAACGCACAGTTCGGCATTGGGCGCACTTTTATCGATAACTTCTCGTGACGCGACATTTTTCGGGTCAAAACTGGCATTAGAACTCACACCGATGCCAACTCCAATCCCTAAGACAAAAATGCCTCCAAATAGGGCAATGGTTCCATAGTTAATGTTCGATTTCGGTGAAGGAGGAGGAGACGGATTAGAACGGCGATCGGAATAACGAGGGGGTGGTCTGCGGGCCATAAAGTTTTATCGAGTTCACTATTTTTCTAGTTTACTTTTTTTCGACAACGAATTCCCAGTCAACGCTTAATACAAACTCATAATTGTTATGAGTTTGGTGAATGTCTATCTAAAAATTATGATAAAGAAATGATGTTCTGACAACAATGAGATGCTTTCTATTAAGTATTAAGAAAAACTTCTGAGAACAGAAAGATTAATTTCTTAAAATTAAGATTTTTTTAATTGTGATTTTTTCATTTTAAGTTAAAATTGCCGAGATAATTACCAGTCAAACAACATTGCACAATCTAAAAACTTTGTTGATATTGAGAGAATTAGCGGAAAAAATCATAGCATATGAGTAATTAATCTTTCCTGAAGGGGATGGATGATCGAGGGATATCGCAGAGAATAAAAAAAAGTTATTTTTTCTTTCCCTTCTAGTTGAGCATTGTTGATTTGTAAGGAGTTTCTTTCATGGCAAAAATAAAAGTAGGTATTAACGGTTTCGGCCGCATTGGTAGATTAGTTTTCAGGGCAGGTATTCATAACCCTGACTTTGAATTTGTCGGCATTAATGATCTCGTTCCTGCCAAGAATATCGCCTATTTACTTAAGTATGACTCGACTCACGGACGTTTTGACGGCACAGTTGAAGCAAGAGAAGATGGGATCGTAGTCAATGGTAAATTCATCCCCTGTTTTGCCATTCGTAACCCTGAAGAATTACCTTGGGGACAAATTGGAGTCGACTATGTGGTAGAGTCCACCGGTCTATTTACCACCCACGAAACCGCCAGTAAACACCTCGAAGCTGGAGCAAAACGGGTGGTTATTTCTGCCCCCACAAAAGATCCTGAACGGGTAAATACCTTTGTTGTTGGTGTTAACGATGACCAATACGATCCCAGTAAGGATTATATTGTCTCTAATGCCAGTTGTACTACTAACTGTTTAGCCCCCATTGCTAAAGTGATCAACGATAACTTTGGCTTAGCAGAAGGGTTAATGACTACAGTCCACGCCATGACAGCTACTCAGCCCACCGTAGATGGACCTAGCAAGAAAGATTTACGGGCCGGACGAGGAGCAGCCCAAAACATCATTCCTGCTTCCACAGGGGCAGCTAAAGCGGTAACTCTGGTGATCCCTCAATTAAAAGGTAAGTTGACTGGGATGGCTTTACGGGTTCCGACTCCCGATGTTTCTGTGGTTGATCTCACCTTTAAAACCGAAAAAGCTACCAGCTATGAAGCCATTTGCGAAGCGATGAAAGTGGCAGCAACTGGTGAATTAAAAGGAGTGTTAGGCTACACTGACGAAGATGTGGTATCGATGGATTTTGAAGGAGATTATCACTCTAGTATTTTTGATGCTAAAGCGGGTATGGAATTAAATTCTAACTTCTTTAAAGTGATTTCTTGGTATGACAACGAATGGGGTTATTCTTCTCGGATGTTAGATTTAATGAAAGTGATGCAAGCTAAAGAAGCAGAAGTTATGACCACTGTTTAATTTGTTGCTTAAAAATTTAAAAATTTAATTATCTAGGGGTTAATATTAGTTAATCCCTAATTTTTTCATAGCAGTTATCGGTTATTAATGATTGCTAACTGGAAACTGCTCACTAATGATAATATAACCAATCTTGAATTTCTTTAGCTAACCAAGCACATTCTTCTTCTCTTAGATTTTCTCCTATAATATAACTTCTATTTTTCGTTCTAATTTTCACTTGATGATTATTAGAACTGCCATATAAGAAAACCCCAATAATGTCGTCATTTGAAGTATTAATAGACTGATAGGTTAATCCAAAAACAGTTCGCTGAATTTTAAAAGATTGTTCTAGAAAAACAACCCTCATGTCTTTACAATATTGATAGACAAATAATAATACTAAAAGGGAAAAAGGGAAAAAAGTCAAAGTAACAGCAGCCAGAATACCTATGGTGATAAATAAGCTAGTATTTCCCATTTTATAAGTCACTTTCGGGGGTAAATATAAAGACAGTTTATTGTCTGTTTGAGTCACCAGAAAACGACTATAATGAGGTTGTAATAGTTTATTACGGGAATTCTCTGAATAAATGATTGTCTGTTTTTTTTGTAACCTTTCTAAAGCTTCTTTTGCGTTTGAAAAGCGTTTTTCTAGAGAAATATTAGTAACCTTTTCTAACCAATCAATAAAATAATCAGCAATATTAACTTTGTCAGAAAATTGAATTTGAGAGTCTTTATGAGGTAAATCTACTGGGGAGATTCCTGTTAATAAATGAATCAAAGTTGCCCCTAATGCGTAAATATCTGAGGCAGGAACAGCCCTACCCCAAAATTGTTCTAAGGGTGCATAACCGCTACTTCCCACTACTGTAAAGGTTACACCAGTGACTGCGCCTTGTGCTTGTACTGCACCAAAATCAATTAAATAAATATGATTATCTTCGCCTAAAATTAAGTTACTGGGTTTAATATCTCGATGAATAACTAACGGGTTTAATTCATGTAAATAAATCAAAATTTCCAAAATTTCTACAGCAATATTATAGGTTTCTTGTTCAGTAAAAATTTTGCCTCTGTCTACTAATTCTTGTAAGGATGAGCCGGGGATATAATCTTGCACTAAACCAAACCAAGCTATTCCACCCCCTAAGTCTTTATCTAAGTCAAAATAGTCTCTATATTTAGGAATTCTATCATGGATAAGAGACTGTAAAACTTCTGCCTCTCTTTCAAATAATTTTAGCTCTTCCCATTGCATTTGAGGACTAAAAGCTAAGAGTTTTATAGTAACATTTTCTTGGGTAAGTTGCTCAACGGCTAACCAAGTTTGATGGCCAGTGGCTGTATTTCCTAATCTTTGTTTTAGTTGGTATTTATCAACAAGAGTTTCGCCAGTCTTAAACATAATTATACTAATTTAATTTAACCAATCTTCAATTTCTTGTGTTAACCAAAGTGCTTCTTCTTCTGTTAATTTACTAGCTAAATTATAAATCATTTTTCTTGTATTAATAGTTACATTATACCGATGGCGTAATTCATGAATAAAAATCCCTAAAATATTGTTTTTTGATTCTTGTTCTTGATAATACTCGAATCCTAATATTTTTTCTTGTATTTTTAATGTTTCTTTATCAAAGACTAAATAGGTTTTTGAACTCATACGACTAATAATATAAAGAAAGAGTAATATTAAAACACCAGTGAAGCTCATCCCTCCCATTATTTCTAAAGATGCCATAATCAATGAAGGATTTTTGACAATTATTCCAGTAAGGATTAAAGAAAAAGGGACTAAAAAAAGTCCAGAAACAGTCATCAAAGGAATTATTTTGTTAAAATCTAACTGATTATTAATTAAATTTGTTTCGATTTTGAACAATTGGCTAATTAACTTTAATTGAGATGATGGGATAATAATTTGTAGTGATTTTTCTGTTTTATTGAATTTTACTTTGGTTTTTAATTCATATTTTTTACGGGATTTAATTAAACTATTTTTTAGCTTCGTTTTATGTGCTATTTTTCCTGTTTGTAAATCTTGTAATGCTTCCCTTGCCGTTGGATAACGTTGGGATAATTTAATTTCAGTTAACGTTGTTAGCCAAGCCTTAAAATTATGGTTAATTTTCCCTTCATCTTCAAACTCAATTTGATAATCTTGGTTATGTAAATTGGTTGGAGAAATGCCCGTTAAAAGATGAATTAATGTTGCTCCTAATGCGTATAAATCAGAGGAAAAAACCGCTTGACCCCAAAATTGTTCTAGGGGAGTATAACCACTGGTTCCCACTACCGTAAAACTAATATTGGTGACTGAATTTTGATCTTGAACTGCACCAAAATCAATCAAATAAATATTATTATCTTCTCCTAAAATTAAATTACTGGGCTTGATATCTCGATGTAATACAGGGGGATTTAATTCATGTAAATAGATTAAAATTTTGAGAATTTTTATAGCAATTTCACGAATTTTAGCTTCAGAAAATCTTTGTCCTTCTTCTAATAAATCCTGTAATGATTTCCCTGGAATATAATCTTCGACTAACCCAAACCAAGGAACCCCATTGCCTACCTCTTTAGACACTTCAAAATAGTTCCGATAACGAGGAATAAAAGGATGCTCTAATCCTTGTAAAATTCTTGCTTCTCTTTCAAAGAGTTTAAATTGTTCCCAAGACAATTGAGGATTAAATGCCAATAATTTAACCGTTACTTTTTCATAAATTTTAGAGCGAAAAACCTGATTTAAGTTATAAAACCATTTTAACCAAGGAAGTTGCTTTTTTTGCTCAGCATAGAAATCAATGGGAGAAAATAAATCATCGGCTAACCAAGTTTGATGACCAACGGCTGTTTTTCCTAAAGGTTCTAGGAGTCGATAACGTTGATAGAGAATATCCCCAACCTTAAACATAATATTGACAATTATTTGAGAATTTATTATCTATTTATATATTAATTGATCCCAAGAAAAGAAAATTAATTGATGAAAATTCATATTTCTTGTGACCATCACCTCTCATAATAGAAAAAGAGAACCAGTTACAAGAGATATTTTAAGAATGAGTAGTCATCAGACCATGAAAGTCGGTATATTAGGTTTCGGGGGACTCGGACAAGCAGCCACCAAAGTTCTCGCCCCAAAACAAGAAATGACTTGGGTTGCAGCAGCCGATCTCAAAGGTTATGCTTATTGTGAACAAGGATTAGTCCCTCAAACGGCGATCGCTACTTATGGCCAACAGGGATCAATCGGATATTTAGACCCCTACGGAACCCTTAGCAACCATAGTATCAAAGACCTACTAGAAACGGCCAAGGTGGATGGTTATTTTTTAGCCCTTCCTAACCTTCCTAACACCTTTATGGCAGATGTCGCTAAGCAGTTTATCGCTTCTGGGTGGAAAGGGGTGTTAGTGGATGCCCTCAAGCGAACCAGTGCCGTTGAACAATTGCTACAATTACAGGGAGAGTTACAAGCCGCCGGCATCACCTATATGACCGGTTGTGGTGCAACCCCTGGCTTATTAACAGCTGCTGCTGCGGTTGCTGCTCAAAGTTATCATGAGATTCACAGCGTTAAAATTACTTTCGGTGTGGGTATTGCCAACTGGGAAGCGTACCGCGCTACCATTAGAGAAGATATCGCTCATTTACCAGGGTTTACTGTGGATAAAGCCAAAGGGATGAGTGATGCTGAAGTTGAAGATTTCCTCGATAAAACTGACGGCATTCTGACTTTAGAAAATATGGAACACGCCGACGATATTATGTTAGAGTTGGCCGGTATTTGTTCCCGCGATCGCGTTACCGTTGGGGGTGTGGTGGATACTCGCAACCCGAAGAAACCCTTAAGTACAAATGTTCAAATCACAGGTCGTACCTTTGAAGGGAAAATATCGACCCATACCTTTACATTAGGGGATGAAACCAGTATGGCGGCCAATGTTTGTGGACCAGCATTTGGTTATCTTAAAGCAGGGTTATCTTTGCATCGTCGTGGTATTCATGGTTTATTTACTGCAGCAGAAGTAATGCCTTTATTTGTTAGATAAAGAGTTGCAAAAGGGATAGGTTATGTCGTAACCTATCCTAAGTTGATTTTTTATGGTGGATATTAAGCTTTCTTTTTATTTTTTTTTTGAAGCCAATTTCTTCTTAAAGAAACCACCAAATCCTAAAGCGGTTCCTGCCCCTAAAATAGTAAGAGGTTCGGGGACTGCACTCACTTCGACATATTTAACCAGATAGAAGAGTTTATGTAGATGAAGCGGGATTTGATCATAGAAATGACTATCCCTATGGTTATAGTGCGAGAGGAGAAAGATGCTACGCTCTAAAATGTGGAAAGAAAGAAAAGAGAAAGGGCAAGTTGGATTGGGGCTTTAAAAGATGGAAAAATCTTTGCTCCTTTAACCTTTGAAGGGGGTTGTAATCGAGATTTATTTGAAGCTTGGTTATCTCAAAGTTTGATTCCTCAATTGGAACCAGGAGATATTATTATTGTTGATAATGCTACTTTTCATAAAGGAGAAAGTATCAGAGAAATTGTTGAAGATGCTGACTGTGAAATCTGATATTTACCTGCTTATTCCCCTGATTTAAACAAAATTGAGAATTGGTGGTCTGTGTTAAAAACTTGGATGAAACAAATGTTACCAGAGTTTGAAACAGTCCGAGAATGTGTAGATGCTGCTTTCAAAAATTGTCCTAACGTTTTTCCGTAGTGCTATAGAATTCTTGCAATATAAAGCGATTAAAACAAAAATAGACAAAATTTCACAAAAAACGCTTGATCTATTAATCTCTGCAACATTAATATGATTTTTACTAATTAATATATGTTTAAAAATTTGATTTTCTTATATTTATTCAATTCCCTCATTTATCCCATTTTGTTAAGAATTGCTGACAAAACAAGCAACGAGTTTGCGCTGTTTGAGGGGGTATGATATATTAAAAATGCAGAATGGACGGAATAGCGTATTTAAAAATAAGGTTTTAATAAATTTGTTCTACTTAAGAAGTTGGTAGTCAAGATAAAGCGCAACACTCCCGCGGATCTCTTCGAGATCGCTTTCTTGACTACACATACCTATATTACATTCCAGGAAGATTTAAACCACTGGTAAGAGTTTCCATTTTTTCCCTCATGGTTTCAGTGGACTTAGCATAAGCATCCTTCATGGCTGCTGTAACTAACGCAGATAAAGTCTCTGGACTATTGCCCATAGCGTCTGGGGAGATAGTGACCTGACGAGGTTCTTGGTTACCACTCATTACCACGGTAACTGCTTTAGCCTCATCGCTATAACCTTCAATATTCATCTCCTCTAATTCTTGTTGGAGTTGTTGGGCTCCTGCTTGAACTTGTTGAGCTTTTTGGAATGCCTCTTGAAGTTCTTTGATTTTACCTAATCCGAAGCCAAATCCTTTTCCTTTGTCTTGTGTCATATTCGTTAAAAATATTGTATGTTGCTAATTAGTTATTTTCAGCCTTAGAAAAGACTTTTAGGGTTGATGACTATCTTACACTTGATGAGAGATGACTGAATTTTTAGGAGTCAGAAGTTAGGAATCAGGAGGACAAAACTGAAGCTATTTCAAAGTAATTACGGTTTCTTGTGATTTTTACTTTAAAATAATCGAAATCCATTTTTTCTCTGTTACCTACTTCTTGTTACCTTTAATAATTCGGTATTCTTATTGTGATGCAAGATATCAGGGTGATGATGATCATCCCTTTGTTACCCTATCATTTTTTGGCTAATCTTGACTCAATTTCTGGGGCCAATCAAAAAATTGACGAGCGACTTCGGCGAGGTGTCCTCGCCAAAGAAACGCGCGGTAACCCTGTATAATTATCGCTGAATTTCAGCGAATATCTCTGCTAAGATTTCTGTTGCCCCTGCGTCACGCAAACGTAGAGCTAATTCTTTCCCTAAGTTTTCTGCTTGTGCTGGTTCTCCTTCTATCGTATCTTTAATCAAAGTTTTGCCATCAAGACTGGCTACCATACCAGTTAAGGTTAAAGCATTGTTTTCTATTTTAGTGTTAACGCCGATGGGAACTTGACAACCTCCTTCTAATTCCCGTAAGAACGCCCGTTCTGCATAACAGCGATCGCGGGTTTCGGTATGTTCTAATGCTTTGAGAAGGTCTAAAATTTCAGGATCACCGGTACGACATTCAATGCCTAATGCTCCTTGTCCCACAGCGTGGAGGGAGATATCATCGGGAATGACTTGATGAATGCGATCGCTCATATCTAACCGTTGTAGCCCTGCTACAGCGAGGATAATGGCATCATATTCCCCTGCATCTAGTTTAGATAAACGGGTGTTAACGTTGCCACGAACATCTTTAAAGGTTAAATGAGGATAATGATGACGGAGTTGGGCTAAACGACGTAAAGAGGACGTGCCAATGACTGAACCTTCTGGTAAGGTATCGAGTTGTTTATCTTTATGTTTTTCGTTTACCACCAGTGCATCAGCCGGGTTGACTCTTTCCGTGACGCAGCCCAACATTAAACCTTCGGGTAAGTTGGTGGGTAAATCTTTAAGGGAGTGTACTGCAAAATCCACTTGATTTTGCAACATAGCCGTTTCTAACTCTTTAGTAAATAAACCCTTATCCCCAATTTTAGCCAAGGCAACATCTAAAATTTTGTCCCCTTGGGTACTCATGGTTTCTACGTCAAATTGACGATCAGGGTAATGTTTTTGTAGTTGTTCTTGTATCCAGTAAGTTTGCACTAGAGCTAACTGACTTTTTCGAGAACCGATACGAATAGCACGACTAGAAACAACCATAGAAGGTAAGCTAATAATTAATGTAACGATGAGGAGACTCATTCTAGCGTATCGTAGTGTTTGAACCTAGTTAAGGGATTTGGAGACTTAAGAAGAAAATAGTTACATCTCTTTACAAATTGGGGAACAGGGAACGGGGAACAAGGAACACAAGGTTGATGTTATTATTAATATTGAATAAATTAAATTGACTGTATCCAAATCTATGATTATTTGGCAAGCAGATTTCTATAAGCATTTATCACAAGAAAATGAACAGAATACTACCTGGAATCTGATAATTTGTAATCAAAAAAGCAAAATTATTCATCAGGCGAGTTGTCAGCAGTCTGAAGCTAACTCTAATTGGTTAATTAAGGAGTTAGACTATTTAGTTAAGGAATATTCTCCTGATATTATTAAAGTGTTTCGTCCTCAGTGTCTTAGTTTATTTCAATTAGTGGGGGAAACATTAGGGGTTAAAATTGAAGGAACCAGAAGAACCCCTATACTGAAACAAATTATAAAAGAAAAGTATCCTAATTCTATTAAATTAGAACAACCACCTCCTCAAGCTATCCCCGAAAGTTTATGGGGTGATAAGTGGCGTTTTGCTGCATTTAAAGCAGGAGATTTTTTTGATTATTTTAGCGATCGCCCGATTCCTATTAAAGATTTACCGAAACCATTAAACCCTATTAATTTAGGTGTTGCTTCTAATATAAATATTCCTGGTGTGGTTATTTATGGCGGTAGACAATCGATGTTTTTAGCCCGTTGGTTGGCTAATAATCAACCTGTTGCTTTAAATTATATTCCCACAGAGATTAATCAGTCTGGGGGATTGATTTTAGAATCAGGATTAGTTGATCGTTGGGTTTTATTGACGTTTGAAGATTCGGAAATGGCTCAAGCTGCTCAACAATACGAACAACAAAAAGAAGAAAGTCAAGGACTTCATTTTTTACTAATACAACCTGACGATTCTGGAATGACTCAGACCGGGATCTGGCTATTGAAACAAGAAGAAATTTAAGGTTTTTATCATGAATGAAGTAAATATTCTTTTAGAAGCTAATACTTTATGGCAAAAAGTAAAACAGCAAACAGCCTACGCTCAGAATTGTGGTGCTTTAAAATCTATACCAACAGAATACGAATTGATAACAGAGCAAGAAATTGACTTTTTAGTTAGAATTGTCAATAATATAGAGCGCAAAGAGAATGCTAAAAAAGAACAGAAAAAATTAGGTAAAGATTTTAATCCTTTTTTACCCTACGAGAAAGATTTATTTGTGATGGATATTTCAGAGACTCATGTTTGTTTATTGAATAAATTTAATGTAGTTGATCATCATTTATTAATTATTACTCGCGAGTTTGAACAACAGGAAACCTTACTAACTTTGAATGATTTTGCTGCACTGTGGGCTTGTTTATTAGAAATTGATGGTTTAGGATTTTATAATAATGGGAAAATAGCCGGTGCAAGTCAACGTCATAAACATCTACAATTAGTGCCATTTCCTTTCATCCCAAAACTGCCTAAAACTCCCATTGATAAAGTAATAGAAACAGTAAACTATCAAGATAATATTGGTCAACTTTCTTGTTTCAATTTTGAGCATGGTATTAGTAAAATAGACTTTCAGGATAATAATAGTTTAAAATTAGCTCAACAAAGCTTAGAAAAATATAATTATTTATTAAAACGTCTGAATATTACCATCAATTCAGAGGGAAAACCTGAACCTTATAATCTTTTAGTTACCAGAGAATGGATGATGATTATTCCGCGATCGCAACCTAAATATGAATCAATTTCTGTTAATTCATTGGGGTTTGCTGGTGCATTATTAGTAAAAAATGAAGAACAAATGAAGCTACTAAAAGAAGTAAAACCCTTAACAATTTTAGAAAACGTTGCTAAATATAGTTAATTGAGGGTTGGAAATCAAATAATTTATAAAAAAAGTAGTACCTAAAATGCTGGGTTACGACGAATGATTAACTCCTGATAAAATTTTACTAATTCTGACAAAGTAATTTACTGAATTAGTAGACCTCTTTTGTCTCTGTTATATTATTGTTACCAATATAAAGAATGCTTAATATCAATCCTTCTTGATGTGCGTCAACATCATAATTAGTAATTCCAATGATTAAGAGCAATAAATTGGTTAACTAAGGAAATATTTGCAGCTTCTAAGTTAGAGATAGCTTTAACTATCCCCTTATAGCTTAGGTCGTTTGAGGGATTGGAATCACTATAAATAGCTAAAATACCAGGATGGTTAGGGTTTTCTAGATGGAGATTTTCAAAATCCTTACAGTTACGAGTTAATAAAACTCGATTTTCCTGTTTAGCACAATCAAGAACGAGAGAATCTACTTTGCCCATAAAGTTCAGTTCGTTGATAGTTTTCACACTATGACCCGCTTTTTGAAGCAAGATCACTAAAACTTTAGCTTGAGTGTCTTCATCCAGAAGTAATCTTAGGCTCAAGGGGGATTCCTCGCTCTTCTAGATGACGACGTTCGATTAATGCTTCTTGTTTTAATAACTCTTGATGGGTTTGACAATATTCAAGAGATTCTTTGATAGCTTCTAATGGTAAATCCCAATTGTCAGCAGCTTCTTCTTGGGTCATTTCATTAACAATCATATCTGTCCAAACAATAGATGCTCTCAGTCGTCTTCCTTTGAGATAAAGCTGTTTGCGCCAAGAATGGGGACGTTGTTCTAAGTGTTGCCATTCAGTTTGAGAAGATTGAGATTCAAGAGAATCAATAAAGTCTAGGACTTCTTGTTGTTTATGAGGAGTTAGATTACGCCATTTTTTGAGTAAAAGCTGTTCAGTCTTCATTTTGTCTTTTGAAAAATAAACATCTCTTATTATTTTATTCTACCTTACTAAAAAGGTGGGCATTGCCCACCCTACAAAGCTTAGCGTTTTGCTAATTTTTTCGTTTTCATTTTCCGTAAACGAATAGACTCTGGTGTCACTTCCACTAACTCATCAGAACCAATATATTCTAAAGCCCTTTCTAGACTCATTTCTTCAGGGGCCTGAAGTTGAACTAATTCATCTCCACTGGCCGCGCGATGGTTGGTTAACTGTTTGGTTTTGCACACATTTAACTCTAAGTCTTGGGAACGGTTATGTTCACCGATAATCATTCCTTTATAGACTTTGGTTCCAGGGGTAATAAAGAACACGCCACGATCTTCTGCGTTTTTCATGGCGTAGAAGGTGGAAACCCCTTCCTCAAAGGCAATAATCACACCATTGTAACGGGTTTCTAACTCCCCAGACATGGGACGATATTCTAAGAAACTATGGTTCATGATACCTTCACCCCTTGTAATACGAATAAAGTCACCACGGAACCCTAATAAACCCCTCGCAGGGACAACAAACTCTAACTGAGTCCGTCCATTAACACCGGTTTGCATATCCTGCATTTCCCCTTTCCGTTGGCCTAAACGTTCAATACAAGATCCGACTGCTTCTTCGGGAACGTCTAATACTAAGTATTCAAAAGGTTCGTAAGGTTGGCCATTAACTTCACGATAAATAACTTGAGGTTGGGCCACTTGAAACTCATAACCTTCGCGGCGCATGGTTTCGATTAAAATACCTAAATGAAGTTCACCCCGACCGGAAACTAAGAATTGATCTGGGGAGTCTCCTGACTCAACCCGTAGGGCCACATTGGTTTCTAACTCACGATCTAAGCGATCGCGTATTTGTCTGGAGGTGACAAACTTCCCTTCTTGACCAGCAAAGGGGGAGTCATTAACAGAGAAGGTCATCTGTAATGTGGGTTCGTCTACCTTGATTAAAGGTAACGCTTGGGGGTCATCGGGACAAGTTAAGGTTTCTCCGATATTAGCATCGCCAAAACCAGCTACAGCAACGATATAACCAGCAGTTGCTTCTTCTAATTCTACCCGTTGTAGTCCTTCAAAGCCTAACAGTTTACTGATTTTTCCTTTAGCGATGCTACCGTCTTCTTTCATCAAGGCTGCTTGTTGACCGGCTGTAATCACTCCGTTGTGGATGCGACCAATAATAATACGGCCTAAATAGTCAGAATAGTCTAAGGTAGTAACTTGTAGTTGTAGGGGTTTGTTTACGTCGCCAGCTGGTGGGGGAACGTGGTGTAAAATAGCTTCAAATAGAGGTTTCATGTCTTCTGACTCATCCTCTAGGTTTTCTTTCGCAAACCCCGATAACCCTGAAGCGTAAAGGGTGGTAAAATCACATTGATCATCATCGGCCCCTAATTCTACGAAGAGGTCAAAGACTTTATCCACTGCTTTGTCCGGTTCAGCTTGAGGGCGGTCGATTTTATTAACGACAACGATGGGACGTAACCCTTTTTCTAAGGCTTTTTTGAGAACGAAACGGGTTTGAGGCATGGGGCCTTCGTTAGCATCTACAATCAAGATACAACCATCGACCATCCCTAATACTCGTTCTACCTCTCCCCCAAAGTCAGCGTGTCCGGGGGTATCAACGATATTAATTAAGGTGTCATCGTAGCGAACGGCTGTATTTTTAGAAAGAATAGTAATCCCCCGTTCTCGTTCGAGGGTGTTGGAGTCCATCACGCAGTCAGGGATCTCTTCCCCTTCACGAAAGATACCAGACTGTTTGAGAAGGGCATCAACCAGGGTGGTTTTACCGTGATCGACGTGGGCAATAATAGCGACGTTACGAATGGGAAGAGACATAAGGATACGGTAGTGAGAAGAGTATAGTTACATTACTACAGATTTCTTCACAATTCTAACTTAGTTTAGACAAGGTTTACTAAAAACTTTATAAATATCCTAGGGATCAAGGTCTCTAATTGTATAAAAAAAATTAAAAATTATTATTCAATTGAGAAAAATTTAGATAAGATTCCTGTGAAACAAAATACAACGTAGGAAAAATAGACAACAAGATGAACCTAATTAACTCAATTAAAACTACTGTTTTCTTATCTTTGCTAAGTTTAACAGGACTTAATTTAATGGCCGTAAAAGCACGAGCAATGGCTTTATTTGTGGGAAGTTTTGATACCGATTCGGTGTTAAGTTACGATGCTGAAACGGGGGAATTTATCCGTCCTTTTATTACATCAGGAAGTGGGGGGTTAGATGGCCCTGTAGCGTTAACCTTTGGTCCTGATGAGAACTTTTATGTCATTAGTTTCAATAATGATAGTATCCTTCAATATGATGGTCAAACAGGTTTATTTATCGATGAGTTTGTCCCTTCTGGTAGTGGTGGTTTAGATAATGCTCAAGACTTAACCTTTGGTTCTGATGGGAATCTTTATGTGACTAATACAGCAACAGATAGTGTATTAAGATTTGATGGGGTTACAGGCAATTTTATTGATGAGTTTGTTCCTTCGGGTAGTGGTGGTGCAAATCCTCCATTTGGCTTAAGATTTGGTGCTGATGACAATTTATATTTTACCAGTACCTTTACTAATGAGGTTTTACAGTTTAATACAGTTACAGAAACAACTTCAAATTTTGCAACAGGAAACGCTGAAGATTTTCCTGGAGGTCTTACCTTTGGACCTGATGGAAATCTCTATGTTGCTAACTTTTTAGCCGATAATATTAGCCGTTATGATGGAACAACAGGAGACTTGATTGATGTGTTTGCTGATAACAGTAATGGTGTCTTAGATGGGGGTCCCGTACAACCAATTTTCGGTCCTGATGGCAACCTTTATGTTAGTAGTCGAGATGATAATCATGTAGTTCGTTACGATGGAGACACAGGGGACTTTATTGATATTTTTGTTCCTTCAGGAAATAATGGGTTAAGTACCGCCGGCTGGTTAGCTTTTGGAGAGACACCACAACCCGTTCCTGAGTCTTCTTCTAGTTTAGTATTATTAGCATTCATGGGTTTTTTAGGAGGAATTGAATTGATAAAATTTAAAAAGAAAAATAAATAAATTCAATGTCTTTGTTGTGGATTGTTTCAGCTAAAATGAGGTAATAGAAATGTTCGACAAGCGGTTATTGAGCATTGTTGAAATACAGCACAAGCTTTGCTCACTCGCTGCAAAAATAGTGAACAGGATGCTTACACTCCGTGACATCTGATGCACGGTCATTGACTGAAACAGTTCACTGCTTTAATGATAATAGTAAAAATTGATGATCTTGAATATCCTGATTACTGAATACAAGAATAAACAGAAAAAGAGTTAAAAGAAAACTGACTTGATATTTATCATAAGTTAACCAGTAATAATGATATCTCTACATAACAATATTCTGCGTAATGCTATTTTGGTTCATCCTATCGGTTATTTTTGTTCACCCCATTGAATGAAGAAATGTTAAGTTAACCATTGTAAGTTAAATAGTATCTTCTAATTTTTGCAACTTCTAGGAACCAGTCTCCATGATCAAATATATCATTGCTAGTGGTTTTTCTACTGCTATGTTACTTAATTTAGCTTTTCCTGCATTATCTTCTGAAGATGTTGCTGTTAACCTGAATCTCGATTCTAATACTAATTATCACACAACGACTAATAGTTTAGGTGCAACAAGTCTTGTTCAATTAGCTTATCAAGGATTTTTTAAAAATCAAGGTATTCCTAGTCATGGAGGACTTGTTCGTTCTGTTATGTCTCGAAAAGTTGACGCAGAAACCCTAGTAACTGCTGCTATTGCTGTTGGTAGAGTTTCCCCTGATACTTTGTCTGATAAAGGTTATCTTGATCTGGTTGATCTGAGACTTCAAAGCTTCCGTAATTTTTAAGAGAAAACGTCATCCATGTAGCAATTTAATACATTTCTAGATTAGTAGAATGAGGGATATTTCTCTCATTCTATTATTTTTTATCCTAAACTGATATGATTATCCACTCTTCATGAATAAATTAACCAGGGAAACGTACCTACCCCCCATTGAAAATATAAAATAGTTACTGTAACAAAGAACAAAATAAAACCTATCATACAAATATAATCGGTTTGAGATAAAATAGATTCGTGTAAATAGGTTCTCTTGGAACTACCAGAAAACGCTTTTGATTGTAACACCACTTCCAATTTTTGAGATTTAGCCATTGCGTTTAAAATTAAGGGAACGGCAATAGTAGCATAAACGCTTACTTTTTTAAAAATACTCATCTTTTCTAATGCTAAACCCCGTAATCTTTGCGCTTCTAAAATACCTTGTATTTCTTCTAATAATAAGGGAAAAAATCGTAAGGTTGATGAAAAAATAAAGACAACTTTATAAGGAATATTGGCTTTGACCATTCCTACAACCATATCATTAATATCTGTTGTAAAAATTCCCAACGGAATAATTAAAACCATTGTTAAAGTCTTAAAAACAATATTTAATCCGTAGACAATCCCTTCCTGGTTCATGGTTAAACCTCCTATCCAAAACCAATCTTCAGGAACGGAAAAAATAGGGGTTAATGTTTCTGTATTTAACAATGTTTGCACTTGGGAAACATTAAAAAAACCCATGACAATAACAATTAAAATATAAAAAGGTAACATGACCTTAAGAACAGTGCTGAGATATTCTAGTTTTACCCCTGCAAACAGACAAGAAATGCCAATGATTAAAGTTAATATTCCCCCCGTAACTGGACTTTCCCAAACAAACGCAATGATAGTAATCACCGCCATCATTAACAGTTTTGTGCGAAAATCGATACGAGTAAAAATGGAATTTTTATCAACAGTTTCAAACTTCATCATGATAGAAACACTCTGCTAGTTCATTAGGGGTTAATAAAGGATAATTTTCATGAGTTAATTGACTCAATGTCTTAGATAATAAAACCGCTTGAGGAGGGGTTAAATATGTGGATTCTAATAAGTCTGTTTTGTGGTAAGCTTCTCTGATGGGTGCATCTAATAAGACTGTACCTTTACCCATTATAATAACCCGTTCTGTGTAGTCTGGCATTAAATATAAATGATGGGTAATGACAATAATTGTTTTACCCATTTGGTGTAGTTGACGGCTCACATCTAAGATAGCACGAGAACCCTTATAATCTTGGCCTGTGGTGGGTTCATCGAAAATAATAATATCAGGTTCCATTGCTAAAATAGCAGCAATAATTATTCTAGCGCGATCGCCTTTCGGTAAGGATAAGGGATGCTCTTTTTTATAGTCTAATAACCCCATTTCTTCAAGACTTTGGGTAACTTTTTTTTCTATTTTTTCTTTCTTATATCCCACATTATTTAAAGCAAAAGCTACCTCTTCTTCTACTGTCATACTAAAGATTTGATTATCAGGGTTTTGTGCCACATAACCAATAGATTTAGCTAAGTCACTAACGGTTAAAACTTTTGTGTTTTTGTCTTTTATTTTGACTGTTCCTTTAGTCGGTTGTAATAAGTTCAAAAAATGTTTAACTAAGGTACTTTTTCCTGCCCCATTTTGTCCAATAATTAAACAATATTCTCCCTCGTAAATATTTAAAGAAATGCCATGTAATGCTTTAGTACCATCCTCATAAATATGAGTTAAATTTTCTGTTGCTAATACAGGGGTTTGGTTTTCTCGATAGGGAATCGTTTTAAAATCAAATTTAGGAGAAATATGGGCTATATTTTGTAACTGTTTTAATCCCTCTTTTCCTTCTTCTAAAGTGACAGGTATCTTCGGAATATTTAACCCTCTTTGTTTAATCTCGTAAAATGTTTTTGCCACTTGAGGAGGACGAAGATTATGACGTTCTAATAAATCAATTTCTGTGTAAATTTCGTGAGGTTTTCCTGTAGCTATTACCTCCCCTTCAGAGAGGACAATCAAGCGATCGCTAAATTCAGCCATCTCTTCGGCTGAATGGGATACCATAACAATCGTTACCCCTAATTCTTCATTTAATTCTTTCACCGTTGAAAATACTTCCATTGTACCAATAGGATCAAGTTGGGAAGTCGGTTCATCTAATATTAATAAACGAGGTTGTAAAGCCAAAGCTGCAGCGATCGCTAATCGTTGTTTTTGTCCCCCTGATAATTCTTGAGGGTGTTTATTTTCCGTTCCCTCTAATCTTACGGCTTCTAAAACACGGGGAATACGTGCTATAATTTCATCTCGATCAACACATAAATTTTCTAGGGCAAAAGCGATCTCATTTTCGACTGAGGTTGAAATTAATTGCATTTCAGGATCTTCAAAAACTGCCCCAACATAACCAGCTAAATGACTAACAGGATGCTTTAAAGTATCTAAACCAGCAATCGTAACATAACCAAAAAAACGACCCCCATAAAACTGTGGTACAATACCATTCAACGTTAAACAAAGGGTTGTTTTGCCTGCCCCCGTGGGTCCAATAATGCCTAAAAACTCCCCTTCATAAATTTCTAAAGAAATATCCCTTAAAACAGGTTGTTTTGAATTCGGATAAAAATAAGAAACTTTATCTAAACTAGCAATAATATTCATAGTTTTTTTCAGTTATAAGTGGTCAGTTTTTCTAAATTCTACATTCTAAATTAATAAATCGCTGCTTCAGGTTTCATGATACCAATTGCCCGAAGTCCAGAAATAACCCGAACCCCAATAAATGCCCCTACCAAAGAACGAACTAAATTTTCTAATGGCATAATAGGAATTAAAAAGATCCAAATTTCTTCAGGCCAGTTAAACATCGTATAAGTAATGACAATTTGAGCAATATGATAAACCCCTGCAACTGTCCAACTACCAAAAAATAAACCTAACCAAACTAACCGTAAATTCTCACTATTAATCCATTTTGCAAATAAAATGCGAGTGGGTAAAATAAACAATAATAATCCCGACCAATCAATAAAAGATCCCTTAATAATTACAGAAAGAGAAACCCCATTATTCATGGCACGAGAGATATAAAGAAAATAGGCAATAACAAACAAAATAGTCATCCCAAACCACCAATATCGGCGTTTTTTGCCAATGACCATACAACCAGCCGCAAAACTGGCTACCATTGCCCCGAAAATAGAAACCGGCGGAATACCGGCTGTGTGAGGGGCTAAAAAGACCCCCATCAGGGTTCCGATGCCACTCGCTAATGCACCCCCCACCGGACCTAAAATCCAGCCCAGAAGAGGAAAAATACCTTGACTGAGGGGAAAAATACCACCCGATCCAATGGTAATGGAAAAAGGGATAAACGCCAGCACTGTCACCACTGCTGACATGACCACAATATAATCTAAAGGCGTGCCATCGATAGAAGCACTTCCTAAAGACTTTATTTCTCGTTGTTCACCAGAAGGTTGAATCATTATTCTAATTTGCCCATCGATACAAAAACTTATTCTATCATTGTCATTCAAGTTAAATGATTGACGGGGTAACTTTAGCCATTTTAGTTGTCTTATTTCTCCAAGCGATCACTAAAGAATTAGGAATCAAATTAGAGTTTTTTTCCCTAGAAGAAACTATCAATAAAAAACGCAAGTAATTATGGTCTTAAAACTCCTGCACGACAGTCTTTTAACCATAGTTTAATACCTTGACCGATCGCTCCATTCATGGCATCTTGAGGCGGTATAGGGAGATCATCATCTTCTACTTGTTCTAAATCAGCCAATCGAGAAAATAATAAAACCACTCGCCAGCCCTCAGAGGTTTGTGTTAGAAATAACCAATAATAATTTTGTAAAAGGATCGCTTCGGTGGGGGTATATTGTCGTTCTAAAGTTGTAAAAAAGACCTGTTGTGTCTCATCCGGTAACTCAGATTCGTATTGCAAGTCACTTAGAGGTAACGGTTCAAATTCTGGGTTTCCTGCGATTAAAATATAGTTATATATCTGAACACTGCGATCGCCTATATTAGATCGTTGTGCCACTCGGTTACTGTAACTCGGTAAATCTTTTAACATCCGAGTCATTAAGGTTTCGATGTCGGAAGGACAAGCGATCTCTCGTTTAGGGGAGGCTTGTGTGGGTGAGGCAACAGGCAACAGGCAACAGGCAACAGTTAAAATTTTGATAACCGTTATTCGGCCAACATCACACCATCTTGTCATTGTCACTTCTAAGTTCATCAATAATACGATTCCAGGCCATAACAGGATCATCTGCCATTGTAATGGGTCTACCAATGACTAAATAATTAGCCCCTGCGTTTAAGGCTTCTTTCGGAGTCATCACTCGTCTTTGATCTCCGCTTTGAGACCAGCTAGGACGCACTCCAGGACAGACTAACACAAAATCCTTGCCACACACCTGTCTGAGTTGGGCAACTTCTTGAGGCGAACATACCGCCCCGTTAATCCCTGAGTCCTTGGCTAATAAAGCCATCTGTAAGGCGTATTCTGGGAGTTCTAAGGGGATTTTTAGATCAAATGCTAGATCCCGTGAATTGAGGCTAGTGAGGAGGGTTATAGCTAGTAATTGAGGGGGTGAAGGACTTTTAGAAATGGCTTCGGTGGCTGCTTTGAGGGCAGTTTTTCCAGCAGTAGCATGAAGGGTCATTAAATTAATCCCATACTCACAGGCACTGCCACAAGCTCCTGCGATGGTGTTGGGGATATCATGAAATTTTAGGTCAAGAAAAATCTTTTTTTCTCGCTTTTTAAGCTCTTTGAGGATAGTGGGGCCTGTGGCCACAAATAATTGTAATCCCACTTTCCAAAACCTCACATCAGGCAACTGATCGAGTAAAGCGATCGCTGTTTCTTCTGTGGGAACGTCTAACGGAATAATGATTTTATCAGCAACAGACATAGATAATTAATAATGAATAATTAATAATGAATAATTAATCTATGAAAAAAGAGAAGCGTTTGGTCGTAAGTCTAGGGAAGACAAACATTTAAACGCTCCTCTCAAAAAAATGGGTAATTATAGAAAATTACGCTTCTTTATTAAAGAACCCTTGTACTTGTCTGATAGCAGCGGCAGCAATATTAAAACCTGCCCAACTGGCTGCAATGATAATCGGTCCTAACACTACTAAAACACGCCAATCCATTGTTTTTTCCTCTGTTACTTGTTATGGGACTTTAATGAAAAAATTATGTTTCTATTTATAGCTTATCAGGGTTCATTTGTGAATCCCAAATTGTTTCCTTTATCGGCGTGAACTAAAGCCAGTTGTTGGTAGCGTTTAGCGTGTTCGATCATTTTTTCCCCTTCTTTTTCCGATAAGTCTCGAACCCGCCGGGCCGGAACGCCTACCACCAGCGATCGCGGTGGCACATCCTTATTTACAATGGCACCGGCACCGATTAAACTGCCGGTTCCGACTCGAATACCGTTTAAAATCACTGCTCCAATGCCGATGAGACAAGCTCTTTCAATATAAGCCCCGTGAATGACGGCGCGATGACCAATGGTAACGTATTCTTCTAAACAGGTAATTTCCCCTGGATCACCGTGTAAAATGGCTCCATCTTGGATATTGCTGTAGGCTCCAATTTTGATTTTTTCTACATCACCCCGCACCACAGCAGAATACCAAATACTTGCCCCTTGAGCAATTTCTACATCACCCACAATCACGGCATTGGGAGCAATAAAAGCAGCTTGAGAGAGATCTGGGGGTGGCCAATAAGAAGGAATGGAAAATAAGCGGTCTGGCATAAATCTAAGCTAAATCTAAAATCTCGCGGTAGAATCGAGGCGACCAGGATTTAGTCGATATAATAGCTACTAGCAACGGGTCTAAGGATATCATCAGCACCACTTAAGAATTGATTTACTTTTGTGCTGCTGAAGAACGCCGGTCTATCCTGCTGCTCAAAACACACACTTACTTATTGTTGCACAGGTATTTTAGACCACCCAGTGCAGTTATAAACAACTAAAAACAGATGACTCTAAGTTTACAATACCCTATTTACGGGCCAGAAATCCAATGTCCTCATTGTCGTCAGGTCATTCCTGCGTTAACCTTGACGGATACCTACCTATGTCCTCGTCATGGTGCCTTTGAAGCTAACCCCCACAATAATGAGTTAGTTCATTTGCAGTCAGGTAGACACTGGCGACGGTGGGAAGGGGAATGGTATCGACAACATACCCACCCTGATGGCATTCGTTTTGAAATTCACGAAGCCCTAGACCGATTGTATACCCAAGGCTATCGGGCAACTAAAGTCATTATCGCCAACCGTTATAAAGACTTGGTGAGTACCTATTTAGAGCGTAATACCTCTTGGCGAGGAAACTCTAAGTCTGTACCTCGTTTGTATGGTTTGCCGGTGGAATTTAGCCCTGATATTCCTAAAGAACCTCATTGGAATGTTATCAATTTTGACCTAGAAAAAGAGCCAGGGGTTCCCAAACGTTATCCTTATTTTCGGTTATTTGAATAATCATGCACCATGCTTCCATTCGCACGGCTAATATTCATCAAGCGATCGCTTTTTACGAACTGTTAGGGTTTACCGTCAAAGAACGATTTACCACGGGTTATACCCTAGCCTGTTGGATGGAAGGGTTAGGGGGCAGAATTGAACTGATTCAAATTCCTGAACCCAAACCAGCCCCCGATGCTTTTGGGGATGAGCATTATGTGGGGTACTATCATCTATCTTTTGATTTAAGCGATCGCGTCTCGGATCTAACCACTTGGTTAACAACATTACAAACTCAGTTAACTGAGCTTTCTCAACAAGATCCGACTCAATTTTCTCCCCTAACCATTTTACTTGAACCTGAACAGCAAATGATCGGCGATACAGTCTATGAAGTGGCTTTTATTGCCGATCGCGATGGTTTACCTTTAGAATTTATTCGGGTGATGAAATAATTAATAATTAATCGTTAATTATACTTGCCCTGAATCTTTGCTTAAATACCTATGACATCAGAGTTTAATTTTTTTCACCATTGGTATCCTCTTATTCCTGTAGAAGATATTGATCCTAATTATCCCACTCCTGTTACATTATTAGGGTTAAGATTAGTGATTTGGAAACCGAGATCCTCAAATCATTATCAAGTTTTTTTGGATCAATGTCCTCATCGTTTAGCCCCTTTAAGTGAGGGAAGAATTGATGAAAATAGTGATAACTTAATGTGTAATTATCATGGTTGGGAATTTGATCAAAATGGGGTTTGTATAAGCATTCCTCAAGCAGAAAATAGCAAGATTCTAACTAAAAATAAACAACAGTTTGCTTGTATTTCTTTTCCTTGCCGTCAAGTCAATGGTTTATTGTGGGTTTGGCCTGATAAAAATAGTCAAGACTTAGCTAATAAAACACCTCTTCCTTTATCGCCTCAAATTGATGCTGATAATGGGTTTATTTGGTCGTCTTATGTACGAGATATGGCTTATGATTGGCAAACCTTAGTAGAAAATGTCGCCGATCCGAGTCATGTTCCCTATGCTCATCATGGGGTACAAGGAAACCGAAACAATGGACAACCGATCCCAATTGAAATTGTTAAATCTACCCCTAATTTAATTGAAGCAAAAATAGAGCGAGGATTGAAATCAACCATTACCTTTGAACCGCCTTGTCGCTTGGAATATGCTATTAAAATTGGGGACAGTAATAAGCAAGTGGGATTAGTGGTTTACTGTTTGCCAGTTTCCCCTGGAAAATCAAGACTTGTCGGTCAATTTCCCCGAAATTTTGCTAAAGGTTTGATGCAAATAATTCCCCGTTGGTGGGAACATTTAACCACCCGACATTTAGTATTAGAAGGGGACATGATTTTATTACAACAACAAGAATATTATTTGCAGGAAAAAAAAGAGACAGAAAGCTGGAAAACTGCCTATAAATTACCGACACAAGCGGATCGTTTGGTGATTGAATTTCGACGATGGTTTGATACTTATTGTCAGGGTAAGTTACCTTGGGAAAAAGTGGGAATTAAAGATACAAATTTAACTATTAATGATAATCGTCAAGAAGTATTAGATCGTTATCATCAACATACTCAGCATTGTTCAAGTTGTCGAAATGCGTTAAATAACACAAAAAAATTAGAATTTATTTTGTTGATTGTTTCTATTTTTTCTACTATTGTATGTTCGGTAATGCCTGATCAATTTCGTCAAGATTGGGGATTACTTTTAGCTGGCTTAATAATTGTCTCTTTAGGACTTTATAGCTGGCTAAAATGGTGGTTAGAACCCCGTTTTTATTTTGTTGATTATGTTCATGCAGATAAAAAATAATTTAAAAATTTTCATATTAAGTAAGGTGGGCAATGCCCACCCCACCAGTTAAAGCTTATTTAGAAAGAAATCGCTTAGCTAAAGAGAGAGCATCAGCAACATCAACATCTTGATCGCCATCGGTATCAAGAAAACTCTGGAGAACCGAATTATTGCGCTGGCCTGGGGCTTTAGCGTTGTTAGCTCCTGCCTGTAATAATTGTAAAACGAGCGGAATCAAAGTGGGTAGCATTGATTGAATAACATCTCTGTTGAGTCCTGTCGAAGTAGCAGCTTCTTGGGCCATTTGTTCTTGTTTTTGGGGTGTCATGACAGCGTTAACCGCTTCAGTATCTGGGGAAGTTCCGCTATACTTTTCGATGACGGCTTCTGTTTCTTCTATTCCTTGGCTTTGCTGTTTTTCTTTTAAAGCAGATCGCACATATTTACCCACAATAGAAGTGATGACTTGACCTTTTTGAGTATCAACACCGCCAACTTGAGATAACTGTTCTACCATATCGATAATTTGCGATAGTTGGCTCGAGCTTGCCTGTTTGCTTGGCTCATTGATGGCATTAAGAACTTGCTCAAATAAACTCATGTTTTTTTCCTGAATAGAATAGATTAAAAGCAATTAGGACAAGACAAAATCTACATTATCCGTTCCCTGAGTTTCTCCTTTACCTGATTCTAATTTTTGTCCATTAACTTCTACGGCAAAAGGAGTATCTGAAAGTTCTAAATTGTAGTCAGTTTTTGAAGGGGTATAACCGACACTAGCAATCATATCTCTTCCTTCATCAGTGTATTGAAACACTAACATTTGATTTTTGTCTTGCTTATTGTCCCTTGCCCAAATCACCATATAACTTTTTTCTTTGTACTCAAAAACTTTGGGGGGACGGTTAGGAACATAGCGATTAGCCTCAAAACTCTTATCGAGAAAGTCTTGAACCGACTCAGCTTTGACTACAGCATAAGCCACTTCTTCTTGAGGTTCAGAAATTTCTTGATCTTCTTGAGATTCGTCAACTACTTCTTCTTGATCTCGGTTACGCAGATAGTCCACAGCCTTTTTAGTACCGATGGCTCCCAATGCAGTTAAACCAGCGCCTGCTAATATTTTATGAATGTTTTTCATCTAAAATCTCCCAAAGATTAGCTTACAGTTTAGATTTTATCCCCCTTTGGCACAGGGAAATAGACAAGCCTCAATATTCTAAAAGTGATGAGATGTTTATTTCATCTACCTGCGAGTAGGTTTAAACTGATATGGAGCTTGATTAAACTATAATTTGACTCACAATACTCTGCCCAACACCCAACACCCCATTCCCCCGAAGCAATTGTTACAGTTCTTTACTAATTTAGGTAACAACGTAGAACTGAGTGATACCATTCCCTAAAACACCTTTTTTTGAGGGAAATAAAAACATCATGGCAGAAGAGCTTAAAGGACAGCCTCCCAAATTCGGTGGCAGCACCGGCGGTTTACTCTCGAAAGCAGAACGGGAAGAAAAATACGCCATCACCTGGACTAGCAAATCAGAGCAAGTCTTTGAAATGCCGACAGGTGGGGCTGCCATTATGAATGAAGGAGAAAATCTCCTCTATTTATCTCGTAAAGAACAATGTCTGGCTCTGGGAACCCAGTTACGGACTAAATTCAAGCCCAAAATTCAAGACTACAAAATCTATCGCATCTATCCCAGTGGTGAAATTCAATATCTTCACCCTGCAGATGGTGTGTTCCCCGAAAAAGTTAACGAAGGCCGTGGATATAACGGTAAAAAAGATAGAAAAATTGGGGATAATCCCGAACCTGTTACCCTCAAGTTCTCCGGTAACGCTCCCTACGACGTTTAATAGTTAAAGGGTTGGGTGTTAGGGGAAAGAAAACCTCTTAAATCTACGACTTTGCTCAGATTTAACCTTCATTCTCATTCCCTAAGCCCAAAATAAGCTAATAGTGGTCAGATATCAATGACTCTACATCAATGACTCAATGATCGGTACAATAATCTGGTAATCATTGATGATCTGATAATTGGTAACTGGCCACAGCTTATTTTTACCTTCCTTTAACTCCGAACCCCTAAATCACGCTGAATTATGATGTTTCCTGACTTTGAGCAGTTTTCTGTATTAGCACAACAGGGTAACTTTGTTCCGATTTATCAAGAATGGGTGGCGGATCTCGAAACCCCTGTTTCTTCTTGGTACAAAGTGTGTGGCGATCGCCCCTATAGTTTTTTATTAGAATCGGTAGAGGGGGGAGAAAATCTAGGGCGTTACAGCTTTTTAGGCTGTGATCCGATGTGGATTTTATCCGCTAGAGGAAACATCACTACCCAAACCTATCGGGATGGTAAGGTAACAACCTTTGAGGGCAACCCGTTTGATATTTTGACCGACTGTTTAGCCTCCATTAAACCCGTCACCGTGCCTGAACTGCCTTCGGGGATAGGGGGTTTATTTGGGTTTTGGGGTTATGAATTAATTAACTGGATCGAACCAAGAGTGCCCATTTATCCCATCACCGACGATGATCTACCGGATGGAGTTTGGATGCAAGTGGATCATCTGATTATTTTTGATCAGGTGAAACGGAAAATCTGGGCGATCGCCTATGCTGATCTCAGAGATGAAACCATTAGTTTAGAACAAGCTTATCAACAAGCTTGCGATCGCGTGACAAAATTGGTCCTAAAGCTACAATTACCCTTACCCATCCAAGGTAAAACCTTAGAATTAAAACCTAACTCAGAAGAAACCCCACCATTACACTACACCAGCAACACAGAACGCCCTCAGTTCTGCAAAAACGTCCGTCAGGCAAAAGAATACATTCGTGCCGGGGATATTTTCCAAGTGGTGCTTTCCCAACGCTTACAAGCCCATTATGAAGACGATCCCTTTAATCTCTATCGCTCTTTAAGATTGATCAATCCTTCCCCTTACATGGCCTATTATAATTTTGGAGATTGGCAGATTATTGGCTCCAGTCCTGAAGTTATGGTTAAAGCCGAACGCACAGAAGATGGATCCTTAACCGCTACGTTACGCCCCATTGCAGGAACCAGGAAACGGGGCAAAACGCCAACCGAAGATCAAGCTTTAGCCGAAGACTTATTACAAGATCCCAAGGAAATCGCAGAACACGTGATGTTAGTAGACTTAGGGCGCAATGATCTGGGCCGGGCCTGTTGTGAAGGCAGTGTCACCGTTAACGAGTTAATGGTCATCGAACGTTATTCCCATGTGATGCACATTGTTAGTAATGTGATTGGAAAATTAGTAGCCCCTAAAACTCCCTGGGACTTATTTAAAGCCTGTTTTCCTGCCGGAACCGTTAGCGGTGCGCCGAAAATTCGCGCGATGGAAATTATTAATGAATTAGAACCAGAACGTAGGGGACCCTATTCTGGGGTGTACGGCTATTATGATTTTGAAGGACAATTAAATACAGCGATCGCCATTCGCACCATGGTGGTGCGTCCGTTAGGCAGTGGTCAACATATGGTTTGTGTGCAAGCAGGGGCTGGTTTAGTGGCTGACTCTGACCCAGAAACGGAATATGAGGAAACTATGAATAAAGCCAGAGGGTTATTAGAGGCAATTAGCTGTTTAAGTTAAAATAAAATAATAATCAACTGGTCTAGGGGTTATAGCTAAAAATGTTAACCGCAGAAAATGTTTACCAAACGACTTGTTATCAGCGTCAAGGAAATGAATTGGTTAACGCTCAAAGTTGTACCGTTACTTTAGAATACGAACATCCAGAAAATGGACTAGACTGGGAAATTATGACCCTCAATGGAGAAGTGTATCATTACCGCAATTTAGGCACAGGGGTTGAAATTTGGAGTCACCTAACTCAACAATGGACTCGGGTAAACATAACAGACTGGTTTCCAGAAAAAGAAGGCATTCTCTGTTGGGATAGCTTTTGTGCTGACTGGCGAGAGATTCCCTTAGATTAGCAAGGGAGCAGGGATCAGGGAGCGCAGGAGAAAAATTATGAATCAAGATTATCAACAAGGAAATTTGGTTGAATTAGATATTATCGATCTTAGTCATAGTGGGGACGGGGTAGGTAAATTAGACGGAAAAGCGGTTTTTGTCTCGGATACGGTTACAGGCGATCACATTTTAGCCCGTTTAACCCACGTTAAAAAACAATACGCTTACGGAAAATTACAAGAAATTATCTCACCCTCTCCCCATCGTATTCGACCGAATTGTATCGTGGCTGATAAATGTGGGGGCTGTCAGTGGCAACATATTTCCCCTGACTATCAACTCACCGCCAAAGAAAACCAAGTCATTCAAGCTTTAAAACGGCTCGGTGGTTTCGAGAATCCACCGATTCTGCCTATTTTATCATCCCCAGAAATTCTAGGGTATCGCAACAAAGCCACTTACCCTCTGAGACGTTCAAACACAGGGAATGTACAAGCTGGCTATTATCAACGTAATACTCACCAACTGATTAACCTTAATCAATGTCCCATTCAAGATGCTCGTCTTAATCCGATTTTGGCCGAGGTTAAACAAGATATACAAGCACAAGGTTGGAGTATTTATAATGAAACCACAGGAACTGGTAAACTGAGACATTTAGGGTTGCGTATTGGCAGAAGAACAGGAGAAATATTATTAACCCTTGTCAGTACGAGTAAAAATCTCACTAATTTTCAACAACAAGCTGAAACTTGGCTACAACGCTATCCTGATTTGGTGGGAGTATCGATTAATTATAATCCCCATCAAGGTAACAAGATTTTTGGTGAAGAAACTTTTAATTATGTGGGTCGTCCTTATCTAATAGAAATCTTCGGTGAACTCAACTTTCAATTAAGTTCTAATACCTTCTTTCAAGTTAACACCGACGGAGCAGAACTGCTCTTAAAGGTTCTGTTAGAAAAATTGTCTTTTACAGGGGAAGAAAACTTAATTGATGCTTATTGTGGTGTCGGAACTTTTACCTTACCTTTAGCGCAACAAGTCGCTCAAGCTATCGGTATTGAAAGTCATAAAATGGCCGTCGAACAAGCCATAAATAATGCAAAGATTAATGGCGTTAATAATGTAGAATTTTATCAAGGAACCGTTGAAACAATGTTACCATTCCTTGATTTTTCTCCTGATATTGTCGTGCTTGATCCTCCCCGTAAAGGTTGCGATCGCAGGGTTATAGATACCTTAAAAGAAATGGGTTCTCCTGTAATAATTTATATTAGTTGTCAGCCTTCGACTTTAGCTCGTGACTTACAAAAGTTATGTCAACAAGACCTTTATACATTGCAGTGGATACAACCGATTGATTTCTTTCCACAAACTCCTCACATCGAATCAATGGCTTTGATTCGACATAATATTGGCTAATATGTTATAATAAAGTTAGTTATTAAACTAATCATGTTAATTGTTTGTTTTAAAAATTCCCACTTAGCCCATACTCTTAACCTAAAGATAACGATTCCTAAAGCCATGTTATAGCTGAAACTAAGTTTTTTAATTCCATCATTCTGTTGTCTAAATATCTAGACAAGGGTTATCTAAAACCAAAATCATAGAATATCTGTAAAAAAATTCAACTTAGAGGTGACAGCACGTGCTTGCTATTTCCCTACCGCAAACCAAGCGATACGGTTGTACAATGAGCTTCACATCAACGCTCTATTTGTGTCCGGTTCTTGACTTATTATTAGCTAAAATTCCTGACGATTTACAGCCAGAACTCAGACTAGGACTACAAGAAGCCTTGGTCAATGCGGCCAAACACGGCAATAAACTCGACCCTACCAAGTCTATTGTTGTTCAATTTTCTATCACTTCGGAAGGTTATTCTTGGGTCATATCAGACCAAGGGAAAGGGTTTTCCTCTCATCATAGTTGTCCAGACCATTCTTTAGAAGCATTACCCCCCGACGAATCAGAAAACGGCAGGGGGTTTTGTTTGTTGCATGAGATTTTTGATCAAGTCCATTGGAATCAGCAAAAAACAGAGTTAAGATTGTGCAAGCAACTGAAAAAAGGGAAAAGACAGCTATTATCAATTAATAATTAATAATTTATAATTAGTAATGATTGAACTGGGTTATTAGTTAGATAAAAGCCCAGTTTTTTTATAGATTATTGAAAACGGGTTAACTGGATACGGTAGCGTTGTTTTTTCGTAATACCGACTTCTCCGACTTCTAAGCGTCCTTTTCCTCGTACTGCAATCAAATCTCCTGATTCTACAGTGTGACTCGCTTGGGTAATTTCCTTCCAGTTAACCCGTACATCCCCTTTATTAATGGCATCAACCATCTTACTACGAGACATCCCAAACCCTGCAGAGGCGATCGCATCTAAGCGGGTGGATGCTTCTACGGTGGTCATTTCTTTAGTTTTGGGAGGTCGTATTTTTAATTCACTCAGTTCAATGCTTTGAGTCTTGACAGGAACCGATCGCACTTGGGTTAAACTGGTTTCTAGGAATTCCACTAATTCAGGAACGACAATCACCTGACCTCCTCTTTCTCCTAACACGATGATATCCCCGATTTTCTCTCGTACAATACCAGTGGCTAAAATTGCCCCTAGGAAGTCTCGATGAGTGGCAGGGTCAAAAAGAAAGTTTCCGGCAATATCCAAGGCTGCTAGGGGAATTTGAGACTGTTCTAAGGGGATTTCGGGACGGGTTATCCCAATTCTTCGTCTTTCTGCTTGAGGATACCCTCCCCACACCATTATTTCCACTTCTGTTAACTGACTAAACGCATTTTCGACTTCTGCAACAACAGGAGGAGAGAAAAAGTCACTCACGACTACTTCCCAGGTTTTGATCGCCATCTCTGCTTGATCAATAATTCGGATCATTTCTTCGCGGTTTTCGATCCCTTTCAGAAGTGTTTCTCTAGGTAACATAAGGGTTTAGGAAGGATTAATTAGTTTATCTTTCAATAGAAAAGCGGTAATTTCTAATAGTTTTAGCTTCATGGTGATAGGAGAGATATCTTGCTGACGTAACCCAGTAAAATCATCGCTGAATAGCTTTCCATCTGGTCGGTCAAGGTAATTTTTTGCTACTTTTTGATTAGATTCTTCAAAAATTGACATAAATTCTCTAGCTATCTTTTCTGATAACAATAGGTTTTGTTTCTTTTTATATTGATTAGAATAAACTTCTAATCTTTTGATGATTTGACTAATGTATTTATCTGGTTTTTGTTTGATGATTTTTTTGAAATTTTTATTTAAAAGTCTAATATATTCTAAGGAATACACATCGAGGGATGTATTCAGATTTGGGACAGCATTATAAGAGTCATCAATTTTTAGACCAATAGTATTGGTAAAGTCTTTTATTAAATCGCCCTCTATCATTTGACTTGATTCAAAGATTCTTACTATTATCTTATTTTCCCCAAAAACTTTGGCAAACTTATTGAGTATATTATAGTAATTATAGCGAGTTTCGATACTTGTTTGTGAAGGAAGACTAAACTCATAAGTATGTCCTGCACGAATAGCGGTAGAATAGGTACTGGCTAAAAATTTATCTTGACGACGCAAATAAATAATAACTTCAATATTTTTAAAAAAATTATCTAGTAGAGTTTTTAAGTTTTGTATTTCTTCTTCATCAATTAATCTAGATGAACAAGGATATAAATAGTTATTCTCTAACAAATTCTGACGATTGTTAGCTAAAAAATTTTGTAGGGTGGTTGTCCCTGTTTTTTCTGTTCCTATGTGAAGAAATGCTTTCATCTATTTGTTATCATCGAAAAATGGTCAAATTATTAGCCATCAGAATCTGTGTAACCTTGAAGATTTTCGGGGTTTAAGGGACGAAGTATAGATGTTGCTTTATTTTTTAGGCTAGTGGCTCCTTGTACAATAACAATATATTTTCCTGCATTGAGACGATTTCGATAGGGTAACGCATCTCCACTGCCTACCGAGAGGCCAACACCTCCCCCTACAAAAAAGCTACCCATTGCTCCACTAATGGCACCAGCAACGCCCCCTAAGATATGATTCCAGGGTTCTCCTGCCCAGTTGAAACTATTGACCCCTGTGATTAAATCAAAAGTATAACCAGCGACGAAGCCAAAGGGAACCAACCAGATGGCCATGAGCCTAGCACGTTTTTTCCCCTGTTGTGCCGGGTCGATAAAGCCAAATTCATCAGCACTTTTGTAACCCTTACCTAAGATACTAATTTGACTGGTAGGGATACCTCCTTTTTCTAAGGCGGTATAAGCTTCTTCTGCTTTAATGCGATCGCTAACAACAGCTATCAGATAATCCATAGAAAGAGTTTAAATACTTATCTAGTCTAGTCTAGTTTAAAATCTTTTTGCTTTATTGACCACCAACCAGCACAAAGTTGAGTCGCTCACTTTCTTCTCTCTGTTTTGTACGACTTTATTATTAACTTAGCACCATAGCGAGACATTAAGATAACATAAATTAGTTTTCGACAGGGAGCAGAATGATTATGATCAAAGATATTAGACTATTCAATCTATGGTTAGTTTCTTAGGTTAAAAATTATATCTTAATGAATTCGTCTATGACATTTGTGATCGGTGCTTTAATTATTTTTATTTTTTGCCCTTTATTGGGGGGACTTCCTTTAATTAATTGGTTAACTTATGCCATTAAGGGACAGAAACTATCTCAATTAGGAACCGGCAATATTTCTGTTTCTGCTACTTTTTATCACGGTGGAACTTTTGTCGGTATTTTAGCTGTTTTATCAGAAGCAGGGAAAGGCATTATTGCTGTTTTATTAGCGCGTTATTTTTTCCCTTTTGAACCTTTCTGGGAATTGATGGCATTAATAGCACTAATTATCGGCAGATATTGGAGAGGAAAAGGAGCCGGAACCACCAATTTATTTTGGGGGATGATGGTTCATGACTGGGCGGCTACTTTTTTGACTGCCTTAATTGGTTTCACTAGCTTTACTATTTTTCGGGATAGGGTAACGGGGCGTTTAGTGGCTTTATTATTATTAGCATTTATTTTAACGGTGAGACATCCCCATGATTTAGGTTATATTGTCTTAGCTTGGAGTTTATCAGGGTTAATGGCTTGGATTTTTTATCAAGTTCCTGATGATTTATCTTTACCAGAAACCGGTGTAAAATCTTCTTCTAGAACTATGTTTAATTTTTTTCGAGGCGAAAAATCTATTCTATCTTTAAATGATAAATTAGAGGCTGATAAAGTCGGTTTAAAAGCTGCTAATTTAGCTTATTTAAGAAGTTTAGGGTATGGAGTTCCTAATGGTTGGATTTTACTTCCTGGGGATGATCCACAAACCCTATTAGATTATATTGATCCTAGAGTAGACCATCCTTTTGCTGTTCGTTCTTCTGCTATGGGAGAAGACACGGAAACCGCTTCAGCAGCAGGACAATATTTAACTATTTTAAATGTCACTAACAAAGCAGAATTACAAAGAGCCATTTTAGATTGTTTGACCGCTTATAATCATCCTCATGCTGCTAGATATCGTCGAGATAAAGGACAATCTGATGAAGGAATTGCTTTATTAATTCAAAAGCAAATTCAAGGTACTTTTTCAGGGGTTGTCTTTAGTCGAGATCCTGTTAATCCCTTTAATAATTGTGTCGTAATTGAAGCGTTACCAGGGACAGCGAATCAAATTGTTTCAGGAAAAATAACCCCTGAACAATATCAGGTAGAACTTTATGATGAACTGGAAAATGATGTTATTAATATTAAAAATACTAAGCAAATACAATCGAGAAATATTCCTGATTTTATCATTGAACAAGTCGCCATTTTAGCTAGAGATATTGAAAATTTATATCATGGAATCCCTCAAGATATTGAATGGACTTATGACGGGGAAACCTTATGGATATTACAGACAAGGAGTATCACTAATTTACAACCTATTTGGACAAGAAAAATTGCATCAGAAGTAATTCCAGGGGTTATACGTCCCTTAACTTGGTCAATTAATAAACCCTTAACTTGTGGGGTATGGGGTGATATTTTTACCCTGGTTTTAAAAGAAAAAGCAATAGATTTAGACTTTAGTCAAACTGCTACCCTACACTATCAACAAGCTTATTTTAATGCTACTTTATTAGGTCAAATTTTTCGACGAATGGGACTTCCTCCAGAAAGTTTAGAATTTCTGACTAGAGGGACGAAAATGACTAAACCTTCTATCACTTCAACTATCAGTAATTTACCAGGTTTATTTCGTTTATTCAAAAGAGAATGGACAGTAAAAAAGGATTT
The DNA here is from genome assembly GCA_002172675.1 of unicellular cyanobacterium SU3. GTDB lineage: Bacteria > Cyanobacteriota > Cyanobacteriia > Cyanobacteriales > Microcystaceae > Crocosphaera. Next base: position 81,804 of record NETF01000007.1, read on the forward strand.
TTGGCAAGATTATCAACAACAATTTAAACCTCAACTAGAAAAATTACAGTATCAAGATATTGATCAATTATCTCCTCAAGAATTGCTAAAAAACATTGATAAAATATTATCTTTATTAAAACCTGCGACTTATTATAGTATTTTAGCTCCTTTAAGTTTAGCATTAAGACAGGCAATACTAAAGGTATCACCAGAAAACTTAGATAATAGTGTAACACCAGAAATTGCTGCTTTACAATCCTTAGAAAATTTAGCAAATGAAATTAATTTGTTGATTAATATAGAAAATATAGATAATAAAGAAGATTTATTTTCGACCTTAGAAAAAAGTCAAAAAGGGCAAAATTTAATTCAAGAATTTTATCAATTGGTAAAAGATTATGGTTATTTAAGTGATGTCGCTACTGATATTTCTATTCCTTGTTGGCAAGATAATCCGAATCTGGTAAAAATCTTATTAACTCAATTAACTAAAAATACTGACCAGCGTAAGAATATTCACAGAAAAAATAATAATAATTGGCGAATTAAACAAGTTCAAAAAAGATTAGATTTAAAAGGAAAAGTAACAGAGATTTATTCTCAATTTTTAGCCCAGTTACGGTGGCATTTTTTAGCCTTAAGTCATCATTTAATAGAAACACAAGTGATTCAAGAATATAAAGACATTTTTGAATTAACCTATGCTGAAATTTTAGACATAATCCAAAACAAGAATAACAATAATTCTGAAGACTTAAACAAGAAAATAAATGAAAGAAAACAGCAATTTAAAATCAATCAAAACTTAAAACGAATTCCTTATATTGTTTATGGTAATATTACACCAATACCAGACAATGAACCCAACTTATCATCAAATTCTTCTCGAAAATTTAAAGGAATTGGCGCAAGTTTCGGACAAGCAGAAGGATATATTAAAATTTGCCGTAACTTCCAACAAATAGAAGAAATAAAAGCCAATACCATTCTAGTCATTCCCTATGCTGACTCAGGATGGGGTCCCTTACTAGCTAATGCAAATGGTATCATAGCAGAAGTAGGGGGAGCCTTATCTCATGGGGCAATTATTGCTCGTGAATATGGTATCCCTGCTGTTATGAATATTGACCACGCTACCGAAATTTTTAGAGAAGGTCAAAAAGTAAAAATAGATGGACAACAAGGTATTATTGAACTATTAGAAGATTAATTTCAACAATTATGGTTAAATTTTTCAAAAAAACAATAAATATTAAAGAGTTATTCAAACAATCAAACCAATTTGACTGGATAGTTTTTAGTTGTATTTTATCCCTAACTCTAGGGATAGTCACCTTGTTAATTATAGGGGATCAAGTTCCTTTTAAAGTTAGATATTTTAGTTGGGAAGGCAAAAAAGTAGGGGTAAAAGATAAAACATTTACCCTAAGTTTTAATCGTTCCGTTGATACTAATAGTGTTGAAAAAAATTTGATGATTGAACCTCCCCTTCCTGGAAAGATAGCTTGGCAAGGAAGAACCTTAATTTATACCTTAGATGATCCGCCTATTTATGGAACCAATTATCAAATAAAATTAGATAATGTTCAACCGAGTTATAAAGAGGAAGATATTCAATCTTTTGTCAGTTTATTTAGTACCCGTGATCGAGTTTTTGCCTATATTGGTGTCGAAGGAGAGGAAAAAGGACGCTTAATTTTATATAATATTACAGACCTTAACAAACCACAAAAAACCATTCTCACTCCTGGAGATTTAGTGGTGAGTGACTTTCAGATTTATCCTGATAGTGAAAAAATTCTTTTTAGTGCGTTTGAACCTAGTATTCGTGGTCAAGGATTAGGAAACCAAGAACTTTATACCGTTACCACAGGATTTAATGTTGATCCATCAAAAACACCCTCTCAACGTGCAGGAAAACTAAAAAGAATTCTAGACGCTAATGAGTATAAAAATATTAGTTTTGATCTCTCAAGAAATGGAGAAGTTATTATTGTCCAAAGAGTGAGTCATAGAAATAGCGATGATAGTAGTTTATGGATTATTACTGAAGAAAATGAACCCATATCTTTAGGGATTCCTGGATCTGAATTTGTCATTTCTCCCGACGGAAAACGCTTAGCCGTTGCTCAACAAGGAGGAATTCGTATGGTTCCCCTAGGATCTAATGGGGGAACGTCTCGAATTTTTCAAAATTATCAAAAACCCCTTGGTTTTTCTGAAAATGGTAAAAAACTTTTGCTGGTTAGAGATAATATTGATGCTACTCGTTCTTTAATTGTGATTAATCAAGATGGGAAAAATCAAGAACTCTTTCGTACCCCTTATCCGATTGTAGATTGTCAATTTGAACCCAGAGATCAAAAAGACCTATATTGTTTGAAAACGGATGTCATTCAAGGAGAAAATGGACAGTATCGAGAAGAACCTTTTTTATCGGTGATGAGTTTAGAAAAAGAAACAGATTTACCTTTATTAGCCTTACCGAATTATCGAGATGTGACCTTAAGTATGTCCCCTGATGGAGTAGCTTTACTATTTGATCAAGTAGTAACTACGGTTCCTCAGTCTCCTTCAGATTTATTGACAACAGAACAAGAGGCGATCGCAGATGGACAGGTTTGGTTACTTCCTTTACCCGACTTCAAACAAGCAAACAAGTCTGTCAATATTAAACCGCAAGAGTTAATTTTTGGCTTTAAACCTCAATGGCTACCTTAATAACTCTCTCTACTATGAGTTAAAATTGAATATAAATATCAGCAACAAACATCAAGAGGGTTAACATGAGTAAACTAATTGCTGTCATTGTCTTAGGAATTTATTTGTTAGGGATCTGGAAATTTGTTTCGGGATATAATCGGACTAATTTTAATCGCCAGTTACCGACGAAATTAATGTTAGCGTTGCTTTGGCCTGCATTATTAATAGTGAATACGTCTTATCGTCAAAACTTTACTAAAGCTTTAAAAGGAAAAGATTACTAACTATTATATGAAAAAAGGTGGTAAAGTTTGGTTAATTGGAGGAACAGGGGACAGTGTTGATCTCGTCCGAGATATTATTGATCATTCTTTTCCCTGTATTGTCACTGTAACGACTCCAACTGCTTATAATCTTTACCCCATTAATTCGATAGTTAATATTCAGATAGGTCAATTAGACAAAGAAGGAATTCAACAATTGTGTAAGCAAGAAACGGTTAAAGGAATTATTGATGCGTCCCATCCTTTCGCTATTAATATTTCTCAACAAGTAATAGAATTTGCTCAAGGAAAGAATATACCTTATTTGCGTTATGAAAGACCTAGTTTAAATATGAATTCTCAAGCTATTTATTTAGATAGTTTTGAAGACTTAGTTGAGGGTAATTATTTAGAAAATAAGCGAGTTTTATTAACTGTTGGCTGTCAAGCTTTATCTAGGTTTAAATTATGGCATGAAAAGTCCGTTTTATATACTCGTATTTTACCTAGGTTAGAGTCCCTTAAGATGGCTTTTAACGCAGGATTCTCAGAAAGCCAAATCATTGCATTGCGGCCACCTATTACTTTAGAATTAGAACGGTCTTTATGGCGACAATGGGAAATTGATTTAGTGGTAACGAAAGCATCAGGAAAACAAGGAGGAGAGGATATTAAAATAAAAGTGGCTAAGAAATTAGGAATTCCTCTGATTGTTATTAAACGGCCTTCATTAAACTATCCGCAACAAACTGAGCAAATATCTGATATTATTGAATTTTGTTATCAATGTTTTCAAGGAGTCGATTATGTCTGATCCTATTACCCCTGCTATTAGCGATCGCATTTGTAAACATATGAATGACGATCATAGTAATGCTATTGTTTTATACGCCAAAGTTTTTGGAAATTTATCAGAAGCAGAAACAGCTAAAATGGAATCAATTGATCCTGAAGGAATGAATTTATTAGCAACCATTAAAGGAGAAAATGTTCCCCTTCGTGTTAAATTTGATCACATTTTAAAAGATTCAGAAGACGCTCATCATACGTTAATTGATATGGTAAAACAAGCGAGAACGACTCACAGTTGATGGTTAATAAGTAGTTGGACAAATTTTAAGTTACCTGTGAAGAAAAAACAGAAAACAGTGATTGAAAGTTCTTGATATAGAGTTGTTAACTAATGTCCGACTACTGACTAAATCATTTAATTATTAATTACTCTAGATACTTGTCTACTTTTTGAGGACGATGATGCTTATCAATGGTAATTACTAAATCAACAAGGTGAGGATTTTTTGCTAAAGGTGTTATAAATAGTTGAGGATGTAAAGCTTTCCAAAAATAGTCAACAAACTCATCTACTTCTTGATCACTCATTCCTGTTTTCCCTGAGGATCTCATTTTTGTTTCTGCTTGTTTACGCCATTGTTTACTCAAATGATAATCTTGAGGATAGAGAATAATCAAGCGATCTAGTTGTTCCCATAAGGGTAAATAAGCTTTTAATTGTTCATTGATATCTTTAGCAAATTGTTGATCTTCTTCTGTTTTAATGGGTAAAGGTGCATTCTTAAATTGATTCTTATTAATAGGACGAACCCCTAAAAACCAACCTTCAAATAAAACAATATCAGGGTGATCAATACATTCTGATTCTATTCTATCACCCTGACCATTGTGTAAAGATTTATCAAAACGAGGAATTAAAATCTGACTAGAATTATTCGGCTTTTTTAGTTGATTTAAAATATTAATCGCTAACTCTATATCATGGGTTCCTGGGGGACCTCTCCAAATAAAACGAGGATCAATTGTTTTGAGTTTTTGACGTTCTTTATATGTTTTATAAAAGTCATCAATAGAAATAGTTATGGTTTGATAGTCTAACTGTTTTAAGATTAAACAAAGAATATGTGATAAGGTGGTTTTTCCTGTTCCTTGTCCCCCTAAAATTCCTTGAATTAAGGTAGATTTCTGTTTACTTTTTTCTTCCTTTAATTGAATAGCTAATGGTAGCCAAAGTTTCCATAAAAATGATAGTATATCAAGAGAAATAAATCCTAATTTTTGACAATATTGATTGACTGAATGATAACTTTTTTTCCATAAATCAAGACGATTTCTAATTTTTTCTATGCCATTTTCTGGAGTTATATCAAAAGCATTACAAAAAGATTGATGCTCTAAATCTTCCTCTAACAAAGTTTTTATTTCAGAAGAAGATAAAGACGAATTTTGATTAAACTTTTCTAGTATCTGAACAAATTTCATAGTTTTTCATTAATAAATAAGCTTATGACATTTGTTAAGGTTAAAACTAAGATTTAATCAACTATTGCCTATTGCCTAAAAGCGATCTCGAAGAGATCCGCGCTTACTTCGTCCCTCTAGGCTTCACCCCTCTTCGAGTCCGAGTCCGCGGTGCGCCTGTGTACCTCACGAATACAAGAACTGCTATATTAACTAAGAACCCAATTTAAGAGCTTCAACATATAAACTGTAAGTTATGCCAATTTTAAAAAGATTAATAATATCAAGACTAAGCGATCGCCCTTTTTTATTACTTCGACTATAGGCTATCCGACTAATTGCTTCTGTAAAAATTAGCAAAAAAATACCGACCGTAATATCCCAATAAGCTTCTTGTCCGGCGGTAATAGAAACTGATTGACCGACAAAAAATCCAAGCAGAAGACTAATTAAACTTAAAGAAATCCGTCGCCAAGGATTAGCAAAAGTTTGATTAAACTTAGTTTGAGTAACTTCGACTAAAGTATTTAATCTTGTTCTTTGCATAACTTACATTACCTCATTTTATTATCCAATTATCGATCCAAACGATCTAATAAATAAAGACCCACTACAATACCAGCAAAGTGACATAAAATTGTGTGAGTATTAGCTAGAAGCAGTAAAATTTCGCTAGGGGTAGGTAACTTACTGGTATCATAAACGGCTGCACCTTGAGGGATATTAGATAGTTTTCTCCATAAAATACCGACAAATCCTTCAGCACCAATAATTGATAGAAAAATACCCACTAAATTAGATAATAAACCGGCTCGAATTAATCGTAAAGTCGATGATTTTTTAGGCCGTAGTTTTGCGTCGGGGTTACGCATCAGTTGAGCAATTTTTTTATAACGAAAACAGATTAAAATACTGATGACCAGGGAAATCACTCCAGCAACGGAACAAAAGACACTAAAAGAAGTTCCTTCAGTGGATTTTTGTTGAGCGACTAAACCCGCTAAAGACAAAAATAATAACGCAGCAGCTAATACCCCTAATACTAACTGTCCCCAGAAGCCTATATTCCCTGACCATTGTAAAATATTGGCGGCTCGTTGAACGTTGGGGGGAAGGGGTCGAGAAATTTGGTAGTTTCGACTCATAATCGGATGGTGAAAACGATAACAGTTATGACTTAGTAGACTCCTCTTTATGATGACACAGATAAACGAGAAAAGTTTGTAGTCAAGGCTTTAGCCTTAATCATGACTCACTGACTCATCTCTTAAAACTTACAACAAATCAGTCTTTAGACGACGAAACACTGTATCACTCTCGAACTATACCGAAAGATAGAGCAACGAATTTACAAAACTTTAATCTCTATCAGACAGTAGATGGGAAAGCCTTAAATAAATTGCTGTAATAGTAAATGAAGATACAGTGCAATTAAATAATTTATGGCTACTTTAAACATTGGATTAACAGAAGAACAAAGATATGGCGTAATTGAACTTTTAAATCGTCACTTATCTGACTTCTACTTATTAAACATCAAAACTAAAAAATATCACTGGGACGTAGTGGGTCCTCAGTTTAGAACGCTCCACGAACTTTGGGAAGAACACTACAATACTCTATCATTAAACATCGATGAAACTGCGGAAAGAATCCGCGCATTAGGTGGCTATCCTGTAGGAACCGCCAAAGGATTCCTAGAATTAGCTACTTTAAAAGAGCATCCTAATGATTTACCTTCTGCCAACGAAATGGTAGTTAGACTTGCTGGTGATCACGAACAAGTAATCCGCAATTTAAGAGAAGATATTAACCGTTCTTCCGAAGATTTTAGAGACGAAGGAACCGCAGACTTCCTAACCGGAATCATGGAACAACATGAGGAAATGGCTTGGATGTTACGCTCCTTTGTTGAAGGTGAACAACTTGATGGTAGTGGCAATCGTCCAGGTAGTGAAACCAAACCTACTGTTAATGCCTAAATAGGTTTGATGGTTGACAAGGTTTAAGCCTTGTCTTAACCCCTACCTTTCTTAACTTTAATTTGCTGTTACAGAAAATATCATTATCTATGAATAACGAATATCAAGCACAAAAAACTATTACTGGAATTTTCCAAACTGAAAAAGAAGTAGACACAGTCATTAACCGACTGTTAGAAAGGGATGTACCCCGAGATCATTTATCTGTTATGGGTAAGGATTTCGAGTCTCAGACTCGCATTAGTGGTTTTATAACTAAAAAAGACGTAATTATCGGTGGACTGCGTAACGGAGCAATTTTTGGTTCTCTGTTTGGTTCTCTCCTTAGCTTATTAACCGGTGTGGGTGTTCTCTTTATTCCCTTCGTCGGTTCAGTGGTTGCTGCTGGTCCGTTGAGTTCTTTATTACTCGGTGCGGCCACAGGTGCGATCGCCGGTAGTGCTGGTGGTGGTTTAGCCTCAGTATTATCTACCTGGGGAATGCCTGAAGATAAGGCAGCTATCTACGAAACTCGCCTTAAAGCAGGAGAATTCATCGTTATGGCTGAGGTTCCCGAAGATCGTTCTGGGGAGTATATCCTGCTGATGGAAAGCGCAGGAGGTCAAGAAATCCACGTTACAGATGCTACCTTACCTCACCCTTGTCCTGGACGTTGCGACAGTCCTGAAGATTTAGCACTAGAAGTGAAAGCGCATTTATCTGAAGACGCACAAGAAACCTTTATCGAACGCTATAACGCTGTATTTGATGAAACTGAAGACGAAATGAAGGCCGAACAAGCTGCTTGGCAAGCTGTCAAAGATACCTATACAGAGGATGAAAACGGTGTCTGGAGAAAAGAAGAAAAAGAAGCAGCAATGGTCTAGGAATTTTCTCATCTCATCTTTAATTTTTATAGGGGAATGAACTCCCCTATATTTTTTTGCCAGTTATCACAGTCGCAGCCTAGATTAACTGATTAATTCTACTGTTGCCTATTGCCTGTTCCCTGTTGCCTCCCACTGTGCGCTATAAATTTTTAATTAAGGGAGCATAATTATCTCAGCCACGTCACTTATAAATGATATGTGCTAAACCTAAAGCAATCAATGTCACCCTAGGATCATTGAACTTGATGATGACTTTTTAGCACAGACTCATCAAGACGTTGGTATGAGTATCATAATTTATGTTTCTCAAAATTCGCTCTTCAAAACCAGAAGTTAAAGTTGTTAATCGTCGGAAATCTAAAAAACGCCTTTTTCCGCTCCTTTGTCTGGCCAGTTTGGGGTTATGGTTAGGTTATAAACAGTTACAAAGTTATTTTGTACAACCCGAAGCTATTTTTGTCTTAGGAGGACATGAAGATCGAGAACGGTTTGCCGCTAAACTTGCTCTCGAACATCCTAACTTACCCATTTGGGTATCTTCAGGCAGTCCTGAAAACTATGTTACTAAAATATTTACTAATGCAGGGATTAGTGGCGATCGCCTTCATCTCGATTATCAAGCGAAGGACACGGTAACTAATTTTACTACCTTGGTCAAAGAATTAAAAGATCAAGGAATTGATAGTGTTTATCTCATCACTTCTGATAATCACATGAATCGAGCAAGAATTATCGGTGAAATTGTTTTCGGGACTCAAGGAATTACCCTTAAACCTCTCTCTGTTCCTTCTGATGATTCCCCTGAACCCATCGAGAAAATTATTAGGGACGGAGGACGATCTTTTCTGTGGTTACTAACAGGAAAAACAGGAGAAACTTTACTACTACCTTAATAATTAATTATGCCGGTTTCCAAGTTCCATGAAATCCTGGCGGAATCACATTGGGTAATCCTAAACGACATAAAGGACTTTGCTCTAACCCTTCACTATCATAAATTCTTAGTTCTGATTGATGTTCGTTACCATCATAAACAACGGTTAACACCCATCCTGTTTCTGAGTTGGGACTATTAGGCACAAAAATCGGTTCTGACGCATATAAATTTTCTTCCATATTTGCTACAGTTAACTTCTTTAATTGTCGATCATAACGAGCAATAACCCCTAAAATTTCCTCGGATAGATCAGCATTTTCTCGATGAACTGATAGATAAGTATAACGCCAATTTTGTCCCGTTTGATGAGGGTGAACAATGGGAAAATCTGATCCCCTATCTAATAATTGTTCTTGACGGATGACTTTAGCTGTTTTTGGATCAATTTCTACTTCCCAAAGGGTTCCTTTTGCCGGTGTTTTAATATTTCCTGTGGGTACTTCTTTTAAGTTTTGATTGGTTGAAAAGTCAGGATAACGGACTATTTCAACAATGATATTTTCTTGTTCATTGACATAACCATTACTATAATGCCATTGAAACCAAGGATCAGCTTTTCCTTTAGCAACAAAGGATAAACTATCCCGATCAAAAATTAAAATTTCTGTTCCTAATTCTGGTTTCCATTCCATTGCCTCACTTAAACTAGATAATCCTAATGCAGCAGGTAATAATTTCACACGCACAGGAGGAACAAAAAAGATGATATATGATCCCCCAATTACGAAATCATGAACTAATCGTAAACCTTCTAAAGCATAATCTGATTTTTCAATTACCTTTCCCGTAGGATCACTTTTATAAAGATGTAGTGTAACTTTTGCACCTAAACTAATGCCAAAGTTATAGATAATCCCAGTTTGCGGATCAGTTTTTGGATGTGCCGAAAAGGGCTGTTTTTCGTCTAAATTTTTGAGATTATCTAATCCTTTTGTTTCTAAATCACACAAATCTAAAGCATAAGGGTTTCCCCCTTCCCATAAGGCCAGTAATTTTTCAGGTACTGCTAAAACCGATGTGTTAGCAGCATTTTTTACATCTTTTCCCCAGGTTTTCCAGAAAGGGCCAGGCACAGTCATGCCATAATTAGGATATAAATAGCGGTTAGCTTCTGCTTCTTTTTGATACTTTTCTGTTTTTACATAACGATAGGTTGCGGTTGCACCTTCTTCGTTTAAATGAATGGCTAAAATTGCCCCATCGCCATCAAACCAATGACCAACTTTTTGACTTCCTCTTTCTAGTCTTGCTGGTCCATTTCGGTATAACGTTCCTCTTAATCCATCAGGAATTTCTCCTGATAAGATAGGTAAAGGTTTTAAGGGAAATTCTTCGGCTGGTTTTGCGATCGCTTTTGACCAAGTTGGCATAATTTTGATAGTTAACTTTAATTTTTATCTTTATTAGTTTAACAATTTTTATTTAATTTTATCAATATTAGTTGTTTTAATACCACCCTAAATCTTCCATCTCGTAAGATTAAAACTATTTTTTTTGATAACTCTTCAAAAGGTAACAGTTAGTGCAAGATAAGAGTAGAAATTTATTCTTCTAATGGATCACTGGCTAATTTACGGAATACACCTAAAAGAAAAAGAAAATGGCAACCCGAAAATATAGAAGAAATTAGGAAAAAACTAGATAGCGAGGAAAGAATGTATAATACTAAATAGTTATTAGAAATATTAGGTATTTTAAAGGGAGTCTATATAAGCTCACGCCAACTAAGATGTACCACCCATAATTTGAGGTAGATATTTTGATGAATCGAAACTTACAAAATAGTAAATATATCCTTGAGAAAGAGTTAGGACAAGGTAGTTTCGGAATTACTTACAAAGCTATTAACCAAAATATTAACCAAACAGTAGTAATTAAAACTCTTAATATTTGGAGAATGATATTAACCCCATCGAAAATGCCAGTCTTGTTAAGACTAAAAGAAGACTTATTCCCCATAACTTATTGTTTATTTCATGCTTAGTTTTGGGTTTTGGTTTTTTATTGACTCTAATTAGTCTGTGGAAATATAAATCCCCTTCTCCTTCTGTATCTCCAACAATTCCTGTTCAAACTAACCCCTCATCCACAACTTCTCCCTCAACTTTAAGCGAAGAATCTCCAAAATCCACACCATACTCTGAACAGACATCTTCTCTCAAAAATAATGAACCATCAACTCCTTTAACCGAAGACCAACCTTTAGAGATAGTCACACCCGAAACGCCAACTACAAAAACTAATAGTTAACCTGAACTAAAACCTCAAAATCAACAAGAGTCAGCACCAAGCTTAGAACAGAATAAAAATCAATTGGAAAAGGAAAGAGAGCAAATGTAGAAGGAAAGAGAAAAAGAAAGAGAACAATTACAAAAGGAAAGGGAAGAATCGGGTTCTGTTGCAAAAACTTGTAGGAAATACAATTATCCGATACTTTTCTAACTTTTAAGCAGTAATGTTCAAGAGAAAATCAATTTAACTATGAAATTTCAAAACGACTGTTGTCAATTTTTTTACACTTAAAAACTCATTATACTTTATTATTGTTCAATAAAACTAAATTAAATATTAAAATAAATATATCAAAAATAAATTTTATTTTCTTTTTATAGCTTAGATGAAGTGTGACTTCTAAAGTTAAAGAAAGGAACAAAATAGTTATAACTGAAGTTACAAACTTCTGAAATAACCTCAGTCATTGCATCATTGAGGACAATTAAATGAATGGATTTTTAGTTGGCGTAATTTCAATTATTGCCTTAGTTTCTGTTGCAAAAATCACCCCCGCAGAACCGATTCAACAACCTTCTTCACAGCAAAATTCTAATTCTGAAAGTGTCGGTAGAAAATCACCTTATGAAGTTGGTACCATTACAGGGGTAGTATCTGGACCTTATGGTAGTATTTTATTTATTGAATTATCTGATAAAACGAAACTAAGATTTCATCATCCTAGTAATTCTTTAGCCAGAGGTGAACAAGTTTTAGTTTATCAGCAAAATGGAGAACATTTCCTTATAGAAGCTTCTCAACCCCGTCGTTAATTGATGGGATGACAAGATTGAATGAGTAATCAATATTAAGTAAAAACGTTATCAAATACTTTTTATTGATTACTTAAGCTGTGCATAACGCTTCTTCAGCTTGAAGATTTTGAAATAAAATATGAGCGACTTCTGCAGCAACTTTAACAGGAAAGTTGCTCGAACCAATGGAATGTAAAATACAATTATCAGCATTTATCTTTCGTTCTGATTTTAGCTGAAATGCGACTAATAACTCTTGATTATAATTATAAGTATTGATTTTAGGATAAATTTTTTTATTTAATGTTCTTTCAGAAAATATAGCGTTTTTCGGACTCATTAGGTACACTTAACTCCTGCCTTCTGCCTTCTGCCTCCTGCCTCAAAGCGATTACCTTTGTACCTCACAAGTATGGGAACTGCTATAAATTAGATAAATTTGTTTCATATTCTAATTGAAGTGTGTTTTCGTACTCATCAACGATAATGACTAATAATCCTTCTCCCTTTTGTTGACGAAAATGCCAGAAACAACGGGACAAAATAGAATAATTGCACTGTAAAAATTTCTGTCTAACTTCTCTATCACATAAGTTGATCATGAAAATTATCTCCTCTGTTTTTAATTAGAATCTTTAAAAATTATGACTGTTCCTTGTCATTGACATGATGAGCGTGTTAACTGTAAAGTGTGAGTTTTATCACCAATGAATGATAAATTGCTATTATTTAATTGATGATTGATAACTAAATCAACTGATAACTGATGACCACCCAACCCCCCCAAAACTTAAATAAGACCCAAGAAACCCTTATTTCTGTTAATTCTTCCCTCTTGTTATCTCGGATGGGATGTGGTACCTGGGCCTGGGGAAATCGTTTTTTATGGGGTTATGATCAAAGTATGGATAAAGACTTACAACAGGTGTTTAACCTAGCTGTGAGTCGTGGTGTTATCTTATTTGATACAGGAGACTCTTACGGGACAGGAACCCTAAAAGGACGCAGTGAAACCTTATTAGGAAAGTTTACCCAAGAATATGACGGACCCAATAAGGATAATATTTGTATCGCCACAAAATTAGCTGCTTATCCTTGGCGATGGACTCGTCACTCCATGGTAAAAGCAGGAAAAGCTTCAGCACAACGGTTAGGCAAAAATATCGATTTAGTTCAAATGCACTGGCCAACTGCCAATTATTTTCCTTGGCAAGAATGGCCGTTATTAGATGGGTTAGGGGACTTGTATCAACAAGGGTTAGTTAAAGGAGTGGGTTTATCCAATTACGGGCCGAAACGACTCAAACAAATTGTTAAACGGTTTGCCGAAAGAGACATCCCTATTGTGACGTTACAGATACAATATTCGTTATTATCTACTTATCCTGTCAGAGAATTAGGGGTTAAAGAAGTTTGTGACGAGTTAGGAATACAATTAATTGCTTATAGTCCTTTGGCGTTAGGATTATTAACTGGAAAATATCGGGAAAATGGTAAGCTTCCTGGTGGCTTTCGGGGTCTATTTTTTAGACGAATGTTGCCTAAAATTCGTCCTTTAATTCAAGGTTTAGAAGAAATTGCGACTCAGAGACAACAAACAATGGCACAAGTGGCCATTAATTGGTGTATTTGTAAAGGGTTTATCCCTATTCCTGGGGCAAAGAATTATCAACAAATGGAACAAAATTTAGGTGCAATGGGTTGGCGACTGAGTGAAGGAGAAGTCATGGAATTGGATAAATTAACCCAAAAAGTTGATAAGGAAATGGTACAAAATCCCTTTCAGACGAAGTAATAATCCCTCTTTTATCAACTGAGACGAAAGATGTTTATATTGTAGGGGATTGTAGGGGTCAATGGCCATTGACCCCTACGGAAATGTCTAACTTAGTCTAATTAAAAAATATTTATTGACTGGCTTTTTGTTGATTGCCATATAGCTCTTTTCCAGAATTGAGTTGAGAGGCAATTTCTTGACGATTATCAATAAAGGTATATTGTTCGTTATAGGAGCTATCGGGAGATTCTCCTATAATAAACTGTCTTACAGGCATATCAGGCGCATTCATGACAATGCGATCGGAGATTCTTACATCAGCTTGGGGTGCATTGGGATCTTCTTCTGTGAGTCGAGAGATTACCCATAATTCATTATCGACAGCATATACACTTTGTATTTCAAGATCATAACCCCCCGAAGGTACTTCTACTTCAGTAGTTATGGTACGTTCTTCGTTTTCTGCTCCAGGCACATTAACATCGATATAGGGAACTTCAACAGTCTCTTTTTCTTGTACAACAACCACTTTAGGAACAACCACGGTTTTTTCTCTTAACCCAACGTTGACATCAGGTCCTTCAATATCATACTCCGGTAACTGTCCAGGCTCGACATTCACATCGGGTAATTGCCCTTGTTGTTCCTGTTCTACCTGACATGATACTAAAGAAAAAGTTAGTAACATTAGAGATAGAGGAAAGATTTTTTTTAGCATTGAATATTGTAATTTCATAATTATTTTAATTGGAGTAACAATGGAATAGCTTCTAAGTCCTTAGTCACTTTTGCACTCACCAAGGACGAAAAAAGTATAAATACATATAGTAAGTATGTAATCTACTTAATTAATGACTTTTTTTTAATAGAAAAACATCTACCTTTCGAGATATTAATCATTACAGTCGAATTATTAATCAAAAATTTAACCTCCACAGATTGTGGAGGATTTAAGCAAGAGAAGGGCTTATGACAAAGGATTTATGTTCCCTGTTTCAGCATGAGGAGACGGTCTGCATTCTAAACCATGCGACCGGTAACAGGACTACCATGACCTGTGGGAGCATTATATAGATTCCAATTGCGAATATGGTTGTTACGTAAGATCGATTCAGCCATATTAACTTCTTCGACAGTTCCTTCTAATAGTAAGAGATACTCTCCTTCGGATACTCGCTCGTTGTAGTATTTTGCTTGATCTTCAGGAACACCCCAACCGATTAATGCACCAACTAAACCGCCTCCGACGGCACCAATACCTCCACCTAAGAGCGTGTTTGCTAAAACAACACCAAGTTCAGCCACTGGGCCAACGCCAGGAATGGCTAATACACCCAAACCACCAATCAGACCAAGAACACCACCAGTAGCTGCACCTGCGGTGGCACCAGCTTTAGCTCCTCCTTTAGCTTGTTCTCCAGAAGATTTAACCTCTGCGCCAGAGAAATCACCATTAGCATCTTCGTGACGAGTGATAATGGATACTTTATCCATATTAAAACCCTGATCTCTTAACTTTTGTAGTGCAGCTTCAGCGTTCCTTCTATTTTCAAATGTACCAATAGCGTGTTTAATTGTTGTGTTATTCATATTGTTTAACCTAATTCTTTCAGTAAAATTCTACTTTTCAAGTCGACTTACTATTCTTAGTATCTATATTTTTATCGACTTTACTATTACTATAATCTTCATTTTTTCAAGAGTTTTCATCTGTCTAAAGAGATAAATATCCTATCAAGTTTTTAGCGTAGAAGGAAGATGACAAATACTTTATTATTAAGTTAAGATTGTCAGCATCTAAGTTGATTCATTGATGAATTAGGAAGCAGTTTACTAATATTAGGTTTTAACCGTAGTCAAACTGACTGGAGAGAAACCCAATAATATTTAAGAAATAATATTAAAACTAAATATTTAAAATAGAAAACAGATAATAAGGATGATTCTAACTGATAGATATAGATTACGGCTTTCTAATACGAATCATTGCATTTTGAATTCTTTTTTTGAGACTGGCATCTTTTTGGGCGTTTTCAGTGATGGCATTAAACTGATTAGAGGATAAGCCACTATCTTGGGCTATTTGTTTCGATTCATTACAAAATTCAATGGCAATCTTTTGAGCTTGATCTGGTAGTTGTTGGATGGTTTGCGGTTGATCACAGGCAATTTCTGGAGGTTGATCGTCTATAACTGCTTCAATTTGATCGTAGGCGATACGACGTTGATCTTCAATTTTTAACACCGTCTGAGCATAATTCGTGACTTCTTCATCACTAAAATTAGAGGGTAGCGGCGATGGAGTAGGGGAGACGTTTGGGAGCAAACTACACCCATGAAGAATACCAAAAAATACTACTAAACTAGACATAAGAGAACGAGTGAAGATTCTGTTCAAATTTAAAAGGGAACAGTGAATAAACACCATGCGTTGAGCCGCCAAATTCATAATAATAACTGAATCCCCGCCTGGGTTTCTTTTTTTTTGAATTATTTTAAGCATTATAAGTTCCTTACCATTACCACATTAAGTGAGATTGTGAGTTAATGGAATGACAATGGGATTAAGGATTAGACTGGGTTTGAGTGTGTCATGAGGCAACATAGTAAAAAGACAAAATGAGTTTAAGATTTTTACTCGATTTTCTCTAATGCCTCTGTTTCCTCTGTTAACCTAATGTTTATGACTAACATCGATCACTTTAACCAGCCTGTTTCCCCTACTCTTCACACTCCTGTTTTATGTCAAGAGATGATAGAAGGTTTAGCCCTCGAACCTAATGGTCATTATTTGGATGCGACTTTGGGACGGGGTGGCCATAGTCGTCTTATTTTAGAGGCTTTTCCTGATGTTAGAGTAACAGGAATTGATCTCGATGGGGAAGCGATCGCTATAACTCAAGCTTATTTATCTGACATCGCTGAAAATCGCTTTCAAGTTTGGCAGGGCAATTTTGCAGACTACCCTGGAGAAATTGGAGAATTTAATGGGATTCTAGCTGATTTAGGGGTAAGTTCTCCCCAGTTTGATGTACCCGAAAGAGGCTTTAGTTTTCGTCACGAAGCCGCTTTAGATATGCGGATGAACCGTCAACAGTCTTTAACAGCAGAAGAAATTATTAATCATTGGGATCAAACCAGTTTAGCGGATCTCTTTTATCAATATGGAGAAGAGAGGCGATCGCGTCCTATTGCCCGTCGCATTGTACAACAACGTCCTTTTGAGACAACGACAGAGTTAGCAGAGGCGATCGCTAAATGTTTCCCCCCAAAACAACGGTATGGACGCATACACCCTGCGACTCGCGTTTTTCAGGCGTTACGCATTGCGGTTAATGATGAGTTAGGATCGTTAGACAGGTTCTTAGAAAAAGCCCCTCATTGGTTGAAATCGGGGGGACGCATAGGAATTATTAGTTTTCATAGTTTAGAAGATCGTCGGGTTAAATATAGTTTTCGAGACTCTTTATTATTGGATGTTGTTACTAAAAAACCGATGATTGCCCAACCTGAAGAACGAGAAAAAAATCCGCGATCGCGATCCGCAAAATTACGCTTTGCACAACGGAAATTCAGTGAACAGTGAATAGTTAATTAGTTAAAAATGATACCAATTATCAAAAGTGACTGGAGACTTAAGTCGTCATTGCGAGGGGGAATATCAACATTAAGCTTTGTTTTTATTAAAAATACCCCGAAGCAATCTTTCTAGCTATTTCTGAGAATTGGGATGAATATCATTCTCTAAAGCATTAATTTCATTATCGCAATTTTCAACATATTGATTCAGTTCCATGTCTTGATACAATTTACGTGCATTCTGAAAAGCTTCTATTGCCTCATCATAACGTAGAATATTTTTTAAAATTAAGCCTAAATTAAACCAAGTAATAGCTTCTCCTCGTTTATCCCCAATTTCTCTAAAAATATCTAAAGCTTGTTGATAATAGTTAATTGCTTCCTGATAGTCTTCTAATGCTTGATAAGTATTGCTTAAATTGACTAAAGAATTTCCTTCTCCCTGTTTATATCCTAATTTTCTAGACATGTCTAAATGTTGTTTATAGTAGATTATGGCTTGTTGGTATTTTCCTAAAGATTTATAAGCATTGCCTAAATTTCCTAAAGCAATCCCTTCTCCTTGTTTATCTCTTATTTTTCTCAAAACATCTAAAGATTTTTGATGACAGGTTATGGCTTTTTCGTATTGTCCTAAAACTTGATAAGCACCTCCTAGATTGCCTAAAGAATGCCCTTCTCCTTGTTTATCTCTTATTTCTCTAAAAATATCTAAAGCTTGTTGATAATAGTTTATGGCTTTTCGGCATTGTCCTAAAACTTGATAATCATTGCCTAAACTGCCTAAAGAAGTACCTTCTCCTTGTCTATCTCCTATTTCTCTAGAAATATCTAAAGCTTGTTGATGAAAGATAATTGCTTTGTGATATTGTCCTAAAGAAAAATAAGTATTACCTAATTGATTATAAATGCTAAGAATTGTTAATAAATCATTTTTATTTTTTTCTTTACTAGATGTATTATATTCGTTTAATAAATTGA
This sequence comes from unicellular cyanobacterium SU3, assembly GCA_002172675.1. GTDB lineage: Bacteria > Cyanobacteriota > Cyanobacteriia > Cyanobacteriales > Microcystaceae > Crocosphaera. Next base: position 100,156 of record NETF01000007.1, read on the forward strand.
GCAATTGTTCAAGTCTTATTTTTTTCTCTGCTAAGTCTACATTAGCAATCCTGTGAGTTGAATAAATAATATTATTACTATTATTTATTAAATTACTACGATTCGTTTTAAAAGTAAAAATTTTTCTTCTCCATCGCCAAAAGTCAGGAGCATATTTTGCTAAGCGAGTTAACGCATAGTCTGGTAAAAAGAACAGTATAGGATGAGGAATACTGGTTCGTAAATCATCTCGTACAAAATTAAGATTAGTTAATACAGAAGGATATTCTTCTACAATACCGATAGATTTTTCTAAACCTGTAATTAGTAAAATTAATTTCTTATTGGGTTGAATATTAATCTGTTTTAATGCAGTCACTAATTCATCTCTTAAAAAACGAAGATTAGGATCAGAAAAATCCAAGACTTCAAATTGAATATTATTACAGTCCGGATGTTCAACTAAAGTATTAATTAAAATATTTCTGTCTTGAGAAAATTTAATTTCAACAAAGCCAATATTTAATCGATCATCAGCAAAATCTATGAAAGTCAACAGTTCCTTAAAAGTCTGTTGATTAATAGTTAAAAATGATTCTTTTTCATTCGTTATATTAGGAATTTTCTGAGTTTTGCTGTTCATTTTTTAGTGCTTTTTTGAAAAGAGAACTTTGTTTTAACACAGGATTAATATAATTCCATCGGTCAATACCATTGTATTCTAAAACTGATAAATTAGAGAGTAATTTTTGTCCAATTTCATCCTTATCAATATCTTTAGTTAAACAGACTCTCGCTAACACAGGATAATACGCATTCAAAGTAATTCTTTCAAAACTAAATTGTTCTTTATTAGTCGCATAAATAACATCTTCAGCCATTATTTTATTATGACTCCGACTAGCAGCTGTTAAACAAGATTCAGCCGTCATTCGCATTAACTGATCAACATGACCCCCACTGGCTTTTACTAAGTCTAATAATTGCTGACGGGACTCAAAAACTACATCAATATTAACTCGTTGTTCGATTAAATTTGCTAAACTTTCTAACCTATTTTCGTTATAATCTAAGTCCCATTTTTCAGCATTAAATTCATAAATATTGACCATTGGCATAATATTAGGACTACCAAAGGTTTTATTCAAGTTTTCATCAGAATAAACCGCAGAAATAGGAACAGTATAAATAATGGTTGTGTGTAATGCTTGTAATTGAGCAGCGTAATCAAAAAATAGATGTTTACCATTCGTGACAACTTAAGGCTGTAAGTCAGATGTCAAGGGAGTTTTGCCTTACAACTTTAATTTCAAAAGTTACCTAGAAACGGAAGAGAAAAGTTAGCGTATGCTGTCCGCTAACAAAAATCTTAA
>NETF01000008.1 GCA_002172675.1 unicellular cyanobacterium SU3
TTTAATCTCTTACGCAGTAAGGTAATCTCATTCATAGGGTTTGTTCGTTAGTTAGGGTAACTTTCTATCAAACCCTCTCTGTGTCTATCTTTGCAACCCCTCTCTCATTTTTTTGTCCCGTACTAAGATACCGCTAATGCTATCAATAATTGGTTTCGTACAGGGTTTAATTATTCAGAATCCAATAAAATAAACATTCCATCCCCAAAAGAATAAAAACGATACTTTTCTTGAATCGCAATTTTATATAATTCTAACAATCTTTCTCGACCAATTAAGGCACTAACTAACATTAATAAACTGGATTTTGGTAAGTGAAAATTTGTAATTAGTCCATCAATAATCCGCCAAGAATAGCCAGGATAGATAAAAATATCTGTTTTACCTCTAAAAGCACTTAACTCTTTTTTACCTGCCCTTTCTGTTGCTTTTACTGCTCCTTCTAATGCTCTCACCACAGTAGTTCCGACGGCAATTACTCGCCCACCATTAGCTTTTGTTTCTTTTATTTTCTCAACCGTTACACCAGGGACTTCTATCCATTCTTGGTGCATCTTATGTTCTTTAATATTTCCGATATCAACGGGACGAAAAGTGCCTAAACCAACGTGCAGAGTAATATAAGCTTGATTAATTCCTTGTTGTTGTAAATTTTCTAATAGTTCATCAGTAAAATGAAGTCCTGCTGTGGGTGCAGCAACTGCTCCTGGTTTTTGAGCATAAATAGTTTGGTATTGAGAAGGATTTGCCTTAGATTCAGTAACATAAGGAGGAAAAGGAATTTGACCCAGTTCTTCTATTTTTTTCCAAAATACTTCAAGGGAATCGACCTGAAACTTTAGTAACCTTCCTCCTGTTTCTTCATCTCTATCTACAACCGTAGCGACTAAACAATTATCTTCATTCTCATCATTATTATCTAAGTAAAAATAAATTTTACTGCCAATCTTAAAACGTTTTCCCGGTTTAACTAACGCTAACCAACAGAAAGGCTCTTTTTCTTCTAATAATAAAATTTCGACAGGTGCACCTGTGGCTTTTTTCCCATAAAGTCGCGCAGGAATGACGCGAGTGTTATTAAAAACTAATAAATCCCCTGGGGATAACCATTCAGGTAAGTCTCGGAAAATACTATGGATATGGGTTGTGGGAGAATTAATTACTAATAACCGTGACTGGTCTCTAGGAGTCATGGGATTTTGAGCAATCAATTCGGTTGGTAAATAATAATCGTAACTCGATAATAAATAATCACTACTCATAAATGACAGTTCCCAAAACAGGCTCATTTGTTATATGCTAAAAGGAATATGTAAAATAAGATACACAATTTGGGAGACCATGCGCTGTTTTCCCCATGATAAGCCAATCTTCCTATTACTATCTACGTAGAACTGTGGGAATTGTTACCTAGTTGGGTAGTTTCCCCCATAGCACTTGAGGAAAATAGGGGGGAACTCCCCTACAACAAATCGGACAATCATTGGCACACTAGAGCTAGAGGAATTGTTTAGCAGAAAAATTAAGGGGGAAAATAATGGACTATATTTATTTTTTAGCCAATGCAAGTCTAACGCTACGAGTAATTGAATATTTGCAACGAAAGTATGATTCATCTCTTTGCTTAATGACGGTTATCCATCAAATTAATGGTTGGATTATCAAAATCAAGTTTAAGCAGCCTTTGACTCCGCAACAACATGGGGACTTCAAAGCGTTTATGAATGAGTTGGGGATTCCTTATGAGTTGGAAATTCGCTTACAAATGGTATTTTGGAGTCTAGAAACAGGTCAATCTCCTATTGATGTTATGAGTCGCTATCAAGTGGCTATTGTCTCTCATGGTTCACCCGACAGTAGCGATATTGAAGCGTTTCGTCAGCAGTTTACCCGAGGATTAGGATATTGTCCTGAAACCTTAGCTTAACTTGTTGTTTGAAACAAAATAATCAACATAGCTACACTAATCATCAACATTAATCCTGCTGGCATAAATTTTCGGGTTTTCCAGAGCCTAATGAGAAAGACAATAGCTAGGAAAATGGTGATAATTTGAGCCAGAATCAATCCTAATGCGAGTTGTTGCCATTGAAGAAAAGCACTAAGCAATAAGAGCAAACCGCTAACAACGCCAGAAATTAAAGAAGGTTTGCTCTTGGCGTTAAGATAACCGATGATGCCACCGATAAGTAGCAAAATTCCGTAAATCAAGGTGGCTATTGTTGTTAAATTAAGATTATCCATCAAACATAGAGTGGCATAAAGTTCTTTTAATCGTTTAGAATCGATAATTAATAGCTTAAGTCAGCTAATTTGTAGTAATTAGTTGTAAAATCCTAGATAAATTGTTTAATTCTCCGACAATACGTCTGGTGGGTTGTGGCCAAACACGCACTAAAGTAGGTGTTGCAGAAACATTATGGGTTTCTGCCATATCTGGGTGTTTAGCGATATCGATGACTTTTAGGGTATAAGGGTGGCTTAATTCTGTTTCAAGGAGATGATGAATCTTTTTTAAAGTTTGCTTGGTGGACGGATGATTACCTGAAACAAAAAGACGTAATATATAGCCTTGATTACTTTCAATTTCATCTTTTTGCGGAGTATTGACAGGATTAAATTGGTTTTTTAGCTCCTCTTCCCAACGTTCGTCTAAACGCACCAGCAAATCATGATTTTCCCAAAGTTGAGGGAAACGAGAACGATAGGTTTCAAGAACAACGGGATTACACGCTTCTTCTTGCCAAGTCGCTGTCTGCCAAGTGACGTTCTTAAGATTAAAAAGAACATTCAATAACGGTTCATACCGACGAACTGCAGGATACAGTTCAGCAACCGTTTTCACCTTCTTTTCCCTAGTACAAAACCAACGGTCAACGGTGGCCGTATAGCCGGGAACAAGGAAATGAGGGGGTTCTGGCAACTTCAATAATTCTTGTAAGACTAGGCATAATTGAGAATGCCAATGAACTTGCTTGTTACTATCGAGACAATAAACGAGATCACCACCTGGGGTAAAAATGGCAATCCCCTTAAACAAGTCCGGTACAACCCTTGTTGTGTCGGCCATGCTCGTTATTTTTTAGAGGAATTACAGATAGGATGAAGGAAGACTTAATTCTTTTATAACCCATTTTTCTCCTTCATCCCAATTTCTTTAGGGTTTTTTCTAGATTCGACCCCTTAACATCATAGCAATTTCGTTGGGGGTTGGAGATAATTCTAAAGCGGTTTCTTCGGTAATTCGTCCCTCTTGATAGAGATTAAATAGAGCTTGGTTGGTGGTAATCATGCCATCAAATTCACCATCCTTCATTAATTCAAGGATTTCGTCGTTTTTCCCTTGAATAATATAGTCTTTGACCGTTTCTGTATTGATCATAATATCGTGGTAAGCTGCCCGTTTTCCGTCAGTGGTTCGACATAACCCTTGAGCAATAATAGCCACTAAAGATTCTGCGATCGCCACTCGCATCGCTTCCCGTTCTTCAGCATTATATAAACTTAAAATCCGTTCTAAGGTCTTGACCGCACTATTAGTATGTAGGGTTCCCATGACCAAGTGACCGGTTTGGGCTGCTTTGAGTGCCGTATTGACCGTTTCTTTATCACGCATTTCCCCCACTAGAATGATGTCGGGATCTTCCCGTAGGGATGCTTTGAGGGCATTATCAAACTTGTGGGTGTGCATTCCTACTTCCCGTTGTTTAATCAAAGAACGACGGCTTTGGTGGACAAATTCTACCGGATCTTCAATGGTAATGATATGTTTAGGATGCTCTTTATTAATATAGTCCACCATAGCGGCCATAGTGGTCGATTTCCCTGAACCCGTTGGCCCCGTTACCAGAATTAACCCTTTGTGAGAATCAGAAATATCCTTGAATACCATAGGTAAGCGTAGCTGTTCCATAGTCAAGATTTTTAGGGGAATGAGACGCAATACCATAGCAGGTCCCCTTAACGTATCAAAAATATTGATCCGAACCCTAGCAAATTCATACTGGGTTGCCCCATCAAATTCTAATTCCTTTTTAAAACGTTGAATTTCATCTTCTTTGAGAATTTCCCGTAACCAACTCATAAAGGTGGGTTCGTCAATTTCTGGATATTCGAGAATAACCATTTCACCGCGATCGCGCATTCGGGGTTTTTCTCCGACTCCTAGGTGAACATCGGAAAACCCTTCATCGAAAGCATGACGAACTAATTCAGCTAAACTGGGTTGGCCAGGAGACCGACCAAAGCCTCTTGGGGGGGTTATCGGTAAGGGAGGCGGTGCTGGTATAGCAGGGCGCGGAGGTTCTTCTGTTGGGTTTTTTGGGGCTGTCGCCACTGCTGCTGGGCTTGGTGTTTCTGAAGTCATAGGAGAAGCCGGCATAAATTGGGTACCTATATCATCTGAGACTTCTCCCATCTCCATCATATCCATGTTGGTTTCTTCCACATCCTGAACGGGAGGCATGGGAGGAGGAGGCAAAGGGGGTAAGGAAGGACGTTGAGATTGGGTCATGATCTTTTTTAAAAATACGTTAAAGTGAACAGTTCTTTACAACCGTGGGTCAGGTGATCTGGTATAGTTAGTATTCCCAAAATTTCTAACAAAACTTAGGTCAGGGCTGTTTTTTGCTCAATGGTTCTTTTATTTCTGAAAAAATAACTGTTTAACTTTAAGAAATATTAAGTTTTTCCTTTGATTAAATGATTGAAAAGAAAAATGACCCTTGTAGCATTAGCTACAATTCTTTCAATATCAATGATTATTACAAAAGATTACATTCAATTCTATAAAGATAAGCTTGATCCCCGATAATTTCGTTGAGATCAAACTTGTTTGCAACATTTTGCAATCTTTAACCCATAAAGTAACCTTTGAATGTAAATTTTTTTTTCGATAAGCTCATTTTATCTCGGAGATTATCTATACTGATTGACACAGCGTTATCTACAAAAATAGATAAAGTTACTGGTTTGCTTTGGAGGAAGATATGGAAATTGCACAAAAAACTGGATTAGGAAAAGTTGACTCTTTAACGTTTGTTAAGAGCTTCTTACTTTGGAGTTTTACGTTAATCGTTTGTTTATTGGTTGTTGGCTTTCCCCTGGTTGTTTTGATGGCAACATTTGGGGCGTTAGCATCAGTTGTTTTACAATCTGTTTTGCCGGTAAGTGCCGTTTTATTAGTGGTTGGCTCTTTAGTTGGTATTAATTTATTAGTAATTTTCTTGGGAGCCGCACTATTAACATCTAAAGGAATTCACCCCCAAGAGGTTGATTGGTTGAGATGGCTGCACGGCGACGCAACACCCTCTCACACTTCTATTTATGCGGCTTGTCCCTTGACTTGTCATTTAGCTAAATAGGAATTGGATAGTAATATCTGTTAGATAGTGATTTCGTTTTTTATAGCCAAAAGCTAGTGCAGCCCGGTTATCAACCGGGTTTTTTCATGATTATTATTCATGGTTGAGTCAATATAATTTTTCTCAAAATATAAAGTATTTAATAAAGGTTATTTTTTTCTTGTTACTAAGACAATTAATCCGCCAGTAACAACAATACCAATTAAATTTGACGATTCTGGTATTTCTGCCACAAATTCTTCACTGGTTAGTTCTGCACTAGCGTAGTTAGTAGTAGACAAACTATCATTATTTTCAATTAATGGATCAGTAACCCAGGGTTGTGCTAAATTACTGTCATGAGTGCCTGGACGGAAGCGAATACTATTCGATGTCTCATTAAAATTAACAGGAACTAAATAAAGGTTAGTTGTGTTGGGTGTGAAAGGAGATACGTTGACTCTTGTTCCCGCAACCTGTGAAGGAATTTGATTATAGGTATTTAATGTATTGTTCAAACTATCATTTATCTGATCCACAAGCATAGTAGCTTGAGACTCATTTTGCCAGAAACACAAACCACTACCTGACCCTACTGAACAAGAACTATCAAACTCTGGTTGACTAGGGTCGCCAAAGATATCGTTAAATGTACCATAAAAGAAATTAATATTATAGGTGCGCGTAGCTGTAAATGTGAAATCGTTCCCAGGTATTTGTACTCCCCCTTCAATGAGTTGGATGTCTTGAATACTAATGATGTTACCCATCGTATCTAGCTCAACCGTACCAGCTTCAGCTTTAGGGACAACCGCGACACTGAGTAAACCAGCCATCCAGGGAATAACTTGTTTACATTGAATGATTTTTTTTAACATTTTTTACACTTATTCTTAAATCGATAACTTTTTCGATACTAATATTAAATTTCACCAAATGGTATTAAAACTTAGTTAATTAGGGAAAATTTAGTTAAAAATACGTTAGCGTGACAAGAGAACTTATCAACCTTTGGATGTGTACTATGACGATCGATCAATTATTGTTACTCATTGCTCTATTAACCCCCGGAATTTTATTATCTGCTTTAGTAATGGGAAGCTTTGCTAAAGGGGGTTAAATCCTGTTTAGGGGTTATCAGGGGACAAGAAGTTTAAGGCTATAAGTTCCCTTCTCGTCCCTCTGAGTTGATAACCCCTCACCATTAATCCTTGTCTTTGTGGTCATCGGATGGATGGGAGGATACAGAATCTACGTTAGATAGGTTAGCTTCTAGGTTTTTCCGTTGTTCCATTTGACTGAGGAAATAACCTGTCATCATAGCCGAAGCAAGAAGATTAGCTAAATTTTCTCGATCAGTGGTGACTTGAATGTTAAAATCACCAGAGGGCAACATACCCACTAATCCCTGTACATTTTGTGTAATAATTTGTTGAATTTCAGGACTAGCTGATTGAGCAATACGAGAAAGAGTGTCAGGATGCTGTTGTTGTAGGTATTGAATTAGGGCGTTAGGGTTTTGTTCTTCTGGTTCAGAAGCGAAAAAATCAAAGTTGAATACCATTAGAACTCCAAAGTTGGGGTTGACTTATGTTCCACTGTTGTATACTTCCCACTATAAACCCTACTGGGAAAAATCGCTAAAAATTAATCTGTAGATTGGGGAAATTGGTCAATTTCAAAATATTGATGGAATTTTGTGGTAACTTCTAAAAGGTAAGAACGTCCGCTTTCTTGGCGACGTTTACGAACAAAACCTGATTCAACTAATTCTTGAACGTGTTGATAGGCCGTACTACCTCTAAGTTCGATTAACTCAGTCTGGACAATAGGATTTTTCAGCGCAATAGCCGCTAAAGTTCTCAGAACACCTTTGCTGAGTTCTGCAGGAATAATATTATCAGTCAGATCATCAAAAAGTGAACGCAGTTGTAAACTATATCCTGCTTCAGTTTCTACCACTTCTAAGGCACTATCACGATAAGCATAATCAGAAATTAATTCCATCATTGCTTCTTGTGCAGTATCCACTTCGCAGTTAGCCCATTGAGCAATATCTATTAAGGTTAAGGGTTGGCCTTTGAGATAGAGGATTGCTTCAATTTTTGTTGCTAATTTCATCATATTCTAATTTACCTCTAATCAGAGAAAATATCAATTTCGTTAGGATTCAAATTAAGTTGTATTGATTGACCGTATTCAATACCATCAAGAGGATGGGTTAAAATTTCTAGGGTTGAATCGTCTTGAAAATGAGTGGGTTTTGTTTCAGGATGGGGATAGTATAGTAGTCCGGTATATTTTGTCTTGTGATAAATAACCTGACAATAAGAAAAAGAGAAGGTTTCACAGGAAGAATTAAGATTCCATTTTACACATTCAAAGGTATATTGAGGATTGTACAATTTAAACTTGTAAGGACGAATATTAATGTTTAAGGTTCCTCGAAAGAAACCAGAAATATCTAACCCTAATTGTTTAAAGGAAGGGATTTGCATCTCAATGGTTCCTTGAGGATAAGGACTATCTTTGGTCTTTCCTGAAGCAACTTGATGGCCTTTTGTGATAATTCCTGTGACGTTTATCCATTCCTGGGTCATATTTTATAGTCAGTTTAATTGTTTAATGCTGCTTTAATCATGGATGTTAGAACTTGCGAAATTAACTTAAATCATTGGTATGTAGTCGCGAAAAGTACAGAAGTTACGACAAAACCGATTGAAGTTAGGTTATGGTATCACTCCATTGTACTTTATCGAGATAGTAAAGGAAAGATTCATGGATTAGATAACCGTTGTCCTCATCGTCAAGTAAAACTAAGTGAGGGAAAGATCGTTGAAAATTCTTTAGAATGTGCTTATCATGGATGGCAATTTGATAGTGAGGGGATTTGCACGTTTATTCCTTATTTGTTAGATAATCAAATTTTACCTACTTGTAAAATTAGTGCTTATCCAGTACAAGAATGTTATGGTTTTATTTGGGTTTATTTAGGAAGTGAGCAAGTTTTAGAATCACGAAAAATTGCACCAATACTAATTTCAGAATGGGAACATCTTAATTATATTAGTACGGTTTCTGTCATTGACTGTGAGGCTCATTTTTCTTTTCTAATTGAAAATTTAATGGATATGTATCATGGTCATCTTCATAATGATTATCAACCATGGACAGAAGCAAAGTTAACAACATTAACATCTGATGAAGAAAAAGTAACTGTTATTTATAAAGCTAAAAGTTATTATAAAATTAATAAAATTTGGTCGATTTCTCAACTATTTTTTCCTCAATTTCGTTCTTTGCATTCTGAATCTTTAATGGTGAGTTATTATTATCCCCATTGGCGATCAACTTTGGGAGAGGATTTTATCCTTTATTGTTTATTCTGTCCTATTAGTCTAACCCAGACAAAAGCTTATTTAATTCATTTTACTTCTTTAAATGCCTTTCACCGATTACATAAATTACCGCGATGGTTTCGACAATTTATTAAAAATAAACTCTCAGGAACTGCACAAAAGATGTTAGATGGATTAGTCAAACAAGATATTATTATGATAGAACAAGAACAACAAGCTTATACTCAACAAGTACAAAAACCAACTTATGAGATTAATCCGACAATTTCTGCTGTTCAAAAATTGATCAAACAACAAGTTAAATAAAAAAGTAATATTAATTATTATATTTTTCAAAAATGTACATCAAGAGCAAAATAGGATAAAAAAGAATGGTAAGATCAAAAAAGAGAATTTAGGTTTAAATATTACTTGACTATGGAAAATAGCACTCCTAGTTTTATCTCTCCTCAAATATCTAGCGAAGACTTGAAACTAGAAAAGCCATTAAAATTAGGTATATTAGCATCAGGAAGTGGGACAAACTTTGAAGCGATCGCTAAAGCTATTGAGCAACAAGAATTAAACGCTACAATACCCCTTGTCATTTATAATAATCCTCAAGCTAAAGTCAAAGAAAAAGCAAAAACATTCAATATTGAATCTAAATTACTCAATCATCGAGAATTTAAACGGAGAGAAGACTTAGATCAAGCCATTGTAGACCTGTTTAAATCTTATCAAATTAATTGGGTGATTATGGCAGGTTGGATGAGAATTGTCACCCCTGTTTTATTAGAGGCATTTCCTAATCATGTTATTAATATTCATCCCAGTCTATTACCTAGTTTCAAAGGAATTAAAGCAGTTGAACAAGCATTAAAAGCAGGAGTAAAAATAACAGGATGTACCGTTCATTTAGCTAGTTTAGAAGTGGATAGTGGTCCTATTTTATTACAAGCGGCTGTTCCCATCTTACCCAACGATACCGCAGAAACATTACACGATAGAATTCAACAACAAGAACATAAAATTTTTCCCCCTGCTATTGCCTTAGCTGCAAAATTGTATCCGTAAAAAAATATATAAACTATGAATAATCTGCCTGAATTTATTCTATTTACCCAACATGGATGGGCTGATACCAATGAAGAAATAAGTCAATTAGCTACTGCACTAAGCAATGACAAAACAATCATTATTAGTCCGAATTTAGGATGGGTAAAAACTTGGTTAAGTATAGAGCCATTAATTGAAATCGTTAGTCAAAAAGCAGAAGAAATTATTGAAAAATATCCCCAAACCCCTTGGCGAATTATTGGTCATTCAATGGGGGGATTAATTTGGCTTGAATTGCTGCACAAAAATCCTCAATGGTGGGAGAAAATACACTCTTTAGTCTTAATTGCTTGTCCTGTTGGTGGCGCAGATTTAGCCAGAATTATTGACCCGTTAGCCATCGGAGTTGGTATTGCTTCAGACTTAGGAAAAAACCGCCGTTCAAAAGCAGATAGAATCACAAAAATTGTACCTACATTAGTCATAGCAGGCAATACCGATAATGGTAGTGATGGCACCATTCCCATTTCATCAACCAAATTATCCTATAGTCATTTTGTTTGTTTACCGAATATTTCCCATAGTCAACTAAAGAATCATCCTGTCTTAGTAGATGTCATTCAAAAATTTTGGAAAACCTCTCCAACCCCTGCCTTATTTGAAAAAGATTTTCCTACGGTTTTGATTGAAAGATTGCAATTGATTCCTGGGATGACAGATGGCCATTCCCGAGATTTTGAAAAAGCAAAAGCTTATCTAAATTTTGAAGGAGGAACTTCTATTAAATTGTGGAAAAATCCCTTAAATATCCTTCATGTTTTCGTTGCCAGACAACAGCAAGAATGTTTATACGCCGGGTTTGTGGGATGGATACATTCAGAAGGATTATATCAAGCTTTAGAAGCCATTCATCAAGACTATTATGAATTAGTCATCCACGGACTAGATTAAGGATGTGATAGAGTGTAGAAATTTGGCCGATGGAATTACAAGGGAGAGACATTTATGCTAACTTCTTATAGAGGAGTTTCAAGCTCACTCTTTATTTTTATCTATTGACAGACCATTGCAAACCCGACTATCAATTTGTCTTTATAGCAGCGATAAACATCTCACCCAGTTGTTGACCGAATATCTGAGTGGCGATCGCTATCGTTTACATATCATCGATCAACTCAAAGACTTGGTGCCTTTTCTACAGGAGCATAGTGAAACCATAGATTGTTTGATTGTTAGACAAGAACCCTCTATTCTTCCTTTGTTTAACCAACTCTATGAAAAAGGAACCCTTTTACCCGTCATTATTTTTGAAGAGGAAGAAGAGCCATCAGCATCTTCAGTCAATGTTGACCCCCCCACTTTTTTGTATCATAGTGCTGAAGTCCATCATCAGACTCAGAAGTGGCATGAGATTCAAGTGATTATTGATCGTGCCATTACTAAATTTTTACACTTAGGACCGAGTTGTTTCCTTAATGAGAAATTCTCTGTTTCTCAAGGGAATATTAGAGCAGAAAATAATCAAGGTTTTTTACTTCTGCAACAGCGTCGTTTAGCAGAGAAACTAAAAGAAAGATTAGGCTATTTAGGAGTTTATTATAAACGCAATCCTAAGTATTTTTATCGAAATCTCTCCCCAGAAGATAAACAGGAGTTAATCAACCAATTAATGGTTAGTTATCGGGAGATCGTTTTAAATTATTTTAATGAAGAAACAGATGTCAATCAAGACATAGATCAATTTGTCAATCAAGCTTTTTTCGCCGACATTTCAGTTTCTCGGGTGTTAGAAATTCACATGGGACTTATAGACGAATTTTCTCAACAACTGAAATTAGAAGGAAGAAGCGAGGAGATTCTTCTAGACTATCGCTTAACTATTATTGACATTTTAGCACATTTAGGAGAAATGTATCGTCGCTGCATTCCTAGGGGAGACTTACTTTTTGATTTATTAAATCAAATCGATTAAAGTGGTCAAAGATTATAAAATACGACTAGGATGAATCATACTGTTCTTTAATTCTGAGATAGATTTTTCAAGGATCTTCCTCTATAGATGACCATGATTGACTTCAAAAAAACCTATGTTCTCAAACTTTATGTCGCAGGTAATACCCCTAACTCCGTGCGAGCTTTAAAAACCTTAAAAAACATTCTCGAAGATGAATTTAAGGGAGTTTACGCTTTGAAAGTTATTGATGTGTTGAAAAATCCACAATTGGCCGAGGAAGATAAAATTTTGGCGACTCCAACCCTAGCGAAAATTTTACCCCCCCCTGTCCGCAAAATTATTGGGGATTTGTCTGATAGAGAAAAAGTCTTAATTGGCTTGGATCTTTTGTATGAAGAAATTAGAGAAAGGGAAAATGATCCCTAAACAAATAGTAAGACTCGATTCAAGGTTTCGCTTTCAACTTGTCATAAACTCTCATCTTTTTAATTTAATTATAAAATCATTATAAAGCAGTCATGAATCAACCTCTTCCCCGTGAAAATCAACCACAACCATTAGCCCCTAAAGGTGTTCGTAAAATTCGCACAATGATTGAAGGATTAGACGAAATTACTCATGGAGGATTACCTTTAGGAAGAACAACATTAGCCAGTGGAACATCGGGAACAGGAAAAACCCTTTTAGCTGTGCAATTTTTATATCATGGTATTAAATATTTTGATTATCCTGGACTGTTTGTTACCTTTGAAGAATCACCCCATGATATTATTGAAAATGCTTATAGTTTCGGGTGGAATTTACAGGAATTAATCGATGAAGGTCAATTGTTTATTTTGGATGCGTCCCCCGATCCAGAAGGACAAGAAGTGGTCGGAAATTTTGATTTATCCGCTTTAATTGAACGGATACAATATGCCATTCATAAATATAAAGCTAAGCTCGTTTCCATTGATTCTGTTACGGCAGTCTTCCAACAATACGATGCTGCGTCTGTGGTGAGACGGGAAATTTTTCGCCTCGTTGCCCGTTTAAAACTATTAGGCGTTACCTCAATTTTAACCACGGAAAGGGTAGAAGAATATGGGCAAATTGCTCGATTTGGAGTAGAAGAATTTGTTTCTGATAATGTTATTATTGTCCGCAATGTTTTAGAAGGGGAACGTCGTCGCCGTACCATTGAAATTCTTAAATTACGGGGGACAACCCACATGAAAGGAGAATATCCTTTTACGATTACTAATGATGGCATTAATATTTTCCCATTGGGGGCGATGAGATTGACACAACGATCATCCAATGCTCGAATTTCTTCGGGTGTTAAAACCTTAGATACCATGTGCGGTGGTGGGTTCTTTAGAGATTCCATTATTTTAGCTACAGGAGCAACGGGAACCGGCAAAACCTTATTAGTGAGTAAATTTTTAGAAGAGGGTTGTCGTAAAGGAGAAAGGGCAATTTTATTCGCTTACGAAGAGTCACGAGCCCAGTTATCTCGTAACGCTTTTTCTTGGGGTATTGACTTTGAAGAAATGGAGAGAAAAGGACTCTTAAAACTATTATGTACCTATCCAGAATCAGCCGGGTTAGAAGACCATTTACAAATTATTAAATCAGAAATTTCTGAATTTAAACCGTCTAGAATTGCCATTGACTCCCTATCTGCTTTAGCCAGAGGTGTGACTAATAATGCCTTTCGTCAATTCGTGATTGGAGTGACAGGCTATGCCAAACAAGAAGAAATTACAGGGTTTTTTACCAATACCACCGACCAATTTATGGGAGCCCATTCTATCACTGAATCCCATATTTCTACTATCACAGACACCATTTTAATGCTGCAATATGTAGAAATTCGTGGTGAAATGTCACGGGCGATCAATGTCTTTAAAATGCGAGGATCTTGGCATGATAAAGGTATCCGAGAATATATGATTAATCAAGAGGGGCCAATTATTCAAGATTCTTTCCGTAATTATGAACGGATTATTAGTGGTTCTCCCAGTCGCATTACGGTAGATGAGAAAACTGAATTATCCCGTATTGTTCGAGGGGTAAAAGATAAAACAGAAGAGTAATTTAGGGTTTAGACACTTCGGGAAAAAAGGAATTGATCATTGTCACCCTTTTTTCCTATTTGTTTTCTATTTTTTGGGTATTGCTATATTTTTCCCGGAGTTTCTATTTTTGTCTACTTTATTTTTAAACAAGAGAAAGATCAATTTGTGAGAATTCTAATCACTTTGGGACAGAATCATAGACAAGTAGATTTAGCCTATTTTCAGTTAATTGAGATTTTAACAAAAAAATTTTTTCAGCATGGTAATTTCGATCACAGCTTTGGGAACAATAAAGGGGTAAGCAGCCTAGAATTACTGCCTTATGTCCTCATTGTCTTCTTCTAATTTAACGTCTTCCAAACGCAGTCGGGCGGTTGCCCTGCGTAATTACTTTTCACCCTTTGGCAACAAACTGATCGAAGCCGGGTATATCGGGCCAGATCAAATGAAAAAAGCCCTAGTCGAAACCCGTAAAAGCGGTCGTCCCATAACAGAAGTGTTACAGGTGATGACTGGGGAACCCTTATCCCCCGATTTATTACGACAATATAAAAAACACCATTTATTTGAACTAAAAATCCTTTATGGTGTCGACTCTATCGATCCCGAAGTTTCCCCTGTCGCCGATCGCCAGATGGCTGAATTAATCAATTCCTTAATTCCCTTTGATATTTGTCGTCGCCATAAAATTTTACCTTTATCTCAGCATAACGGGGAACCTCCTTCAGTTCTAGTGGCCATGGTCGATCCTGATAACCTAGCAGCCCAAGATGATTTAAACCGTATCTTGAGGGCAAAAAACCTAGATTTACGGCGCATGGTCATTACTCAAGAAGATTATGATCGCTTATTAGAACAGTATCATGAACTTCAAGGGGAAATTGATGCGGAAAATGAACGGCTCAATCAAGAAGCAGCCATGAACAAGATGGCTGATCTTACTGATATTGTGGGCAACTTAGATGCCACCATGTCTGAAGCGGAGGATGAAAGTCATGATGCTCTTGATGCCAATGATGCTGGTCAAGCTCCCGTTATTAATTTAGTCAATAAAATCCTTGCTAAAGCTCTTCAAGAAGGCACTTCAGATATTCATATTGAACCCCAAGAAGAAACCTTAAGAGTCCGTTTCCGTAAAGATGGGGTTCTTCAACAAGCTTTTGATCCCCTACCGCGAAAAGTAACCCCTGCGGTAGTAGCGCGGTTTAAAATTATGGCCGATCTCGATATTGCAGAACGTCGTCTCCCTCAAGATGGTAAGATTCGACGCATTTATCAAGGCCGAAAAGTGGATTTTCGGGTGAATACTTTACCCAGTCGTTACGGGGAAAAGGTCTGTTTACGGATCTTAGATAACTCTGCCACTCAGTTAGGGTTAGATAAACTGATTACCAACCAAGAAACCCTAGATATTGTACGAGACTTAGCCAGTCGTCCCTTTGGCTTGTTGTTGGTAACAGGACCAACCGGTTCAGGTAAATCTACCAGTTTATATTCTGTCTTAGCCGAAAGGAATAACCCTGGGGTCAATATTAGTACCGCCGAAGATCCCATTGAATACTCGTTACCTGGTATTACTCAAGTACAGGTGATTCGAGAAAAAGGGATGAATTTTGCCTCGATTTTACGAGCATTTATGCGACAAGATCCCGACGTGATTCTAGTAGGGGAAACCAGGGACGTAGAAACGGCTAAAACTGCGATCGAAGCAGCCCTAACTGGACACCTTGTTTTAACCACCCTGCACACGAATGATGCTCCTGGGGCTGTTGCTCGTCTCGATGAAATGGGGGTTGAACCTTTTATGATTTCTGGGGCGTTATTGGGGGTATTAGCGCAACGGTTAATGCGTCGGGTATGTAGTGAATGTCGTGTTGCCTACAACCCTACGAAAGCAGAATTAGCCCGTTTTGGTTTATCTGCTTCTAGTGACGATGAAATGACCATTTACAAAGCTAACAAATTAACATCAGATGAAATTGCCGAAGCCAAACAAAAGGGAGACCTTTGCGAAAAATGTGGCGGTAGTGGCTACAAGGGACGGGTTGGGGTTTATGAAGTGATGCGGAATACAGAGCGCATTCAAACTCTCATTAACGAAGGTGCAACCACTGATCGCATCAAAGAAGCCGCCGTTGAAGAAGGGATGATCACCATCCTCGCTTACAGTTTACAACTGGTTCAAGAAGGTCATACCACCCTCGAAGAAGTAGAACGGGTCACTTTTACCGATACAGGACTCGAAGCTGAATTAAAAGCCAAGCGCAAGAGTTCTCTTGAGTGTAAAACTTGTTCTGCGGGCCTCGAACCGGAGTGGGTTGACTGTCCCTATTGTATGACTCCCAGATTTACTTAATGACTTAACCTAAATTCAACTTTATTTTAAGGAGCAAAAATCCAATGGATATGATGATTGAAGACTTGATGGAACAACTTGTGGAAATGGGGGGGTCTGATATGCACATTCAAGCCGGTGCCCCCATTTATTTTCGCATTAGTGGTAAATTAGCCCCGATTGATGAAGAACCCCTTTCTCCTCAAGAAAGTCAAAAATTAATTTTCAGTATGCTCAATAATTCTCAACGGAAAGAGTTAGAACAAAACTGGGAATTAGACTGTTCCTATGGGGTTAAAGGGTTGGCAAGATTTCGGGTCAATGTTTATAAAGAACGGGGTTGTTATGCTGCTTGTTTACGGGCTTTATCCTCTAAAATTCCTAATTTTGAACAGTTAGGACTCCCTAATATTGTGCGGGAAATGGCTGAACGGCCACGGGGTTTGGTGTTAGTTACGGGCCAAACTGGATCGGGTAAAACTACCACCTTAGCAGCCATTTTAGACTTAATTAATCGAACTCGGCAAGAGCATATTTTAACTGTTGAAGACCCGATTGAATACGTTTTTCCTAATGTTAAAAGCCTCTTCCATCAGCGGCAAAAAGGAGAAGATACTAAGTCTTTTGCCAATGCCTTAAAAGCCTCTTTACGGGAAGATCCTGACATCATTCTAGTCGGGGAAATGCGGGACTTAGAAACCATTAGTTTAGCCATCACTGCAGCAGAAACTGGACACTTAGTTTTTGGTACATTACATACCAATTCAGCAGCCGGTACAATTGACCGTATTGTGGACGTATTTCCAGCTAACCAACAAGCTCAAATTCGGGCGATGTTATCTAATTCTTTGATCGCCGTTTTTAGTCAATGTTTAGTGAAGAAAAAGAACCCTAAACCCGGAGAATTTGGTCGGGCAATGGCTCAAGAAATTATGATTGTTACCCCTGCTATTGCTAACCTCATGCGAGAAGGAAAAGCAGGGCAAGTTTATTCCGCTATTCAAACAGGAATGAAACTGGGAATGCAAACCATGGAGCAAGCATTAGCTAGCTTAGTTGTTAGTGGTTCAGTTTCTTTTGAGGAAGCCGTTTCTAAAAGTGCTAAACCTGATGAGTTACAACGCTTAATTGGTGGTGCAACTATGAATATGAAATCGAAATCTCGTCGTTAAGGACGGGGTATTACTGTTTATTGTTTATATGTATGAAAGAAAATGCCTACTTATATCGCTCAAGTTAAAGATTTAAAAGGAAAAATATCTAAGCAAAAAGTGGATGCAACTTCCCCAGAACAAGCACGAGCAATGCTTAGACAGCAATATCCTGCTATTGGAAAAATCAAAGAAGCTGGAATGCAATTTGATTTTTCAGGTATCGGAGGAGCTTTAAATAACGTCAGTGTTAAAGATAAAGCGGTTTTTTCACGCCAATTTTCTGTAATGATTAATGCTGGTGTTGCTATCGTTCGTTGCTTAGGAGTTTTGTCAGACCAAGCGTCAAATCCTAAACTAAAAAAAGCTTTATCAGCTATTAGTGCAGAAGTCCAGCAAGGGATTAGTTTATCAGAAGCTTTAGAAAAACATCCTGACTGTTTTGATCAACTGTATGTCAGTATGGTTGAAGCAGGAGAAACCGGGGGGGTTCTCGATGAAGTCTTAAACCGTTTGGCGAAACTTCTAGAAGATATGGCCCGACTCCAAAACCAAATTAAATCCGCTATGGCTTATCCGGTGACAGTGGGTATTTTGGCGGTGATTGTTTTCTTTGCGATGACTATATTTTTAATTCCTGTTTTTGCAGGAATTTTTGAAGATTTAGGGGCAGAATTACCCGCTTTAACACGATTTATGCTCTATCTTAGTAGTATTATGAGGAGTTGGAAAATTCTTATTCCTATTTTGGGTTCTATGGGCTTAGTTTTTGGTATTAAACAATATTATAAAACTCCTGTTGGACGCTTACAAATTGATAAATTTCTCCTTAAAATGCCTCTATTTGGAGACTTAAATGAAAAGTCTGCTGTCGCTCGTTTTTGTCGGGTTTTTGGAACGTTAACTCGTTCTGGTGTTCCTATTTTAACCTCCTTAGAAATTGTTTGTAATACCGTCGGTAATAAGGTTATTTCCAATGCAGTGGCCGGGGCCCAGGCCGAAATTCAACAAGGGGGTATGATGAGTTTAGCCCTACAAAATGCTAACGTTTTTCCTCAGTTAGCTATCCAAATGATTTGTATCGGGGAAGAAACAGGGGAACTTGATGCCATGATGATGAAAGTTGCAGATTTTTATGAGGATGAAGTAGAACAAGCGGTGAAAGCGTTAACCAGTATTATTGAACCATTAATGATGGTTGGTATCGCTGGTATGGTAGGGGTTATTCTCTTGTCTATGTATTTACCTATGTTCTCAATTTTCGACCAACTGGTGTAAACAATTGGTCAATCTTTCAATTGTGTAGAGGCGTTTTCCCCAACGTCTCTATAATAGTTTTAGGGCTTATTTTATTATCAACTGTGTTATGTCGATTAAACCATCTCATTACGAACAACTTTTATGCAAATATAGCGATCGCTTATCCGCTATTTCCCTCTTGAAACAGCATCGTTCTTATTTGGAAATGATCCCTAGTTTACGTCGTCCTGAAGAAAGTTTAATTACCCTTCCTTTACCTGTTGTTAAAGTTCGTCAACGGAAAGCTTTAAATGAAAGTAATTTAATGTCTCCCAATATTCAAGAAGCCATCCAATTACCTTGTGATCTAGCTATTATTATGTGTGATCCAGAATGGAAAATTAAGTTAGGGTCAGAAATTATTATTTTTATTCATCGTCCTGATGAAGATTTTTCCCATTTATTAGGTCGTTGGCGACAAACTCAAATTCATTTAGATAAAGATTATGAATGGTTAATGCCTGAAACAGAAGCCCATATGTTAAGTGAAGGAGGGGAGAAAGTTTATCCTTTATTTGTAGTTTTTGAACATACTTTAGAGAGAATCAAAAAAGGATTAAAAGGGGCTTGTTTACCTTATCTTGTTCAACAGTCTATCCCTGAAGATACTGAGGAAAATATAGAATCTTTTCAAAATTAGATCAGCACTTATTTTTCTATATGAAATAATTATTCATTATTTATTATTCATCAAAATGAAATACTATTGCCTGTTGCCTATTGCCTGTTGCCTTTTAAACTAGCTAGTTTAAGCGAAGCTGCAAGATGTGAGTTGTGGTGAAAGATGTTAGCATAATTAAAAAATAATGGATAATTAACGATTAATAATCAATTATCCATTTTCGATTATTCAAATCGTGTTTCTAAAGTTTTTCTCGCCTCTTCTCGATCATCAAAATGAATTTTTTCTGTGCCTAAAATTTGATAATCTTCGTGGCCTTTTCCTGCTATTAAAACCCCATCCCCTGCCTTAGCTTGTAAAATAGCTGTTTTAATAGCTTCAGCACGATCGCTAATCACTAAAGGCTCTACATTTTGAGGAATTCCTGTTAAGATATCCTCTAAAATTCTTTGGGGATCTTCAGTTCTAGGGTTATCAGAAGTCACCACAGAAACATCAGCTAATTGGGCAGACGCTTGACCCATTAATGGGCGTTTAGTGCGATCGCGATCGCCTCCACAACCAAAGACACAAATTAGTTTACCCTTAACAAAAGGACGGGCTGCTTTTAAGGAATTTTCTAAACTATCGGGAGTATGGGCATAATCAACAATGACACTAATATCTTGTTTTTCGTTAATTTGTACCCGTTCCATACGTCCAGGAACTCCCAAAAAGTGAGGTAAGGTTTCTATGGTTTCTGTTAAGTCTAACCCTAGATGTAAGACTGCCGAAAGGGCTGCTAGAACGTTAGATAAATTGAATTGTCCCACTAATGGAGAGGTAAACTTAACGCTTCCTAAAGGCGTGTGTAACGTTCCTGTCACCCCATTGCCTCGATAGGTTAAATCACTGGTATAAAAATCCGCCTCAGCATTGCTAACACTGTAACTCCAAACTTGCTCAGGCTTGAAACTTTCAATTAATCGTTTACCATAGGGATCATCTAAATTAATAATCGCTTTTTCTTGTAAATAATCTGGCGTAAATAATAACTGTTTCGCTGAAAAATAATCTTCCATATCCTTATGAAAGTCAAGATGATCTTGCGTTAAATTAGTAAACACACTCACTTTAAAAGGACATTGTTTAACCCTTCCTTGGGCTAATGCATGGGAACTAACTTCCATGACACAATATTCATTATTTGCTGCCACTGCCTGGGCTAGTTGTTCTTGTAATTGAGGGGCAAAAGGTGTTGTATGAGTCGCTGTTTGTTCAAACCCAGGCCAACGAGTATATAATGTGCCAATTAAAGCAGTGGGTTTTTTAGCTTGGCTTAGAAAATATTCAATTAAATGAGTTGTCGTAGTTTTGCCATTAGTTCCCGTTACCCCAATCATATTTAATTGTTGTGCCGGATAATCATAAAAAGCGGCCGCTATTTCAGCAGCCACCGTAATTAAATCATCTACAACGATCACACATTGGTCGTTATTAGGGGGAAATTTTTCCGCTGCTTGGGGACTAATAATGGCTGCGATTGCTTCTACTTCCATGGCACTTTGCCAAAATTCACCCCCATCGACACGAGTGCCCGGCATACCAATAAAGATGTCTCCGGGTTGACAAGAATGGGAGTTAGTGGAGATTCCTTTAACGTCCCTTTCTAGAGCAGGATGTTGAGGAAGACTAGAAATAGAAATACTAGGAACGTTATTTAACAAGTCGTAGAGTTTCATTATAGTAAACATATTAGCCATATAACTGCTAACTGATCTGTGCGTTAAATAGATAGGGTACAATGATAATATAAGCAACTTTGGCTTAACTCATCAAAATCTGTCACCTAGAACCCTATGACTGTTCAATCGTTAACGTCGTTCCCTTCAGTCTCCCCCTCGACAAAAGTGATCGCACCTTCGTCAGACGTTAAACCTTGGCCGGGGTTAATAGAAACCTATCGTCCTTATCTTCCAGTTATCGAAAGCACCCCAGTTGTCACTCTCTTAGAAGGCAATACCCCTCTAATTCCTGCTCCCTACATCTCTCAACAAGTGGGCAAAGGAGTTAAAGTTTTTGTTAAATACGATGGTTTGAACCCCACCGGCAGTTTTAAAGATCGGGGTATGACCATGGCTATTTCTAAGGCTAAAGAAGACGGAGCAAAAGCCGTTATCTGTGCCAGTACAGGGAATACTTCTGCTGCGGCTGCTGCTTATGCTAGACGTGCCGGAATGCGAGCATTTGTGATTATTCCTGATGGTTATGTGGCGTTAGGAAAACTCGCACAAGCTTTATTATATGGTGCGGAAGTCATTGCCATTGACGGGAACTTTGATGATGCGTTAACAGTGGTTAAACAGATGGCCGAGAATTATCCTGTTACCTTAGTTAACTCCGTGAACCCTTACCGTTTAGAAGGTCAAAAAACTGCAGCCTTTGAGGTGGTAGATGTGTTAGGAAATGCCCCCGACTGGTTATGTATTCCGGTGGGCAACGCAGGGAATATTAGTGCTTATTGGATGGGATTTTGTCAATATCATAGTATAGGGAAAATCAATAAACTGCCGAAAATGATGGGCTTTCAAGCAGCCGGAGCAGCCCCGTTTATTGGTGGCCAACCCGTAGCCAAACCGGAGACTTTAGCGACTGCTATTCGTATCGGGAACCCGGCCAACTGGGACAAAGCTTGGGGGGCAAAAGATGCCAGTCAAGGAGAATTTAATGCTGTTACCGATGACGAAATTTTAGAAGCCTATCGTATTTTGGCTGCCCATGAAGGGGTATTTTGTGAACCCGCTAGTGCTGCTTCAGTGGCCGGGTTATTGAAAGTTAGAGATCAAGTTCCCCCTGAGTCTACCGTGGTGTGTGTCTTGACGGGTAATGGTTTAAAAGATCCTGACTGTGCTATCAAGCATAGTAATAATCAAGTTAAATCTGGCATTAAACCTGAATTATCGCAAGTTGCCCAGGTA
This sequence comes from unicellular cyanobacterium SU3, assembly GCA_002172675.1. Taxonomy (GTDB): domain Bacteria; phylum Cyanobacteriota; class Cyanobacteriia; order Cyanobacteriales; family Microcystaceae; genus Crocosphaera. The sequence goes on from NETF01000008.1 coordinate 22,118, forward strand.
ATGGGTTTTTAAGTTCCTTTGGGAAAGGTAATAGGGAAAATCGGTAAGTATTCAGCTATCAGCCATCACTCATCAGCTTAAAACTAACCCAAAGACAAGGAAAATTGAATATTGAGAAACTTAGAATAATTGTAGGGTGGGCAATGCCCACCTTACTGCTCAAAAATAAAGAAAAATATCAAGACAATCAATATAATAATTGAAATCAATGCTTTAAAAAACTGGGTAATATTTACTATCCTGTTCAAGTAACCAATGAAAAATAGAGAATTTTAAAATCGTTCTATTTCAGTATGAAAACATCTCAGAAGAACAATTTTGAAAAAAAAAGCTACATCCCTAGATAGATTAAGAGGCAGAAAATAAGATGGTACTATTGGAATATCATTCAGTAGGATGGGCATAGAGTTGGTATCTGTTGCTGTATATATCGGTTGAATCATCTATCTAGTCAAACAATTTAATTTAGACTAAGTGTTCAATTCCTACTGTTTTGAATGTCTTACAATCTCTATAACGAATATGATAATTCAAAAGAATACTGACACAAAATGGTGGAAGAATTTCATAATTGATGGATACGTTCAGACAATAGGAGAAACCAATAAGAAACGATCAAGTGGACATTGGTGGCAAAACGCGGTTATCTATCAAATCTATGTTGCTAGCTTCAAAGATACCACTGGTAATGGAATGGGTGATCTCGATGGCATTATTGCCAAAATGGATTACATTAACTCTTTGGGAGTAGACGCCATTTGGTTGTCTCCCTTCTTTGAGTCTCCCCTAGAAGATATGGGTTATGACATTACCGATATGCGAGAAGTTGAGCCGACATTTGGAGAGATAGAAGACTTTAAGCGTCTGTTAGAAATCGCTCATGGTTTTGGTATTAAAGTATTGATAGATGGGGTTTGGAATCATACCTCCGATCAACATCCTTGGTTTATTGAAAGTCGCAAAAATCGGGATAATCCTAAAGCAGATTGGTATGTTTGGGCTGATGCTAATCCCGACGGTTCCCCACCGAACAACTGGCTATCGGCATTTATGGGGGAAAGTGCTTGGCAATGGGACGACGTTCGACAACAATATTATTTTTATAACTTTTTACCCAGTCAACCGGAATTAAACTGGCATAATCGAGACGTTATCGCCGAACTGCTCCGACAAGCGGAGTTTTGGCTAGAGCTAGGCATTGACGGTTTTCGCTTAGATGCCGTTAACTTTTATATGCACGACAAACACCTACGAGATAATCCTATTCGCCCCGACAATGGTATTTTTCCCGATGGAGTCGACCCCGATAATCCGATGGTCGATCATATGTTTCAATATAATTTCTGTCGTCCTGAAAATTTGGAAGCTATTAATCCCATTCGAGAGTTGTGCGAACATTATGGGGATGCAGTCACCCTAGGGGAAGTTACCCTCTGCGAAGATTCCATCGTTCTCTCGGGTCAATACGTGACAGGAGAAAATCGCTTACATCTAGCCTATAACAGTGCTTTATTAGAGGATGAACCCATTAGTGCCACTTTAATGCGTCAAATTCTTCAAAAAGTTCAAGCCAACTTTCCTGAGGGGGGTCAATGTTGGATGGCGGGCAATCATGATTATGGTCGTTTGCGATCGCGTTGGACTGGAGTGAATGCGGAGGGTCAACCCTATCCTGACGAATTTTATCGCGCCTTTGCTGCTCTTTTGATTTGTTTACCAGGAGCATTATGTCTCTACCAAGGGGACGAACTAGGGTTAGAAGAAGCAAAAATTCCCAAAGATATCCCCAAAGAGAAAATTGAAGATCCCTTTGGTCAAGCTCTTTATCCTATGGTACCAGGGCGAGACGGTTCTCGTACCCCGATGCCTTGGTCAGAAAATTCCCCTCATGCTGGCTTTACCGATGGGGATGAACCTTGGTTACCTATTCCTAAAAAGCACCTATTGCAAGCGGTTGACCGCCAAAATGCTGATCCAAAATCCTTACTTAATACCTGGCGTAGAATGCTACACTGGCGTAAACGTCAACCGGCTCTAGTTAAAGGAGATGTCAACCTATTAAACACTGAAGAACCTTTGCTGGTATTTATTCGTCAATTTAGCTTTCAACGGTTACTCTGTGTCTTCAATCTTAGTCATAACCCAACAGAATATGACTTATCGATTCATGGAGACTATTTAGCAGAAACCGATTTAGGCTTTGAATTTGAGTTAGAAGAGAATATCCTGAGACTACCAAGCTATGGCCTATTTTTTGCTAATTTATCTCTGCAGCACAAAGACCATAATCGATAACAATTGCAGTCTGTCCTCATGATTCGGTAATCTAATGATTGACATCCTATCAAAAACCTATAGGGAAAGGGATAAAACAGAGTTGCCAGGATAATGGCTTCTCTCTTGAAATTTTTGTGACCTTTACTCAAAGAATACCCATAAACCGAGTCAATACCTATGCAAACTGTTAAATGGTGGCAAAACGCCGTAATTTACCATATCTTGCCCCGTAGCTTTATGGACACCACTGGAGATGGGGAAGGGGATCTCAATGGCATTATTAGTAAATTAGATTATATTTGCGCCTTGGGGGTAGATGCCATTTGGATGTGTCCCATTTACGAATCTCCCAGAGAAGATTTAGGCTATGATCCAACAGACTTAAGAAACATCGATCCCGTCTATGGTAATTTAGATGATTTTGATCGTCTGGTCAGTTTAGCCCAAGCCAGAGGGTTAAAAGTCTTTCTTGATCAGATTTGGAGTCATACCTCCCATAAGCATCCTTGGTTCCTAGAAAGTCGTGAAAATAGAACCAATGCCAAAGCGGATTGGTATATTTGGGCTGATGCCAATCCCGACGGAACCCCTCCTAATAACTGGTTATCTGCCTTTGGGGGTAGTGCTTGGGCCTGGTGTCCCGAACGAGAACAATTTTATATGCACAACTTTCTCAAAAGCCAACCGGATCTTAACTGGCACAACCCTGAAGTGATAGATGCGGTGTTTGATGAGGCACGTTTTTGGCTAGAGCGAGGGGTCGATGGATTTCGCCTCGATGCAGTTAATTTTTATATCCATGATCCCGAACTGCGGAATAATCCCGTGCGATCCCCTGATGCTCCTATTCCGGAAGGGGTATCGATGCGTAATCCCTTTGCTCGTCAATTATTCGTTTACAATTTTTGCCGTCCTGAAACGATCGACTATTTAACCCGCATTCGTCAACTGGTAGCCGAGTACGGTGTCATTACCCTAGGAGAAGTCACCCTCTGCGAAGATTCCGTTGCTCTGGCGGCTGAATACACGGCCGGCGATGAAAAACTCCATTTAGCTTATAATAGCGCGCTTTTATTTGAAGAACCCATGACGGCCAGTCGTATTCGTCACGCTCTAGAACGGGTGATTGACAAATTCCAAGAAGACGACGGTATGTGTTGGATGGTGGGAAACCATGATTATGGGCGGTTACGCTCTTGTTGGACAGGACAAGATGAACAGGGGAACCCTTATCCTGATGAGTTTTATCAGATGATGGCCGGGGTATTAGTGAGTTTACCAGGGGCATTTTGTCTCTATCAAGGGGATGAACTGGGCTTACCGGTGGCTCGCATTCCAGAAGATATTCCCGTTGAAGCCATGCAAGATCCCTTCGGGAAAGAACTCTATCCCGCCATTCAAGGCCGAGATGGCTCTCGTACACCTATTCCTTGGGTTTCTGATGCTTCTCATGCTGGATTTACTACAGGAGAGCAATCTTGGTTGCCCATTCCTAAAAGTCACTTAGAACGGGCGGTGAATATAGAGGATAATGAACCCAATTCCCTACTTAATACCTGGCGCAGACTGTTACACTGGCGCAAAGGACAACCGGCGATGATGCACGGTAACTGTGAAATTATCGAAACGTCAGACCCGTTGTTTGGATTTATTCGGGAGACAGAAGAACAAAAGTTACTCTGTTTATTTAATATGAGTAACGAACCCATAGATTATGATCTCTCAGCTTATGATACTTGTCGTCCTTTTCGGACTCCTTACCTACGAAAATTAGAGATCAAAGATAAAAAGGTTCATCTACCAGGATACGGAGCCTTTTTCGGAAGCTTATTATCAGTGAGCGAAAAAAGCGATCGCTTACCCTTTAGTCCTCCTGTGGCTAAAGACGTGATCCCGTCCTAGTGGGGGAGCAGAGGGAGCGCCGAAGTAGGGAGAGTTAGACATTAAACTTATCTCATCATCCCTATCACTTCCGACTCAACATATATTTTCAGTAAACCTTAAATACCCATGACTGTATGAATTTATCTCTTGCATCAAAACAATCTCAAGCACAAGATTGGTGGCGCAGTGCTGCCATTTATCAAGTTTATCCCCGTAGCTTTTTTGATAGTAATGGGGACGGTATTGGAGATTTACCAGGGATTATTCAAAAATTAGACTATATTGCTCAACTCGAAGTGGATGCGGTTTGGATTTCTCCTTTTTTTAAATCGCCAATGAAGGATTTTGGCTACGATATTTCTGACTATCGAGCCATTGAACCGATGTTTGGCACGATGGAGGATTTCCAATTATTACTCAAAGAAGCTCATGATCGCAACTTAAAAATTTTGATCGATCAAGTTTGGAATCATACCTCTGATCAACATTCTTGGTTTATGGAAAGTCGGAGTAGTCGCGATAATGCCAAAGCAGATTGGTATGTGTGGGAAGATGCCAAACCCGATGGTTCCCCACCCAATAATTGGCGTGCTACCTTTGGGGGTAGTGCTTGGGAATGGGACGAAACTCGACAGCAATATTATTTACACAGTTTTTTAGTGTCTCAACCGGATCTGAATTGGTATAACCCAGAGGTTAAAGAGGCTATTTTTGATGTGGCTCGTTTTTGGTTAGATATGGGAGTCGATGGGTTTCGCCTCGATGTGGTCAATTTTTATCTCCACGATCGCCAATTACGGGATAATCCTCCCCGTCCCCCAGAAATGAAACGCCCTGCCGGTGCTGATCCTAAAGATCCCTTTTTTGACTTCTTAAATATCCACAATTTCTGTCAATCGGAAATCATCGATCTGCTCAAATCTATTCGTCAGGTAATGGACGAATATCCCGGCACCACCACCCTCGCTGAAATTAGTAGCGCAGAAGATCCCTTACTTTTGGCTAGTGAATACGTTTCGGGTGAAGATAAACTCCATACAGCTTATAATTCGGAATTGATGAAAGATGAGCCGTTTAGTTATCCTAGACTGCGAGAAATGATTCAACGCATCGAAACCCATTTTCAAGATGGGGTCATTTGTTGGACAGCCGGAACCCATGATTTCCCGCGTCTGAAAAGTCGTTGGCAAAAACATCAAGAAATCGATCACTTTACCGAAGAAGCGTTTGAGCATTTATTAGCTGCATTAATTCTCGCCCTTAAAGGTAGTTGCTGTATTTACCAAGGGGATGAGTTGGGGTTAACTCAAGCAGATATTCCCTATGAAAAAATGCAAGATCCCTATGGTATACAAGGGTATCCTCATATTCTGGGCCGAGATGGTTGTCGAACTCCGATGCCTTGGGAACCGTCTTCCCATAACGCAGGGTTTACTACAGCTAAAGAACCCTGGTTGCCTATCCCTGATGAACATTGCCCAATGGCGGTGGATCTTCAAGAAAAAGAAACAATGTCATTACTGAATAAATACCGTCGCTTATTTAGTTGGCGCAACCGACAACCGGCTTTACGCAATGGGGATCTCACGTTACTTGAAACACCGGAACCGTTATTAGGTTTTGCTCGTAAATGCGAAGAACAACACTTAATCTGTTTATTCAATTTAAGCCCGGTGGCACTGCGTCACGACTTGTCTAATTATCCTAATTGCAAAGAGTCTGATGAATCGGATTTTACTAATCGCAGATATGACCATACCATTGAAATTCCTGGTTATGGGGTCTTTTTTGGGGATTGTTTGAGTTAGTTAAGTTAGTAGGGTGGGCAATGCCCACCCTACTCTGCTCTTATTTTTTTTTGTAAAATCATAGAAATAAAACAACGAAAATAGAAGTTTCGCATTGACAGAAAATAAAGATTATGCTGTCAAAGAATTCGGGGCTGAAAGCTTTTCTATAATAAACTCCCTGGCTACTTCTTGGTGCGCGTTCCCTTGCGCCGTACGACGGCGCGGG
>NETF01000009.1 GCA_002172675.1 unicellular cyanobacterium SU3
GTTTCGGAACGATTAGACGTTGGATAGGAGAAATCATTGCTTACTTTGATGAAGGAACTACTAGCGGTGTCGTGGAGGGAATTAATAATAAATTAAAGTTGATTAAAAGAAGAGGTTATGGTTTCAGAAATTTTGATAATTTTAAACTAAGAAGTTTTTTAACTTGGCATTTTACTATTTGATTTTACATACTAAGTTCGGTAGAACCCAAGATACTAATTTAATGGAAGCTAATCTACAAAATGCTTTGTTATCGCAAGCTAATCTTAAAGGTGCTGTTTATAATGATTCAAACATTAACATTAGTTTTCCCTGGTGTTTAAATAAAGATTGTTCAACAATTTTTCGTGATGATTTTGACCCCAAAAAAGCAGGAATGATTTTAATTAGAACTCAGGAAGATTATAACAAATGGTTAAAATCTCGTCAAAAATAATCACTTTATTAAAAATAATTTAATAATATTGAACAAGCGATCGCAATTTCAGGAGAATTTTCTAATCAAATACTAGACTAAGGTTAAAGTAACATTTTTTTTAATATGGGTAAATATATAACCCTTAACAAAGCACAACAAAAATTATCTCAATTACCTGATGAGATCATTGATGAACCTATGATTATTACTGATAAAGAGAAATCGGTAATCATTGCAATGAGTCCATCACAATTAGATTCTTTGTTAGAAACAATTGAAATTTTATCAGATCAAGAATTTTGTCAGCAATTAAAAATAGGAATAGAAGAAGTAAATAAAGGTGAAACCATTAGTTTAGAAGAACTGAAAGATGAATTAGGATTATAAATGAGCAATAATTTGGAGGATCAAATAATTTTTTCAATCTTCTTTTTAAAATCAGGCAAATCATCTTTAACAATCATCCAAATAATATTAAGATCAACCCTAAAATATTCATGAGTAATAATATTTCTGACATCAATAGTTCCCACTTAAGGAATATCAGTGTATTTTTGTTTAGTTTCTTTAGATATTCTACTAGAAGCTTCACCAATAATCATTAAATGATGAACTACCCAAGTTTGTATTAATTCGTCTTGGATAAATCGATCTTTTCCTTGTACCGTATACTTTTCTATTTGATTAATCGCATCTAAAATATCATTTAATCTTTCCCTATCATCTCTCATAAGTTAATCGCTTCTTGTAATACTTTTTCTTTAATTCTTTCTTTTAACCCATTAACAGTAACAATATCCACTTTTCGACCTAAAATTGCTTGTAAATCTTGCATTAACCCGGAAGGAAACCAAGGGGTAATTTTATCTAAATCATAATCAATTAATAAATCAATATCACTATTTTCGGTTTCTTCCTCTCTAGCAACTGACCCAAAAATTCTTATGTTGTATGCACCATGTTGAGTAGCAATATCAATAATTTCTTGACGTTTTTCTTGTAGTAGTTGTTTAAGCTTCATATTACTTATGTAACTTCTAACGAGACATTTATACATTTAATAATACCTCAATTGTAATTCAACTTTAAAAACTTGGCTACTCATTAGTCAGAATTTAGAATTAAATCTTGAAGTGAAATTAGAGTAATATTATTTTTACTATGACTAAATACATAATACGGCGTTAACCATGAAATGATACAATAAAAAATTACACAGGTAAAACTTGTGATTAAATTAGGGATTTCAAGGATAAATTATGGAACCGAAACGCGAATTTTTCCCCAAGGTAAAAAAGACGGTGATGCCTCGCCCTTATTTTGCCACAGAAAAGGATGTTTTGGGACACAGAGGAAGTGCCGCAGCCGTTGATGCCGCTATTTATGGTTCAAACTGGTATTTAGATAGAGAACAAGGGTTAATTGAAATTTATGACGCAGGGGCAGCTATTAGCTTTTTTAACCTCCTTCCTCGCAAAGATAAATATGAAAAAGAAGGGCTGTATTTGCGTTTAAAAATTGCCTATCGAACCACAGAAAATGCTAACGTTAATCTTCGTAACTTTTCAGGGAATCATGTCACCTTACCTAATAGTGTAACCGGTGCTATGTACGATGATCCTCAAACTTATTGGTGGGTAACGGATGATTTAACCCTTAACATTAACTCTATTTTCTCAGGGGAAAAACTTTGGATACAACGGGTTGACTGGGAATGGATGAGTAAAGAAATTATCTACGAAGACGAGGTTTTTGCTAAAAATACAATTCTTTATCGATCCTTAGAAGAAGTACAAAAGCTCTATTCAGAAAAAGAACTGACTGATGAGGATGTTAAAGACTTTTTAAGGGATAAAATCAAAAAGGATGATTGGTTTGCTAAAAAATGTCTTGTCATGCTGAGAGAAGAACAATTAATGGGAGAAAAATTGATCAAACTCTTTGAGGATAGCGGACTAGAATTATAAGCTAGGGTGGGCAAGAAATATTGCCCACATTAATACCTAATTATCTCATCAAATCCAGTTAGGTAACATTCTTAGATCAAATTCGCTGGGAGATAGAGGAAGTCCTAAATAAATCGGTAACCAATAAATAAAAGCCAAGGTAATTAATAATAATAGTATGATTCCTAAGCGACGATTTAAAACAAATTGACTGATTAAACATTGTTCAATAATTAGACCAATACCTAGCAAAGAAAAGCTATAAGCAGACATATAATGATATAAAAACGTACAACGACTAACTAATGCCCAAGGTAAAAAGTTAGCCAAATAATTAATAAGCATAAAGAAAAGAACTGGAAAAAAACAATTATACTTTTGTTTATATAAAATTACAATAAAAAAAATACTAAAAGTTAAAATTGATCCCGTTGCTAACCACCATAAAATAGGATTTCCCATAGCATGAACATCATAAATAATAGTTCCTTCTGATGTACTTTTTTGATTGTAATAATAAGCAATTGGTCTAGCCATAATTAGCCAACTATACCATTTAGAACAATAGGGATGAACTTCCGAACCATCACCAATAGTTTGATGAAAAAACCATATTTTTTGATGAATTTCCCACCAACTATAGTTAGGATTAAATAATAAATAGGGTAGCCAAAGAATACTATAGGTAAAAAGTGGTATTATTAATAAGTTGAAGACTAATAAAGAAGGTTCAATTAATTTTATATTTTTAAATATTCCTAAATTTTTAGAGTTAAATAAATGTTCTAATTTTTGTGATAAATAAACAATAAAAATAATCAAGTAAATTCCTAATAAAAAACCTAAACCATTCCATTTAATGGCTACTGATGCCCCGAAAAATATACCGCTTAATGTTAAATATAAATGTTGTTTGTGATTAAGATAAAGTAAGACAAATAAACAACCTAATAAACCAAAAGTGACTAAATAAATATTATTTAAAGCATAACGAGATTCCACTAAAAATAAGCCTTCTAATGTAGCAAGAAAAGTAATAATTATAGTATAAGAACGACGCTGAGTAATTTGATAAGCGATCGCCCCTAAAATAATAGGAAAAAAAGATCCCGTCAAGGCATTTAACCAACGATAACTAATGGTTGAACGCCAAGATCCGGTTAAATCATTTGTGATTTCAGGAGAAGCTGGAAACCAAGAACCGATCCAAATTCCTATGGCAATTAAATATTCTGTTAAGGGAGGATGAGAATTTAAAAAAGGGGTTTGAGTTAAATAATTGTTAGCAAATTTAGCATAATAAATTTCATCGAACACTAAAGTATTAAATTGTTCTAAATTCCAAAAACGTAACCCTAGAGATAGTAAGAAAAATATTAATATTACTAAAGTAAATTTGCCCATATTTAAGAATCTAACTAATTTTATGTGAAACAATACTTTTATTTTTATGAAAGATTTTTTGTTGGTTCAAACTCAATTAATATAAAGGTAGTTATTATTGATTCTGTTAAAGTAATAAAGATTATAAAAATATTAATTTCGCTTAATAAAAAAGTAAAAAAAGTGAAAGATAAGCTTCGATACAAAGGCCAAACCTATAAAGCTGAGATTATTGCTGATATTTTCAAGGTTCCCTACTGTGCTATTTTAAAACAAGTTGTTAATGACCAAAAATTACATTTAATTGCCAGATTAGGCTGGAATGAGCAAGAAAAACGAATCATAAGCATTTATCTCCTCATTCTTTTCTAGTCAAGCATCAGGTCATGATAGCGGTTTTCAATTGGGTGTATCAATATTTTAGTTAAGTTGAGTGTGGAAAGTGTGGGATGGGTGGGGAGTGTGGGGAGAATTTTGATTGTCATCGTTAATCTATTGATATGAAAACTGCTGTGAGTGGTATGAGTGTGGTCATTACCGCATCTGATGAACCCTATGGTATCCTCAGCATTCATAGTAGAAAAAAACGCTATTATACTAAGCAAGAGCGCACTTTTCTAGAAATTGTAGCTCAATTAATCTGCATAACCATTCCTCGATTTCAACCTAACCCACCAGTGAAGGTGAATAATCAAGAAACAAACCTTACAAAGATTGACAGCGATCGCTTTTTTAACCTCAACCTAGAAATGTGTTGCATTGCTGGGTTTGATGGTTATTTCAAAAAAATCAATCCTGTTTTTGTCTCTACTCTCGGCTACTCGGTCGCAGAATTAAAATCTATACATTTCTTACAATTACTACATCCCGACGATAAAACAGCGACCCTAGAACAACTGAAAAACCTCACCCAAGGAAAGCAAGTCCGTGATTTTGAAAATCGCTATCGTTGTCAAGATGGGTCTTATCGTTGGTTAGCCTGGACATCTGTGGCTAATGTTGAAGAAGAAACGATTTATGCTGTCGCCCGTGACGTAACCGAATGGAAAAAAATTGAAACAGCCTTAAGAAAAAGTGAAGAAAAGTTTCGTCTTCTGTTTGATAAGTCTCCCACGGCTATGGGTTTAGCCAATATGAAAGGGAAATTAATTAATGTTAACGAAGCCTTATGTCAGTTAGTCGGTTATAGCGCAGACGAATTATTAACCCAAGGTTGTGCTGATATTACCCATCCCGACGATCTTGAAAAAGAAAAGAAATTATTTAATCAGTTACTCTCAGGAAACATTAATAGTTTTCGCTTAGAAAAACGCTACATTACCAAAAATAAGCAAATTATTTATGGCTTACACCAAGCCACTTTAATTCGGGATATCGAAGGAAACCCCCTACATTTATTAGGTCAAACTATTGATATTACTCAACAAACGAATCAAACCCTTGCCCTACAACAAAGCGAAGAAAGATTAGGGCGAATTATTAGTACCATTTCCGATGGTTTATTAGTCATTAATACACAAGGAAACGTTCGTTTTATTAATGATGCAGGACTTAAACTATTTGGCCGTTCTACTACAGAATTAATAAATCATACTTTAGGTTTGCCTTTAGGAGACGATCAACCCACTGAATTTTTTATTCAACAACCTAACGGTAAATTAATTATTACTCAAATGCGTGTGTCTGATATTACTTGGCAAGGAGAATCAGCTTATTTAGTGTCCTTAAGAGACATTACAGAAAGTCACGAAGCCCAACAAGCCCTATCAGAAAGTGAAGAAAAATATCGTCAAATTGTCGAGACAGCTACAGAAGGAATCTGGATTATTGATCAAGATAATCAAACCACATTTGTTAATCAACAAATGGCACAAATGCTAGGTTATAAAATAGAAGAAATGATGGATAAAAACTTATTTGACTTTGTTGATTTTGAAGATAATATAAGCGTTCATCGGAAGATTCAAGAACGTCGTCAAGGCATTGCTGAAACCCATGATTTTAAGTTTCGTTGCCGTGACGGAAAAGAATTATGGACGATTGTATCGACGAATCCTTTATTTAATCCTCAAGGAAATTATCTCGGATCATTGGGGATGATTACAGACATTAGCCAAAGAAAAAAAACAGAGCAAGCATTATATGAAAGTGAGCAAAGATTAGAAGGAATTTTAACCTCTATTCAAGATGTTGTTTGGTCTTTCGATGCAAGTTTTTATCGATTAATTTATATTAACCCGGCTGCTCAAATGACCTTTGGTTTTTCCCTAGAGGAATTATATAAGAATCCTAATCTTTGGTGGGAATTAATTCCTACTAATGATCAAGAATTAGTTCAATACCATCGGCAAATTGTTAAAGAAATGGGTTATACAGAATATAAATATCGTATAGTGAGAAAAGATGGTCAAATTCGTTGGTTATCCAGTCGAATACGCTGCGTTTATGATGATAAAGGTGATCTGATTCGTATTGATGGGATTGATAGCGACATTACTGAACAAAAGCGAGCAGAAGAACAATTACAATATAATGCAACCCACGATCCTTTAACCAATTTACCCAATCGAATTTTATTTATGGATCGCTTAGAACACGCTATAGAAAGACAAAAAAGACATCCATTATTTACCTTTGCTGTTCTATTTTTAGACCTAGATGAATTTAAAGTAATTAATGATAGTTTAGGTCATGCCATTGGCGATCAGTTATTACAAGAAATTGCTCGTCGTCTTGAAAATGGGTTACGCAGTGACGATACATTAGCTAGATTAGGGGGTGATGAATTCACTATCTTATTAGAAGATATAGAAGATATTAAAGAAGCCATCAAAATTGCTAAACAGATACATTTAGCTCTAATAAAACCCTTTATTTTAGAGGGGCAAGATATCTTTATTAATACTAGCATTGGTATTGCTTTAAATAGTTCAGGCTATCAAGAAGCCTCAGAAATTTTACGGGATGCAGATACAGCAATGTATCGCGCCAAAGCCGATGGAAAAGCTTGTTATGCCATTTTTGATCGTCAAATGCACGAACGAGCCGTTAACCGTTTAAAGTTAGAAACTGACTTAAGAATAGGCATTAATAAACAAGAATTTATTTTGTATTATCAGCCAATTATCTCTTTAAAAACAGGACAATTAACTGGATTTGAAGCATTAATTCGTTGGCATCATCCCTACAAAAACTTAATTTCTCCTGGTCAGTTTGTTCCCGTTGCTGAAGAAACAGGGTTAATTATACCTATAGGAGAATGGACCTTAAACGAAGCTTGTCAACAATTAAAAATATGGCATCAACAATATCCTTACTATTCTTATCTGAAAGTGGGGGTCAATTTATCAAGTAAACAATTAAAATATACTAACTTAATTAATACAATTGATCAGACCTTAAAAGAAACTCAATTAGATAGTAAATATTTAAAATTAGAAATTACAGAAACCCTGTTGATGGAAAATTTACAAGCAGCAACAGAAATTTTATTAAAGATACAAGAACGGGATATTGAAATTTGTTTAGATGATTTTGGGACTGGATATTCTTCGTTGAGTTATTTACATCGGTTTCCTGTTAATACCTTAAAAATTGACCGTTCCTTCGTCATGGGTATGGAACCCAATAATGAAAATTCAGAAATTGTACGCGCTATTGTTAGTTTAGCCCATATCTTAGGATTAGATATTATTGCAGAAGGGATAGAAACAGAATCACAATTAGCTCAACTACGAGAGTTAGACTGTGAACAAGGACAAGGTTACTTATTTGCTAAACCCTTACCCGTCCAAGCAGTAGAAAACTTACTGAGAAAACCTTGTACCTGGGACTTTTCCGATTATACCTAACAAAACTTAAATCTTGTGGTAGCATAGTGAGCAATTCAGAAACTCAATAGGGTTTTTCCTCTAAAATCACTTATATATGTAATGTTTTTATGCTATTTAATTCTATTGATTTTGCTATTTTCTTGCCGATAGTATTCATTTTATATTGGTTATTAAAAGATAGAAGCTTAAAACTTCAAAATCTTTTAGTTGTAGGGGCTAGTTATTATTTTTACGGTCAGTGGGATTATCGTTTTCTAGGATTAATTATTTTTAGTACATTCACAGATTATTTAATTGGTTTAGGACTAGGAAAACCTCAATTAAAACCCAGGAAAAGAAAGGCATTACTATTTACGAGTATTTTGGTTAATTTAGGAATTTTAGGATTATTCAAATATTATAATTTTTTCTTAGAAAATATTACAACTATTTTTTCTTTTTTAGGACAAGAAATTCAGGGAAGTTCCTTAAACATTATTTTACCTGTAGGCATCAGCTTTTATACCTTTCAAACCTTAAGTTATTCCATTGATATTTATCAAAGGAAGATAAAACCCACAAAAGACTTAATTGCCTTTTCAGCATTCGTTAGTTTTTTCCCACAATTGGTGGCCGGTCCCATTGAACGGGCAGCCCATCTTTTACCTCAATTTCATCGACAACGAAAGTTTAACTATTATCAAGCTGTTGATGGTTTGAGACAAATACTTTGGGGTTTATTTAAAAAGATGGTAATTGCCGATAACTGTGCCACTTACGCCAATGAAATCTTTAATAATTCCTCAAATTATTCCGGTAGCACCTTATTGTTAGGGGCTTTCTTTTTTACCTTTCAAATTTATGGTGACTTTTCCGGTTATTCTGATATAGCCATTGGAGTAGCCAAATTATTTGGCTTTGACTTGATGCAAAATTTTGCCTTTCCCTATTTTTCACGGGATATGGCCGAATTTTGGCGACGGTGGCACATTTCCCTATCAACTTGGTTTCGAGACTATCTTTATATTCCTTTGGGAGGGAGTCGCGGAAGCACTTGGATGAAAGTCAGGAATATATTTTTGATATTTTTAGTAAGTGGTTTTTGGCACGGTGCGAATTGGACTTTTATTGTTTGGGGACTCGTTAATGCTATTTATTTTTTACCCTTATTATTATTAAAAAGAAATCGTCAAAATATTAAAATTGTTGCTCAAGGAAGATATTTACCTTCACCAACAGAAGCGTTATCAATGGCGGTGACTTTTAGTTTAACCATGTTAGCGTGGATATTTTTTCGTGCCGAAAATTTAACCCATGCCCTGAGTTATCTTCAGGGCATTTTTAATAGCTCTATTTTGAGTGTTCCTGATTTTTCTAATCTAAAAAATGCAGGGTTTATATTATTTTTACTTGGTTACTTTGTGATAATTGAATGGTTAGGAAGAGAAAACAAATATGCTATAGAAAAAATATTTTTGAAACGCAATCGTATTTTAAGATGGATTTACTATTATTCGATTATTTATATGATCATGGTTTTTGCTGGACAAGAACAAGACTTTATTTATTTTCAATTTTGAGGTAGATTATGATTAGATACTTTCTCTTGAAAACATCAGGATTTTTGTCTATTCCTCTCGCTTTTATGCTCTTAGTTGGAGCAGCTTTTCCCCCCACACCGAAATCATCCACATCTTTATTATTTGCTAAAATTGACAAAGATGCTCTGCTTAAAGAATCCCCTTCTCCTCGTTTAATTATGGTGGGTGGCTCAAATTTAAGTTTTGGTATCAACAGTCAAAGGATTAAAGATGCTCTCAATTTAAACCCCATTAATACAGGCATTCATGCCGCAATTGGTTTAAAATATATGATGGATGATGTACTTGATCATATTAAACCAGGGGATCTTGTGGTCATTTCCCCAGAATATCACCAATTTTATGGAGATATGACTTACGGACATAACGAACTCCTAAGAATTGTTGTCGATGTAGATCGAGAAAGTTTAAATAATTTAAACAGAAAACAATGGCTCAAAATACTGCCCCATTTTCCTAAATTTTCTTTATCTAAACTTAAACCAAGTGAATATTTTTTTCAGCAAGATAAAGAAAATGAAGTGTATGAAAGAAGAGCATTTAATGAGTATGGAGATGTGGATCTTCATTGGAGTCGTCCCCCAAAGAAATTTGAACCTTATGGTTTATCCCATGATAATTTTAATGAAACAGTGATTCAATATATGCTTGATTTTCAAGAAAATGTCATCCAAAAAGGAGCCAAACTTTATGTAACATTTCCTGGTTATCAAGAAGCTTCATTTGAAAAGGGTAAAAAAGGAATTTCTAAAATTAAACAGAAATTAATTGATAATAATTTTATCTTGTTAGGTTCTCCAGAACGATATAAAATACCCAATAATATGACGTATGATACCCCTTATCACCTTAATAAAGAAGGAGTTGAACTAAGAACTCAGAAATTAATTGAAGATTTAAGCCAAGTTCTTAACAAAAACTCGGATTAGTTATCCTTGTTATTTTTAATCATGTCTAAAATCAAGTAGCTAACTCAATGATTAGCACCCTCGAGGGTTTATAACTTTGTTGCCGAAGTCTCACCATTGTCCTTTAACTTGAAAGACAACAGGGCATCCGCAACAAATTGCCCACCGCCTTCGTCCTCCTAACCAACAAGAAAGAATTATTAGACAGTTTTAACATTGCCATAGAAAAGATTGAGTACACTAAGACAATAGAATACACTTAAAAGCGATCCTAGACCATGTTTTCTATTCCTATGTCCTACTACAAAAACACCCTAGGAACCCTTGGTTGTAGCTTAGCTGTCCTCATGGGTATCCTAACCCTCAAAACCGTTCCTACCAATGTACAAGCTCAAAACCCACCCCCTAATAGTCCCCTAACGGTTCGTTCTGATATCCAAGAAGCCAACTCAGAAACCGGAGTAGTAACCGCCAGGGGTAACGTGCAGTTTTTCTACCCGGCCAGGCAAATTCAAGGAACCTCAGCTCAGGCACAATATTTTAGTCGAGAACGGCGTTTAGTTCTCACAGGAGACGTTTATGTGCTACAAGAAGGCAATAGTATGCGGGCTGAAACCATGACCTATTTAATCGATGAAGGGCGGTTTATTGCCACCCCAGAATCAGCACAACAAGTAGAATCCATCTACTTAGTCACAGAAGCCGAAGACAGTCCCCCAGAACCAGCCCCTGTGTCGCCGGCACCGCCTTTAGACACCACCTTACCTACCCCCCAATTTTAAAATGACACTGATTTTAGAAAATATCCATAAAACCTATGGAAAAAGAGACATTGTTAATCGGGTTAATATAAAAGTCGCCCCTGGGGAAATTGTGGGCCTTTTGGGTCCCAACGGTGCAGGGAAAACAACCACTTTTTACATTGCCACAGGTCTGATTAAACCCAATAGAGGTAGAGTTTGGTTAAATCAACAAGAAGTAACTCGCTTACCCTTAAATAAGCGGGCCCGCTTAGGTATTGGTTATATGACCCAACAACCCAGTATTTTTCGTCATCTGAGTGTGGCCGAAAATATTCAAGTAGCCCTAGAACAAACCAACGTTCCCTTTCGACAACGGCCTCAGCGTCTCCATCACTTGCTGAAAGAGTTTCGCCTAGAAAAAATTGCCCACACTAAAGGGTCCCAAGTATCCGGGGGAGAAAGGCGTAGAACCGAATTAGCCCGTTCCTTAGCCGTAGGCCAACAAGGGCCAGACTTTTTATTATTAGACGAACCCTTTGCTGGCGTTGACCCCATTGCTGTGTCGGAAATTCAAACCATGATCGCTCAATTACGCGATCGCCAAATGGGTATTTTGATCACTGATCACAATGTCCAAGCGACTCTAGCGATTACCAACCGCGCCTATATCATGCGAGACGGTCAAATTTTAGCAGCCGGAAGTGCTGAAGAAATTTATAACAATCCTTTAGTGCGACAGTATTATTTAGGAAATTAGAGACAACCAGTCAACTCTAAGATCACACACAAATTATGGATATTGGTCAAATAAACCCCGTTAAAATTAAACTAAAACCCCGAATCCCTGGTTTATCAATCATGGATCGTTATCTGTTTATTGAACTTCTATTGCCTTTTCTCTTTGGGATGGGCATTTTTACCTCGTTGGGCTTATCTATTGGGACTTTATTCGATCTGGTGCGTCGGGTAACGGAGTCAGGACTAATGTTGTCAGTGGCTATGAGAATATTAGTCTTAAAACTGCCAGGATTTGTGAGTTTAGCTTTTCCGATGGCCATGTTACTGGCTGCTTTAATGGCTTATAGTCGTTTATCGAGTGACAGCGAAATTATTGCTTTGCGTAGTTTAGGGGTTAGTGTTTATCGTTTAATTATTCCTGTGTTTCTGTTTGGTTTAGTGGTGACAGGATGTGCTTTTATCGTGAATGATTGGATTGCACCAGCAGCCACCCACGAAGCAGCCGTCACTTTACAACGGGCGGTCAATCAAGAACGGCCTGAATTTAAAGAACGTAATATTGTTTATCCTGAATATAAAACGGTTCAAGAAGAAGATGGCCAGCAAGCCACGGTTTTAACCCGTTTATTCTATGCCGAAGAATATAACGGAGACAAGATGAAAGGGTTGACTATTTTAGACAGAACCCAAGAAGGGGTTAACCAAATTGTTACCTCTGAGTCAGCGACCTGGAATATTTCGAGCAATACTTGGGACTTTTTTAACGGAACCATTTATCTGATTGCCCCCGACGGATCTTATCGTAATATTGTCCGCTTTCAACATCAACAACTCGCTTTACCCCGGGCCCCGTTAGATTTAGCAAACCGTCGTCAAAACTTTACAGAAATGACCATCGCTGAAACGAAAGAATATCTCAAAGCCATGAAATTAAGTGGCGATGAGAAGCGTGTTAGAAAGGTTAGGGTTCGTCTGCAAGAAAAGTATGCTCTGCCCTTTGTTTGTTTAATTTTTGGTCTAGTGGGGGCTGCCATTGGAGTAAGACCCCAAAACACCAACAAGGCCACCAGTTTTGGGGTCTGTGTGGGTTTAATTTTTGGTTATTATCTACTGGCCTTTATGAGTACCTCTTTGGGTATTTGGGGCGTTATACCTGCATTTCTGGGGGCTTGGTTACCTAATATTCTCGGATTGGTTGCCGGTAGTTTATTATTAGTTCAATCAGCACGTTTACGATAATCTATGTCTGAACCCCGTTCTTTGACCATCGGTTGGCTTTACCCCAACTTAATGAGTACCTACGGCGATCGCGGTAACGTCATCTGTCTTCAGCGACGTTGTCAATGGCGAGATATTCCTATTACCATTCTTCCTCTCAATCAACAAACTGAAGCGGATCAATTTTCCAAGGTAGATGTTATCGTCGGTGGAGGGGCCCAAGATCGTCAACAAGAAATCGTTATGCGCGATTTACAAGGGGCTAAAGCTGATCAGCTACGGAATAAGTTAGATGAAGGGGTTCCAGGGGTGTTTACCTGTGGATCTCCTCAACTGTTAGGCCATTATTATGAACCAGCGTTAGGACAAAGAATCGAAGGGTTAGGATTATTGGATTTAGTGACGAAACATCCAGGTTCTGATGTATCCCGTTGTATTGGTAATGTAGTATTTGAGGTAACGGCTTCTCCTTTGGCAGAGGATTTAAAACAAATGTTAGGCCAACCCCCCATTATTATTGGCTTTGAAAATCATGGGGGACGCACTTATTTGGGCAATGTGCAACCTTTGGGAAAGGTTCAGTCTGGGTATGGTAATAATGGAGAAGATGGTTATGAAGGGGCGTTTTATCGTCATGCGATCGCTACTTATTCTCATGGTCCCCTATTACCGAAAAATCCTTTTGTGGCTGACTGGTTGATTAAAACAGCATTACAAGAAAAATATCAAACTGAAATTGACTTAATTCCCCTTGATGATAGTTTAGCCCAACAAGCAAGGGAAGCCATGTTAAAACGAATAGGAAATAATTAATAATGAGTAATTAATAATTAATGATTATTGGTTAAATCATTCAGGTTAAATTGACTTTATCATAGATATCAATAATATCAATTTCAAAATCAACGGAAGATAGGGTTAAAGTATCGGTAGAATTATTGTATTCGATAAACGTCCATTTATTGGATTCTTGACGACTATATTGTTCAATATGGAAACAACTTTGATCGATTAAAATATACTCTTGAAAACTAGAAATAGTGCGATAAGCTGCAAATTTTTCGTCTTTATCATAATTTCTAGTTGACGTAGATAACACTTCAACAATGAGCAAAGGATTAATTAAAGTATCATTACGATTTTGAGCATATTCTAAAGGTTGATCAACTACCATTATATCAGGATAAGTGTAGATTTTTTCTGTGGGAATCCATAACCGTTGATCGGTCATAAATACATCCAATGGTTTGCCTTTAAAAGCAAAGTTTAAAGCACTACTTAAGTTTAATACTATTTTATTATGATTGGGTGTACCACCAGCCATTTCAATAATTTCTCCTTTAATATAATGATGTCGTTGTTGAGCATCAGTTTCTAACTTTAAATATTCTTCAGGAGTATAAAATTTTGTTTTTTTCTGTACATCGATTACCATATTTAACCTCAATTTGCTGATAAATTAAACTAAATTAATTACTTTCAAGACCCAAAAATTCGTCGCCACCAAGGAACATTTTCAAATTCAACAAAATTAATTTTTTTACGAATATCATAAAGATTCCATCCTGTTAAACGAGATAAAGTTATTGCTTCTTTATCTTGTCTTTCTCTCACTAATTGATAATAACTTTTAGCTGCATCACAATCTCTTTTTTCTCGAAAGGGATGACGGATAATATATCTTCCTTGGAACAATTGATTATTAGCCGTTTCTTGAAACTTTAAATCTTCAGGAAAATTACTCCGTTGATAACGAACATGAAGACGGGTAATAAACACATTATTAAACTGTCTATTACGACCATTATTTAACCAAAATACCCCCGCTTTTTCTAATTCCTCTCGGTTTAAAGGTTGTGCTGAACAAGGATCACAATTAGCCATATTCCAAGCATATTCAACAAAAGCGACTTTCTTACCGTTTCGTTCATAACTTTTAGTAAACATCGCCTTATAAAAAGGAGCAAATTCTTGTTGAATAAATTCAGGTATTTCTACATCAGAAGGAACCTTTACTGTCCGATAATTAGTTAATTCAACTTGTCCCTTCGGAGATAACAAGTAAACAATTAAATCTTGTTCTCCTTGAGCATTTAACATTCCTAAGCGAATCGGTAGCATAAACTTAGGAGATTCATAAGCCATCATCAAAGGACGAAGGGATTTAAACCCTGTATTTTCGTATTCCGTTAAATTAACTTTAGCAACAAAAAATTTAAGATTTTGCTGAATATAAGGTTGTAAAATTTCACTGGCTCTGTTGGGAATTTTATAACCATTTTCTTTTAACCAAACTTCTAACCCATTAGACTCTTTTGCACTAAGAATGACGATATCATATTCTCCTACTGTAAACTCTTCTTCAACCGTTATCCCTAAAGCATTATCACGACTTTCTTTCATTTCTGACGCTGGTTGAGGGGCAGCAGGAGTTCTAAAAACTTCATCTTCTAAATAACGACGACTACAAGGATCTTCATCAAAATATTCTACTAATCTAGGCGCACTAAAAGCATCCAATCTTTCAATAATTTCAGGTTCTCCAACTTTAACTTGTTCTTCAGTTAAAATAACAGGAACCGGCACAACCATAGCAAAATCATTAACCAGCCCTTGATAATCATTAGCCATGGTTAAAACAGTGCGTTTTCCGTCCCTAGCAATGATAACTTGAGAAGCTTGATTATACAGATCGCTATCAGCTTTAGCTACATAAAAACCGCAAAAAGCAAAAGCGGAATTCATAGAAACTAATAAGCAGAAAACAACTAACAATAAAAGTGTCAAACTGCGACTTAATTTAATCATATAATAATCTATATTGTTAATAAAGAAAATTGGTATTACCCTACCTAAGGAAGTGCGACCAGAAGAAAGTTTGATCTTATGAATCCCATCAGCAGACAAGCCCAAATAATTAAAAAACTTAACAAAGAGGGAAACCTGATAGAAAGACCGCTTTTCCCTTCTTATTGCCTGATGTCATAGGGGGTTAACTTTGGTAGGATGAAAGAGTCGTTATCATAAGGAACTAAAAATCTTTACAATAGTAGCATTATTAATGTTCTTAAATTATTATGGCGCCCCCAATTGTTAAACGATTTGCTATTTCTTTTCAACAAAACTACTGGTTAGGATTTTTAACCATGATAGCTGGTTTTGGAGTCTCAGGATTGGTTGCCCTACAACCACCGCCACCTCCGCCGGCTCCTACTTATACTGCGTTTGGGCAATTGACCTTTACAGAACCCCCTCCCGCTTTTACCACCACAGGGAATGAACTACAGGCACAAGGAAGAGGTTTATCGTTGAGCAAAAATACCCTCTTATCCGGGCGAGTGCTTCAAAATGTAATGGAGAAACTAGAACTATCACCCAAGGAAATCCAACAAATACAAGACAAAACCTTAGTCATAGAACTACCTGAACGAGATAAAAAAGGTGAGGTTTCTTCTTCAGCTATCAGACTGCAATACACCGATAAAGAATCTCCCACTCGTGCCACATTAATTTTAGATGCTTTCATGGAGGAGATGATAGACCATAGTCGTTGGCTCAATACCTCTGAATTGAGAAGTCGTATTGAAGCACTGAGTAAACGACTTGAGCAAGTTAAACAAGACCTAACCGCAGCAGAAAATAGATTTTATCGCTATGTATCTCAACAAGGGTCAGATTTACTAGCCATTCAAGATGGTAGTCTTTTTAGTGGGATCACCAGTTCTCAGCAAAGACAACGGGAATTAGGCTTAGCTCTTCAAGAAATAGACGGTCGCATCAACAGTTTAATCAATCAGTTAGGGTTAACGCCCCAACAAGCTTATGCTTCAGTAGCCTTGAGTGCTGATCCCATCTTGGCTAACTTACGAGCGCAAATTTTGCAAATTGAGCAGCAACTAGAGCGACTAAAAATAGATTTGCGGCCAGAACACCCCACCATTCAACAGCTTCTCAAAGAAAAACAAGTCAACGAAACCCTATTTCAACAAAGAGCTCAAGAATTAATCGGTGCTAGAGATTTAGCCCCTATTCCCATCAGTCAGATTCGTCAAGATAGTAGTCTTGACCCCAGCAGACAACAGTTAGCCAATGAACTCCTAGCCTTAGAAACCAGAAGGGCCGGATTAGTGAAGCAATTAAATTCAGTTATTGAAACTGAACAAAAATTACGGGAGCAATACGAAAAATTTCCAGATAAACAACTGCAACAAGCAAAACTGGTTCAAGAGGTAGAATTTCAACGGATTGTTTATCAAAATATTCTCACCGCTTTGGTAGACGCTCAAGCGGCAGAAGCAGAAACCGTCGGTAGTTTATCCGAAGCCGTTCCCCCCACTTATCGACCCAGACCTCCCCAAAGACCTCAAGAAAAAAATAAGTTACTCATTATTGCCGCCGGTGGTGGTATTGGTTTAGTGGCTGGATTAGGATTAATCCTTCTATTCGCTTTAATCGACGATCGCTTACATACCCCTCAAGAACTCCGAGACTCTCTCACCGATCGCGAAATTCCCCTTCTCGGAGAGTTACCCTTTATTTACAGTTCCCTTTACAGAGAGAATCATAGCCCCGTTTTATTAGAAGGAGATGCAGGAGACTTGAGTTTCTATGAACGGGTTCGCAGTAACTTACGTCGCTTGGGATCGGATATGTCAAAAGTGGTGATGATCACCAGTGTGAGTAACGAAGAAGGAAAAAGCGCAACCGCTTATAATCTGGCCATCGCCTCGGCACAAGCAGGAAAACGCACTTTATTAATAGAAGGAGATTTGCGATCGCCGTCTAAAGCCCAATGGTTAGAAATCACCCCAGACCCCGACAGCCAGCTAGAACCGTTACGGTTCTACCAAAATCGCGCCGATGCTGTTGTCTTAGTCCCACAAGTCCCTTACTTGTCCATCTTACCCAGTCCGGGTCCTCAACGTCAGGCAGCAGCAATTATTGAATCGAGCGAGTTACAACTACTCTTAAAAAATGCTCGAGGAAACTATGACATGGTCATTATTGACAGTCCTTCCCTATCTCGTTGTAACGATGCCCTCCTATTAGAACCCTTCACTGATGGTTTAGTCTTAGTAACCCGACCCGGTGTCACCCGTTCTAGTTTGTTAAACGAGGCGATCGATCAATTATCTGATGCCGAAGTTCCTGTTTTAGGAGCAGTGGTCAACGGCGTAGAAGATTTAGTCGCACCGACCAGCAATATACCAGAAACAGACAACAATGGTAATGGTAACGGCAATGGTCATGGCACAGAAATTCCTGTGTTCAGAGAAAATCCTGTTTAACAAACTATCAGCTATAGTGCTACGCACTGGGGAATAGGCAATGGGCTTTCTTGCAATGGTTGATTAGATAATGGTTTCAGCCTTAACAATTGACAAACACCTTTGTTTGTATGGCTATATCAGTTGTCAGCCACTTGTACTGAGCTATGTCGAAGTATCAGCTATCAGCTATCACCCGTCAGCACTCAGGGATATTTTTATAACATTGACTGCTAAGTGCTGAGGGATTTTTTAAACAAGATACCCTCTTGTTTGAAGTCACGGAATCTTGAATAATGAATGACAATTTGTTTTAGGGAGTGCCGTGTCTATTAACCCGAAAAAGTCTCGTTCCTTAGTAAGTATTGCTGGCCTGGTGGCTGTGGCGACTCTGATTAGTAAAATCTTTGGGTTAGTGCGCGAACAAGCGATCGCAGCAGCCTTTGGGGTTGGCCCAGTGGTCAATGCTTACGCCTATGCCTATGTTATCCCCGGTTTCTTATTAATTTTACTGGGAGGCATCAATGGACCGTTTCACAGTGCCTTAATTAGCGTTTTAGCCAAGCGAGATAAGTCAGAAGCAGCCCCTTTAGTGGAAACAGTAACCACCCTAGTCAGTGGGGTGTTATTAGTAGTTACTATTGTTTTAATTGTTTTTGCCGATACCTTTATCTCCATTTTAGCCCCTGGGTTAGAAGGAGAGGTAAAAGCGATCGCTATCCAACAATTACAAATTATGGCCCCTTTGGCTCTATTAGCGGGCCTTATCGGTATTGGTTTCGGAACCCTCAACGCTGCTGATCAATATCTCTTACCCAGTATTAGCCCTTTATTTTCCAGTGTAGCCATTGTTATGGGAGTTTGGATCTTAATGTGGCAGTTTGGCAGTAATTTGAACAACCCAGAAAATTGGTATTTAGGGGGTATGGTTTTGGCTGGCGGAACCCTCGCAGGAGGGGTTTTACAATGGTTAGCTCAACTAGGAGCGCAATGGCAAGCAGGGATGGGAAAACTGCGGTTACGTTTTAACTGGCGACTTCCTGGGGTAATGGATGTGATGAAGGTGATGGGACCGGCTACCCTTTCATCAGGAATGTTACATATTAATGTTTATACTGATCTGTTTTTTGCCTCGTTTATCGAAAATGCGGCCGCTGCCATGCGTTACGCTAATTTTATTGTGTTAACGCCTTTGGGCATTATTTCTAATATGATTTTAGTGCCGTTTATGCCGGTTTTTTCTCGTTTAACGGCTCCCGAAAATTGGCCTGAATTAAAAGTAAGAATTCGTCAAGGGTTATTATTAACGGCATTAACTATGTTACCCTTGACGGCTATTTTTATCGCTTTAGCTGATGTTATTATTCGGGTGATTTATCAACGAGGTGCGTTTAAATCGGCTGATGCGGATATGGTAATTCCTGTTTTAATGGCTTATGGTATTGGAATGTTTTTTTATTTGGCTAGGGATGTTTTAGTTAGGGTCTTTTATGCGTTAGGGGACGGAGAAACGCCGTTTCGTATTAGTATTTTTAATATTTTTTTGAATGGTTTTTTAGATTTTCTTTTGTACAAACCGTTTAAAACACCTGGCTTAGTTCTAGCAACCATTGGGGTTAACTTAGTTTCTTTGATTATTTTTATCACTATTCTTGATAAGCGTTTAGGAGGTTTACCTTTGAAAGAATGGGGCTATGCTTTATTGGCATTAACAGGGATTAGTTTTATCGCTGGTGTGGGAAGTTGGGGAGTTAGTTGGGGTTGGCAACAATTCTATACGGGTGATAATTTAATTTTACAATTGTTCCAACTTCTCTTATCTGTTATCACTGCTATCGTGATTTTTCTCATTTTATCCATTCAATTAAAATTACCTGAAGTTGATTTATTACTTTCTCGTATTAAAGGAAAATTTCAAAGATAAATGAAAAATGTTTAATTTTAAAGTCTAAATTCTAAAATCATGACTAATTTAGAGCCAAATCTTCCCTTAATTATTTTATTAATTGGGATGATAATAATTCTATCTGTTTTAACTAAATTTGGACTGCAACGTTTTAATATACCTGTTTTAGTTGGTTATCTTTTTTTAGGATTACTCTTAAGAATAATGGAAGATAATTTTAACTTATTGGCAGATGTGGGCTTAGAAATTATTAAGTTTTTAGGAGATGTTGGCTTAATTTGCTTACTATTTCGTGTTGGTTTAGAAAGTGATTTAGGTAAACTAATTCAACAGTTGAAAAGAGCAAGTATTGTCTGGTTAGGCAATGTATCCGTTAGTGGTATTGTAGGCTTTATTATTCCTTATCAATTACTTAAATTAGATATCATTTCTAGCTTATTCATTGCCACTGCTATGACAGCAACCAGTGTAGGAATATCCGTTCGTATTTGGCAAGAAGCTCAAGCCTTAAATACGCCGAAGGGAGAATTGATGTTAGATGTAGCAGAAATGGATGATATTTCTGCAATTTTTTTGATGGCTTTACTGTTTAATATTGTTCCCATTATCCATAATGGTAATCAAAGCAATTTAGATTTTTTGATTTTTAAAACAGTTATAGTGTTTCTTTTTAAAGCTATATTTTTTGCAGGATTTTGTTACTTCTTTTCTCGCTATTTAGAATCTCATATTACCACTTTTTTTCGTAAATTTGATCCGCCGGCTGACTTTACTTTAACTATTGTCGGATTTGGTTTTTTAATAGCTGCGATCGCAGGATTATTAGGATTTTCTGAAGCAGTGGGAGCCTTTTTTGCAGGATTAGTCTTTAGTCGAGATCCCGAAGCGGTTAAAATCGATGCTTCTTTTGATATGTTATACGATTTGTTTGTCCCTTTCTTTTTTATCAGCATTGGTTTAGGAATTAATGTTACTACCCTAGGAAATGCCATCGTTTGGGGAACTATTTTATTAATCGGAGCCGTCTTAGGAAAAATAATCGGTGCTGGTATACCCACTTTTGCGATGACAGGATGGCACGGTTCAATAGTTATCGGCTTAAGTATGGTACCCAGAGCAGAAATTATGATGGTGGTCATGCAACATGGATTAAAGTTAGGAGAATGGGCTGTTTCTAGTCAAATCTTTTCTGCCATGATCTTTGTGAGTGCAGTTACCAGTGTAGTGACTCCCTTTCTGTTGCGATCGCTCCTCAAACCAGCACATTAATTGAAGAACCCTCTAACCCTAATTATGCCCTAGGTTTAACGGATTTCTCCATTAATGACTTTCTAGACAATGGCCCATCTTGGAAAATCTTATGTTATAGTTAAAATAACTATAAACTCGTTTATAACCTGAGTTTGTCATCAACAGCACCGATAACCTCTAAACAGATGAAAGTTCAAACGGTCTGTATAATTAGTTGGCAAGCAACAAAAGGGAAGCAACTATATCACAGGAGCCGTCTGCCTGATGGACTATTTAGAAAAAGTTCTAGAAAAGCTGAGAGAATTGGCCCAAAAGCTAATCGAAACCCTACTAGGCCCTCAAGCCGAACCAGAACCAGAACTGATACCCATTCCAGTCAACGACCCAAAGCGTCGCCATCATAGATAAGTAGGTCTGGTGTGTTCACTGAATCTTCTAAAAAGTTAAGTATCCTTGTTATTCATGGGCCTAATCTTAATCTGTTAGGTATTCGTGAGCCTGGAATCTATGGTTCTGTTACTTTAGAAGGGATAAACCGTCTTCTTAACGAGAAGGCGGAATCTTTGGCTGTCACCCTATCGATTACTCAATCGAATCACGAAGGGGTTTTAGTCGACTCAATTCAAGCTGCTTTCGGCCACTATCAAGGAATACTGATGAATGCAGCCGCTTATACCCATACAAGCATTGCCATACGAGATGCTTTATCTGCGGTCAAAATACCCACCGTGGAGGTTCATTTAAGTAACATTTACCGACGAGAGAGGTTTCGTCATCATTCCTATATTGCTGACATTGCGGTGGGACAGATTAGTGGTTTTGGAGCCAATAGTTATATCTTAGGATTAGAAGCATTACATCATTATCTTAGCCAAGAACAAGAACCTTGAACAAAAGATAATGGATAATTAACAATATTTCTCTTATGAGGCTTAGAGAAAGCAGTAGGAATTAGTATGCGGTTAATAATATTAGTATTGATGGCCATTGGCACAGGAATTATTTTGTTGCAAAATCAACAGTCAGTTACCCTTTATTTTCTGGGAACTGATGTAGAAACGGCTCTATTTACCCTAAAACTGCCATTAGCTATCTGGATTCTTATATTTACCTTAGCAGGAATTATTAGTAGTTTTTTTATTCAATTATTTACACGGTCTTCTCGTGTACTTGCCTTTAACAAACCCCAAAAAAGCCGTCCTCGTTCTCCAGAACCCCCTGAAACCCCCTATCAACGACCTGAACCTAAAAAAAAATCTGATTGGGAAACCCCTCCCCCTCCAGAATGGGAAAATAGTTCAGACACAGAACAAGAGGACGATGAATGGGATATTGAAGAACCTCCCGAAGAAAACACCATTCCCCGTAACTCTACTAACTTTGAAGATACTCGATCAGAGTTTGAAAAACAGCAACCTCCTAAAACCGTATCTCAAGAAGGAACGGTTTATTCTTATACTTATCGAGAATTAAGCGATCGCGTTGCGTCTGAATCCCCTGAAAACTCCCCTCAATCTGAAAAGAAACCCCCATCTACTCAACCGAATGGAGATGTTTATGATGCTCAATATCGTATTATTACCCCTCCTTATCAACCATCTCAAGAGTCTGATGAGGATCGCGACAATGAGGAAGACGAAGAAAATTGGATTTAAAACTATAAATTAAATTTTTCTTGAAGACGTTGAGTTATTAATTCAATTTGTTGCTCGTCAATTTGTTGCTCGGAGGTTAAGCTATTTAATTCATCAGTGCTAATGATGACTTGTTTAGGTTGTTGCTGTTTACGGTCTAAATAGGCATAAAACGCTTCTTTCATCTAAACGAATAATATGAATCGGTTGGAACATCACATTAGTTAAGGTATAACTTAGCAAATACAAACGTTTGAGTTGTGCTAAAGTCGGTTCATTCATTCTATTTATTGTAAAGGTTTTGTATTGCGATCGCTTTAAATATAAAACAAGAAACCCCATCTAAAATTCTTAGATGGAGCTAAAAATAAGAAAAGGGTTTTAAGATTGAATCAAAGTTTTATTTACGAGCGATTAAGATTTGTTCACCACTGGCTAAGTCTAGGGGGAAGTTATGAGCATTACGCTCGTGCATGACTTCCATTCCAATGCCAGCACGGTTGAGAACATCAGCCCAGGTACTAATCACACGACCTTGAGAATCTAACACAGACTGGTTAAAGTTAAATCCATTAAGATTAAAGGCCATGGTCGATACACCCATCGCAGTAAACCAAATGCCAATCACTGGCCAAGCGCCTAAGAAGAAGTGTAACGCACGGCTATTGTTAAAAGAAGCATATTGGAAGATTAAACGACCAAAGTAACCATGAGCGGCCACAATATTATAGGTTTCTTCTTCTTGTCCAAACTTGTAACCGTAGTTTTGAGATTCGGTTTCGGTTGTCTCACGAACTAAGCTAGAGGTGACTAAACTTCCGTGCATGGCAGAGAATAAAGCCCCACCAAATACACCCGCAACTCCCAACATATGGAAGGGGTGCATTAAGATATTATGCTCAGCTTGGAAGACGAACATAAAGTTAAAGGTTCCACTGATTCCTAAAGGCATACCATCGGAGAAAGAACCCTGTCCAATGGGGTAGATTAAGAAGACAGCAGTAGCGGCAGAGACAGGTGCGCTATAAGCAACACAAATCCAAGGACGCATCCCTAAACGATAAGACAATTCCCATTGTCTCCCCATCCAGCAGAAAATACCAATGAGAAAATGGAAAATGACTAATTGATAAGGACCGCCATTATACAGCCATTCATCGAGGGATGCTGCTTCCCAAATAGGATAAAAGTGTAATCCAATTGCATTAGAAGAGGGAACCACTGCTCCAGAAATAATATTATTTCCATAGAGCAATGATCCGGCTACTGGCTCGCGAATCCCGTCAATATCCACAGGAGGAGCAGCAATGAAGGCAATGATAAAACAGATGGTGGCAGTTAGTAATGTGGGGATAAGAATCACGCCAAACCAGCCTATATAGAGACGGTTATTAGTGCTTGTTATCCACTGACAAAACCGCTCCCATAGAGAAAGATTTTGGCTTTGTATGGTGGTTGTCATGGGTAAATAATAACGAAATTACAACAATAATTAAGGGCAGATTGTATCAATGATTACCTGACCTTGTTATGTATAAGTATATTTACATTCATTGATAATGATCCACTTTTTTTTGTATATTTTTATGAAATAAAAATGAACTTTTATGATATTTTGTAAATATAAATAACGACTTATTAAATAAGTGTAAAAAAATCAACGGTCTGAGAAGAGATTAAGGCTCAGCCATTTTCAGGGATAAAAATCCAGTAAAATAGGGAAGTGCAACCGTAAGTTCTTATCTAAACTGAGGGATTGACCTTCATTATATCAAGTTGACCTCTGATTGTTAGAGTGAGAGACACTTATCGAGCCAATTATCTTTATATTAATTAAAAATTCATGTCTAAGGCCAAACTGTTACAGCCTGATTTAATTTTAGGAGATACCATTCTTGGTTTAAGCCAGGAAGTTCTTGATCAGTATCGCATTAAAGGATTAATTTTGGATGTGGATGAAACCTTAGTACCTCTCAAAAAACCCCATGTTTCTGAGGAATTAAGACTATGGATCAATCAAATTCGCCTAAAAACTCCAATTTGGTTAGTGAGTAATAATATTAGTGAAAATCGTATTGGTAGTATCGCTAATTCTTTAGAGTTACCTTACTTATTAGGGGCTGTTAAACCCTCTCGACGGAAACTAAAAAAAGCCATTCGTGCTATGGATTTACCTATTCCTCAAGTGGCCATGGTAGGCGATCGCTTATTTACTGATGTCTTAGCCGGAAACCGTTTGGGAATGTTTACGATTCTGGTGAAACCCATGGTTGATCCTGCGATCGCAGCCCGTTCTTATCCTATTCATAATTTTGAAGTTTGGATCTCGGAAAAACTTGGAGTTTCTTTAATGTCTTCAATGTCTTCAATGTCTTCGCAACAGAAGTTTACAAAACGACATAGAAGACCAAGAAACTAAATAAAAATATATAAATTAGCCATGAATCAAGAAAAATTCGTCTGGGATGATTTGTGGTTAACTTAAGTTGATCCTATCATCTTCTAAAAATTATATAATTGTCTGTAATGGAAGCGTTAGAAAAATTTTTCGCTCAAGTCAAAAATCTCGAAGATGAAGAGGAAATAATTGATTTTTGCCGTAAATATTTAATACATGGAATTCCTTATATATTTACTGAGAATCAAGATGAATATTATGAATTTAGAAAACGAATCTCTCAGCATTTTGATATTAATTTTTACGAAATTTATATTACAGGTTCGGCAAAATTAGGATTTAGTCCTTTTAAACAAAAAAGCTTTGATGATGATTCAGACATTGATGTCGCTATTGTTTCCCCTCAATTATACGAAAAGATGTTAGAACCTATTTATGAATATCAAATGGAACTAAGAAAAGCGAGAAAAAGCATAACTGTCAGAGAATTAGAACAATATCATTTGGAGTATTCAAAAGTTATTCTTATTTTGAACGATATACAATCAGTACATTAAAACCAATTATTAATGCACAACAAATAATTTAATAATAATTTAAAATGCAAACACAAATTAAATCCTCGGTAACTAACCCAACTATAGCTGATATTTACCAAAATATAGAAAGCGGTAAATTAGTTCTTAGACCTGATTTTCAGCGTAAGTTTGTCTGGACACATGATCACCAGGAAGAATTTATTGATACGATTTTAAAAGGATATCCTTTTCCAGAAATTTATGTTTGTAAAGGGGAAGTTGATACTAAAAAAATGCGAACAACAGAATGGGTAATAGATGGACAACAAAGATTGACAACGATTAAAAAATATATAGATGGAAAACATGATAAAAATAAACATGATAAAGATAAACCTTTTAAAAAAATCAAAAAATTTGAGGAGTTGACTGATGAAGAAAGAGCCGATTTTTTATCCTATCAAGTTGTAGTTAGAGATATCGGTAAAGTTGATGAAAGTGATATTAAAGAAGTATTTAGAAGAATTAATTTAACTAAATTCAAACTAGAAGATGTAGAGATTCATAATGCTGTTTATGATGGTGAATTCATTCAAACAGGTAAAGACTTATTAGATAATATTGATTTAAGTTATTTTCCAGTGTTTCGTGAATCAGAATTCACTCGAATGGCGGATTTATACTTTATCTTATTAGTTATGTCAACCTTAGAAGAAGGGGGTTATTTTCCTCAAGATAAAGAAATAGAAAACTATATCATTCAATTTAATGATGAGTATACCAATAAAAATCATATGAAAGCTTTACTTATCAAAACTTTTGCTACGATTAAAGATTTAAACCTTGATGATGATTCTATTTGGTATCGAAAATCTAACTTTTTTACAATGGTAGTAGAAATAGCTAAAGTTGGAGCTAATCTAGTTCAAGATTTCTTTCAAAAATTAATAGAATTAGAACAAAACATTCTGGACAATAAATATAAAGATAATGAATTTGGTGAATACTATAGATGTATGTGTTCTGGAACCAATCACAGAAAAGCTAGAGTTGTAAGAGCAGATATTTTTAGGAAATATACGTTAGATTAACTTTTTCTTGGTTCAAAGAAACTTTTTGAGAAAATATTAAAATTTTAAAATTATAGTCTTACTATTGATGAATAACAAAATTTTAGTTTATTATAGGAGTCAAGAGTGATTTATTATTTAAAGGTACACTTATGAAAATAGTACAAACCAAAGGTAAAATCAGTGATGGGGTATTAAGACTAAAAGTAGATCAAAACTTCAGCGATGGAGAAGTAGATGTGGTTATTATTGCTAAGAATGAACCCGACGAATTTGAAGAAATGCGTCAACTGTCGAAAAAAAATGGCTATGATTCTAAAGAAAAAAAACTGGAATTAATTCAAAAAGTAAAATTAGAAATGTTAGCAGAAAAAGGAAGAAATAAATAATGTCTAATCTTAAACGTTTGTGTCTTGATACAAATGTTTATATTATAGGGTTTGCTGAAAAAGTTACTCAAAAATTTATGCCACTTTTGACCAAGAATTTTCTGACAAATCAATAAGTTTGAACACAGAAAAATGGTTTAAACTATAATCAAAATTAATTAAAAGCTGATTAATTAGTTCATTTGTTTTGCTATTAGTAAATAAGGACAAAAAAAGCGACAAAAACTGCCTCAGCAGTTTAGAAAGATTGACAACTA
>NETF01000010.1 GCA_002172675.1 unicellular cyanobacterium SU3
TGTTGTTCCAATACCTGAGAGACAACCCGACCATTTAAGGCCGTTTCTGTGATTTCTGATAAATCTCCCACAGAAAGGGCGTAACGGGCTGCTGCATCACGGTTAAACTTGATTTGTACCTGTTCTATGGGAACTTGGGGTTCTAGCTGTAAATCGACCAAACCAGGAATCCCTTGCATGACGGCTTCGACTTCTTTGCCGATACGCCGTAACTCTTCGAGTTCAGGTCCAAATATTTTTACTGCGACCGCACTTCTGACACCGGACAAAATTTCATCCATGCGGTGAGAAATAAAACCCCCAATACTGGCTACAGATCCTGGAATTTTGGCAAATTCCTCTCTCACTTTCTCAACCGTTGCTTCCCTATCTTTCATCCCTTCATCACTAATCTCAATATCGATGTGGGATAAATTAACGGCTGCTGCTTCTGCATCCCCTAACGCCCGTCCGGAACGCATTTGAACCGAAGCAATACGGGGATCATCTTTTAAGGCTGATTCGAGGGCGTTTCCAGCTTGGTTGGTCACTTCTAAAGACGTACCAGGATACAACAACAAAGAGTTAACTAAGGTTCGTTCCTGAAATTCTGGTAAAAAGACTCGTCCCAAAGAAGAAAAAACAATCATCGAGGCCACAAAAGCAGCTACGGCGGTTAAAATCACCAGACTAGGGCGTTTAATAGAAAAATTTAATAAAGGATGATACAAACTTTTGGATAAACGAGTAGCCCAAGTTTCGTCATTCGGTAGTCGTTGGTTAGCCAGGAGGATAGCGCATAAGGCCGGCGATAAGGTCATAGCCACTAAGGTTGACGATAAAATGGAAACCAAATAAGCCCATCCCATCGGCGCAAAAATGCGACCTTCTACCCCAGTTAAAGAGAAAATAGGGGCAAAAACCACCACGATAATGACAGTGGAAAAAATAACGCTGGTTCTTACCTGTACCGAAGTATCATAGACTACCTGGAAAGGATGAACAGGATTATCTGATTGTTGGTTTTCCCGTAACCCTCGATAGGCATTTTCCATGTCAACAATAGAATCATCTACCACCGACCCAATGGCGACTACTAACCCCCCCAAGGTCATCGTATTAATTCCTTGACCAAAGAAATCAAGAACCATCATCCCCATTAATACCGAGAGGGGAATGGCACTGAGGGTAATAATAGCGGTGCGCCAATTCATCAAAAACATCAGTAAGATAATCGAAACAATAATCGTTCCATCTCTCAAAGAACTGGTGACATTTTTAATCGCATCATCAATAAAGCTTTGTTGGCGAAAAGTGACCGTATAATTCACATTCGGGGGCAAGCTGGGTTTAAGTTCTTCCATGGCCGCTTCAACCGCTTGACTCACCGTCGGGGTATCGGCTTGGGGTTGCTTGTTCACCATCACCACCACTGCTGG
Source organism: unicellular cyanobacterium SU3 (assembly GCA_002172675.1). GTDB lineage: Bacteria > Cyanobacteriota > Cyanobacteriia > Cyanobacteriales > Microcystaceae > Crocosphaera. The sequence goes on from NETF01000010.1 coordinate 1,419, forward strand.
TTGAGTGTTAAAACTCCCATCCCCACGCTTCAAAGCTGCCCCAATTTTGACATCAGCCACATCCCTTAATAAAACAGGTGTCCCATCTGTGGCCTTAACTACTGATTTTTGTAAATCTTCAATGTCACTCACTCGTCCTAACCCTCGAATTAGTAATTCTTGATCAGGATCAATTAAAAATCCTCCGGCTGCATTATTATTGGCTTTTCTCGCTGCTGTGGTTACTTGATCTAAAGACACATTAAAGGCCGTTAACTTGGCAGGGTCGACTAATACTTGATATTGACGAGTCTCTCCCCCATAGGTAATTAATTGAGAAACCCCTGGAACGGCTAGGAGGCGGTTGGTAACTACTAGGTCAACAAATTGCCTCACATCCATCATATCGGTTTGATTTGTCCCTTTTTCTGGTTCATTTTCGATGGTAAAGGCATAGGAAAGCACAGTACCGATAGGGGAACTAATGGGGGAAATTTGGGGCGGTTCAATATTGTCGGGTAAATTTTGCGAGGCTTGCTGTAATCGTTCGGTAACTAACTGACGGGCTTGATAAATATTGGTTCCCCATTTAAAGATAATTTTGATGGCAGAAATACCCACCCCTGAAGAAGAACGCACCGTTTCCACTCCTGGCGTTCCATTAAGGGCACTTTCAATGGGTAAACTGATTAATGATTCGACCTCTTCGGGGGCAAGTCCTGGGGCTTCGGTTTGAATTTCCACTTGTGGCGGCGCAAAATTGGGAAACACATCTAAAGGCATCTGAGTTAGGTTATAAACCCCTAACACCATGACTATCATTGCCCCAAGAACCACTAACCATCGTCTGACAATTGACCACTTGAGAATATTATTGATCATAACTAACCTTCTGCTGAGTGCCTTTCAACTGCTGCCTCCTTTTAATGATTTAGCGATCACTATGACTTGATGGTGTTGGCTGAAAACTACTGTTTTGGGTCATTTCTTGAGGGACTAACTGGGGCGAATTCATAGATTGATTGTCAACATCTTCTGATGAGTTAACCGTGACTTGTTGACGACGACTCGACCAAAAACTACCCAGGGCAAAACCGCCTCCTGCAACAACAATTCCTCCTAAAGCGGCCATTAAACCCATAGGTACAGGAAAATTACTAAAAATCCTTGTGCTTGCTTCTCCGTGAGAATGTTCTTCTTCTTCATGGCCATGATCATGATCCCCCGATTTTGGACTACCACCCCGTAACGACTGGGCATACAGTTGTAATCCGCGCTGAGTCACCACTAAATCTCCCTCAAATAAACCATCAGTGACTTCGATTAAATTTCCTGTGGTACGACCGAAATTTGCTTCAACGGATTGAAAAGCATTACCATTCTTGATATAGATTAATTTTTTCCCCTTGGCTTCTACTACGGCAGAACTAGGAACGGTCAAAACTGCGGTATTGGTTTTATCCGTAATCACTTCTAACTCTGCAAACATTCCTGGTTTAAGTTGTCCATTAGCGTTACTAATTTGCGCTTGTACCGGAACCACTCGTGTTTCTCCTTCCACTACCGAACCAATACGCTTTATTTTTCCTGTAAAAATGCGCTCAGGACCACTAGCCACTTTTACCTTGACAGGTTGACCGATTTTAATTTGGTTCAAATCTTTTTCATAAATATTCGCTGTGGCAAACACCCCAGTATCATTAACTAGGGTCATTAACTGACCTCCAGCATCTTCAAAAGATTGACCGATAGTGACTTCTCTTTGGGCAACTTCCCCTGAAATGGGGGCTGTAATCACAACTAATCCTTTTTCATTAGCGATGGTTCCCAGTTGGGCTAATCGGGTTTGGTAGTTCTCATCACTCAGTTTAATCCATTCTTTAGCGACATTAACGGCTGCTTGGGCGCGTTTCAGTTGATTTTCTGCTTCTATAACATCACGACGACTATTAGCTTCAGCAAGTTCTGCTTTGGCTTGTACTAATTGGGTTTCAGATGCTAATGCCTCTCGACGGGGTAAAGCCCCCTCTTTAGCTAATTCTTGATCTTTATCATATTTTTCTTGAGCAAAAGCCACTTGACTTTGTGCCTGTGCAATTTTGGCTTCTGCTATGGTTTGAAAACGTTCTAAATTTTGTTGGGCTAATTTTAAATCCGCTAACGCTTGTTGTAAATCAGCTTTACCTTGTGCTAGTTTTTCTTGGGATTCTACTCGTAAATTCACAAGTTCAGGGCTAGTTAAAACAGCTAGGGGTTGACCTTTTTTTACTTTTTCTCCTGGTTCGACTAACAACTCAACCACCTTCACCCCAGAAATTGGAGTCGTCACTGCCACTTTTTGACTAGGTAAAGTTTCAATTTTCCCCGTTGTTTTAATGCCAATGTCTAAAGGTTGACGCTGTACCCTTTCAACTTTAATCCCCAACCGTTGCGCCGTTTGGGGATCGATTTCTACTTGTCCACTCGGTTCATTCCCTCCTTGAAATGCACCACTTCCATGATCATGTCCTGGCCCCGCTAAAACGGGATTCCCTATATTTAGCCAAATTGCGCTTAAAGTCGTCAAACAAGCAAAATTAGTTAATGATAGATAAGTTTTAAAGCTGTCAATTCTCATAATAGACGATCAATTATAATAGGATCTCTCCAATCCAGTTTTGCATCCTTAGATGAAATTTGAGTGAAATTCTCTATCCTTTAGGCACACTAAATTTACAAAAGAAAAAAGCTCTAAAGTCAAAAAAGGGTCACAGTTACATTTCCGTTAATTTCTTTTTTATAGTTCAGTTACCAATTCTAAGTCAACTTCAAACACTGAACCGCCCTTCTTTTAGTCTCTTCCCCCCGTCGATCATACTTCGCCGTCGTCACCGGAGAACTATGACCCACCAACTTCTGCACCGTGACAATATCCACCCCTGCATCCAATAAATCACTACAAAACGTCCGTCTGAAATCATGGGGGGAAAACGACTCAATACCCGCCATTTTTGCCCGTTTCTGTATAATCCGCCAAACCGTATCCGAGTGCATCTGGCCTAACTTTAAATGACCCCCCCGATGGATACGACAAAACAAACACCCCGACTCATCCCCTCGCACCCCTAACCATCGCTGAATAAACGAAATCGCCTCTAGGGGCAAATAAACCCTTCGACTTTTCCCCCGTTTCCCCTTACGCACCAACACCTCCCCTGTCTGCTCCTCAAAATCCCTTAATTCTAACTTCACCAACTCAGAGCGACGTATTCCCGTCCCTCGCAACATCACCATAATGGCAGCATCCCTGATATCCATCGCACTCTCCTCTCCACAAGTCCCCAACAAAGCCGTAATTTCCGTTGAATCAAGGGAACGTCCCCTTAACTCCGGTTCCGCTTGAATATTGGGAAAATCAACCGCTTTTTGATAATCATCAGCAGCCATCAACCCCAAACGATAAGCCTCTAATAACACCCGTCGCAACGCCGACAGCATCTTATTAGCCGTCACAGGAGCTAACTTTTGTAACAGAGCCACCCTCACCGCAGCCGTATGATGATAACGCAGCTTCGACCAATCTAACGTATCGGCATCACAGTCCCCATTCGTTAATAACGACGCTATAGTATTAAGAGAATAGCGGATGGTGCGACGACTCCCTTCTGATAACCCCGATAAATATACGCTCGCTGGATGAAGGGTCACGGGTATGGGTGCGGTTAGTTTTAGATTTTCAGCAGAATGTAGATCGCGCTCACTCAAAGTAACCATGATTAACCCACCCCTCTTATGAGGAAACAATATAGAACGTTCAAGACTTAATTCTCACGGCCTATTGTCCATTGATTGAATGATCTTCATAATCTTTTGAAGTTAACCGAACAGATCAAGGCTACGGCTCAAGAAGTCCCTGAAAGTCATCGAGTGACCCTATAGTGATCGCTTGTCTTAATAAGGTTTTCAATAACTCCAAATCCTCAATTTGATTAATTTTCTCGACTAATTCATTGGGTAACGCCTCAAACCGAACCTCTAGCACCTCAAGGACATCCTCACGCCCTTTCTGAACAAGTCCCTCGATACGTGCTAACCGTTCAATACTGGTAACATACGGCATCTGTAAATCCTCCTCGAAATTCCTAATTTCCTGTTTAAATTCACTTTCGATAGACTCTGGTAAACTCATCATCCAATCGATCAGTCTGAATAACTCTAAGATATCCTGTCTGCTATATCCCCGTTGATACAAACTTTTGGCGATCCTCAATTTTCCTTGATAACGACCAGATGGGTCTTGATTCGTTTGCTGTGTCGTTAAATGGGCAGCCACAATCACAGCCATTGGATTATTATCGGCACTTCTCTCGCTTCTCCCCTGATAATCAAGCAATTTGACCGCAGGAAACAAGAAATCAACCCGACACCCCCATAGTTCATTATGATACCTATTCGGTCGCCAAGAATCAAAGGAATCGGCTAACACCGCTAAACTGACCACAGACCGTCGATACATATCAAAAATGCGATAATTATAGACATACATCCGTTCAGCAAAGTCAGAAGATGCCTGACTCTGGATTTCAACATGAATCAGTACCCAGATTTCAGACCCATCCCCTCGCCAAACCTTAACTAATTTATCCGCTTCTCTACGACCAATTTCAGCATCCCTAACCACCTGTTGGAATTCCTTATCTAAAAATTCATAGCCTCGACTCCAATTAATGTTGGCATCAATTTCTGGGAAAAAGAACGCCATAAACGGTTGAAAGTACAGCGATAACGCTTCTTTCCAAGGATTATCGTAATCGGCACGTTGTTCTGTCATAGTCTCATCAAGCTATTCTCGATTATTTTCTATTGTCTATGTACAGCCCTCAACTATACAGTGTTACTTGAAGACAACACATCTGTACAGTGACAACAACACACCATGTATGTAAAAGAATTGTGCGATCGCTATAAACTTCAATCTCGTAAATCTCTCTACTCTCGTTTGGAAGCTGTGGGACTAAAATTACCCAAAGACGACGACGGGAAAGCCTACGCCACCGAACCGATGATCCAACAATTGGACGACTTGGATCTACACCTTAAAACTCACCGTTCGCTTATTTTTAAGGATCAGGCAATGTAAAAAAGGTTGAAAAGCTGACTCTGTAAAGGATTGAGCGAACAATGAGGAGCAGATTTTATCCCGAAGCAAAAAAGTCAGTCGTATAAATGGCTTCTGGAATATTCATTAACCTCAAGATGTTCTGTTGTATATTATTAAGACAAGAAACTTCTCGTTCTCCATCTCGATGTATATATAAAGTGAGTTTTCTAAACGCTTTTAACATCTGTTCAGCCGTAGGACGCTCAGTGCTTCGTTTAGGGTTTCCGTCATAGAGTCCAGCCAAACTAGATTGAGATTGATGTAATTGGCGACGTACCACAAATTCCATTAAAGTAAAAACCCTCAAAGCAATCGTTAACAAAAACATCAAACCCTTAATCTTATTTTCGTCTCTGAAATAAATCGGTAAAGCAGATAAACGACCCTGTTTAAAGCGATGAAATCCTCTTTCAGGTTGCCATTGTTCTTTATAAGCTGACACTGCTTCTGTCAAAGATAATTGTTCTTTGTTAGTGTTTGTGACATATAAACGCCAACCTGCTAAGGTGTTAAAACTTTCAATTTCTGAGTTTAAACGAGCGTAGTTAAGAATTAGTTTCGTTTCACGAACTCGACGATAAGAAGACGGGTCACTACGACTACCATGACCTTTATATACTTTCTTATAGCTTTGCTTTTTATCAATTGAGTATGCGATATACTTGTTTAATCCCTGTTTTTTCAGGGCTTCTCGTACCTTTTGCTCTAAAAGCTTCTCATCTTTATTTGGTCTTTTTTGCAGAGACAATAATTTTTCTTCCCCTTTAATTAAACGTCTTTTTAAGCCTTTTATCTGACGGGAGGCTAAGGCATTTGATTTCACTACTAACCATCTTTCATTCCACTGATAACGTTTTTTATTTTCTGGGTCAACCCATATATTTCCCAAGGGAACTTCAAAACCATATCCGATTTCTTTTTCTTCTAATCCAACTTCAGTTTCAAAGATTTTAATCACTTCACTTGGGGGATTATTTACCCAATCAGCTAATAGTTTTGGACGAGGTTGATTCATGGCCAAGGGAAAACAGTAATTTCCTCCTTCTGCTTGAATTTTTGCTCGATTTTCATAACTTGAGGCTTTGGAGTCTGCTAGATATAGGAAATCTTTTTTTCCGAGTATTTCTACCATTTTTCGCCATGTTGGTAGATAATCTTTTTCATCTGTTCCATTTCCTGCCAAGGTCATTCCTAATAGAGGCATTCCAGATGGGTCTAATGTTGCTAACATTTGACGATATTGCCTTAAATCTGGTCGTTTATCTTTGCTATATCCGAATTTTAATAGAGTTAATTCTTCCTGCTCTTCTGAGATTTGATGATATACTGAAAAACTCGTTGTATCACTTCGGCATTTGTCGGTCGGCAATTCGTAGGCTTTGACCAAATATTGACACAATAGTTTTTCTATCTGGGTTAGACTGTCTGATGACCCCAATGTTCTCAATAAATCTCCACAACGGTCGTCCGTTGCTTCTTTTTCTCCTATTTTCCATCCCGTTATCCCTTCCAGGCTTCTTTGATGTTCATTTACCCACGTTTCTAGGCAACACATTCTATGATCTCCTTCGCTGACGATATAGGTCAGCAATAATACTGCTAGTTCCCCATAGCTCAATCCTGTGCGATTTCCATGAGGGGTTTCCAGATTCTCGTCTATCATTGATGCTACTTTCATTTGTTTTAGCCAATAGATAATTAATGGGAGATCATCTATTCGTTCTGAGTGTGTTTGCCCCGTAATTAATTGACTCCTTTTTACCCAACACTTGACTACACAAGGATTTTAACCTTTTTCCCCCAACTTATCTCTTCAATTTGAGCGAACGGTGAGTTAAAAATGGTGGAAGCCTCAAAAACTACACACCTGTTACCTCAGTGACAACACATCTAGAAAGCAATGATGACAGCAATCTTCTAGACAACACAACACAAACAACACAACTTACGACACAGCAAACGACACAGATGAGTCGTGAGGAATTACTAGAAATTATTGAGGTATTAGGGACAGCGATCGCTTCTCGTTTACAACCCATTGACCCGATTGCTTATAACCATTCCCTTGAACAAGCACAGCAACAAAACTGGATACTCTCAAGCAAAGAAGTTAAACAGCTAATCGGCATAAAACCCAGTTGTCCCAAAGGTGAGAACGTATTTACTAGAGGTTGTTGGGCTTTTACCAAAGCAGGTAAAATCGGCAATCAGACAGGATGGCGAGTTAAGAAGATTCTTGAGGAGGATGATCATAAATAGTTGGTTGAGAGGGATGGGGAAGACTTGGGAGAGGGGGGAGACAAGGGAGTTTCTTCTATTTCAAATCCTCCTTGTCCCCCATGTCCTCCTTGTCTTCTGAGTCTCATTATTGAAGACTCAGACCAATACATCAGAACTGTTACCTGAACACAACACAGCCGAGTTGGATCATCAAAGCATCATACTATTCATAAGATCCTCACCATAAGCTTGCCTTTCTTCCTGTTCACTTAACAGAAGATCATCATTCGACTCATCATCCTCCTCTTCTCCTGCCATGGCCACAGATGCCAACTGAGTCGCTTGGGGTAGGGCATCCCTAATTTGTGGTTGATTCACTCCTTCTAAATCTATATTCAATGAAGCATATTGTTGGATCGCTCTGGCCCAACTTAAACACTGTTCAGCACATTGGATAGCGATCCCCTGAAACTGAGGATCATTCTTATCCATCACAAACGGCAAAAAACGAGCTTCTAACGTTTGTGCAGCCAACATCTGTTGATTAAACGGATTCTCCTGTAAATAACTAATACACTTACCCAGTCCCGAATCAGAATTCGCACGAAGTTTAAGATGCTTATCCGTTTCTTTTGACACCATTACGCCACCTCCTTTTGCTCTACTTCATAACCAGAGAAAATCGAAAAGAAGCCCCAAACATCCGTAAAACGGTTAATCAAATTCAATTTCAGAAACTCCTCATTATTTTCTTTCATCTCCTTATCAATCCTTAACGCCTCTCCCAATTCCGAAGGGCAAGCCGAGGGCATTAACACCTCTATCCCCTCAAAATAATCCGACACCAGATCCAACAAAAATTCGGCAGCCCCACCACAACAGAACACCCCATCAATTTCTGTCTTTGGCCGTAACGTCGAATTTAACCAATCAGACACTAACGCCCAATATTCCCGTAAACCCGTATCGTAAGCCGAAGAGAGCTTTTCAACCTCAATGGCTGCTCTTTCTGGGTCCGTAGACTTCGTAATCACCGACCAATTGATCTCACTCTTCATTTTTTTCGGCCAAGACCCTTGTTTCCAATAACCGTTATGTTGGGTCTTAATCGCTCGTAAGACATCATTTCTTTCTAATCCTGCCACCTTATGCCCCATTTTATCGATTAAATCATAAAAACCAAGCTCAGTGGTACTACAAAGTTGACGACATAACGTACCTTTTCTAAAAAACAGACTCGACGTATTGCGATGACCAAACATCAAAAAAGCAAAATTCTTTCTTGTAAAAACAGACCGGTCATTCATACCCGTCCACATGGCCAAACCACTCCCTTCCGGGACACACTTATATCGTTCTAACTTCACCTTTAACCGTTGGTGGCGAAAATAAAACCCACGCAGGGACGACTTTAATTCCGACTCTAACTGTTCCGTTGACGTGATCTCACCGAAAGGCAGCAACACACCTAAATCTAAACGGAACTCAGTTCCTAACCCTTCCCGTTCGGCGATCGCTCCAATGGCTCCCAAAATCTTAGGGGTAGCGATTTCCCACTTTAGCGTCTTCAAATTCACAGACGCTTTAAAATCATCAGCCACACGCCCCACTGCATGGCACTTTTCTCCCTTCTTAAAGCGAATCCAAGCATTATCCTCCGGTCTTCCCATTCCAGAGTCTACAGGCAGTGAAGCTTCTGATTCTGCTGGTAACGCCAAATGTTCAGGCTCCATCACCATATATTGAACATCAGATCCTTCTACCTGATAGAGAATTTTATTTAACGAACTCCCCACATCAAAGCAGACGACGACCTTCTTAAGCGGTGTCTGGGATTTACCACCCTTTGATCTCTTCCGAGGGGTTTCCATCTGAGACTCAGACTTATGGGTAATGGGTAGCTCCTGAGAGTCCTTTAACTCAGCATTCATAGAGGAAACCCCATTCAATGTTTCGCTCATACACTCCTCATGACTTACACTCAACACATCCACTGCCATTTTTTTCTAAGACGAGGCCGTGGTTTTTTTCTTTATCTCTCAACTTTCTAAAAAACCCCGATTTTCTTAATACTTATTTAATGTCACTAAACGTCATTACTCGTCATTAAAGGTCACTGACTTCTACCCAACGTAACTAATCGTTATCAAAAAAGTGATCCCTACCCTATTTTTGCTCGGAAGCTGACCCAAAATCGATGACGTATCGCACCGTTTAATCACGTTTAGTAACGTCAGCGTCACGTTTAGTCCCCTTTAGTAACGGGCTTTTTTTACCCCCCTTGCTCCTGGATTCACCCGATTTTTCCTCGGACTAAGATGCTAGTCGGTCATCTTCCCGAAAGGGAAGCCAGCGTACACCTCGCACATTCGTTATCCTAGAATCTATAAGAATTCTAGCTCGGTGTCGCTGTCCAGGGGGACACCCCCTAGAACCCCCGTTGGACAGATGGGGAAGGAATTTGTTTTTTTTTGATCGACTATGACTACTGATAAACGCGATACTAACCTCACCATTCGAGTCAGCCAAACAGAAAAGTTGGCTTGGAAAGAAAAAGCCGATCTCTCCGGCATGACCATCTCTAACCTGATCCGACAGGCTATCTCCAGAACTAAAACCTGGACGGTAGCCGATAAGTCTCTAGTGAAGGAACAAACTCGACAGATCGCTCGCATCGGTAATAATCTCAATCAGATCGCTCGGTGGGCAAACACTTATAAGTCAACCGCCGAAGCCATTGAGATCATACAAGCCCTGAGACACATTGAACAAGCCCTAACCCAACTATCAACTAAATCTAATCAATCCCCATCCTCAAATCATTCAGAGAACAGTAACGATGTTAGTTAAATTCTTTAATCGTGGGACAGGTAAGGGCAAGGGTCCCGTTGAATATATTCTCAAGGAAACTGATGCACTTGGAGTCATCAGAGAACCTTTACCCGAACTCATTAAGGGAAACCCCCAACAAACCATTAACCTGATTGACTCTCTAGACTTCAAACAAAAATATAAAAGTGGGGTGATCTCCTTTGCCCCTACTGATGCCCCTACCAATGAACAGCTTGAAGCGGTCATTAACTCCTTTGAAGAAACGGCCTTTGCTGGACTCTCCCCTGACCAATATGACATTTTATGGGTGAAACACACCCACACAGGAAATGACCGGGTTGAACTTCATTTCGTTACCCCTACTGTTGATTTAATCAGTGGCAAAAGCTTAAACATCGCACCCCCTGGCGCGAATAAATACTTTGAGCCTTGGCGTGATTATTGGAATCTTTCTCAAAATTGGGCCCGCCCCGATGACCCCCAACGGGCTAGAAGTTATCATCCTGGCCATCAAGCTTTAATTGATGCCCAAAACCATCGCTTAGAACTGAGGGGACAGCAGCCTCTTAAACGGAATGAGGCTCTGAAGATGATTCATGAATACCTACTCAGACAGATCACCGAAGTTAGACAGATTGAAAACCGTAACGACATCATTACCACCCTTGAAAATTCTGGCTTTACCATTACAAGGAAGGGCGAGAATTATCTCACTGTGACCCACGATGACCTAGGCCAACGTATTCGATTAAAAGGAGGCATTTATCATGAATCTTGGCGACCTGAACCAAGAACTACAACAGAAACTCGAACAGGACAAACACCAAGCGAATCAGATAAGAAAGGAGAACTTACAACAGTTTCAGCAAAACTCACAGCACATATTCAAAAACGCCGAGAATACAATCAACATCGGTACGGGACATATCACCAAACAAGTCCTAATTTGGTCGAAATGGGTAGCTTATCTACCAGCAGCGACTTTTCTTCTGACCTTAGTGGGTACCTTAGCCGGCAGTTGGGGGATGAGTCGATATTTAACCAACCAATTTCAACAGATTCAGACGAACAAAACGACCCTCAACCAACTCCAAGAGGAGACTTGGGGCATCGAACTGTATCAAACCAACCAGGGGAAATTCATAATCCTACCCCCCAACAGCAACCACCAAACCGACTGGAAATGCAAAGGGAAACCCTGTATCAAGCTGTAAACGAAGACGATGACTCCACTAGAGAAAGAACTTTTAGAAACCTTCAAGAACTTTACCGTTCAATACGAGAAGGACAAGAAAGAACAAGAGGAATTAATCAAGAACTTAATGACTCAACAGACCAAACAAATAACCAACTTATCCAAACAAGTCAACTCATTGAACAGTACAATCAACAACTTATCGAACAGAATAAACGAGCTAGAAACCGCTTATCAAGACATCATGAACGTCTTAGAAGAATAAAGGAGAAACAAGCACAAGAACTGGACACTTTTAAAACTGATATTAATCTAGCCGACTACGCTCAAGCTAATGGTTACAGCATCGATAAAAAGAAAAGTTCGGTTAATTGTCTTGTGCTTAAAGATAACCAAAGTGATAAAATATTAGTAGGGATTAATCAAGCCGATGGACACTATTTTTACTCATCTGTTAAAGATGATAGAGATAGTGGCTCAATCATTGATTTTATTCAGAATAGAAGAAATCTTAATTTAGGGGAAGTTAGAAAGGAACTTAGACCCTGGATAAATGAACCTTCTAATGCTTTTTATTCTCCTAAACAAGCAACGCCTAAACTAACCCCAAGTACCCCAGATAGACATAAAATCATTACTCAATTTGAAGAATTTAAAGCAATCTTCACTCATCCTTATTTAACCCAACGGGGTATTAGTCAACAGACCAGCAATGACCCTCGATTTCAAGGCAGAATCTACACTGATAGCCGTAATAATGTTATTTTTCCTCATGCAGACCGTGAGGGAGTTTGTGGCTATGAAATGCGTAATCAGCAGTTTAAAAGCTTTTCTAAGGGTGGTATTAAGGGTTTATGGACTTCTAACGGTTCACCTGATGACACGACGCTGGTTATCTGTGAAAGTCCCCTGGACTGCTTAAGTTATCATCAATTGTTCCCTGATGAGACTACCCGTTACTTTGCTACTGGTGGCACTTTATCAGAGAAGCAGAAAACCCTACTTAAAGGGGTTTTCGATAAGTTTCATAATAAAGGGGGACATATTATGATTGCGACTGATAAGGATGAAGCTGGTAAGCAAATAGAGCAGGAATTAAGGAATATTGCCCCATTAACGGCTCAAATTAATCGGATAGTGCCTAGACATCATAAAGATTGGAATGAGACTCTTATGGCTGAACTTCAACGGCAACGGGAACTTGAACAGAAACGTAGTCGGGGTAGAGGATTTTCTCTGTGAACAACCCACTTACTTCTTTCCCATCTGCCCAATTTCTAGTTATTTCTTGTGACTAAAATTTCTGCTTTGACAACATCAATGATAGCTTGGGACTCTTTGAGAAAATCCATCCCCAATAACCCATTAACCAAGGCTGTTCCTGGCAAATTCAAAGCGACAACTGGAAAATTCTCTTTTTCTATTCCTAAACAGTTCAACCAAGGAACAGCCACAATAGGAACCCTAATTGCTCCCCCTGCGGCCACAATGGTCGTTATTTTGATGGGAACGTCTAAATTACAGCCTATTCGTTTGAGAATACGAGCAGGTAGAACAGTATAACTTGACCCTGTATCCACCAATAACCGCAAAAAGAACGGATTTTCGCCTCTACGACCCACCGCTATTCTTAGCCAGAGTAAGTCCCCATGACGTTGTAAACGATAGATTTTTTTGGCACTCATAGAATGAAGGCTAAATCTTCAGGAACCTTCCCTACATATTCAATGGCTAAAGGCTGTTCTTCCACTGATTCTAAAGCTTGATAGATATCCTCTTGAATAGGAGAATGGGCTAACACCTCTCCCTTGATAACTTGTAAGTCTTCATTCACTTCTTTTGGGGCGATTAGTAGCCACTCCCCATCATAACTACGCTGCATTTCTTCAAAAGTTATTATCTTAGACATTTTTTCCTCTCCTTTTGATTCGCTTTAATCCCTTGTTATCTTTCTTAATTGGTTGATTATCAGCATCATCAAGGGCATTCTGCTCTATCTCTGATTCTGACATTTTCTCAATTCTTTCCCAATCCGTTAAGTCTTCTAGACTTTTCGCTTGTTCAAGTGTAATTCTCGTAATAGATTTTTCTTTCATCTTTAGTTGCTTTTCTGGCACTGATCAATCGGATTACTTCACCCCGTAAGGTATAAACAACGGTTAAAATTTGACCCTTTGCTTGTCCTATGGCAATAAATCTCTCCTCACCATAGTTATAACGACGATCCTCAAACTCTACTGTCTCTCCTTCAAAAATTTGACAAGCTCGAATAAAATCTACACCGTGTTTTTGGAGATTAGACTGGCCTTTTTCGTCGTCCCATTCAAATTCCAATTTCTACACACTACTACGATCCACTTTAACAACTCATTTTACTCTGCTCATCGTCCCACTAAAAATAGGGTAGATTTCTGTCTCCTTATTCGGTATATTTAAAGATAAGGGAAAATATTTGCATACTTGCATGACTATTTCCTAGACAACGCAACCGCTACTAAAGCTATTGAGCTTTGAAAAACTTGAAACGGTGTAAAGCCAAAGAATAGTTTTATGAAGTTTTAAAAGCTAGGGGCAACCCGAACCACCTAACAGTTTCAAATCTTGTTTGGCGACGAGAACAAACTGTAGGGGTGTCACAGGGGGTTGCTGTCTCAATTTTATTAATTTTAGTGTAGCATTACAACACTTATATGTCATCTGTCATGACAAAAGTTAACTACTTAACCGAAATTTGGAGATTTCAGAGCAAAAAAAAGACAAGCCCTTGCTTTTTGCCCAAGGTCAGGAGATTATCTATTATCTCTTAAAGTTTTGTCATTTTATTGTTTATTTTGGAGATTAAAGATTTCTCTCTTACAATAAAAAGCTTGTTCATGTATTAAGCTGATTCTCCAATATGCTAGTCAATCTACCATCGGCAATCCTTTGAAAGTAGTTTCTGCTCTCTAACCCTTGATGTAAAGACACTAAACCTTAAATAAGACAGCATCCTCCCTGTATGGGTCGCTTCCGCCAACACTCACGGAAAGCACCAATGAAAGGAAACACAGGGACACAACAACACCAACACATAACCACCGCACACTACCAAGAATGGCTCAATAGTGCCGTCGCTCCTGCTATCATCGCTAATAACGTCAAATCCCTATCAGGCAACACCCCTTATGAGTATTTGCTCTATAGCGACGACATCAAGCGTTTAAATACCGGACGACTTACATCAGGGGATCTTAAAAAATATTCCCACCTAAATAATGGGGGATGGTGGGTAAATGGCGTTAACCCCCAAACCGGAGAAGAACAATTATGGGGTCAATTCAAACCTGACACCCCCAGAGTCATCGTTGAGATCAAAGGGGATAATGGTTTTGGTGGTGAAACGATCGCCAAAGAAAAAATTATTAAATATGAAGCCCCACCCAAAGTCCCCACCGAGGCCATGTTCCTACGGGTAACATACCGTCTTGGCTTAAACGTTTTCAGAAAAGCAGGCTTAGGCAAACAATACGCCGAATATGCCTACTCTCAATACAAGAAATCTTCTAGAAAATTAAATAATCTCGATAGAATCAAATTACTTGATTTTCTGGATACAGAAGACAAAGGTTTCTGGCCATTAGTCATCGACCTTAATCTTCCCATTTGTATCACCGAAGGAGCCAAAAAAGCCGGAGCCTTACTTAGTATTGGTATCGCAGCCATCAGCATTCCTGGGATCTGGAATGGCTGTCCCATTCCCAAAGATAAACTTGGCAATAAAATCGGTTTACCCCGTCTCATCCCTCAGTTAGCCCTATTTGCCACCAAAGACCGAGAAATTAACATCTGCTTTGACCAAGATACTAAACTAGAAACCCGTATCAACGTCAAAAAAGCCACCGAACGATTAGGCGGTTTATTTAACCGAGCCGGTTGCCTTGTTAACGTAGTAGCGTGGAATGCCCCCGAAAAAGGCGTTGACGACCTCATCCACTCAAAAGGACAAGATTACTTTGAAAGCGTCTACAACAGCCGTTTATCCTTGGCTGATTACAAATTAAAAGGTATCCTCACCCTCTTCAGCGACCTAACCATTAAAGAACAATTTATCCCCAATAGCCTACAATACCCACCCAATGCCAAACTTATTGGAGTCAAATCATTACATGGTACTGGTAAAACAGAATGGTTAGCCCATCAAGTTCAACACTGTTTAAACAACGGTCAAAAAGTCATTGTTATTGTCCACAGGGAACAATTAGCCCGTGAATTAGCCCGTCGTTTTGGTATGGATTATCGAACCGAACTTAATAAAAACGACCTAGGTAAAGGACAATTTGGCTATGCTTTATGTATTGATTCCCTCCATAATAAAGCTAAATATAAACCCTTTAACCCCGATGATCCCCAGTGGGAAGATGTGGTCGTTGTCATTGATGAAATTGAACAAGTTTTATGGCATTTACTCAATGGAAAAACTTGTCTTGAACACCGAGTCAAAATTCTTACCAACTTCAAAAAACTCTTACAAAGAGCAGCCTTTTCTAAAGAAGGAAAAATCTTCATTGCTGATGCTGACTTATGTTCCATTAGTATTAACTATATTGAACAACTCATCGGCTATAAAGTGCCTAAATTCATTGTTAAAAATGACTATGTTCCTGACAGTAAACGTCTCCTTTTTCATCTGAAAGGTAAAAACCCGTCAGGACTTCTTAAACAACTAGAAAACAATGTCAAAAAAGGGCATAAAGTCATTATTCATACCGACGGACAAACCTATAAAAGTAAATGGGGAACTCGTAACTTAGAAGCCTATTTAAGAAAGAAATTCCCTGACTTAAAAATCTTAAGAATAGATCGGCCATCCGTTAAAGATAAAACTCACCCTGCTTTTGGCTGTGTTGACCAATTAAATGAAGTTTTACCCCGATTTGATATTGTTATTTGTTCCCCTGTTATCGAAACTGGTGTCAGTATTAACTGTAATCATTTTGACTCAGTTTATGTTTTAAGTCATGGGGTTCAACCCATTGATGCCGTGATTCAAACCATGCAACGGGTGAGAAGTAATGTCCCTCGATATTTATGGACGAAAAGCTTTAGTCCTCATCAAATTGGTAATGGGTCAAATGATGTTAAAGCTTTCCTCTCATCCACTCATAAACTGGCTTCTGGACAAATTAAACTATTACAAACTATGGGCATAACAGAAGCCAATGATGTTACCTTTTATGAGGAAAGCGAAGAGGTTAAAACCTGTTCCCCTTCCTTATTAGCATGGGCTAAACGGGCTGTTGTTATCAATCAACAAAATCGCCATTTCTTTGAGACACTTATTACCAAGTTAGAAGGATTAGGCTATGAATTACAAGAGAAAAGTCTTGATAAAGAAGAGATGAAAGAAGTCTCAGATAATCTTAAAGAAATTACCAAAGAAAATTATGATAATCATACCAATAGGGTATCTAAATCTCCTGATATTGAGGATAAAACCTATCAAGAATGGAAAGAAAGAGATGACTTAACCGAAGCAGAAGAAGAAACTTTAAAGAAAGCAGAAATTAGCCGAGTTTATCTGACTGAAGAAGTTAGTCCAAAAATGGTAGAAAAACATGATCAAGGATGGTTGCCTAAGTTACAGTTACTTTATTACTTAACCGTTGGTCACTGCTATTTAAAGGATAAAGAAAAACGTAATCTTTTGAAACTGAAAGAACAATCAGATAATGGAGAATTATTCAAACCGGATCTTTGTAAGTCAACGTTAGCGTCTAAAATCTTTTCCTTAATCCATCTGGATATTTTACAGTTCTTAGATCCCGATGCGGAGTTTGATAAAGATTCATTACAAAAATGGTATGAGAAGATCAGTACCCCTGCGATGAAGTCTCATATTAAAACAGTGTTTGGCTTTTGGATAGGGGAAATGGATACGGCTATTTCTGTTGCTCAACGATTCCTTGATAAATTAGATTTAAAGCTTTACTTTGACCGACGGGAACGACGCAACGGTAAACAAGTGAGGATCTATAAAGGGTGTAATGTGAACGTAGATCAACGGGGTGAAATCTTTGAGCGATGGTTGACACGGGATGAAGCTAACTCTATTAATGAAGCTGCAAGCGTGAGTCACCCCTTGTATAGATAATTATTTAATTCTATGCCCCGTGGTTCATGCGAGAAATGAGGTTATTCTTCTGTCCAGATTTTAGAGGACATTTTTAGACCTGTTTACTTGACTCTTCCAAAACAAACACTGAAACTGCTACCTAAACCAAGTTGACTATGTACTTGTATTTGACCGTTATGAGTCTCGACAATCGCTTGAGCAAGAGTCAACCCTAATCCCGCACCTCCAGTGTTACGGGAGCGATCGCTATTGATTCGATAAAAGCGATCAAAAATGGCTTGTTGTTCTTGGGGTGCAATGCCAATCCCTGTATCTTTTACTTCTATAATGACATCATTATTATTTGTTTTAACAATAAGACTGATCTCACCGCCAGGTGGGGTGTATTTAATCCCATTAGCGATTAAATTAGAAAATAAGCGTAAAAGTTGCTCTTCATCTCCCATTACATATAAGAGGCTGTCTGATAAAATAACAGATTTTAGAGATAGAGATGCTGAATGAGCTAAAGCAGAAAACTCTTCTAATAAGTCATCAATCAAAACATTAACACAGCAAGGTTGTTTTTGTGTGGTCAATGTTTTTTGTTCCAATCGAGACAGCAACAGTAAATCTTGGATTAATTCTATCAAACGATGATTTTGACGTTTCACTGAGGTCAAAACATCTTGTACCTTTTGTTTAGATAAATGGTCACTGTCAAGGGCAGTTTCTACCTTAGCGTTAATCGCTGCTAAGGGAGTACGCAACTCATGGGAAACATCGGCGGTAAACTTTTGCATTTGTTGGTAGGATTTGTGAAGAGGTTGAATGGCTAACCCTGCCAACCACCAACTAGAGCCACTCACCAGCAAAATGATAATGGGTAAGCCTACCGCTAAAATTAGCTTGAAAGCGATACGACGATCATTTAATTCTTTTAGACTACGACCTACTTGTATATAACCCCAAACTTTATTATCTTGGGTATGCAGAGTCAAAGACTTTTGGCTGTAAGGAATTCCTTTCGGGTCTTTTAGGGTTTGCCAACCTTGAGTTGTTACAGTCTCAGGAAGTTCTTTGGGTTTTACTCCAGCAACTGCTATTAACTGTTTAGACGAATCAATAAAACGAATGTAATAAGGTTGATTTTTATAAAGGGGACTAAAAATACCATGCTCTCCGTGTACCAATTGAATATGACTAGAGATTTTAGAAGTCGAACAATTGGTATTAGAAAGACAAATATTAGGTAAGACAACTTGAAAAATCGGTTCTAATTGACCTGGTTCTTGTAAGTTTGGTTCAATGACCTTATGTAAGGTCCCTGTGACACTTTCTAATTCTCGGTCAATGGAGAGTAAGTAAGCACGAATCATTCCCTGGTAGATAGCCAAACCACACAGACTAAAAATGAGACTCATCACCCCTGCATACCAACTAACCAGTCGCCAACGAGTTTTATTTAATAGGGAAGTTTGCATCGTTGAACTACTTCGCATTAAAACGATAACCCATCCGAGGAATCGTTTCTATTAACTTCTCACAACCACATTCTGATAACTTGCGTCGTAAAAGTCGAATTTGTGCAGATACCACATTACTGACTTTATCAGCATCGAAAGTGTACATATAGTTAAAAATTTGGTCACGGGTAACAATCATATTAGGATGGGTCATGAAATATTCTAATAAATGAAATTCTTTTTTTGTTAAAGGAATGGCCTGACCATTAGAAAAATGAGAAGCAACGGTAAAATTACTATAATCTAGGATAAGATTCCCAACGGTTAATTGTTGTGGACGAAACTCCGAGACTCTCCTTTGCATGGCGCGAAGTCTGGCCAGTAATTCTTCCATACCAAAAGGTTTCACTAAGTAATCATCAGCACCCGCATCTAATCCTTTTACCTTATCTGCCATCGTATCTTTTGCTGTAAGTATGAGTATTTGTAGTGGATTTTGGGAATTTCGTAATCGTTGGCATAAGTCTAACCCGGATATCCCAGGCAACAACCAATCAAAAATAGCTAGGGTATACTCGGTTTTCTGAGTATTTAAGGCAATCCATGCTTGTTCTCCATCCACAAACCAGTCAACAATATATCTTTCTTGAGTCAGTTTTTCCTGAATTGATGCTCCTAAGTCCAGTTCATCTTCTACTAATAAGATTTTCATAAGAAATTCTTTTTATATCCCCCGACAAAAGGGGGATATTAAATTTTATTTCTGGCTATTTTATGATATTAATGCGGCGGCTACCAAGATACAAGCCTTGAGGATTCTCTCCTTGGGGATAAGCGGTGACTCCAAGCTGGTAAGTTCCACTAAATCGAGGATTATTTTTGGGTTTAAGTTCAATGGTCACTAGGTTTCCTGGTGGGAGGGGTTGAGCAAAGATAACAGTAATTTCCCCTGGTGACATTTCTTTCTCTTTCATAGCAGTTGGAGATAGGGTGAGTTCTTGTTGATGGCTATTACCTAAAAATGCACGAGTTTGATTTTGGTCAAAAATAATATCGTCTGGAGAGTTCTTTCGTTGCTTAATTTTGATAGCTTGCAAAGGTTCTCCTGCATTAGCTGGAATTTCTAGGATGAGATGATACTTGACTATAGGCGATCTGACTTTTGTAGAAGTGGTAGAAATGTCCAATATTTTAGGGGATACTTTAAAAATGGTTTGTCCATGATTAGTTTTTAAAGCCAAAGCAGATACAGGAATAAAAGTAGTTAGTAATATAGTGCTAATCGTGAATAATTGTTTTATTAACATTTAAATTGATTTCTCCTAGAAAAATGATTGATATTCGATTAATTTCTAGGATATTTTAAGTAAATGAAATATGGATTAAATTGTTGTGAAATATCGATGAAATTCTGACAATATAAAGAATAATATTGCTGAGAAAATGTAGAGTAAATATGAAGCTATTAATCTTTATCAATTTGAGTGAAAATAACTGATTCAAGGACGAATTTAGCTTCTGTAGCCCACATTCCGCAGGTTCTTATCGAGCTTTTGATAATTTTAAAAGCTTTACCCCTTTGTCTAAACTCCAGTTAGTAGTGTTTAAACTGGGATCGAGTCTCAAAGTCATTTGTCAATTACCAACCCCTCATCATGTCACCTCCCATACACGGCATTCCTTCCTCAACAAAACCGCTAACTTCACGGCTATGTTCGCGAAGAACAGCTACTAAATCTGAATCGTCGGAGGTTTTGGTGACGGAAATTCCTTTGGAAGTGTTTTTATTTTGTCTTTGATAGCGGTCTGCGTTGCGAAACATAGTTGGTAAGGTGCGACTCATCATCGCAAACCATCGTCCTTCATCAACTCTTTGGTGCATACTTTGGACGTGGGCTTGAATCAGAGCAGTAATTTGCGGATTATCCGACTCTGTAAGAGTACGTACTCCACCTGGAATTTCCTCAACAGTGCGCCGAATTTGGTCGTGATTGGCGAATAACCGATGAACAATTTGCATATCTTCTTTATTACCACCCATCCTGCCGTCTCTCATCATGCCACCTCCGCACATGGCGACTTGCGTTTCTTGAGAAGTCGCTAGTTTGGGTACAATCGAAATCAATCCTAGAGCGAAGAAAAACAAAGCTATTCCTAAAAAAAGTTGGCGTTTCATCATAAACTTTCTACCAAGTTATTTTTTTATAAACTATTTCAAAACCCGACTGGCATTAAAAATTGCCAATAGTGCTACCCCTACATCGGCAAACACAGCCTCCCATAAAGTAGCAATACCAAAAATTCCTAGAACAATAAATAACCCTTTGACCCCCATTGCAAAACTAATATTTTGCCAAACAATTCTATGGGTTTTTTTAGCGACTTTAATGGCTTCAGCTACCTTAGAAGGAGCATCGGTCATCAATACCACATCGGCGGTTTCAATGGCCGCATCAGACCCTAAACCCCCCATAGCCATGCCAATATCGGCCCTAGCAATGACCGGTGCATCATTAATTCCATCCCCAACAAAGACAACTTTCTTATTTTTATCCGCTTGTTCAAGATAGCTTTCAATGGCTTCAACTTTGTTTTCGGGTAGTAACCCGGCTTGATAAGAATCTAAATGTAGTGTTTGAGCAATGGTTTGAGCAATGTCTTCATTATCCCCCGTCAACATCCCAATGTGCTTAACGCCTATTGCTCTAAGATGCTTAATAGCTGCGATAGCATCATCTTTGAGTTCGTCAGCAATCATAATTCGCCCTGCATAAACGTTATTAACCCCCACATGAACCACGGTTTCCCCAACGTTACACACATCATGGTCGATGTCTTCTCGATGGAGTAAACGGTCATTACCAGCTATAACAGTCGTCTGACCTATTTTTGCCCGAATACCGTGTGCTGGAATTTCTTGATAGTCTTCTACCTCAGATGTATTAACCCCTTCACCGTAGGCCGATAAAATGGATTTCGCAATGGGATGGTTGGATTGAGATTCAATTTTAGCAGCGACGGTCAATAATTCTGCTTCACTATAGCCGTTTTTGGGGATGATTTCATTAACTTGAAAAACCCCTTTAGTTAAGGTTCCTGTTTTGTCAAAAACCACTGTTTCAACTGCTGTCAAAGCATCAAGAAAAGTAGCCCCTTTAACTAAAATCCCCCGTTTAGCTGCACCCCCGACACCGCCAAAATAACCCAAAGGAATACTAATGACCAATCCGCAAGGACAAGAAATCACTAATAATACTAAGGCGCGATACACCCACTGTTGAGGGGTTGCACTCGGAATCAATAAGGGGGGTAAAATAGCAACCGCTAGAGATATAAAAACGACGATGGGGGTATAATATCGAGCAAAACGAGTGATAAATTTCTCGGTGGGTGCTTTTTTACTACTGGCATTTTCTACCAAGTCTAAAATTTTGGCAATGGAGGAGTCTTCAAATAATTTGGTCACTTTAACGGTTAAAACGCCAGATTGATTGATCATTCCGGCTAACACCTGATCCCCAACTCTGACGGTTTTAGGAACGGATTCTCCGGTTAACGCAGATGTATCTACTTGAGAATTACCTTGAGAAATTTCACCGTCTAAGGGAATTTTTTCCCCTGGTTTGACAACAATAATCTCCCCAACTTTTACGGTTTCAGGAGATACAGATTTAATGTCTCCATTTATTTTGAGATTAGCTGAGTTTGGGCGCACTTCTAAGAGGGATTTGATAGAGCGACGAGAACGATTAACCGAAAAGTTTTGGAAGAGTTCTCCTACTTGGAAAAACAGCATTACGGCTACCCCTTCAGGCAATTGATGAATAGCGATCGCCCCTAAAGTGGCAATGGTCATTAAAAAGTTTTCATCAAACAGTTGACCCCGTAAAATATTTCGTCCGGCTGTGGTCAAAACCGTCCAACCACTGAGAAGATAAGCAGGAATAAATACTAAATATTCCCCGATAGAAAAGGGTGTATTGTGTAAGGGTTCATAAAAAATCAATCCTAAGATAAATAAGATAATAGGAATAGCAACATTAATCAGTTCCTGTTGAAGATTAAACGTTGTATTATGACTATGATTATGTTGTTCATGACTTGAACCACAACAACTGTTAGTTATAACTTTTTTGGATGTTTTCATAATTATTATTTAGGTGATAATAATTTTCAATTTGAGAAGCTTATTTTGATTTATTTTAACCTCAGTAAACTAGACATAATCTAAAGTTTTTCTGGAAAGGGTCAAGTTTGATTGATAAAAACTTGACCCTATATAAGTAGGTAAGCATAATTAAATATGAAACATTTGTAGAGTAGGTAATGTCTAGAAGTCCTTTTATATTAGGATTTTAGCTTTAATTAACATTCCCCACATTATCTAATGTGAGTTCCGAGTAAGCTAAAACTGTTAATACTCATTCCCTCCTAACTCTTAAACCCTAATTAAGCTTACCTATCTTTTAAAACTGAAACGTCCATTTACTTTTTCTCCATTAATATCAGAAAGAATAGCCACTTGATATTCTCCTGATTCAGTTTCAGAAAGGATTCCGTGATAATGATTTCCATCAACTTCATAAGTCAAAGGAACGGATTTTTGTTCCCCGTTAGGTAATTGAATTTGCGCGTTTACTTGAGCATTACTCACCTTTTCGTGGGCTTCACCTTTTTCTAAATAAAAGTCGAGATGGGTTCCCTCATCACTGGGTTCTGCTACTAATTCTAAATGGTATTCACCTGATTCTATAACTTGTCCTCCATGAGAATGTTCTCCTTCTGCTTTATCATGAGAATGGTCGTGACCATCATTTTCTGAGTGAATTTCTTTGTCATCAGGAGAATGATCATGACCATCATCTTCTGAGTGAGTTTCTTGAGCAATAGAGTCAGGATTTGTCTCTGCTGATTGCTCTGAATTAGTTCCTTGATTACTACAAGAGGCTAAGAAAAATAATCCAATACTAGCCAAATATAATAAACCTAATTTTATTGTTTTCATTGTTAAACTCCTTGAGATAAACAGGATCTATTAAAACAGATTATTGCCCAAAATGTGATATTTTTAATAAAGCAAATTCTAGGTTGATGGTAGATTGCTTTGGGGTGTTTTTAGTAACAATCAAAGGTTATTATTTGTATTCCCCTTTGTAATAACTACTTAAGTCTCTCATAACTTTTGAGAATTCGTATAATTTCTGACGTTGTTACCTCCTTTGACTATAATTATTATTACTATTAAGAGCATTTGACTCTTGATTGTTAATTATTTCTGAAGTCATTTCCACAGGAACAACCGATGAACTTTGTTTCGGAATAAGATACTTTCCGAACTTACTATATAAAGCAGGAAGTACCAACAAAGTTAAGGCAGTAGAGGTAAATAACCCTCCCAAAACAACCACCGCTAACGGTTGTAAAATCTCTTTTCCTGCACCGGTTCCAATGACTAAAGGAACCATTCCTAATGCAGAGGTTAAAGCAGTCATTAAAATAGCCACCAATCTTTCTGTTGACCCTTGCCAAATTACTTCCCGTAAAGGCATTCCCATAGCAAACTTACTGTTATAATTTTCTACTAACAATAAACCATTACGAGTTGCCACACCAAAGAGAGTAATAAATCCTACCATTGAGGCCACTGAAAGAATTCCACCTCCTAAAGCTACCGAAAACACACCACCCACTAAAGCTAAAGGTAAATTGATTAGAATCATCACCATTGCAGGGATAGATTTAACCGCAAGATACATCAAAATAGCAATAATAATCAGAGATAAACTGCCAAAGATCAAGAAATTTTTGGAAGCCCGTTGTTCTGATTCAAACTGTCCTCCATATTGGATAAAGTAACCCGATGGGACTTGGACCTGTTCTTTAACTAAGGCTTGAATTTCATCGACAACCGACCCAATATCTCTTCCAGAAACGTTACTAGAAACAACAATTAAACGAGAAACATTTTCTCGGTTTATGGTATTAGGACCTGTTCCATAATCAATTTTAGCCATAGCAACCAAAGGAATTTTCTGACCGTTAGGAGTATCAACCAAAAGATTACCAATGGTTTCTAAATTGTTGCGAGATTCGGGTTTTAACCACACTAATAAGTCAAAAAGCTGCTGTTGTTCCAATACCTGAGAGACAACCCGACCATTTAAGGCCGTTTCTGTGATTTCTGATAAATCTCCCACAGAAAGGGCGTAACGGGCTGCTGCATCACGGTTAAACTTGATTTGTACCTGTTCTA
>NETF01000011.1 GCA_002172675.1 unicellular cyanobacterium SU3
GAGCAGACCTTCAAGGAGCTAAACTTCAAAGAGCAAACCTTCAAGGAGCAGACCTTCAAGGAGCAAATCTTCAAGGAGCTAAACTTCGAGGTGCAAACCTTCTAGGGGCTAAACTTCAAGGAGTAGACCTTCAAGGAGCTAAGCTTCAAGAAGCAGTTCTTTCAAAGGCATACCTTTCAGGCGCAAACCTTCAAAAGGCATACCTTCAAGATGCAAGTCTTCGATTTACAAACCTTCAAGAAGCAGACCTTCAAGAAGCAAAATTTCAAGAAGCAGACCTTCAAGGAGCAAAACTTCAAGGAGCAAATCTTCAAGGAGCAGACCTTCAAGAAGCAAATCTTCAAGGAGTAGATTTGCAAGATAGTGATTTACGAAAAGCTTTATTACAAAATGCTAATATAACAGGTATTAAAATCTGGGGCACTGCACGGTTTGGTTGGAAAATAGATGGAATAATCTGTAATTATATTTTCACTGATATAGAGGGAAAAAAACAAGAACCTAAAAATAGAAATTTTGAACCAGGTGAGTTTGAGAAACTATATAGAGCTGTTCCTACTGTTGAGGTTATTTTTGAAAAAGGAATGAACTACCTTGATCCTGCTTTACTGGCTTATATTGCAGCTGAAAGTAAAGAAACCCATCCGAAACTTGGTCTTGCTTTGAATGAAATTCAATTTAAAGGATTACAGCCTTTTGCTGTTTTTGAAATTGCCGCTGAAAGTTTGAGGAAAGAAGCTGAGGGTTATATACCGGAAAGAATGAGCGAAATAAAACAGGATAAGAAGTTTTACCAGAATTTAATAATGGGATTATTACATAATAATCAATCATTAACACAAAGCAACCAATCATTAGCAAGCATGATTCCAGAAAAAGGAAGTATCAACATTAATGCAGAAGTAAAGAATTTAAATATCACTCAGAGCGGAAATCAAAATATTAATCAAATTGATATTGATAAGATAAAATACAATGATAATTTAGGAATTTTAAAAGAAGATTTTGAAGATATCAAGAAAGAGATAGGGAAAATAGAGGCGAAGATAATTACTGGAATAGTGGAATTTTATGGTCAGTTGGTAGAGGATAAAGAGGAAGAAGAATTAATAAAGACCAAAATAATAAATCAACTGCAAACTACTGGAATGGATATATCTAAAGGTATAGGCGGTTCAGCTGCTTTCGAGATTATAAAACAATTATTTTATTTGAATAGTTAGTAAACAGCCAACAGAAACACTCCTTAATGTGATAATTTTCATTACGACAAATAAACTATTGAGCCAATACAGGCACTTAGCAAAAAATCGCTTTCCAATTCCCAAAAAACACGATTATCAAAACTATTATGGGTAAATCAGTAGGTATGTATTCCTATGCTCGACCATGATTATGAAAACAATAATCATTTTAGCCAAGGCACATGAACGAGCCGATAATATCGAGGGGGAAAAATAAAAAAGCTACTGTGTTTTATCCGTAAAGTTCAAACGTGTTTCAACACGTTCCAAACGGCTTTCTACTCTATCAATGCGGTCAGATTGACTAGCTATATCACTATGCAAGGTCGCAAGCTTTGTATCAACGGAGGAAAGGCGGACTTTTACCGTCGTCATATCCTCACGAATAATCGACACCTGTGCTTGCACAGATTTTAAGACTTCATAGAGCAGTTCATTTGTTACTTTATCAGGCATAGCCCCATTATAGCTTATAAGTCTTTAATTTTCCAGTAATAACTAAGGGCTTCGCCCTCACGCAGTCAAGGGGTTTCCCCAACCTTCCGCACCTTCGGTTTGTGCAGCTCGGGTGATACCCCGCCCCTTGACTTTGTTACCCCAATCTTCGCCAGATGGTCAGGGTTGCAAGCAACCTATTTTTATTTAGAGAGATTACCTTATCGAAGCTGCCCTTTTGGACGGGGAAATCTTGGTCTTGGAGGTCGATATTTAGGCTTGAATTTCGGGTTTGAAAACCGTTTGTCCCATCTTTTTGATGGCACTATTGCCCGTTTGAATGACGCTGTTAAATACATTATGAAAGGCTAAAACGATTTCTGTATTCATGAAAGTTTTGGATAGCGGTTATCCCCTGTTTAAAAGAGTACCTATATTGCGTTAATTATTCAATTAACCTTATTAGAAATGGAAGAGCATTTAAAAAATGATGTTGAAAAACATATACAGAATTATATCGCATCAAAAGAATTGGAATCACACGAAAGATTGTTGCAAGAGGTGAACAAGCAAAGAGAATTTCTCAGAAAACAATTCCAAGGACTTGTATGGATATTTGGTATAGCTTTAGGTCTTGTGGCAGTAGTATTTGGAATAATTCTCCCCCAAAGGATAGAACAAGCTGTTGATGCTAAAGTGATTGAATATGAAATCGTGGAATCATATAAAAAACAGCTAGAAGTACGTGTTCGAAAGGTGACAGATGATGCGTCTATGAAATTAACTGAGCTATCAGATTCTATCGCTATAAATAGTTACAGTAATTTAGTCCGTGAAGAGTTAATAAAAATCGTAGCAGAATCGGATATTGATAGCTTAGCAAATATTGGAGCTTCGATAAAATTTAATACAAAAAATATAGAGCTGATTAAATATATAGTTCTAAATATTCATAAGGAAATGTTAATTGATAACATTAATCGACGTCCAAGTCTATATGTAAACGAAAGAAGTGAGATAATCTCAGAGCTAATGAATCTAAAAAATAATCAATAATAGCCCTTATGTCAAGTGAGTGATATCCTTAATTTTGGCTATATTTACCGATTATTGTGCAGTATAACATTTCGTTAGCCTGTTATTTGCTCAAAAATGGAAGCTTTTATAAAATCCTTATTTGACTTATCTAAAGCTAGTGTCTTTATCTAAACGTTGTGTGCTATTAGAGAAAAAATAAAAAATATACTTATGGCTGAAATTCCTGACAAAATCAAAGAAAGAACTTCACTCACTTTTGTTTATGTCGCATCAATACTTCTCAATGCAATATTGTTAGTGTTGTGGGTTGCCGTGCAATTTGGAGTTGTTAAAGTAATCTCATTCGTTAAGACAGATTCCTTGACTGATATCGTTATTCTAACATTCAGAGTAATTTTTGCTATTTCGACATTAGCTCCAATAGCCATACGATTATTTACAGACATAAGGATTATGTTGATTCAATCAAATAAAGAAATTAAACAAGAACTTCAAGCTTAATAACATGGAAATAAAAAATAAAAATGATGAAGTGTTAAAGCTCCCTTTACAGCAAGGGTTGAGCAAAGGTTTGAAAGTTTATTTAAAAACATTCAAGCATTTTATTTATGTAATTCTTGGCACATTAGCATTCATTATTCCAGGAATCTTATTCTACGATAATATAGAAAAAATTATAAATGAAGACGACATATTTTCAATCGTATTTGGAATATTTATCATTTACATTGCTTATATAATACTAAAATCATTCATTATTTGGTTATACAAAACACTAAGGATTATAGGTAGAGTTATTATAGCTATTTTGACTACATTTATAATTCAATTCGTAACCCAATCACTTTTTGGAATTGGTATTACAGATTTTACTTGGGGTAGCATAGGTTCAGGATTAATAATGGCGTTTATGTTCCCTAATACAGGAAGTTGAGGAATAGCTGCTTAAACAATAATTATTATAGACATAATGTGGTTTGTTGGAATAATTTTGATTGCAATTATTATAGTTGGATTTCTTTTTTAAAAAAGAGGACAAGTGAATAGACTTCAAAAAGCCGATAATCGTCAATTATGTTAACTTGCGAAGATATTCGGCTACACCCCCAAAGTGTAGCTTTTTTGTTCGGTGAAAGCTCCCTACTCCATAGGGGTTTTCTGCACAAATAGGGAAAATGTCTCACAACTTTTTTAGTTATGAAAGCCCCAACTTGCTATTAATCAGTAAATTAAACACTTATTTTATGCTTTTTTTACGTCCAATTTTATAAGAAATTTTGAGGCTGAAAAACTGGGCATAAAGCCCTAATGCCAATTTACGAGCTTATAATGCGCTTAATAGCTTATTTGAACAAATGGATTGATGAGTAAAAAACTATAGTTTGCTGCGTTAGAACGCTTCTCAATAGATTACTTTTTGAATTTTTTTAACAAAAGGACTAAGGAGAGGATAATTATTCACTTTTTTGGTTTCTATGAGACATTTTCCCTGAATGTGCAGAAAACCCCTGTAATATTGGAATGATAAACCCGCCTTATTCACAAAGTGATGAAGATTTACACGAACTCGTTTTCGTAAAGCATATGTTAGATTGTCTAGAAAAAAATGGTATTGGCATTGCTATCGTACCTATGTCATGTGCGATTTCACCACATCCGAAAAAAGAGGAATTACTTAAACATCATACACTTGATGCAGTAATGTCAATGCCTACTGAGTTATTTTATCCAGTAGGTACTGTTCCATGCATTATGGTTTTTAAGGCTCATATTCCTCATGAGGTGAGTAATTACAAAACCTGGTTTGGTTATTGGAAAGAAGATGGATTTATAAAATCAAAACACAAAGGAAGAATTGACCAGAATAATCAATGGACAACTATCAGAGACCATTGGGTAGAAACATATCGCAATAGAGAAGATATTCCTGGCGAATGTATAAAGCAAAAAGTTAGTGCAAATGATGAATGGTGTGCAGAAGCTTATATGAAAACAGACTACAGTAAAATCGATAAAACTGTTTTTGAGGATACAGTTAAAAATTACATGCTTTTTAAACTAAATAATAAATGAAATTAGTCCCTGTATCAGACATTTTTGATGTTAGTTATGGTGTTAACCTAGAACTAAACAAATTAGAATTGGATTCTAATGGAATTAATTTTGTGTCTCGAACTCAAAAAAACAATGGGGTTTCTGCT
Source organism: unicellular cyanobacterium SU3 (assembly GCA_002172675.1). Taxonomy (GTDB): domain Bacteria; phylum Cyanobacteriota; class Cyanobacteriia; order Cyanobacteriales; family Microcystaceae; genus Crocosphaera. The sequence goes on from NETF01000011.1 coordinate 4,919, forward strand.
AAAGTCAAAGTTTTAAAATCTAAAAAACCAAATCCAGGAAATACTATTAGTGTCGCAGGTGGTGGTTCTGTGATGGAAAGCTTTTTACAAAAAGAACCTTTTTATAGTGGTCGTGACTTATATTATTTGATTCCCAAAATAAAGCTTAATGACAATGAAATGCTTTATTACTGTTCTTGCCTTAGAGCTAATAAATTTCGTTTTAATTATGGTAGGCAAGCTAACAGAACTCTAAAATATTTACTGATACCTGCATATTCAGAAATCCCGACTTGGGTAAATGATACAAACCTTAAAAGATTCGATAATGTAAATAAACCATTTTCAGATAATAATTCACCAAAATTGAATGTATCTAGTTGGAAAAGTTATCGTCTTGATGAGCTTTTTGAATTGAAAAAAGGTAAGCGTCTAACAAAAGCGAATATGACAAATGGCAAAGTGCCATTTATTGGCGCTATTGACAAAAATAATGGATATCGCGAATTCATAGGTCAAGAACCAATTCATGAAGGGAATACAATTACGGTTAACTACAATGGCTCTGTTGCTGAATCATTTTATCAACCCAAGTCTTTTTGGGCATCCGATGATGTTAATGTACTTTATCCTAAATTTAGTATGAATCAATATATCGGACTTTTTATAGCTTCTCTAATTAAACTTGAAAAATATCGTTTTAATTATGGACGTAAATGGCACTTGGAAAGAATGAGCTCATCAGAAATATATTTACCTACTAAGGCTAACGATAATAAACCTGATTTTGATTTTATGGAGAATTATATAAAAACTTTAAATTATTCGAAAATGATATAAAACAAAAATCAAGCATATGAATATGCTGCTTTTGAGGTTAAAAATTACATTTTAAGTAACAAATTAGAAATTCACGGTTTAAAATTATTTTTTTGTAAAATTCTCATAATGAAAATTATCACTCAGACCGCTCTATTTATTTTCATATAAATTTGGTAGTTTTAATTTTTTAGCCTTAACAACCTTCAATTAATTTAGATGCCATCTAATTTCAGTTTTGGAATACCTACCCCCTCTGGTTTAAAAAATTTTACATTGGCGAGCGGCACGTCCATTCTTTTTGTTGGAGCAAATGGTTGTGGAAAAACACGTCTAGCTGTAAGAATTGAGGATACATTAGGTTCTAGAGCACATCGTATTTCTGCACATAGAGCATTAAACCTGAATTCTTCAGTATCTAAAATTAGTGAAGAACAAGCCTTAAATGCTTTAAGAACAGGAGGTACTTACAGAGGTTCTAATAGAACTAATAGCCGTTGGTCTAATCAATCACCTATTCATTTACTCAATGATTATGACTATCTAATACAAGCCCTTTTTGCAGAACAAAGCAACAAAGCTCTTGAAACGCATAAAAAAGCACGCAAAGGGGATATAACACCCCCAAAACCCACAAAGTTTGAAATACTAACTGAGATATGGGAAAGACTAATCCCACACCGTAGACTAATAATCACAGGAGACCAAATAGAAGTAAAGTCCGTTGGTGATAATATTCAATACCCTGCCAGAGAGATGAGTGATGGCGAAAGAGCAATATTCTATCTCATCGGTCAAACATTATGCACGGTCGATAATAGTGTGCTCATTATTGATGAACCTGAACTTCATATCCATAAATCAATTATGTCCAGTTTATGGGATGAGCTAGAAGCCATTCGACCTGATTGTGCCTTTATTTTTATTTCGCATGATTTGGAGTTTGTAGCTTCTAGAATTGGCGAAAAATATATAATTCGTGAGTTTAATAATATTTCAGGAGGTCAATGGATAATAGAAGATGTTCCAGAAACAGGGTTTGGCGAAGAAATAACCACAAAAATACTTGGCAGTCGTAGACCAATCTTATTTGTTGAAGGTACAAGTTCAAGTCTTGATTATGCTATATATAGAAATTGTTATCCCGATTGGACAGTTATTCCACGAGGTTCTTGCGAGAGTGTTATCCATTCTGTAGTAACTATGCGGAGCAATGCTGCACTTACACGGATTACTTGCTCAGGAATTGTTGATGCTGATGATTATTCACATGATGAAATTTCTTATTTAAATACTCTCGGCATAAAAGTTCTACCAACTAGTGAAATAGAGAATTTATTTTTACTTCCAGACATAGTTACAGCAATCGGAAGACACGAAGGGCACGATAATAGTGCTCTGGTAACAATCCTTCAACAAATGACTAATGATGTAATCTCTGATATACAGCATGGCAATAACCTTGAAAAGGTTATCACTAGATATTGCCGTAGACGGATAGACCGTCTATTGAAAAAGATTGATTTAAGTAGTGCTAGTACAGTTGCCGATATAGCAACCGAATATACAGCGGAAACTTCTGCTTTAGATATAGTAACCATAGCAACAGCGCAAGAAACCAAGATAAATAACTGTATTACAAATCGAGATATTACTGGACTAATGTCTCTTTATGATAATAAAGGCTTGCTAGCAATAGCAGCAAGGCATCTAAGAGCAACAAGTAGAAGTAACTTTGAAAGTTGGATTATTCGAGTTTTAGGAAATAATTCCGTTTCTGGAATAACTAATGCATTCAAATCTGTATTGCCTACCATAGTGGCTAGTTAACTATAGACATTATCTTTTCATAATTAAGGTTATCACACTACTACCTGTATAGAAAAACTCCTCTTTTTTGCTATTACCATAAGTGACCATATATTTATGGTAATAAATAAGCCTAATCGATATTTTTAGATGAAAAGCTCACTAAGACCTTTTCTTAATTTTTTATATAAGTTCATTGTAGTAGCTATGTTTGTTTTGTCACCAGAATTAATCGGTGGTGATATAGCAGAAAAACTTAAAGGCTTATTGGGTGAGAGATATTTAATCATAATGATAGGTCTAGGTACACTGGCCTTACTGCTAAGTGAGAAGGATAAACTTTTTCCAAAAAAGAAAAATAAAAAACAAGACAATGGGCTATCAGTCTCTGAAACAGAACTTCAACAAATCAGAAAGGGCTTATCAGAAAGCCATCAGGGGCGTATTCAGAGTAAACTTGCAGGCAGGCTTCCTATTAATCTGGAATTAAAATATTCCACGGAAGGAACAACAACCAAAGATGTTATTTATGATAAAGACAATATTAATTCAAAAAAGATTAAGGAAGAATTGGTCACACTTTTTGATAAACATAAAGGCCGTTTATTAATCATTGGAGACCCAGGAGCGGGGAAGACTACTTTATTATTGCAATTGGCTTCTCAGCTTATTGAAAGGAAGGATAATCAAATTCCAATTATCCTCGATATGGCTACATGGCAATCACGGTTTTCCTCTGTGGAAGAATGGCTCATGGAATTACTACCCCAGATAGGGTTTTCAAAAACTATTACAAAACAACTCGTAATAGAAAAACAATTATTGCCATTATTTGATGGTTTGGACGAGCTGGAAAAAGAAAACCGCCAAGGTTGTTTAGAAGCAATTGGGAAATATGGGATAAGTCAAAATATCAGGTATGTTATTTCTTCACGAATAAGCGAGTATGCTGAGACAGTTGATGCCCCTGTTTATTGTCAAATCAAAGTAAAACCACTGACCATTACCCAGATAGAAAACAGTCTCAAGGAAATAAAATCACCAGAAACAAATGGTATGCTAAATGCCATGGATAGAGATTCTTCATTAGTAGAAGCCATTCAAACCCCTTTCTACCTTAATACGACACAATTACTGTTTGCTTCTATGAAATCTTGGGAAGAGCTTGGTTTTAAAAGTACTTCATTAGATGGTAGAAAAGCCGAAATTGTAGAGAAGTTTATCAATGAATCTACTACGGCATTTAAAACCCACACCTCAATACAAGTAAAAAAATATTTAGGGTTTTTGGCCTACACAATGAATAAAAAACAAATTGTCAATTTCGAGCTAGTTGACCTCCAATATGATTGGATTTTGTTCAGCATAGTAAAATTAATACAAATTATATTGATTAAAGGCCTGTTGTTTTACCTGTCCTATTGGCTATTCTGGGGTATCTTATTTGGTTTTTACAGTGGTCTCAAATTTTTGGTCATGTTTATTGGCATACAACAGTTCTATGGTTTGCTTATTAGTCTAAAAAACCATAGCACTTATCCAAATATTACAACTAGAGATAGAATACTTTTGTCTTTTAAAAATTTCATTCCAGATAAAGATGATAAAGTAGTATATTATATTTTTATGATTGGAGGTCTTTTTATAAGTCTTTTGTTAAGTCTTTTTATAAGTCTGCAAGAAGGTCTTTCTCAAGGTTTCAAAGCTCTATTTATAGGTCTGCCCATATCGCAAGGACTCGTTCTGCTATTATTCATTTTAAATGGAATTGATAAAAGTATTTATCCCTTTTTAAAGATTAAAAATCCTTATCAGCGATTTAAATCTTCAATGTGGATATTACATTTTTCAATCCTTCAGCATATGTATCTGAAATGGTTGCTACATCGAAAAGGTCTGCTTCCTTTTAAACTAGTCAAGTTCTTACAAAAAGCTACGGTCAATAATATCCTTGAATCAGACGGAGGGAGTTGGCGTTTTCGACACAGAGTTCTGCAAAATTACTTTTCAGAACATTGGAAGAAAAACTATGGAGGTTAAGAAAATAATACAATATCATAAAAGATTTGCCATAAATTATATTATCACATCACATAAGTATTATAAATAATTTCATTAATAAAAATTGTTGCCTATATTTAGCTAGTATTCATTCTGCTGCTTATAATAATTATGATATGTCTGATTGGTTTGCTCTTGACCCAATTACTACCTCAAATCTTATCTCTATCGTTCAGTTAATTGTAGTTTTTGGTGGATTTTGGATTTCTATTAAAAATTTGAAGTCTGTAAAGGTTAATCTAAGTAATGCAAAAGAAAGCTTAAATAATAACTTACAAAACAACCAAGTACAACTTACAAACCAAGTTCTCGCTCAAGGCAGAGAACTTCAATTTAAATTTGCAGAAGTATTTATTCCAGATGGAGAAAACGAAGAAAAACAAGAACATTTTATCAGAATGTTGATATCTTACTATGCATCAAGTTTTGAATTGCAACAGATATTACCTTTACCAGAAAATTACAATAAGCTTTTTAAAGCAGACATAAGAGCATCAATGAAAAATGAGACAGTGTCCAAGATTTGGGGGCAAGTCAAATTAAATTACAGCAAAGAGTTTAATAGTTTTATTAACAATGAACTACCTGTATAATGTATTTTGGAAATACTGTAAAATTCCCTCCCGCTGTAAATAGAGATACAGAATATGCTGGAGAAAAATCTCTTAGTGCGGCATCAGATATATATAAACTCATATCTAGATTAGAAATATCTAAAGATTTAGATGTTGGTCTTATTGACTTGATTACAGACCAATTAAATGAAGCTATTAATACATATAGAAGGCTTGTTAATAATGGTGTTTTTATTCAAGACGTCTACTTTCCCACAAAAGTAGAAATAGAAGATTCAGGTATTACTGACGAAGAATTAGACTTTTTTTTTAGTTTACCAGTAGTTTATCCTCGTTCATCAGCAAGATTTCGCAGAAATTCCTATATACCATTAGGAGAATTATATATAGAGCTTATATCTTTCCTTGAAAAATTATTAAACCAAACAAAAGCACTAAAGAATAGTAAAATACCCGAAGCATCAACTTTAAGGACTCCAATTTTTCAAATTATGAATCTTTGGGAGAAGCTTTCTAGACTTGCTCGTCTAATAGCAATAATCAACTCGAGGGTCGACCAGTAAATAATTATTTTGATTATGAACAAATATTAGAATTATCCATAAGATAAATTATCACACAATACGTCTTATATCCCTCTTTTTGGTGTAATGTGCCACCTGCTATGGCGGGATTTTTTTTATTTTAAATGACGGTTATAAAGTTGTGCTCTGAGCTTCTTATAAGAATAGCCCCGCCATTTTATTTGGTTATTTTACCGCCATAATTAGTGGTTAGTTACATCTTCACCTATTAATATGGCCAGAACTTAGTTCTTCCCTTCTTGTACCAATTTTTTTAATACTAAATTTTTAAGTGTAGTAGAATTATCAGGAACCGAATTTAATATCGATTTAAATTCTTCTAAGTTATAGTTTTCAACTTTTGCTTTTTCTTTCATTTGCTTAGCATTTAACTTTCTAGAATTAAATTCCTCTGTTGATTTTATATCAATTGATGTAATTATATCATGCATAACATCTATAATTTTATTGTCTTCGTGTAAATCTTCTATAGCGATTTTCAACGCTTTGAAATAATGATTAATTGCTAGAAATTGTTTCCCTGGAATAATTGATGTTATGTAGAAGTTTGCTGCATTTATATGCATTGTATATTCACTAATCTTACCCATTTGGTTTACTTCAGATAAGAATTGCTTTTGAAGTTTATCTTGTTCTTTTTCGTACAGCCTTTTAGCATCTTTTTTTAGAATTTCTCTAGAAACGTAAACATTGAAAACGGTCACTATCACGACTAATATCGTAGTTATAATCCCAACAGTGGTTAATAAATTTTCAAAATATATAGTTTGATTCTCGAGCAACTTATCATAAAACTCCTTGCTATTTGATAATTGAGTCTTTAATTGTTCAATTTTCAGACTATCGGTTTGTATTTCTTTCATTTGAGTTTAATTAAATAAAATAGGTACATATATAATTTATGCATTGTGTATAGCCATTTTATATTTTATTTAAATTCATTATTGCCATTAATTTATACCTATATGTAGCTTAAAAGGATATTTAATTACATATGTACCTATTATAGATGCCAAAAAATGCTATAATTTATCTTATGGGAAACATAGACTTAGAATTAAATTAGTTGAATACTTAAATGGGTGAAAAAATTATTCCTTAATAGCTAGAAATTCAGAATTGCTTATCTTAAAATGTTTTTTAAGTAAGCAATCTGAAAATTAGTACCCAATTTTTATAAAAAATAATATCTTTAGAAGAGCTTCAAAAACCTCTTTAAATGAAACCAATCTTATTTTTTTGGTTAACTTGTTATATCTCAACTCATTTTTATTCTTATACTTACAGTCAGCAACTTAGTACAGATACTTTATTTTGGAGAATAGATGGATATGTTTCGGCATTTAAAGATTCATCTATAGGTGTCAGACGCTCTGCTGCCGAGGCATTGGGGGAAATGGGTAAAGAGGGGGCTAGATTCGCCCCACAGGTAGCCGAACTGCTCAATAGTGATGATAGTTTTGTCAGGAGCTCTGCTGCCGAGGCATTGGGGGAAATGGGTAAAGAGGGGGCTAGATTCGCCCCACGGGTAGCCGAACTGCTCAATAGTGAGAATGATGATGTCAGGAGCTCTGCTGCCGAGGCATTGGGGAAAATGGGTAAAGAGGGGGCTAGATTCGCCCCACGGGTAGCCGAACTGCTCAATAGTGATGATAGTTTTGTCAGGCGCTATGCTGCCGAGGCATTGGGGGAAATGGGTAAAGAGGGGGCTAGATTCGCCCCACAAATAGCCGAACTGCTCAATAGTGAGAATTTTGGTGTCAGGCGCTATGCTGCCGAGGCATTGGGGGAAATGGGCAAAGAGGCGGCTAGATTCGCCCCACGGGTAGCCGAACTGCTCAATAGTGATGATAGTTTTGTCAGGCTCTCTGCTGCCGAGGCATTGGGGAAAATGGGTAAAGAGGGGGCTAGATTCGCCCCACAGGTAGCCGAACTGCTCAATAGTGAGAATTTTGGTGTCAGGCGCTCTGCTGCCTACGCATTGGGGGAAATGGGCAAAGAGGCGGCTAGATTCGCCCCACGGGTAGCCGAACTGCTCAATAGTGAGAATTTAGGTGTCAGGCGCTCTGCTGTCGAGGCATTGGGGAAAATGGGTAAAGAGGGGGCTAGTGTAGCCCCACAGGTAGCCGAACTGCTCAATAGTGAGAATTTAGGTGTCAGGCGCTATGCTGCCGAGGTATTGGGGGAAATGGGTAAAGAGGGGGCTAGTGTAGCCCCACAGGTAGCCGAACTGCTCAATAGTGAGAATGATGATGTCAGGAGCTCTGCTGCCGAGGCATTGGGGGAAATGGGTAAAGAGGGGGCTAGATTCGCCCCACAAATAGCCGAACTGCTCAATAGTGATAATGATTTTGTCAGGCGCTCTGCTGCCTACGCATTGGCGAGAATGAGAGTTAAGTTGGATACAAAAACCATAATTTGCATTTTAAATGCTATACAATCAGATTATGATGTACTTTATTCCGAACTTCGGTTTTTGGCTCATTATTCTTCGGGAGGCCAAAGCTTTGTACATTGGCTTGGTAAACCCAATGGATTACCCAATGATGATTTTGAAATTGATGGCGATGATGCAATAGGAATACTTAATATTTTTTCTATTGCTTGGGATAATATCGACTCATTATCTAATCTAAAAGAAGATATAGCAAAAGCGACCCATGATATAATTAATATAAATAAGCGAGGGTTTGATTGGACAGATAATGTTGCTTTACTCAAAAAGCACCGCGATTATCTTATAGATAATAATGTTGATTTGTATTTAAAAGATATCGAGGAGACCATAGTAGAATTAGAAAACCCTTCTTGGTGGAAAGACTATTGGCATTTTGCTTTATTACATCCTACCTTTTGGCTTGTATTTATATTCGTTTATCCAAAATCAAAACAGGTTCAAGCTATTTTCTTTTGGAATAAATGGGTCACTGTATTTGCCAGTGGAATATATGTAGCTGCGCTTTTAACCTGGGTCCCTTTTCTCAGAAACATTTTATTGAGCCCATTTAATGAGGCATTCTTATCGGATGCATATTTACAAGGAAATGATAATTATTTTAAGAAATTTTCACTAAAAGAAGATAAAAAGGAAATATCGCTTAAAGACTTTAAAACACATACAAAATCCTTAAATAAGATTCTAATAGAAGGTGATTCTGGTTTAGGTAAATCAATGCTTTTGAGGCATTTGGCAAAAGAAAGTAATCGGATAAGTGTATTTTTATCAGCAGAAAAATGTGACGCTGGAGTTGTATCAGCAATACAGAATAAGACCCATGGTCTAGCCCAAAAATCTAGTTATCTAAGAGATTTAATATATGTAGGGGCTATCGACATATATATAGATGGTCTGAATGAAGTATCTAAAGATATTAAAAGTGAAATCAGAATATTTTGTGAGAATTATACCAACTGCAAGGTTTTTTTGAGTACACAACCTATTATATGGAAGCCTGCTCCTTCTTCTTTAAAGACCTACAAACTTTTACCTTTAAATGATGAGCAGATTTTACAATTTCTGGTTTCTAAAGAAGCCTCTATAACAGAAAATGCTAAACTAAAAGGCAATGCTTTTAAAGAAGCATGTAAAAACTATATAGATAAGATTTTTATATCTGAACCAAATGAGGATTCAATAAGAAAAATACTCTCTAATCCCATGGAACTTACACTTGTCGCAGAAATGATAGCAGAAGGGAAAAAACCTAATTTATTCAATCTTCAGAAGCAGCAATATGATATAATGAATAAGGGGTATAAAGAAGTCAATCTTATTGATTTTCCAATAGAAACCTTTTCACAAAAGGCTTTTGAAATACGCCTTAATCCTAAAAAAAATAGATTTACATCTGATGAAAGAGATGAATTATATTGCATGGAAAAATACAAAATGGTTGTACCCAAAATGGTTATACCGAAAGATGCAGAAGATATTCAAGGTAAAGAAATAAAGTCATATATATTTAGGCATGAAAAGATATCAGATTATTTCATTGCCCAATATTTCATAAAGAATGGGCATCATGAAAGATTTAAACATTTTAATGACACAAAATTCATTGGGACATATCTTTTATTAGCCACTATTTTGCCTTTGGACGAAGCTGTAATACTCAAGGAACATTTGATTGAATATGCTGCAATAAACAAAGACCATCAAATAAGTGATAGTGTTGTACTTATTGTTAATCAAAGAATAATAGCAGAGATTTTATACATATATATGGAATATTGTATGATAATATAATTTATGGTAATTATGGGATTGCTACTTATCATCATATTTCCTATCTACTTAAAGGCCTTATAAAAAATAGCATAAATATTAATGTTCCCAGAACCGTGCTTCAAAGCATAATTTATATTCATTCATCTGTTCTTTAGAGTATAGATAATTTTTAACAGTATTTAACCACCAGTCTTTGCAACTTCAATTATAGATACCCGTACCGAATATTATTTACTGAAACTATTATTTCCATTTATGCGACCGTATCATTTACTTTGTTCTCTCCTATTATTTTCGACTTTCCCTATAGCTACCCAAAACAGAATGGCATTAGGAGTAGGCAATAAGAATGATATTGCTGTCCCTAGTTCTTAATTCTATTAATAGTAATTTTTTACAAATGTACTAGTAACACTAATTATGAAACTCTTTATTGGTTTTTAGATATTCATGTAAACATTGGAGAAATGAAAATTATACTGATAATAGCTGCAATCATTTTTTTTATTATTATTATCTTAAATATCATTGAGAAGAGTCATAGGAGAAAAAAGAGTAAAAAAGCTTATCAACTGTATCTAGACTCATTGAATCAGATAAACCAAATCTGTACAAAATTTGAAATACCCCATCAAAAAGAAGGTGATTCACCGTCTAGAGTTTCGTATGCATTAGAGGATAAGCATCCAAAAATATGGTCTCGAATTGATGCAGGTGAATTAACTAATTTTAGAAATAAACAAGAATTGAATGAAGCTTATCATCAATTGAAAAAATTACTAGATAAATCTACAGATTTATATGTCAAATGGGAGAATATAGCTAATCCAATATATTAGGACTTACGCAAGTGCAGAATTAGACATTTAATCTACATTAAATATAGCAAATTAATAAAATATGAATAATTATCTTCTCCTTAACCTTATTCTATTAAGAATTGCTTACTGAGAAGTATTTTAATTCAGTGAACTATATTTTTTACTTATCAATCCATACTTGTAAATAAGCTATTATGCTAGCTTTTCAGCTTCAAAATTATCCATGGCGACATTCATATATTAATATTATGTAATTAAAATGTAGTTTTATCTCATATCGAATACTATAAGAATGACTAATAAACAGGGTATTATAAAATCAGTCATATCTCTGAAACGGGAGGTCAAAAAGGGTAGACGCCAATTTTTCAGTACAACAGGAAAGTTTGCAGGTGGAGTCATTGTTTTGACGTCTAGTGGAGCATGGCTGAATGCTGTCTCCGCAAATGATTCTTTAAAATCCAAAAATATAAACGAAGCTAATGCCGATTATGCACATTTTTCAGAAGCAGAAGTCAAATTCTCCAAGGCCAGCTCAGTAAAAGTTTTTGATTATCTTGGAGGGGGGTATAAAGCAGCAGTGAAAGACTCTATTGCATTTTCTAAAAAACATAGTGCGTTGGTTGCGCTTGTCGCAGTCGGTAAAAGAGAAACTAAGCTTGAGGCAGATTTAAATATCGTTATGTCGACACATGTAAATGAAGGGCGTAAGTATATGGCTATGGTTGTAGCAGATTTACCTCAAGGAGTGATTCCAAACTATTCACTGTACACAAACGGCGAATGGAAAACGATGAGCTTCCAAGCTAAAGTTGGAGGGCTTGGCGTATCAATTGCAGAAACTTATCAAGAGATTAAACAGCTATACGAGAGTGAAGTGCAGCCTATACATTAATGATATACTTATCAGTAATTAGTTGATTTCGCACACTTAGGGAAAATATTTCAAAATTTTTCAGCACGATTTTTTATTTTCTTACAAATTTGAGTGATAACCTTAATGATGGGAAATAAGTGGAATTTTTAAATTTATACCTGAACTAAGTCCAGTCTCTTTTCAATCCGTGCTAGTCGGTCGTCTATTCTATCCATGCGACCACTATGATGGGCTTGGCGTTCCTCAATCTGTGATAGCCTGAATTTCATATCACGAATAGGGGTTTTCTGCACATTCAGGGAAAATGTCTCATAGAAACCAAAAAAGTGAATAATTATCCTCTCCTTAGTCCTTTTGTTTAAAAAATTCAAAAAGTGATTTATTGAGAAGCGTTCTAATGCAGCAAACTATAGTTTTTTACTCATCAATCCATTTGTTCAAATAAGCTATTAAGCGCATTATAAGCACGTAAATTGGTATTAGGGTTTTATGTCCTGTTTTTCAGCCTCAAAATTTCTTATAAAATTGGACGTAAAAAAAGCATAAAATAAGTGTTTAATTTACTGATTAATAGCAAGTTGGGGCTTTCATAACTAATAGAGTTGTGAGACATTTTCCCTATTTGTGCAGAAAACCCCAAGATATATCATCACACTTTAAAAATTATTGATATTTATGGTTAACAGGTCTATAATGTTAATATGACCGTTGCAATTGATACAGATAAAGCTATACAAGCACTTAAAGAGGCTGGATTTAAATCAAATCAGGCTCGTGTATTGATTGACCAATTACTTCCTGCTGGTGATAGCATTGTTACAAAAGATTTCTTACGTGCAGAAATGCAGGCTTTAGAAGCAAGGTTGACTGCTAAAATTTATGGTGCTCAGATAGCTTCTGTAGTAGCTGTCATTGGTACACTGAAGTTTTTTGGACTGTTCTAGTATTAGATTTTCCCACAATTAAGGTTATCACATTTTCTAAATAAAGTTAGCTAACTTTGTACTGATTGGTGGGGAAGGTGTATTCAAATAATTTAAACTTTGTAGAAATGCAAATGAATAAATTAAAAAACCTTCTGAAAGTGATGAGAGAGCTTATAATCTCGGTGATATTCCTCATCATTGTGATTAGAGGCTAATCCTCTATTGATGGTGTGGGGTAACTCACGCTATCGTTAGTCGGAAGGTCCGACTCACTTTCTTACACCGCCTTTTTCTCACCTATATCTACAAGTGAAGTAAATGATGCCATCAGATATTTCAATCTTGATATATATAGAATATCTGCCACAAATTATATTATAATTTTTTCTGATAGTATAAAATAAGCTGTTACCAGTGAATGAAATCATTTTCTATGCTAAATAGTGTTGCAAGATTGGGGCTTGATAAAGGAAAAAACATTTAGACAAAAACGAAAAGCTACAACCGAAATAAATTGATATTGCCTAAATTCAATAGAAATTTACTTACTTAAAAAATCGAAGAATGGAGAATACAAAAAGCCCTGAAGAGGTGCTTTCTGATTATATCAATGCTGGACATTTCGATAAGGCATTAAATCATATTCAATCTGGGAAAAAAGGTGAAGCGGTTGTTCTCTATGATAGAGACGACCCTAGAACGGGAAGCCCTTTTTATTTTTCCCTTTTAGATGCGTTAGATAATGTATTTTCGTACATAATTTCAAAACCTGAATACTCTGATGATAAGTCTCTTGCAAAAAGGGATTTTTTGCTAAAACAGCAAGAAAAAACAGAACATAAAAGAAAGAAAAAAGTAAAAAAAGTTCGCAAGGATATTGCCCTTTATACTCCACTAACCTTAATACTCGGCTATCTGTCATTTGACTATGTTTTTATACCATATATTTTACCGTACCTAAATTTTTTAATAGACCACGCTGGAACAATATTTTGGACTACGCTTATAAGTGGGATAGCAGCAGCTTTATTTGCTTCTGGTGAGGATGAGGGCAATCATGGCTGTGCTTTTTTTTTAGGACTACCACTGATTGCTGTAGGTTTAATATTGGTGACTTCCTCACTACCATTTCTTATAGGAGTAGCCCCTATAATAAAAGGAGTACATAAGCTTTACTTCAAAAAAGAATTACCAGAAATTGATACTAATACTACTACAAGTGAAGCTGAAAGATTTTCAAAATTATTCCATTACATACATGATAGAACTGCGGATAAAGAAGATTTAAAAAAGTATGGTTTAGATGATATTGGACTAGGTATATATGAACGGTTACAGAGTATTTTATTGAGAATAAAAAAGAAAGACAAAACTCATAATCTACCTGAAAACACAGATAGGATAGTACTTAAAAATATATTAAAGAAAATTATCGAAGATTTTAAATTGGATAGTACAAAATTAGCCGTTGAAATTTTCAAAAAGAAAGATAATTGCTCATTCCTATATACTTATATAGGTATTGATTTAGAAGAGGGTGAAGCAAAAAAGCTAATTCCTTTCGCCCTAGAGAATAAAAATTTAGATGATATCAAATACGTTTTAAAAAAATCTCTATTGTTGGATAATAGTGGACGCAGAAATCGTTTTGCCAACTTGTATTTACTATCTAATGGGAAACAAGATGCACTTAAAATAGCAATCAAGAGAGGAGACGAAAATTTATTTAAATTTCTAATAAAAGAATTTCATGAACTTGTGAATTCCTCTTCTAAGGAAGAAAATATACTACATACAGCCATCAGAAATGGAGAAAGAAATTTAGCGGAATATATACTCCAACAGTTTCCACACTTGACACTAGAAAAAGATGAACATGGTTATTTTCCCGAAAAATGGGTTGTTGATGACCCAAATTTTGAAAAACTGATTAGAGTAACCAGAGAAAAACTATCTGGGTAAAAATAAATAGGCCTCATATGTACACATGGAGCAAATGTCTTATCATAGGACGTATTCTACAACTCATAAGGACAATTTCTACTTTTCCTTTCATAGGTAGAAAAGGCAGTAAAGAAAATACTCGGGAACTCTCAATAGCTGGTCTACCATATTTCATTGTTTACGATAGCCCAGAGTCTACAACTATACGCATCTTAAATATTCTTCATGAGCGACAGGAATATCCTTAATTTTTGTATTTAAGGTTATCACTTAATTTTTTGAGAATTTCTATTCCGCCATCAATAATACCAATTATCTCATCTTTGGCTATCAGCCTTTTTTGCGCCTAATAAAAAGCACACAATTGAAGTATTTATACTTCGTTTTAAGCAAAAAATCTAAATGAGAGCTATAACAATATTCTTACTGCTTCTAGTATCTATTTCTTCTTTTTCGCAAATTGAGGTAAGGGAAAAAACTGATAACATAGAAACAAATCCATTTAAGGAAATTGAGAAAAATATAAAAAATAAACCATACGATTCATTGAGTAATTCCCCCAACAGAAACCTCGGTGGTTTTATGGGGCAGAGATTATTAATGAACAAAAAAAATACAGGTACATATTATTCAGAGTTTGAAAAGAGAACCTATTCAGGATTCTTCACCGATATTCATTCAGAACCCCAAAAAATATACAAGGGGTTAAGTTCTACGGAAAAAGCAGGAAAAATTAGCACAGATATAAATGAAGTCTATGGTAAATATTTCAAATATGTGGGCTATGAATTTACAGAAGTAAATAGTCGTTATTCACAAAAATTCAATGTTTATTTAAAGCTAGAAGATGAGGACGGAAACAATCTATATTATGAGTATTTGAAAAATGTTTCTGCCTACTTTATTTCTTCTAAGTATAGCTTTCCTTTTATTACAGAGGGTTACTACAAGAAATCCATTAATAATACGAAAGGAAAAATGGTGAAAAAGGATGGGTCATTCTATACCTGTACTGATGTATTTGTAGAGGAAAATAGCAATAGCCTAACATATACACTTCAAGACCGAGATGGGAATATAGAAAATTATAGCTCTGCTCGAATTAGAAGTTTTCAGCAATACAATTTTGAATATGATTCATCATACCTATCAAAAGACAAATCAACATTTAATGGCATTCTTAGAGATAAATCTACAGGCTCTATAAGTGTATTCAATAGTGGAGATGAAATCATTCTTGCATTTTTCTCTTCACCTAGTACCTGTTTTTCAAAGGATGATGATATTCAGCTAACATTCTCAGATGACAATAAATATTCGCAATATAATAGTGGGAAATTCAACTGTAAAGGATATGCTTATATAAGTATAGATATCAGTATTAATCGTCATTCTGAGTTAATAAAAAAATTAGTGGAGAATGATTTACGTAATGTAATGATAGTAGGAACTACAACTGATTATATTTTATTACCTCCTGAAAGTTACACTCATATAAAAGAATCAATAAAAGCTCATTACATGAATATTCTTAACAACTAGCGCAGTCATTTGATTTTCAGAATTAGCTTATGCTACATTCGTTACATGGCGGCAATAATAAAATTTCAATCCAAGCGGGATAAGCTTCGTGCCGAAATTCAAGCTAACTGGCTTGAAAAATTTGGACGTCAACCCACTGAGCAAGAATTGCGGGTTAATGTAGAAACCCTAGAATTTTTGCGTGAGACATCTGAGCAACAATAAAGACCCATTATTTACCATAAATTATATTATCACATTTAGCGTAATAGGTGTGTGTTGTAAACAGAGGCTTCACAAGCTTTACTCTTGATTATAGGCAGGATGGTAACAATCTTCGGGCGGCCTTAACTCTTCGCGTATATAGGCAGCATTGAAAGCATCATAAGCGTCTTGCAAATAAGGTGCTATGTGCTGTGTTTGATCGGGAAAATCAAGAGTACTTTCAAGGTTAGTGATTTTAACTGACCTTTCTCCTCTATAGTTTTTAAATACGGCAGTATTAATGTTGACCGTGGCTATCTTTGAATATTCGTCTGTGTTTTGTGTATAGTAATCGTAATATTCGCTTATAACGTTATTAAACATGGCCTCATACATTTCTTTGTTGACTGTACTGTCAATAGGAAGACCTGCAGGGTAATTTTTGTCCATCCACTCTTCCATGCTAAGCGTTTTGTCGCCTAATGCAAAATCAGCAAGAATAGATGGATTACGTTCGAGGCTATTAATGCCCTTCTCCCAATTATTTTTAATGAAATCAAAAATATTCTCCATATCCTTTACGACACCATAAACTCCATGAAGCTCAGGAATACGATTCTCGTAATCTTTACCGTATCCTATATCAAGAAGTGTTTGCAGCACAAAATATGAGCGATATAGATTACCGAGATATTCTTCTTTGTTATCGGTAAGTTCTTTTGCCCAAGCCTTTTGAATTTCCTTATGCCTGCCAAAAATCTCTTTCACAAAAATCTGTGCGTAGGCTTGCTTAGCTTTGTAATGCCCCTCTGGGGATAGGCCTTTATAATATGGAGCATCAGGATGATAAGGCAGAACAGCATGCGATTCAGTGCCAGTATTCGGATTTCTCATTGGTCTATTGCTAAGTATGAAATAAGGTAAAACATTGGGTCCTTTTATCCGGTTTTGTCTATTTCTTACGTCGTTGTTCAACTCAATGTAGTATACAGTCACGCCCGGAAAACGCGCATATGACTGCTGAGCCTTATTAAATACCCCGCAATATTCTCCAATTGTAACTAGACTATCTAAATTAGGTGATTTTTTTCTAAAACGTTTTAATGCTTCTTCAGGTCTGGTATTTTCAAATAAAATATCTTGAGAACCCTTAAAAAAACTATTCATAGTTTCGAACCAATCTGGCTTTGGGTAATTCCTTGGTTTTGCTCGTTCATTTGGCGTGTAACCTGAGGCAGTCACATAATAAAGATAATTAGGATCAGAATGAGCCAATTGATAACATACGAATTTTTTACCTTTATTTTTTTCTTTTAGATTATAATCTGATTTTACATGCGCACTTTCAAAAAAAGAAAAAATATAAGGATCTCTCAACTCAACCATACTGGTATCATACATAATTCTGAGTTTCTTAGCCTGCTTTTCAATGAAATTCTTATGCTGCGCTTGAAGCTGCCTTAAATGAAGCTCAAAAGCGCCCATGGCCAATGGAATGTGCATACGTGCTTGATCAACTGTATACTCAATATCATTTAAATCTTCACAAAAATCATCAATACGGGTTTCTCTTTGCAATTCACCCTTGTCACGAACAGGCTGATCAAAACGCGCTAATTTGACAAACTCTTTAGCCAGATAAGAAAATACAACAGGGTTAGGTAGAGATTTAGATTCTTGGTTTGCTCTTTCATTACGGTATAAGTCTATATTGTAACCATCAAGACGCTGAGCATTTATTGCATTCACGCTATCACTGCCAGCATAAAAATTATCAGAAACAATTTGTCCTCCGTACTCTATGCGCGATTTAAAATCATTAGAGGTAAGAGAATGCAACCATTCACTCATGCCCTGAAGCATGCCTACAGACTTCAAAGTCTCGCGATCTTCCTTAAGAAGATATTCCATTTGACTGATTTCGAGAGTACGGATGTCGTCTTTATTCGTAAACGCACTATTCGTTCTATTGTCTTCAAGGCGCTGCGTGGCTAGAGTATGTGTTGCAGAAAGCTCTTTGCGCAAGTCTTTCTGTAAAAGTACCATAGCATCAGAAGGCTTATAGTCATTTGGGTCATCCATGGCGAGAGCATTTTTATACTCGATACGGAGTTTGCTGTTCCTTTGAGTGAACTCGCTTATTACATATTGGCTTTCTAATCTGCGCTTTGCTATTTCATCCTCTTTAAATAATTCTTCTGTAAGTGATTGTGTGCTAAACGTGAGCGCTTCAATGTCATCCAATTTTATTCGTATACGATTAAACTCATTAATAAGCTCTATTTGTTGCGCTTTTGAGAGCCTCACTAAGTAATTAATATCTTCTTTTAGATGCGCAACCTCAATTTTTAAATCTTGTAAGTCCTGCATCATTCGTTGCTGATTTTTCAGCACTTCTTGTAGCATACTCATCATTGGTGAGGATTTTGATTTTCCACCCATCAAGGATAGAAGCATTTTCACACCAGTCGCGGCATTACCTATAGCAGTAGGGTCAAAGCCAAACTCACTCATGTAGGTGACACCATTCCAAACATTGAGCCCACCCGTAAAAGCTTGTTCAGCTTCATAGGCAGCATTTTCATCAAATAAAGCTAAAACAGATGTAGCGGCATAAACGTAGCTCTCACGTTTCTTAACAAGCTCTTCATGTGCTTTAATTCTTTCTTTTTTAAGCCGTCGGGATTTCTCCGCAGCAGTCTCTTGTTTTTCTTGGAAGAGATAATTAACGATAGTTATATGGTATTCTTCCTTAGTTTGCCCTATAGCTTTCAGATATTCTTCTTCGCTCATTTCACGTTTGGCAAGGCGTTCTTGTTGTTCTGGGCTTAAACGTGGATCAGTAAATTTAGCAGTTATTTCGGGAAATGCTTGTTTTAGGCCTTTTGAATCAAAAGCGTAGGGAATTTTCTCCCCTCCTTCCATATTCCTAAGTTCATCAACAAGTTGATTAAACTCTGGGAATGATTCTGGGTCTTTTAGCCTCATGAGGGCTTGACTCAAAACATTTTGAATCTCCTCAGGATGTTTCTGCATATATTCCCGCTGCTTTTGCCTCAACTTACGATCGTCATAATATTTCTTTGCTTTTCCAGGATTAGTAAACGGGGTTGGATCTCCCATATATATGAGGTCTCTCAAATCTGCCCAATAAGCCGCAAAGGCCTCTTTATCGGCGGCACTTTCGCCTTTCAAACCGTCTCTTAATGCACCGTATATAAGGGGGTTTTGCTTTATTATGCTTTCCAGCCCGCTTGTAGCAATACGGTCTACCACAACAGGAGATGGCTCTACAGCCTGATCTATCTGCTGTGTAGAAGGCATTTTATTATCATTTTGAGCATAAACGGGACTGTTCAGATACATTGATGAAGCAATCATGAATGTAGATGCAATATTCGCGAGATTAGGTTTCATTATTCCTCAGAGCGCTATAGACATAAAATATTTGCAACAAATCAAAGCTCTACCGACTTGTCAAGTATTTACCATACTAATACATGTGCCCCCTTACCCTTTTCTGGTGATGAGCACTTCTGTGAAACTACAATGAAATTATTTAAGTTCTAGCGAGAATGGCTAGTTTACAGACTCATCGGCGCTGTAATCACTATTTTACACAATGAACACTATCCGATATCAAGCCAGCTCATCAGGAAAAATCAACCCTACAGCCCTATGGATAGAATGCTCGACATATTCCTCGAGACCCATTCCATGATTAAAAGCAATTTCCTCAAGAAACTCTTTTTCCTCTGCATCCAAACTGTTTAAATAATCTTCCATTAGTCTTTACTTTTGCGAGATGTAATCAGATTGCTAAGCGTATATCATTAAATCTGAAAAGGCACACACGCCTTCTATGTCTTTTCCACAAAACGAAACATTAATAGCTTGACATTATACGTATTAATGTGGTATTGTATACGTATGATGAAGAAACTCACAATCACCGTTTCAGAAGAAGTTTACAATGGCTTGCATGCAAAAATAGGTCAGGGAAAAATCAGTCGCTTCATAGATAGCCTGGCACGGCCGCATGTTGTGGAGACAGAGCTTGAAGATGGCTATCATGCTATGGCGCAAGACTCTGATCGAGAGACACAAGCCGAAGATTGGCTGTCGGGGCTAATGAATGAAACGTGGTGAAATTTGGTGGGTTAATTTCGATCCTGCGATCGGCTCGGAAATAAAGAAAACTAGACCCGCAGTCATTGTAAGTAACGACGTATCAAATATTCACAGTAACCGTGTTCAAGTGATACCAGCCACAAGCGCTACAAAAAAACTATATCCACCTGAATGCTATGTGAAAATTAAGAACAAGCTGTCAAAAGTGATGGCTGACCAAATCATGACTGTCTCAAAGGAAAGATTATATGATTGTTTAGGCGCAGTGAGTTTGGAAGAACTGCAGGAAATAGAACGTATTTTGCTTCTTCAATTGGGAGTGAGTCAGAGCAAGCAAGTTAAACAATAACCTCAAATCACAATGACGATGAGCAGTGAAAATAAACATTATCTAGAAACTGATGAAACGGCGAAAAAACGCATCGCTCAAGCACAAGAATTACGTGAGCAGGCTAAGAGCGGTGGTTTGCGGTTTGAGGCGTATTTAACACCTGAAATAGCAGTATGGGTTCTGGAGATGGTTGAGAAAGGTATATTCATTGATCCAAGTGAAGCTGTCTTTGTATATATGGACGAAGCAAAAGAAATAGACGAACACGAAGACCTTAAACAGGATATTCTTAAAAAAAGAATAGAAGCGGCATTAGAAAATAATACCGATAAAAAGCGCTATAGTGCTGAAGAAATTAAAGAGCGTTTACAAGAAACCAAGGAAAAAATGACTGAACCTGCCACTTGGAAGAAGATTAGATAGACCTCTTTAATCCCTATTTTTGGTTTTATTTTTCATAAGATAAATTATCACACTAAACTCTAAGCCCTATAGCTACCTATTTAATTATCATCAGTATGATTTTTTATTTCATCAATTAATCCTAATAA
>NETF01000012.1 GCA_002172675.1 unicellular cyanobacterium SU3
CTGTCTCTTGGTGCGCGTTCCCTAGGCGATTACGAATCGCCGGGGTCGCACCGCAATAATATTTTTTTTGTTCTTGATAATCTGAAGGTCTTTCAATAGCCTGTTCTGCGCTGTCTACAATCAATTCTTTTTTGAACTAATTATTCATTTTATTATACTATATTTCTTGATTTTATTAAATTATGGAGATGTCTAATGGCAGGTTTCCAGTCTTCTAAACGGGTTTCTACAATGGCTAACCTTTTATCAATAGTTGTTAATTGTTCTTTTAAATCAGCTTGACCTTTTTCTAAAGCTCTATGATTATTGATAATGAGGTCTTTTAATTCTTTGAGGTCATTCTCTGTAACTGTTGACATGGTGTTCCCCTCAAATTATTGTCAAATTAGTGATAGCTTATGTTATGCCTTTATCTATTATCCTATTTTTAACTGTGTCAGTCAATCCTAATCATCTTAAGAGTTATTTTATAACTGATAATTGATAACTGAAAATCAATGCTCTTTAGAAAAGAAAAATCCTATTTAACTAACCCATCCTACTAGATTGACACAGATAAAATAGTTTAATGTCGTCAATCGGCAGTTAAGGATTTAGCCTTTTAAGGCTCGCTACAAAGCATAATAACACTATAAAAAAGGGCGAACGATGGGACTTGAACCCACGAATGCCGGGACCACAACCCGGTGCCTTAACCACTTGGCTACGCTCGCCATACATACACCTTTGTTATTATAACATCATTTTCCCAGTATGCACAAAAAGCGGATGCGACCTACTAGTCACCTGTGGGCGAGTCGCACGCGCACCAAGCAAAAGTAGGGCCAATTCATAAATTAGACCCTACCCTTCACGACTGTAAAGATGAAAATTAGCCAACGAATGCTTTAACGGGTTCAGAAACACCAGAAGATTCTGTTCCTTTGAGGTAAGCTAACATGGTATCAGCGTCAGACACTTCAAAGGGATCAGCGGGGCAGTTATCTTCATAACCCGGTTCTATAAATATTTTCTCGATTTTGCAGTCGTTAACTAGCATAGAATAACGCCAAGAACGCATTCCAAAACCGAGGTTAGATTTATCCACTAACATTCCCATTTTACGGGTGAATTCACCGTTTCCATCAGGTAATAAGAAGACGTTTGTCGCTTCTTGCTGTTTTCCCCATTGGAACATGGTGAAAGCGTCATTGACAGAAATACAAATTATTTGGTCAATTCCTAACGCTTTAAATTCATCGTATAACTCTTCGTAGCGAGGTAAGTGATTAGAGGAACAAGTGGGAGTAAAGGCACCAGGTAAGGAGAAAACAATTACTTTCTTCCCTTTAAAAATTTCTTCGCTGGTTAAATCCTGCCAACGATAGGGGTTAGGTCCGGGAACGGACTCATCACGAACACGAGTCTTAAATACAACACTGGGTACAGTTTCAATAGCGGCCATATTTCACCTCTTGACAATCAGTTTTGTATCAGCTTTTACTGCTACATCTCAGAATAATTCTTATTTAAGAAAAAGTCAAGAGTAATAATTACCTAGTTTCTTGAACAATCTTAATATAAGACCTAATCTGAACAACATTAAATTATAATATAAGAACGCATCAATAAGATAAAGTTAAGACGATGAAAAAAGAAGCGAATACCATCGTAAACACCCTAAAAGAAAAGAAATTGCGGGTTACACCGCAGCGTTTTGCAGTTTACGCCAATTTGCTCGACAGAACAGATCATCCTACTGCTGAGCAAATTTTAAGCGATCTCAACAAAAATGCCCCCACCTCTTCCCAAGCAACGGTTTACAGTGCCTTACAAGCTTTACGGGAAGTGGGTTTAGTGCGAGAAGTATTGTTAGAACCAGGAATTTGCCGTTATGATGCTAATGTCGAATCACACCATCACTTTCGTTGTCGTTGTTGTGGTGTGATAGAGGACATTGCTTGGGAAAGCTTTGACTCTCTTAATTTAAAGGGATTACGCCAGGGAATTAAAGCAGAAAGATATGAAGTAGTTGTCGAAGGGATTTGCGATCGCTGCGAATAATTGATTTAAGTTAAGTCATTGGATGGGAAATAATCAGCCAACATCAAAGGTATCAATTGAGTTTGTCATAAAGATGTTTCGGCAACTATACAAATTCCTGAAGTTAACGTAACTTATACGGTGTGTTATCAGTCTTAAAATTAGGTAATACTCATCTATACTGGATGCCATAAGAATCAAATATAAGTATTATGAAACTTTCAGATCATCTTAAAATGGCTACCTCTGCTCTTTTGTCCCATAAACTTCGTAGTGGTTTAACCATGCTAGGCATTATCATTGGTAACGCTTCTGTGATTGGTATGGTTGCCGTGGGAGAAGGGGCCAGAAAAGCAACTGCAGAACAATTTGAAGCCCTCGGTCCGAATGTTTTATTTGTTAGCTTATCTTCTACTCGTGTGAGACGAACATTATCATCAGATGCCAAACCCCTGTTACTCGAAGATGCAGAGGCGATCAAACAATTAATCCCTAATTTAACGAATATTTCTCCAGAAATCCAGATCAATCAATTAATTACTTATCAAGATCAAATTCTCAGCAACTCGATTATCGGAACCACCCCTGATTATCTTCCCGTGAGAAATTATGAAATAGAAAAAGGGCGTTTTATTAATAATATTGATGTTCAACGTAATCAAAGAGTTGTGGTATTGGGGGCAGAAATTGTTGAGAAGCTATTTAATAATCAAGATCCCATTGGTCAACAAATTAGAATTAAAAATATAACCTTTGAGGTGATTGGTACGTTAGCGAAAAAAGGAGCTTTATTTGACTCTAATCAAGATAATAGAGTCATTGTTCCTATTACCACGGCACAACATCAATTAAGAGGTTGGAATTCTCCTTATGGTATTGTTTTAAATACGATTGCTTTACTAGCAAAAGATCAAGAGAGTGTGGATGCAGTTCAGTTTCAAGTCAAAAATTTAATGTTACTACGTCATGGAACAAGTCGGGAGAATGATATTAAGATTTTTTCTCAGAATTCTTTACTAAATATGGCAGAAGAAACAAATGCAGGATTAAAACAAATGTTAGGAGCGATCGCTTTTATTTCTTTATTGGTTGGTGGTATTGGAGTGATGAATATTATGTTAGTTTCTGTGAAAGAAAGAACAGGAGAAATAGGCTTAAGAAAAGCGTTAGGAGCGACCCCAAAAGATATTTTAGGACAATTTGTCTTAGAAGCTATTTTATTAGCA
Organism: unicellular cyanobacterium SU3; assembly: GCA_002172675.1. Classification (GTDB taxonomy): domain Bacteria; phylum Cyanobacteriota; class Cyanobacteriia; order Cyanobacteriales; family Microcystaceae; genus Crocosphaera. The sequence continues at coordinate 3,249 of NETF01000012.1, forward strand.
ACCTTTGGCAGTTTAGTAGGGATTGGAGTTGGTTTAGGCGGTGTTTTTATTGCTCATCTTTTCTTTTCTATTGCAGCAAGTGTTTCTGTTCCATCTATTATTATTGCTGTTAGTGTTTCGGGTAGTGTTGGCTTATTTTTTGGTGTTTTCCCGGCTCAACAAGCAGCTAAACTCGATCCCATTATTGCCTTGAAAAGTTATTAATTGAAGCAAGACTGGTATAATGATAAAGTAATTATTTTAAACTGATAATGGGCTTTTCTAATATTGCTTTAACTATCGCTGGCTCAGATAGTGGAGGAGGAGCAGGAATTCAAGCTGACTTAAAAACCTTTGCCTTTTATTGTGTTCATGGAACCAGTGTTATTACCTGTATTACGGCTCAAAATACCCTAGGAGTTGATCAGGTTCAAGGGATTAATTCGGACTTAGTAAAAGCTCAAATTAACGCAGTAATGAATGACATTAATGTGAGAGCCGTTAAAACAGGAATGTTGTTTAATGAGGACATTATTTCAACGGTTTCTCAACAGATTAAACAATGGAAATTAACTCAGTTAGTGGTTGATCCGGTGATGGTTTCTCGCACAGGAGCGAAGCTAATTAGTGAAGAAGCGATCGCTAGTTTAAAATATCAATTAATTCCTCAAGCTTTGATTGTTACCCCTAATCGTTATGAAGCACAAATTTTAAGCAATTTATCAATTAACTCTTTAGAAGATATGAAACAAGCTGCCCAAATTATTCATAATTTAGGATCTCAATTTGTCTTAATTAAAGGAGGTGCAATGAAAGATAAATTACAGGGGGTTGATGTTTGGTTTGATGGCAAAAATTGGGAAATTTTAAGTACAGAAATGATTCAAACTCAACATACTCATGGAACCGGTTGCACTTTATCAGCAGCGATCGCGGCTAATTTAGCTCTAGAAAAAGAGCCTCTTTTAGCAGTAAAACACGCTAAAAATTATGTAACAACCGCTTTAAAATATTCCTTAAATATTGGCAAAGGAATCGGACCAGTGGGACACTTTTTTCCTTTATTAAATAACTAAATTATATAAAGCTTTTTTAGAGGTAGGGGGGATATAGCCGATTTAATGTAAGCATTCAGCCGTCAGCGTTCAGCATTCAGCTTTTGAATAAAAGCGGTAAGCATTCGTTTAATCTCAATCAGTTTCGATGATAAAGATTCATAGTTTTTGCCTTCGAGTAAGTTAAGATCATAAGCAAGTAGTAAGTGATATTCAAGTTCACTAGCTGAACCCATAGCAATTTGAAGAAAACGGGCTAGTTCAGCTGATCCCCTTCTACCACAGTTAAACTAAGCCGAGAAGTCGCCTTCTCGACTCGTCTTCAAAACGGTACGTGAGAGTTTCCCCTCATACCGCTCCTCGATTGGTTGGTGTTTGTCATACATACCTCTATCGTGTGCTGTTTTTATATCGTGACAATGTTTATGTAAGAGTTGGAGATTGTTGTATTCATCTTTACCGCCTTGAGAGCGGGGGATGATATGGTCGATATTTAGTGTGTCTCCTTCTCTAAACATTAATCCGCATTCACGACATTTTCCTTATAATAGTTTTAAACCCTAGTATTTTTCCTTGATGATTTTTACCTGAATGACATTTTCCAACAGGGTATTGTCTGATGGTAAATCCAAGAAAATCAAATCCAGGCTCTTGACCTTCATGGGTATGAAGTGTATGAGCTATTTTGGTTTTACTGGGTTTTAATTCTAATCCCATGTCTTTAAGCCACTCTGTTAGGACTCTTTGGCATTTGAGAATGATTTCTAGTTCTGAATGTAGAATTACTAAATCATCAGCATATCGAATTAGATTCGGTTTATACCTTTTAAAAGGTTTGCTTTTGCCAGGAATAGCGTCTCTGATTCTTTGTTCCATGCCATGTAGGGCTATATTTGCCAATAGAGGGCTAATACATCCACCCTGTGGAGTTCCTTCTGTTGTTTCGACAAATATTCGGTCATCTATAACACCACTTTTGAGCCAAGCTTTGATTTGTCGGCGTAATGATGGATAGGTGTTTATTTTGTCTAACAAAGCTTTATGGTTGATGCGGTCAAAGCATTTTGCAATGTCAGCATCAAGCACATATTTAGGCTTTTTACTGATTGCTGAAAATATTGCTCCTATTGCATCGTGACATGAGCGTCCTGGTCGAAACCCGTATGAGTTAGGCTCGAATTTAGCTTCCCATTCTGGTTCTAATGCTAGTTTTACGAGCATCTGTAATGCTCTATCATGTATTGTCGGAATTCCTAGTGGGCGTTTTTCCTCTTTTCCAGGTTTGGGAATCCAAACTCTTCTTGTTGGTTTTGCTTTGTAGGAGACTTTCAGGTTTTTGACAAGTTTTAACCTTTGGTTGGGTGTAAGGATTCAGGTCTAAGAATTGGGAATAAGTGAAGGAAAGAAAGAATCAGAATGACCAGCTTTTGCCATCAATGACTTCTCGAAAAAATCAATAACTGAACGTCCTTGACGACGACACGGCAGTCGCTTCAAGTCGGGGAACCCGCCCAACGCGCTGCCTCAACTTTGAACCACTGTCAACAAGTTAGCTGTTTGTTTAAATCGTTCCATGCTTCTTGAACCGCCACTAACTTTCCGTTTCGTGATAGCTAATCTTAAGGATCTTTCAGCCAGATTATTATCAGGGGGGATCTCTGGATGCTCCAGAAAATACCACCATTGCTCTGTCTTTTGTCGGAGATTTCGCAAAAGTTTTCCTGCTTCATAACCAGCTTTTTTGCTCCATTTTTGAAGAGCTATCCTTATCTTATCTTTGAATTGGTTTGCCCAAATTTGATAACCATGCCTATCGGAGTTATTTTGCCAAGTTCGATAATGACGAAACGCCTCATCAATTAATTCTTGAAAAGTTTGACCGATGGCTCGGTTATTTTTCCCTGGAGTCTTGATTAATTTCTGAAAATGACGACGTAAATGGGCTAAACATTTCTGTTGGGCGACAACAGCATAACCATTGTAAACACTCAAATCATCACTGCTTAAAACACCACCATATTCACGACCCAACTGTGCTTCAAGTTCAACCCGGCCTCTAGTATCACCAGCCCGAAACAAACACAAATTTTGATTGGTAAACACCCACAGCCATTCTTTGACTCCTTTGACTGACCAGGGCGTTTCAGAATCGCTGGTTGCTCTAGTTTTACCCATTGGGATAATTGTTCAACTGAGGGATTAATGGCCGTCTCTACTCGTTGATTTGTGGCCACTATGGTTCCCACACCAATCTCAATTTTTCCCAATTCCCACAACATTTCCTGTTGTTTTTTATAGGGGAGATGACCATAATTTCCTAACCATCCTAGAAATCCTTGTAACTTCACCCCTAAATCTTGCCCTGGTATCATTTTTGATGACCAAGATGCTGAGGTGATTTGACCACACTTGGCACATTGGCAATGATGGCGGTGATATTCTACGACTTCAATGGGTCTATCTACCAGTTGTGCTACTTGCCTTGAATCAACTTTTACTGGTTCGCCTAATAATTCTGTTTGGCCACAGTGGCCACAAATCGATGGTTGCAAAGTTTCAATTCTGTCAACTCTCCCAAACCCTTTCCTGGTTTTTCCCTTATGTCCAGGTTGTCCCCCTGGTTTTCTTTTCTTATCCTTATCGTCTTCAGTTGTTTTAGCTTTCTCAGACTTCTTCAATAAGTCTGTTGATGGGGGTTTTGATGAGGTTTGGCTGTCTAAATTACGACTGAGCTTTAACTTTTCTGTTTCAACTCGCAGTTCTTCGATGAGTTTATATTGAGTCAGGATAATTTCTACCAATTGATCTTTTGACAATTGGTGCAAGTCCTCTGGATTTAATGGTTGCCTTGACTGCTTTTGACTCATACCGTTACTTTAACGCAGTCGTCTGTTTTGTCAAATCCTGCTACCTGAATCCTTACGTAGGAGGACGAGTTCCCACTAAACTCATATCTCCTTTTAAAACGTTCCAAAATTGAGGAAATTCATCTAAACTACTACGACGGAGAAAGTAACCAATATTAGTTATTCTAGGATCTTTATTACTTTTAAAAAAATAACCTTGTGCTTCATTTTTAACGAGGTGTTTTTGGTTTTCTGCATTAATAACCATAGAACGAAACTTCCACAGACGAAATAATTTTCCATTGAGGCCACAACGCATCTGACTATATAAAATAGGACCAGTATTGTCCCATTGAATGGCAATAAAAATAGGAATGGCTATAATACAGGTAAATAACAAGCCTATAATTGCGCCTATAATATCAATTAAACGCTTGGTTTTACTATAAACAGAATCATGATCAATACGACTCTTATTAAGAGGAGAATGACAAAATAAAGAATATTGAAATCTTTGAGGGGTAAGGCTTTTAAAAGTGTTACTCACAATGGTTTAACCCTGATTAGTCTTATCCTTAGTTTTCCCTAAGTATCCCTAATTAATTAACATCCGAATCATAAAAAAATACTACAAAAGTTCGTAAAAACAACTAAAAATGAAACTAAAATAAAATAGGGAATCAGTAATATTGATTAAATAATCTCACTGATTAATTATTAATTCATCTCAATTTTCCATTTGCTGTAAATAAGTTTCATAACCAAGTCGTTCCAGGTTTTCTTGTTTATCTAACACCATTTGTTGTAATTCTTGTCGATAGTTTTGGACTTTTTTCAGTAACGTAGCATCGTGTGACGCTAACATTTGAACCGCTAATAGTCCCGCATTTTGAGCATTACCAATAGCTACCGTAGCCACAGGAATGCCTCTAGGCATTTGTACAATGGAATATAAAGAGTCTACCCCTTGTAAGTGACGAGTCGCAACGGGAACCCCAATGACTGGTAAAGGAGTCAAAGAAGCAACCATCCCAGGAAGATGAGCTGCTCCCCCTGCACCGGCAATAATCACCTTTAAACCCCGTTCATGGGCAGTTTTGGCGTAGTTAACCATCTTTTCGGGAGTACGATGGGCTGAAACAATAGCCACTTCCCATCCTATTTCAAACCTCTCACAAATAGCGATCGCTTTTTCCATAGTGGGCAAGTCCGAATCACTACCCATAATAATACCGATGACAGGAGAAAAAGAAGTCATGAAGCGTAAATGATAAAATAAATAACCATTTTATGATATCATTTGACTAGAAATTATTTCATAATGGAAATCTTTACTTTTAAGTTTATAGTCAATATTTCCATAATTATTAATGCTTCTTCATCATTATAATTAGGTGTCAAAAAAATAAATTTATTCTAAGTTAAATAAAAATGTTAAAAAATACTACTATTATTAACGCTAAATTATACGGATATCAAGAACAACAAAAAATCTTGATCAATGAGCAAGGAATCATCGAAGATATCCGATCAATCGGTGTCGTTGATTCTACTCAAAAAGGGAATAATGTTTATGATGCTCAAGGAGATTGGCTCTCCTTGGGGGGAATTGATTTACAAATTAACGGAGGGTTAGGATTAGCCTTTCCAGAAATCCAAGAAAAACACATTCCTAAATTACACCAAATTTGTGAATTTTTGTGGCGAGAAGGGATTGACGGATTTTTACCTACTTTAGTAACAACCTCGGTAGAAAATATACAGCGATCCCTCTCTATTTTTGAGCGATTTATGAAGATTCAGAAAGAAGATGATACTCCCAGTGCAAAAGTTCTAGGAATTCATTTAGAAGGTCCTTTTTTAAACCACGAAAAAAAAGGCGCACATCCTGGCCAATATCTGTTAACACCTTCTGTAGAAGCCATAGAATGGCTATTAGGAAGTTATGAATCTATCGTTAAAATTATTACCTTAGCTCCTGAATTAGATATAACCGATGAAGTAATTTCTTATTTATCTTCGAGGGGAATTATTACTAGTTTAGGTCATTCTCAAGCCAATGCAAAACAAGCAAAAAAAGCTTTTGAAATGGGTGCTTCAATGGTGACTCATGCCTTTAATGCGATGCCTCCTTTACATCATCGTCAACCTGGATTATTAGGGGAAGCAATGATTAATCATCAGGTTTATTGTGGCTTAATTGCTGATGGTAATCATGTCTGTCCAACGATGATTGAATTATTACTTAGAGGCAGTCTTTATGAAAGAGGTGTTTTCTTAGTTAGTGATGCGTTAGCACCCATTGGTTTAGGAGATGGGGTTTACCCTTGGGATGATCGACAAATTGAAGTCAAAAAAGGAACCGCAAGACTGGCTAATGGTACATTAGCAGGAACAACATTACCTTTATTAATGGGAGTTAAAAACTTAGTTGAATGGCAATTATGTCCCCTAGGAAATGCGATTGCCTTAGCAACAGAATCCCCTAGAAAAGCTATCGGTTTATCAGGTATTTCTCCAGGTCAATCTGCTAATTTATTACAATGGCATTGGGATAAAGATAATAATCAAGTTAATTGGAGAAGACTGTGAATAATTAATCGTTAATAATTAATAATAGTTTAAAGTTTTTCTGGCTTTTAATGATATGATTTGAGATAGGAAGTGATTATTTTTCAACCATGCCGGAATCCCATCTATCTCTCCACCTCCACACCGCTTATAATCCTTATCCGAAGTGTATTTTTCTTCAAGTAACCCCGAAATCATCAGCGATGTCTCAGGGTAAGCTTATTTTGGACTTAAATGTTAGCTTCAATGAACAAGAAAAATCTTTACTCAATGGCCAAATCAAGTTTGGCATCAAAGGGGGTAAACTCAATTTAAAAGTACAACAAGGGAAAATTATTGAACCTCAATTAAATGGTAATGTTCCTTTTAAGTTAATAGAATCTTACGATAATAATGCAGTATGGCATTTAGTTCCGCAAACGGGGAAATCTACTCTTAAAATTGATTATTCATCTCTCTTAGCTACTATTCAACCTATCAATGAATCTGTTGAGGTTACTGTCTCTTATGCAGTTAGTTTAGCCGATATTTCTATTACTGATGTCTCTGGGTTATGGCGACATGATATCCATCCTAATAAACATAGTATTCTAGAACGGAAACTGGCTCAATTTTTGTGGAAAGAACGGCTTTCTCCTGAAATTTCTATGATTCAATTAACTTCTAATGTATCAGAAGTCAAAAAAATAGATAGCCCTACCACGAATATTGAACCACAACATCTTGCTGATTTACATCAATTAATTAATAACATTTATGATGTCAAAACCAGCAATTTATTAGAATTAACTAAAATTGCACAATTAGATTCTCAAACTGACTTAGCAGGAGGCAATTTTTTGGGAAACGAATTAAGTGGAATTGAATTAAATGGGGCTAATTTAACTCAAAGTAATTTTCGGGGGGCTAATTTAACCGATGCTGATTTAAGTGAAGCCACATTAAGTTATACTCGGTTTAGTGGGGCTGATCTCAGTGGAGCTTATTTAGGTAATGCTAACTTACAAAAAGCAGATTTTTATCGCAGTAGTTTGGCCTTAGCTAATTTAATTGGGGCTGATTTAAGAGGGGCTAATTTGCAAGAAGCTAACTTAAGTCAAAGTAATTTAAGTGGGGCTTTAATTGAAGGCTCTATGTTTGGTAATAACGATGGAATGACAACTGAAATAAGAAGGAATCTATTAGAAAGGGGTGCTATTTTTCCTGAAGTATAAAAATAAAGTCTATTAATCATCTGAAGTTAAGCCTTCTTTAATTTCTAAAAATAAAGCGACAATATCAGTTAAAGAAATCTTCAATAAAGAAAGTATCCCTATGGCAATTAAGATGATTCCTAAGAAGAAGTTATCATCGGCTAAAATGAGTCCTACCACGACAATAAAATAGGGAGAAACAATATTACTAATTTTCTCAACAATAGTGACAACTTCGGGGTTGTTTTCCTCAATTGATGAGTCTTCTATATTACTAATTTGACTTAATTCTGTGTCATCTTCCGTAGCTTCTTCTAGTTCAGATTCTGAAGGAAACATAATATCAGGAACCTCTATATTTTCTTCTTTTGGTTGTCTTCCAAACATAATTTACCTCTAAATTGTTCACTGCGTTAGTTTGGTTTAAGGTAGCCAAAACTGGGGGATGATATCATTAATTATTTTACGAACATTCTGGTTAATGACTCGCCCTAGTTGAATATGGGGTTCATCGGGTTCTACAGGAATAATTTTAGCAGTATTTCCCTCTAATTGTTTTATGACTAAATTAGCAGCTTCTAACCCAGTTACATAAGCTTTTTCTTGTGACCAAGAACCATGACTTGTGATAACCCAATCCCCACTTAAGTATAAATTAGGGATGGGAGATTGTGCAGGGAGTAAATATTGATAACTACCAGGGGCAAAGTGAGTGACTCCTTGACGAACTTTAATAACGCGACTATCTACAATCTTAGCATCAGCAAAGCTAGGAATACAAGTGGTTAAATCTTGATGAACTTTGTTAATAATTTGTTCGTCATTCATAGCTAATAGTTGATTAGCGTGGTAAAAATCTGCTTCAATAACACTTCCCGATAAATCTTTGTATTCATCATGAAGATGATTGAGATCAAAAAATGTCCATCCTGTGGTTTTATCAAAGCCAAAACAAGCATTAGAAGGCAGAGGAATATCAACTTTTTTATCAAACCATAACCGAGTTGCTAAAATATCGATTCCCCCTAAATTAGATAAATTGTAAAATTCTGGATACTGATTTAACACCTTACTTTCTGACACTATCTTTTTAATTCCACTAATACTAACCCCTAAAATAACTGCATCTGCTGCAAAAATTTCATTATCACACATAACCCCTTTTGCTGTTCCTTGATTATTAACAATAATATCAGTGACTCGCTGATTAGTTAAAATTTTGCCCCCTAAATCTTGTATCTTATCTACCCAAGGTTTAAAAATCATTTCTCCTACCGTTCCTCGACACCAAACCACATCAAAATTAGGTTGATGAGCTAAGATAAAATAATAAAGCATTCCTAAAGTTGCTGCTGCACTACATTGTTCTCCTGGGGCAAATAAACCCACTAATAACATGGGTTCAAACGCATCTTTATAGAGGCGAGAAGATACTCCAAATTGTTTAAATAATTCCCTAGCCGTGATTTTATCATAGCGTTCCCAAGCTTCAGGAGAGTTATCAAAATCCAGTAAGCTGTAAAGTAAGGGTAAAGCTGATAATCTATCGATTAAAGGTAGTCGTTGAAACTTAGTATATAGAAACGTTCCTAACGGAGTTGGTAAAAGAGGTTTATCTTGAAAAATTGGCGATTCTACTTCTAAACCAGCAGGAGAATATTGAGAAGAACGAGTCCAATTTGTAAATGGACTTAACCCTAATTCTTTTACTAATTGAAAAATATTTTTGTAGGGATACCAAAATCCATGAATTCCTGCTTCTATAGATTTTCCATCCTCTGTTTTCCAGCCAGCAACTAATCCCCCAGGATAAGGAGATGCTTCTAATAAAGTGACATCATAACCTTGTTTTGCTAAGTGATAAGTTGCTCCTAAACCAGCCCAACCTGCGCCTACAACCACAACTTTTTTTTGTTTTGACATTTTCTAATCTTGAGTCTTTTTAGTGTTTTTACAATTGCTTATGTTACAATTAAGAGTACGTCAATTTTAGAGGAAAAAAGATGAAAACTTCTGTTAATTTAACCTTTGAAAATTATCTAGAATACGATGATAACACAAATTGTCTCTATGAACTGGTAGATGGAGAATTAAGATTAATGACTCCTGCTAGTCCATTATATTCAGATATTATTGACTTCATTTTTAAACAATTTGATCGAGAAATTGAGCGGTTCAATTTAGATTATGTGGTCAAACAAACATCCATTGGTATTCGTACAAATTATAAAACTTCTCGTTTACCTGATGTCTGTGTTATTCCTAAGCAAGAGTGGCAAAAATTACGAAATACCAAAGTAAATTCAGCAGTTTTCGAGGTTCCTTAGAACAAATTTTATTATTATAAAGCGTTAATTGTCATTCCAAGAAAACGAGAAATTTCATTAACTTTCTAATCATAATGTGTAGTATGATATCTATATTATTAATATGAAAATCAACTAGAATTATGTTGAAATCATCTAAAACCGTATTATTTTTGTTACTCTTATCCCTAGGGCAATTATTGCTTAATCTGCCAAAGCTGAACAAGTCTGTAAAGTAACAGACCCCACCGGAACCCCTCTTAATGTTCGGGAAACCCCCAATGGTAGCCTTGTGGGTACGTTAAGAAATGGGGTTGAAATTTATATTATTAAAATTGACTATGACTCTCAAGGTCGTCCTTGGGCTTTAGTCGGGCGATATCGTCAAAGTAGTGCATTTGGTTGGGTGTTTCGAGAATTTATTAGTTGTTTTAATGGCTAATTAGGAATCTAATATAATTAATTGTTTTAAAACTTCACTTAACTATATATTTTTTTATATAAAAAGTAATTATTAAAAATATTTGTTAAAATTATAGTAGAAGTAGCTGAAAAAATAGACTGTGTTTAAGTATCCTAGAGTTATTCGGGTATTTATATCACTGAAACTTTCGTTTTTTGAGTATTAATGCTCAGCCTTTTTGTTAATTGATTTAGAGGATAAAAATATGTCTACTGACTTTACACAAGCTTTAGAAGTAGTTGGCTTAATTAGCGTTGCTTGCACCATTATATCACCCATTTTGATTTGGTTATTAAGTCATCAACCAGAAACAATTTAATTGCAGTTTTGTCGTTAAACAATTTCCAAATTGTGAGATCATGGAGAGGTGACAACTTTTCTCTCGTCACTCACTTCAGTTGTAAACTCATAACCCCCTGCTTTTACTTGTAGTTTTCCTTGTTTATAACCTAGAAAAATAGGCGATTTATCTTTGGTTTGACTGTTATAAAGGGCAAAATTTTCTGACCATCGATGTAAATCCCCATTACGGATAATCATTGGTAAAAGATTGAGAGTATTGTAAATTAATTGTAAGTTTTGTCCTTTCGTCCCTTGATAATTGACAATTCCTGTAGTCAGTGATTCTAAATTAAGCTGACTATTTTTTTTGATATTTTCTTTGAATTGTTCATAATTTCCATGAGTTTCTGTTTCCCCAACTTCTAAAACGAAACCATAAAAGGTTTCATAGGTTTTTTCTGCTGTTAAAAATCTTTCTTGTGAATATTTTTCTTTTTTCCTAGTTACTTCTTGATAAGGTTTTAAGTTAATGGGATGAACCGCTAACCAAGTTTTTTCAAGTTTAAAAAACCAAATATTATCTTCAATTTCTGCTAAAGAATTTTTAGGAATTTGAAAATTAAAATTAGATTGAGAGGGTGGACGTAACCAAATTAAAAGATTACGATACTGACCAATTTCATCCCCTGGTTTTTTACCTTGTTTAACAAACTTTTTACCCGTATTAACCACAAAATAATCAACCCCTTGCTGAGAATTATAAGCCATTAATTTAAAGGGGGCAACATCGCCATCAGGAAATTTTGCTGCTAAACTTCCCATTTGATAACTATGTCCAAAAAACTGAGTTTCCCAGTAACCAGGTTCATCAGATTTCCCAGGTTTCCAATTTTCATATAATGGTTTACTACTGAGAATTTCTAGAGGTTTTTTAAAGTTTTTGTGGGCTAATGCTACGGCTGCTAAAGGGGGACGATAGGAACTGGTAATTAAGAATAAAGTATCCTCTTCAGGATGATGATTCGGTAAAGGAGTATCACCAAAATATAACCAAAAAGTTCTAGCAGAAGATGACCCCATCGCCACATTTCCCCCTCCATAATCTCGTTTTACTGGACCTCCCCAACCCCCTCGATAATATTTAATTGCAGCAGCCACAGACATCCAATCTAAGGCAGCTTTTGCTAATAATTTAACTTCGGAATCTTTGGCAAAATCATAAAGATTTAGATAGGGGGCAAAGGTGTGTCCGTGATACACTTCTGAGTCCCATTCTCCCATACCAATATGATACAATGCCCAGACATATCGCTGGATTTTTTCTTTATAAATTAATCGTGTTTCTTCGTTACCTGTTTCTTCAGCCATTAAGTAAACAGACGTTTCTCTCATCGCCCTTAAATTGTCCGTATTTCTGCCATCAACCCACCTTCCTCGACGGCGAATATCCCAGTCTCTACCGCTACCATCTCCTAACCCATAAACAGGATGAGGGCGAGTTAAAGGATCTTCGGATGTCCATTTTTTTGCCCCTTCAAACATTCGCTGTTTATAGTCGGGATCGAGCAATTTTCCGTATAAAAAATACTTACGAATTTGTCCCTTTAAAGTAAAACAATAATAGTAATCAATGCCATTTGTCTGTTGATGTTCTTTAGCTTGGGCATCTTCTTGTTGTAAAAAAGCGATTGCTTTCTCTTCATTTCCTGCTAAAAAATCCAACATCGCCCTAGGATAAGACCGTTTTTCGTTTTCTCCATAGGTATTGCCATAACTTTCTCGACCAGCATAAAAATCAATAATTTCTAATGCTCTCTTTTGAAACTTTTTTTCTAATTTTACTGTCCATTGATTACGGTATTTTTTCTCAACTGAAGGCACATTTAAAGACGCAAGTTGACTAAATTCTGTTGTTACGGGTGCTGTTTTGACAATACCAGAAGAACAACTAATTAATGAAGTTGAACATAAAATAAGAAGACTAATAGGATAACTCAGTATAGATAATTTCATAACTAATTAATCATTAATAATTTCAAAATCATATTCAGCAAAATTACTACTTGTAGGAATAACTCGAACTAATAAAGGATCAGTATTGCGATCGCCACTTTTTAGAAATTGTATGGGTTCTCCTGATGTTTCATTAGAAGATAATTCTGTTTGTTGTAAATTACTTAAAACACTTTTTCTTGTAGCATTTTCAGATAATACTTTAGTAAAGGCTTTAGTTGCATCATAACTGGTTGCTGTGCGCCAACTCACTCGCCCTCCCCATCGTTTTGCTGCTAAACTTGTGTAAGGATAACTACTTTTAGCAAACCAAGGAACAGCTAAGACTAAATCTTTGACACCTCCTTGACTTAATTGTAACGTGGCAGGATTATATAAAGCATCACCGCCTAATAATTTTTTCGGGTTTGCTAGATTAGCATTAGCATCAGCAACCTGCAAAGCAAGGTTAATAATCTTATTGTCAGTGTTAGGAAATAAAACAAAAGCATCCACTTTGTTTTGTAAAGCTTCCACAGTATTTTTAGGATTAAAACTAGGAAGACTCATATCTATTACTGTTGCACTTCCTAATAGTTGAAAGCCATTGACAAACGCATCTTTAAGACTTTTACTATAATTGCTCGTTGATGTGTAAAAAACAGCCACATTACTAATACTATTTTGAATGGCATATCGGGCTAAAAACTGTCCTGCTTTAGCATCAGATGGCACAGTTCTAAAAAATACATTACCCGATAAACTGGTGCTAGTGCTAGTAGGAGAAATCATCGCTATTCCTGCTGTTTCATATTCTTTTAAACCCTCAGCAGTTGCACTACTAGAATTATGACCAATCACTCCTAAAATATCATTATTGTTAACAATTTTTTCAGCCACTTGTTTAGCATAATTAGGGTCATTACTATCATTAACAATCACAATTTCTAATAGTCTTCCATTGATTCCTTTTTGATTAAATTGACTTTGTGCTTGTGCCACTCCCCGCAACATTTCTTCTGCATTGGTGGGTTTTTGATCCACCGGAACAACAGCTGCTAAAGTAAAGGGATTTCCTGCTTTTCTTGCTTCTGAGTTATTAAGATAGATTTGAATTTCTGGATCATTATTACTAGGTTTAGTCTTGATAGCTTCAGAAAACTGTTCATAAGCTTCTTCATAGTTTCCTGCTTTAAACGCTGCTATTCCTTGCTCAATATTAGGGTTATTTTGATTCGTAAATAAACGGCGATCGCCACTACTAAACCGTTTGTCTAAAGGAATTTCTGTTAAGCTATGATCACTAGGAGATGGGGTAGAAGTTGGGGAAGAAGTAATAGTAGGAGTTGGGTCAGGAATTGGGTTATTATCACTAATTAGAAGGGGTTTAACTGCTAATTCCCAAAGGATAACAATAATGGCTAGTGTTCCAATGGTACTTAAAGTGGCGAATATTATTTTTAATGTTTTATCCATAAATAAAAGTCATTTACTGTAACTCTATTATAATTATCGATTTCTGGACTGTTCCCCGTTCCCTGTTTTCAAAAAAAACCCCCTAAAAACTTAGAGGGTTGCGATTAATTAATAACAAGAATAAGGAAAAGGTTAGCTTAAAACAGCTTTTGCTTTAGCTAAAACATTATCAACACTAAAGCCAAATTTTTCCATACAAGTTGCACCAGGAGCAGACGCACCGAAACGGTCAATACTTACGGTATCACCTTCAGTACCGACATATTTCGCCCAACCAAAGCTAACGCCAGCTTCAACGGACACCCGTTTTGTAACCGCCTTAGGTAAAACAGACTCTTTATAAGCTTCGTCTTGCGCTTCAAATAACTCCCAAGAAGGCATAGAAACCACACGAACTTTCTTCCCTTCGCCAGTTAATTTTTCTGCTGCACCGACACAAAGGCTAACTTCTGAACCCGTACCAATGAGGATAATATCAGGGGTTCCATCACAGTCGACAATGGCATAAGCCCCCTTACTAACCCCTTCGATAGAAGTTCCGGGGAGGTTAGGGACATTTTGACGAGTGAAAGCCATCAGAGTAGGAGCGTTTTGTTTCGCCTTCTCAATGGCGACTTTATAAGCTCCAGAACACTCATTACCATCTGCAGGACGAATCACCGTTAAATTAGGAATGGCGCGTAAAGAAGCCAAAACTTCCACGGGTTGGTGAGTCGGTCCATCTTCCCCTTGTCCAATGGAGTCGTGAGTCATCACCCAGATAGAGCCAGCTTGGGATAAGGCCGATAAACGGATAGAAGCCCGCATATAATCGGTAAAGATGAGGAAAGTCGCACCATAAGGAATTAAACCAGAACCATGTAAGGCCATTCCGTTACAGATAGCACCCATACCATGCTCTCTGACCCCAAAGTGAACGTTACGGTTCTCGAAGGCTCCTTTTTGGAAGTCCCCAGAAACCTTTAATTCCGTTAGGTTAGAGTGGGTTAAATCAGCCGAACCCCCGATTAATTCAGGAATTACAGGAGCCAACTTATTGAGGATAGCAGCAGAATGCTTACGAGTGGCTGTGGCAGAATCTTCAGGGGTAAACGTCGGTAGTTCTTTCTCCCAACCTTCACGCAGTTGACCACTTAAATAGCGTTCAAACTCAGCAGCTTCTGCGGGATATTTTGACTTGTAAGTTTCAAACGCTTTATTCCATTCGGCTTCATAGTTGGCACCGCGATCAATGGCCTTATTCATGTGGCTTAGTACATCTTGAGGCACGACGAAAGGCTCATGATCCCATCCTAAATTATGACGGGTTAACTCAATTTCTTCAGCCCCTAAAGCAGCCCCGTGAATACCGGCGGTGTTTTGTTTATTGGGGGAACCGTAACCGATGGTGGTGGTTACTTTAATCATCGAAGGCTTATCGGTAACTTTTTTGGCTTCTTCTATTGCCTTGGCAATACTATCTAAATCGGTGTTACCATTTTCCACATGGAGAACGTGCCAACCGTAAGCTTCAAAGCGTTTAGATACATCTTCGGTAAAGGCTACATCGGTCGAACCATCGATAGAGATATGGTTATCGTCATAAAGGGCAATGAGTTTGCCTAAACCCCAATGGCCAGCAGCCGAACAAGCTTCACTGGCAACCCCTTCCATATTGCAACCATCCCCTAGGATGACATAGGTGTAATGGTCAACAATGGTAGCATCAGGTTTGTTGAAAGTAGCGGCCAAATGAGCTTCTGCTAAGGCTAAACCCACCCCATTGGCGATCCCTTGTCCTAGAGGTCCGGTGGTAACTTCAATCCCTTCGGTTTCAAAGTTTTCTGGGTGTCCTGGGGTTTTCGATCCCCATTGACGGAATTGTTTGATGTCTTCGATGGTGACACTATCGTAACCGGTCAAATAGAGTAAGGCGTACTGTAACATACAGCCATGACCCGCCGATAAGATGAAGCGATCGCGGTTAAACCATTTGGGATTTTTGGGGTTAAACCGCATGAACTGATCCCACAGGACATAAGCCATCGGGGCCGCGCCCATGGGCAGTCCTGGGTGTCCTGATTTTGCTTTTTCTACAGCATCAACTGCTAAAAAACGAATAGAATTAATACAAAGTTCTTGAAGTGACTGGGTGGCAGCGACCATAATTTTTCTTGAAATAAACTACGATAAGACAACAATTCAGTACGGAGTGGGCAACTCCCGATCTGTAATTTGCCCCAAGGTTTGTCTTTATCATCCCACTCTTGGGTAACGATGGGAAGATATAGGATAACAATTTTCTGATCAACTTTAAATCTTATGGGGACGATAAGGATATTCAGTCGATCAGCAATATCTTTGTTACCCTTGGGGATGAGTCGAGGCAGTTGAGTTGGATTTTTATCCTAATTATTTTATTATTTTTCTGTTTTAGTGGCCATCTTTTTTCAGATAATTGCCTTAAGCTCAAAAAAAAGATTAAATTTATTAAATATCAACATAAACAACTTAAAAAAGTTCTCTGTATCCCGTTTGTCTATAGCAACGAAAGATGTTTATTTGATGACTCAATCCCACTAACAATTCTGCCAAGAAGCGATAAACTATAGAAACGGACGACACAAAGCAAAAGTAAAAAGAGACGAAAAAATTAGGAGATTTGTATTATTATGAGTTATGATTTTGATTTATTTGTTATTGGTGGCGGTTCAGGAGGTATTGCAACTGCCAGAAGGGCTGCAGAATATGGGGCAAAAGTCGGATTAGCAGAAAATAATCGCTTAGGGGGAACCTGTGTCAATGTAGGTTGTATTCCCAAAAAATTAATGGTTTATACGTCTCATTTTCCAGCAGCGTTTCAAGAGTCTCAAGGATATGGCTGGAGTCCGGTTAAAAGTACCTTGGATTGGTCAAAAATGATCACGTCTGTTCAACAAGAAACTCAACGTCTTAATGGTATTTATCAACGGATGTTAGATAAGTCCAATGTAGAACTTTATCGGGACTATGCAAAATTACTTGATCCCCACACCATAGAAGTGGGAAATACTAAAGTTACCGCCGAAAAAATCTTAATTGCAGTGGGTGGACACCCCGTTACACCAGATATTCCAGGGATTGAAAATACGATCATTTCTGATGATATGTTTACCCTAGCTGAACAACCGAAACGACTGGTAATCTGGGGAGGGGGTTATATAGGGGTAGAATTTGCCTGTATTATGCGCGGGTTAGGATCAGATGTCATTCAAATTATTCGTCGAGATAAAATTCTTAATGGTTTTGATGAAGATATTAGAACCACGATTCAAGAGTCAATGGAACATCATGGTATCCAAATCCTTAAAAATTGCACCATTACCTCCATTGAAAAAACATCTCAAGGATTAAAAATTTCCCTCGAAGGGGATCAAAATAATGAGATGATCTTAGCTGATACCATCAGTTTAGCAGCCACCGGACGAAAACCCAGTTTAGATAATTTAGGATTAGAAAATGCCGGGGTTGAAGTTAAAGAAGAGGCGATCGCAGTTGATAAATATAGCTGTACGTCTCAAGAGAATATTTATGCTGTCGGAGACTGTACTGATCAAATTAATTTAACCCCTGTCGCTATCAATGAAGGACGGGCTTTTGCTGACACCCATTTCGGCGGAAAGTCTCGCATTATGAGTTATGAAAATGTTCCCTCTGCTGTGTTTAGTACCCCCGAAGCAGCTACGGTAGGGTTAACCGAAACAGAAGCGAAAGAACAGTACGGAGAAGACGCTATCAAAGTCTATCGCAGTAAATTCCGTCCCATGTACTACGTTTTACCAGGAAAAGAAGAAAAAACTCTAATGAAATTAGTGGTGCATCAAGAAACAGAACAAGTGTTGGGGGCCCACATGGTCGGAGACTACGCGGCTGAAATTATTCAAGGGGTTGCGATCGCTGTTAAGATGGGAGCGAAAAAATCTGATTTCGATGCAACGGTTGGTATTCATCCTACTTCAGCAGAAGAGTTTGTTACTATGCGTTAATTGTATCTTCACCTCACCCACATCAGAGTTGTGGGTGGGAGTTAACGAAGTCTGAAGCTCCTAACCTCCAACCCCTTCAAGACTTATTGCCTATGTCTGATGTTCATCTATGATTTTAATAATTAAATTAAATGCTCTTATTAAGTTATTTTTCACCTCTAAGATTGATTGGATCGATAAATGTCCATAAGATTATTATAAAATATAGTTTTTCTTTCGTACTTCATTCCTAACTTTTTAAGCACTCTTACTGATGCTGTATTTGTAGGTTCGACAATTCCAAGAATATAAGGCAAATTAAATTGTCTAAATCCTTGTTTAACCACTGCTGCTGCTGCTTCAGTTGCTAATCCTTTCCTCCAAAACTCTGGAGCTAGTCGATACCCAATCTCCGGTTCATCTACGTTGTCAACTTGCTCTACTGCAATACCACAATAGCCGATCAATTGATTACTTCGTTTGTGTATAATTGCCCATTTTCCAAAACCATGTTTCTTATATGAATTGATAAAACCGTCTACTTTCATTGACGTTTGTTCAAATGAAAGAATACCAGTTGGAGAAAATTCCATCACTTGTGGATTTGCCAGTATTGGTGCAAGTTTATACGAATCTTTAGGTTGAAATTCTCGTAATATAAGACGTTGCGTTTCTAACCACATCGTTTTCACAAGACTTTAAAAGTTAAAGCAAATTTCCTCCTATTATATCATTTTTGTAAGAAAAATTATGACACTTAAAAATAATTAAACTCGAAAAAATAAATCCGAACTCCTAACGGATAAACCCTAAATCTTTACCCTCAACCTCCTTAAGACTTGTTACAAGATCCCTCATCTCTATGTTATGAATAGGGACATAATTAAAACATTTTTTTGTGTCCCTATTCATGACATAATGCCCATACAAAATACACAACGGGTAAATATAAGGTAACTAGGAAAAGAAATATATATTCGGAAATTTTAAATAACTTTTCTACTACAAAATTTTCTTTTTCTTTAAAAGAATTGCTACCATATTGAATAATAAGAAAGAAGCCAAACAGGAAACTACTATATCGATCAAACTTATCATAATCATTAACAACTATACACAGTTTAGTATATCGAAAGCCTTTTTCAACTAAGAAAAGAGTAATAGCAAATAATATTAAAATAGTGATAACACCTAAATTAATCACTTGAACTAAATTATCAATAGATTTATTTTCATTATCCATGTTAAATTTTAATCCATTAAGCTAATATCGTTAATCCTTGTCAATAATCATTTAATTGGCAATCATGATCATGAGAAAGATTGCCTAATGGTAAACTATCAAGGGAATAAGTATAAATATATTCAATAGTTGTTTTACAAAAAAAATTTTTTTATCTTTATTCAGCCGTCCAAACCACGTTATCACCTTGTCCCCAAAATCCATCGTATTTAGTTAATCTTAAATCTCCATACACTTTAGTTTGACAAGCTAAACGACGATTTTTTTCTAAAGAATGGGGAGGTAAAGAACGTCTTGCTTTATCTTTCCAGTTAGCTTCGGATACTAAACCTTCTATTTCTAAGGCACAAGTTCCACAGGTTCCAATACCCCGACAATTGATCATTTTTGCTTGACCATTATAAAGATCAATATTGTTTTTAAGAAGAACACGGCGTAAATTTTCTCCTTGATGACAAGTCATAGTTTTTCCCTGTGCAGTAATTTTAAACATACAATCACTAATAATAGAAATTTTCCTTTAATTATACATTACAATAAAGAATAAAATTAAGATAATGCCTAAAACACCAGTACCCCATAAAATTTTTGTTGTTCTGTTACTTTTAGCAAGAATTTCTGAATAAGATAACTCATGATTTTGAATGAGAACAAAGGAATGAGGACTAAATAGAAAAGGTAATAAACGACTCAATAATAAACGAATAAAAAAGTTGACACTCCATAATTTTTTTTGTAAAGGATCTTGATTATATTGCCAAGGATAACTAATCTGAACTAAACGAATTAATGCTTTAATATCATCTTATCGTTGGTTTTGATAAATTGGAAATGCCTCAGACAGATTATCTTTAGTTTCCTCTAATATTTCTTGCAAGATATAAACATCTTCTAAAGCAGAATTAACCCCTTGTCCAATATCAGGGGGAAAACAATGAACAGCGTCCCCTAATAAGATAACAGCTGTGCCTTTATTTATATCAGGTTCTCCCCAAATTTTATAGACTCTTGAACAAAATTGAGGAATAGGAAATTTCCCCCCTTCACTCTTAGTAAATCTTGCTATTTCTTCCTCAGAAATAATCTTTTCTAAAGGAATTTGAGGAAAAGCTGTTTTTAAAAATTGTTTAACTTCTTCTGATGTTTTTAATTGCCAAATTTGATGATTGGGGTAAGTAATAATATTAGCGGTTCTAGGTTGGTTAGGATTTTTAAAAGGTAATAAGCCTAAAGAAATTGCTTTCTTTTTTTCCTTAAAAATAGAGCGAATCGCATAAGCCATTGTAGATTTAGTTATATCGTTTTCTTCTTCTGATAAAGGAAATTGAGGCGGTAAAGTAAGCACTTTATACCTAAGTCCAGAACTAGGAGAAGGAAACATTTGCATGACAAATGAATTAGATTTTTCTTCGGTTTCATGGAGCGTTTGAAGAACAATTGAGTTGAGTCCATCACCCCCCACTAATAAGGTTGGAGTAAAGATTAGTTGTTGATTCTTTTGATCTTGAGCGATAACTTTTAACTGATCTTCAATGACTTTAATTTCATGACAATTAGTATTAAATAAAACTTGAATAGAGCCTTGCCATTTTTTTTGAATTTCTTCATAAAATAATTGTACAAAAGAAGCTCTAGGCAACCAATAGGCGGTTTTTCTTTCAGGATCAACGATAGGAAGTTTTGTTACTTTTCGTGTTCCATCTGGTTTAATAAGTGTTAAATAAAAGTCTGTGTTAGGAACACTTAAATCAGCAAGTTTATCAGTAAGATTTAATAAATCTGTTAATTTTTGTCCCCGACCATCAATTTGATAGTTAAAAGATTTATCTGGTTCATAATAATCAGCAGCGGGTCTTTTTTCAATTACGATAATCTCTTTCCACCCTCTTTTTGCTAACATTAAAGCAGTGCCTAACCCAGTGGGTCCTCCCCCAATAATGACTACATTCTTTTTGTAAAAGTAATTCATAATAAATAATATTAATTTAAAGCATTTTTAAACTAGAAAAAGAGTTAAAGGAAACAATATTAAAATATTGATAATACCTAAATCAACCAATTTATTTCAATTATTAAGCTAATACAGTTAATCCTTTTAAATAGTCATTTAACTGGCGATCGTGGTCATGAGAAAGATTACCTAATGGTAAATTATTGAGGGAGAATGCTTCAATTCCTACTACTTCTAGAGTATCTTCTACAGCAAAATTTCCTGTAACTTCTGCTTCTATTAAAATAGAAATAGAGTGCATTCTTGGGTCACGATCCATTGAAGAATAAACCCCCACTAAACGACCAACTTTTAATAAATCTAACCCTGTTTCTTCTTTTAATTCTCGCTTAGCTGTGGTTAAAATGTCTTCTCCCCAGTCCACAATACCCCCAGGAAGTCCCCATTTTCCTGTATCTTTTCGCTGAATCAAAACAATCCGGCCATCAGGAAGCACTGGAATAATTGTAGCACCTGTAATAGGGTGACGAAAAATAATCCCCATTACGGCCTTTATATATCGCCATATTTGATTCATGTTAATAGTATCACTCTTTAAAGGTAAGGATGGTTAATTATAGCAAGTAGTCAGTTAATCAAAGTGTTAGTTACCAATCATATAGTTTTCTAATGGGTAATCCATGTCTCGGTAAACCACTCATAAAACTATGACGTAAATCATCGGAGAGCAATGAAATCAAAACACTTATGACAGCAAAAATTGTTGATAAAATTGCAAGTTTACTTGAGATTGGTAACAGCAATAAAAGTAATGTTAAAATTGAAAAAATCATAATTGAATAACGAGAATAGCTTTCAACTTTTCCTAAAAAGTCTACAGTAGCTCGACAACTGGGACAGTATTTTGTGTGTCGATGCCATCGATCATATAATTGTTCTTCTGTCAAGGCTTGATATGACTTTTCTTGCACATTTTCCCAAGCTGGTGTTCCCCCAGCAAACTGATCCAACCATTGGCGAAAAGTAATAATTCCTACATCAGCTTTAGTGGGTAAAAAATAATTTTTGTTCCAAGGTTTGTTTAAGGTAGATTGTAAGGTTTCTTGGGAGTGCATAACCATTAAATCTTGGTCGCTTAACTGATAATTTGATAGATGTTGAAAGCCTATTTTTAATTGTTTTGGTAGCTGATCTAACATCAATTTTTTTTGTGAAAAACTGTGGTTAAAAATGAACTTACCAATATAACGGCATCGACCGGGTTCAGTGGGAACAAAATAGAGTTGAGATAACATCATATTCCCATTAGAATAACGGTAAATGGTCGTATTGCAACAAGGAGGACTAAATTTTCTAGTTGCTTCCATATCTTTGTTAAAAATATTGTAACCACTATGTTTTAAGGTAAAACCTGCTTCTGCTGATATTTCTTCTATTGCTTTAAAATAAGTCATCGGCACAGTTCTATCAGGAGAAAACCCAAATAAACCTTCATGAAGAAATTGAGCATGGGACGGATCAAAACTACTTTCTACTGAAACAATATAACCCACAGGAACTTCTGATAAATGCCAGTCTGTAGCGGTCACATCTAAACCACATTCGGGAATAATTGCTGGTTCTTTTAACTGACAATCTTTAAATGCTGTTTCTGTATCGTCAGGCCAAATCCATAGTAATCCCTGTTTAACTTGTGTGGGATAAACTGTTACTTGTGAACGAGGACTATTACAAGCTGTTTTTATAGCTTCTTCTTCTTTTAACATAGGAATTTTTGTACAGTTTCCTTCCTCATTAAAACACCATCCATGATGGCGACACATTAGGGTTCGGTCTTCCTCTATTTTTCCTAAAGAAAGTTGTGCTAACTTATGAGGACATTGGTCATCCATAACCACCCATTGTTGATTTTTATTCTGCCAAATAACCAAATTTTTACCCAAAAGGATAACAGGAGTGGGAACAGAAGCATCCAAATAACTTAATGGACTGATAGGATACCAGTTTTGACTCCAAGAAAATTGATCACTCATGATTATTAAATCTTTTTACTTTTTATTTAATTTTAACGTTTTATTGATGTTTAAGCTGCCTTCTAAGAAATCATTAAAATAGTCATGTTTTATTCCTGAAATGACCCCTACCTAAACTACTCTTAACTTATGAAGTCTTATCGGCAAACTAATGAACTACACTTTAAGCTTGAGTTTTCGTAATTTAACCTCAATCTTTATATAAGATGAGATAATGTTACAAATCTTTATTAAATTTCTGTTATCGTGTAAACTACTCAAAGATCAATGATAATGTCGATAAAGGAGCAAGAAACAGCCATGCAGTCGGCACAAACGCTGCAAACAGTCCCTAGAGAGTTTCTCAAACCCCCAGGAGGGTTTAACCCCAACGTGGTGATGTTTTTTACCGCTTTATCCCTCATTGGTTGTTCGATTTGCGGTTATTGGTTATGGGAATGGCCAGACTGGATTTGTTTTGTTTGTAGTGTTCTTGCCCTACATTTATCAGGTACAGTGATCCATGATGCCTCTCATAATGCTGCTCACCGTAATCGTATGATCAATGCTATTTTAGGTCATGGAAGTGCCTTGATGTTAGGTTTTGCTTTTCCTGTGTTCACACGGGTTCATCTACAACATCATGCGAATGTTAATGATCCCGATAATGATCCGGATCATTTTGTTTCTACTGGTGGGCCTTTATGGATGATAGCAGCGCGTTTTTTTTATCACGAAATTTTCTTTTTTAAACGTCGTCTCTGGAAAAAATATGAACTTTTAGAATGGTTTTTAAGTAGATTATTTTTATTTACTGTTGTTTTTCTGGGGATTTATTATGGATTTATTGGCTATGTAATGAATTTTTGGTTTGTTCCTGCTTTGGTGGTAGGGGTTGCCTTAGGATTATTCTTTGATTATTTACCTCATCGACCGTTTGAAGAACGCGATCGCTGGAAAAATGCTAGGGTTTATCCTAGTGCGGTTCTAAATATTTTAATCTTTGGACAAAACTATCACTTGGTTCATCATTTATGGCCGTCTATTCCTTGGTATAAATATAGACCAGCTTATCATGCAACCAAACCTTTATTAGATGCCAAAGGGTGCGATCAATCCTTAGGATTATTTAAAAGGAAAAACCTTTGGAATTTTCTCTACGATGTATTTTTAGGCATTCGTTTTCATGGTCATCATAAAAAGCGAGTGCGTATTTCTGAATCGCATTCAGAATGTAGCGGTGCGACCCCGGTGCTTTGTAAGCACCTAGGGAACGCGCACCAAGAGAAGACGCACTCAAGACAATCCCCTTCTTGAGAGAAAACGGTAAAGACCTGGTCTTTAAGGACGAGGTTTATAATCTGTGTAGAGGTCAATTATTCTTGACCTCTACTTGTTTAAGGAACTATGAGAATTTAAAAATTGTATTAAAATTACTTTGATAAGTTATGAATTATCTGGCTCATTTGTTGTTGGCAGAAAAAACTCCAGAATCCCAGATCGGAAATTTATTGGGAGATTTTGTTAAAGGAAGAATTGATCAAAAAGATTCACTATACTCTCAAGGTATTATTAAAGGAATTGAAACTCATTTTAAAGTTGATAAGTTTACCGATACCCATGAAATTTTTAAACGAAGTAAAAAAAGAATTTATCAATCTCAAGGACGATTTTCTGGGGTTTTAATTGATATTTTTTATGATCATTTTTTGGCTAAAAACTGGAGTTCCTTTTCTGAGGAAAATTTAGAAACATTTGCCAAAAATATTTATAATATTTTGCAAAAAAATCATTATTTACTTCCTGAAAAATTGCAGTTAATTTTACCCAGAATTATTCTGGAAAATTGGTTGGTTTCTTATCAACAAACAGAAGGAATTAAGCGAACCTGTCAACGACTCGCTAAACGAATTAAACGATCTAATTATTGTGCGATAGCCCATGAGGATTTACAACACAACTATCATGAATTAGAATCAGATTTTTTATTATTTTTTCCTCAACTTGTCAAGTATGTCAACCAAAATCGTCATACTTTTTAACCTATTGAACATTCCACCACCCCAACCCAGGGCCGACAACACGGACTGTTAGCCAAATAGCAATCATAATGCCGATACCAATCCAAGCCCCTCTTGTTGTCCATTGATAAAATGCTTGAGCTTGACGCTTAGAAACAGGGAGCCAAGGCAAAATACGTTCTTCTTGACCGTACTGTTCTCCTAAAGCTTCTTTACGGCGTTTTGCTTCACCCATATATTATCCTAAAACTCATCATTTTTCATCATAACTGTTGAAGGGAATTTTCAGTCAACTTTTAACACAAAGTCATCACATTGATGGGTTAATATTAGTGAGGAGGGAATCCTAAAAACATCAGGTAATTAATTCCGTGAAGACCCTTATCGTCGTAGCATAGATCATGAAACTCAATTTTGGAGATTCGTGAAAGTTTACAAAGTTCAACTAATTAATCTTATCTTCGCTCTCAGTGTCCGTTGAATCTGTACCATGACTTGTTTGGCGTATTCTCCTTCAAATTGTATCCTAGAAACCTATCACTCAAGAAATTGCTTAATTATTAATACGAATTATGACCACTAACTCCTAGCTCCAAAGGAGCGATCAAATGATCATTACCTAGTTAGCAATTTTGTCCTCCATTAATTCATTCAACTTATCATCATGACTCAAACTAATACTAATTTAAGCGTAGATGAAGCTCTCACAATTCTTAAAGAATATAGCTGTCTTCAAATTAAAATTGTAGATTTTGAAGCAGATAAAAATAAACTACGACAATCTATTAAAATTGTTTCAGATTTGTGTGTCACGGAAAACATTGGTATTTGTGCTGATAGCTTTCAAGAAGGATTTAAAACCCTTAAAAGTTATTTGAAAGCTTTAGGAATATCTGAGAAGTTAGACCCCTCTCCCACAGCACCGAGACAAACTCCTATCTATATTAAATTTAATACTGAAACCATGTCTTATTATGTTGATTATTATACAGGAAGTTACCGTGGTGTATTGCTTTCGTGTCAATCTGATAACCATAATTTAGTCGGAACCTACGGGCATTTTCCTCTCAATTTATTTGAGTAATTCTTCTGAGTTGACGAATGATGCCAAAGCTGTAGAATCAAGAAATTTGGTATCATAGAAAAAACCATTATTAGTTAATTTCACATCGAAAACATGGGAGAAACCATTACCTTATTATCGAAACGAGAAATTGAAAAAATGCGTCGGGCTGGACGCTTAGCAGCTCAACTCTTAGACCATTTAGCCCCTATGGTTAAACCAGGAGTTAGTACCCTAGAAATTAATGATGAAGCGGAAAAATGGACCCAAGCCCACGGCGCATCTAGCGCACCTTTAGGGTATCATGGCTTTCCTAAATCAATTTGTACGAGTGTTAATCATGTGGTGTGTCACGGTATTCCTAATGCAAAACAAATCCTTAAAGAAGGGGATATTATTAACATTGATGTGACTCCCATTTTAGATGGTTATCACGGGGATACTTCAAGAACTTTCTTTGTGGGGACTCCTTCTCCTTTGGCCAAAAGATTGGTGGAAGTGACCGAAAAATGTTTAATGGAGGCCATTCAAACCGTTAAACCAGGGTCAAGAATTGGTGACATTGGGGCGGCCATCCAAGAATGTGCTGAACCTCAAGGATTTTCTGTAGTGAGGGATTTTGTCGGCCACGGCGTGAGTAATATCTTTCATACCGCCCCCCAAGTTCCCCATTACGGAAAGCGAGGAAAGGGCAAAAAACTACGGTCTGGGATGGTGTTTACCATTGAACCCATGATTAACGAAGGTACGTGGGAAGCAGTGATTTTAGAAGATGGTTGGACGGCTATCACTAAAGATGGTAAGTTATCAGCACAATTTGAACATACTATTGCTGTGACTGAAACAGGAGTAGAAATTTTAACCCTTCCTGATTAAAAATGTTGCAATATAGCACGGCTTTTCTGGCATTAGGGACGACTAATTTTGAATTAGTCGTTAGTTTTTACAGTCAATTGTTATCCCAAAAACCCGACTCTTATCAACCCAAACGTTATGCTGAATTTAACTTATTGGGTTTACGGTTGGGAATTTTTCAACCTCAAGATAGTCATGAAACTGAGTTTAACAATTCAGCAAGGAGTGGTTTGAGTTTGTGTTTAGAAGTTGAAAACTTAGAACAAGCGATCGCTCTTTTAACGGATATAGGTTATCCTCCTGACGGAAAGATTAATGTAGCGTCTCATGGTCAAGAAATTTATGCTTATGATCCCGATGGAAATCGTTTAATTTTACACCAATTGTCCTAAATATTAGCGAGGTTAAATATCATTTAAACAAAGTTTTAAACTCGGTAAACTAGGAGAAACAATGGGATCTTTTAAACGATATTGTTTTTGTTGATAATCTACAATCCAATATTCTGGAATTCCTAATAAAGCGTATTTTTCTACCTTTCTAGCATAATCCGTTTCCCAATTATTACTTACCACTTCAACAACTAATTTAATGGATTTTCCTAACGTAATAACTGGTTCTTTTTTCCATAGGGGTTCATGAACTAAAACCGTTTCATCTAGTACAATAATATCGGGACGGCGAGCGGTTGGTGTGTTGGCAAAAGGACGAATTAGACAAGTTCTAGGAATAAACCAAGTGGGTTGTTCTGCTGTTAAAGCAATACCAAATCGAAAATTGTCCCTCTATCTTTTCAACTATTGACATTATACATTAATATTCATGAGTTTCTAATTTGAACTTTTATGAAAAATCAAAATAGTATTTTTACTTAAATTAAACTAAAATGTTATAACCAAGAAAGTTAAGTATAATATCCCTATCTTTAACTTCTCATTATGATCAAAGTTCTTCACTTTTCAGATATTCATCTCGGTAGTGGATTTTCTCACGGAAAAATTAACCCCGAAACAGGCTTAAATACCCGTTTAGAAGACTTTATTAATTGCTTGAAGTTATGTATTGATAGAGCAATTAACGAACCTGTTGACCTGGTTTTGTTTGGGGGTGATGCCTTTCCTGATGCCACTCCACCTCCTTATATTCAAGAAGCATTTGCTACTCAATTTCGACGGTTGGCCGATGCGAATATTCCTACCATTTTATTAGTAGGAAATCATGACCAACACTCTCAAGGAAATGGAGGGGCAAGTTTATGTATTTATCGTACGTTAGCGGTTCCTGGTTTTATTGTTGGGGATAACTTAATCACCCATAAAATAACTACTAATAATGGGGATATTCAAGTCATTACTTTGCCCTGGTTAACTCGATCTTCTTTGTTAACCAAATCGAAAACAGAAGGGTTATCTTTAGACGAAATTAATCAGTTATTAATTAAAGCATTAGAACCTGTTTTAGAAGAAGAAATCAGAAAATTAAATCCTGAACTTCCTACTATTTTGTTAGGTCATTTAATGGTTAACCGTGCTAGATTTGGGGCAGAACAATTTTTAGCAGTAGGTCGAGGTTTTACCATTCCTATTTCTTTATTAATACGTCCTGAATTTGATTATGTAGCGTTAGGTCATGTTCATAAACATCAAAATCTAAATCCTAGTAATGATCCCCCTGTCATTTATCCAGGTAGTATAGAAAGGGTTGATTTTAGTGAAGAAAAAGAAGAAAAAGGTTATATTTTAATTAATCTCAAAAAAGGGCAAATCAATTGGGATTTTTGTCCTTTACCGGCTCGTCCTTTTCTCACTATAAAAGTTGATATTTCGCAAGTAGAAGATCCTCAAACTACTTTACTGAAAGCCATTGAAAAGAAGACCATTGATAATACAGTGGTAAGAGTGAATTATCAAATTCGTTCTGAACAATTAGAACTCATTAATAATAGTGTCATTCATGAAGCTTTAAAAACTGCCCATAGTTATACAATTCGTCCTGAAATCATTAGTCAATTGTCTCGTCCCCGTTTACCAGAATTAGGAATAGGAAAAAGTTTAGACCCCATCGAAGCATTAAAAACTTATTTGGATAATCAAGAAGACATTAAGGACATCAGAAATGATATGTTAGAAGCAGCACAATTATTATTAAATGAAGGATAACTATTATCAATTAATAATGGTTCTACTGAACTTGCCATCTGCTTATGGAGTTTTCTCTCCCTGCTCCCTACTCCTTGCTCCCCTGCTTTCACAAAAGAGGTTTATGGCAATCGGATTAAGTCTCAAACCTGATCAATCCAGTTGATTTTTTGAGCCTTAACTGTGTTTGCATCTGGCATTTTTTGTTCGCGCATCAATTCGGAGATAGCAGCTATCTCTCGATCTCTGTTCATCCCTGCCACTGCCATAACTTTATTATTTTGGAGATAAAATGCTAAAAACTCTAGTTGATCTAAATCCCCATTGATCGCTATTTCGTCCCATTGTTCAGCGTGTCCGACATAACGCAATTTAGCGTTATATTGTCCCGACCAAAAGAAAGGCACAATTTGAGAAACTTTTTGCAATTTATTGCGACTTAACATATTTTTGGCTGCAATACGCCCGTGTTGGGCCGCTAGTCGCCAATGTTCGATGCGAGTTGATTTTTTCATAGGGAAATAAGGAAACAGAGCTATATCACCGGCCGCATAAATATCTTCGATGTTAGTCTGTAGATATTGGTTAACAGTGATACTGTTATCTTCTGCTATGAGATCCCTATCAGTCAGATAGTCTGTATTTGGCACGACACCAATACCAACAATAACGAGATCAGTGGCAATGGTTTCTCCATTTTCTAATTTGGCTGACTCAACTTTCTGATCACCATTAAATTCAACCGCTTTTGTGCCAAATTTAAAGATAACACCGTTGGTTTCGTGAAGTTTTTGAAACCGCTTACCTAACTTATCCCCTAATATTTTTTTGAAAGGAACATCACTAGGAGAAACCACTGTAACGTTTAATCCCTGCTGAGTTAAACTAGCGGCTGTTTCCATACCGATAAAACTTGAACCGATAATTAAAACGTTTTTGACATCTTTAGCAGTCTCTAAGATTAAGTTAACGTCTTCTGGTTGACGTAAAGTGAATATATTAGCTAAATTTGACCCTGGGGCTTTTAATTTTTTAGCTTTTCCTCCCGTGGCTAATAGTAAAGAATCATATTCAAGATTGGAGTTATCGTCAAAAGTAATGATTTTCTTCAATGGATCGACTTTGGTGACGGTTTTGCCTAATTTTAATTCGATATCATATTGATCGTAAAATTCATGACTCCGTAAAGATAACGCCTTTTCTGTCGTTTTCCCCTGTAGATACTTCTTACTTAATTGAGTCCGATCATAAGGTAACGTTGCTTCGGCACTAATAAAAATGACTTTACCTTGAAACCCTTCGTGCCGTAATGTTTCGACTGCGTTTATTCCTGCTGCACCTGCACCCAAAATAACAAAAGTGCGATGATCTGCATTCGGAACATATTTAGCCATTTCTAAGGTTCGCTGATGGGATGTTTCCTCAGGTAACTTAACAAAGACTTGTTCTCCTTCAACTCTAGTCATATAAGCAAATAAAGAGTTGAGTCCCGGTGGTTCTTCTTGTTGCCCTGCGATCGCATTAAAACAAGCATTATGCCAAGGACAAACTATCCTTTCTCCGGACAAAATTCCTTTTTCTAAAGGTGCGCCAGAGTGAGGACAAAATGCTCCAGTCGCATAAAATTTATCGTTAATTTTAGAGAGTAATATTTGTGTATTGTTGACAGCTATTTGCTGCATTTGACCATTTTGTAGGTCATTTATATGGGCTATAGCTATTTCTTTCATGGACAACTAAACTGGTTTGCGTCTTGTCAGTATTTTCCTTAAATTAAATTGATTTGACATCTAGCTATAGACTGAGACTAGGTCTCATTATCATAGGTTACTAACGAAAATCGGCAATAGGCAAAAAGCAATAGGCAACAAAGTTGTTTGTTTAGTCTACTTTAAAAACAGACTTGGTACGATAACCATTGAATAAAAAGCTCTGCTCGATTCCCATCTAAAATTTATGAAGATAGCTTTTTAATGTTAATCGGCTCAACTGGTGCTATTTTTGCTGATTGAGTTGCGGTAGAAGTCTTAGGGGAAGCCGAAGATTCTTGTATGACTTCTGAGTTGAATCGATAACCAACATTGCGAACCGTTTGAATTAAACTGGGTTGACGAGGATCGGTTTCAATTTTCTTCCTTAAGGACAACACATGAGTATCAATGGTACGGGGATTATCGATCGCCTCTGGCCACGCTCTTTGTAGCAATTCTGAGCGACTGAGGGGGTTTCCTTCGGCTTGAGCGAGGACGTATAATAAGCTAAATTCTTGGGGGGTCAAATCCACAAAATGTCCTTGAAACTGAACCCGACGTTGTACCAAATCAATTTTTAGATCACCATAATCTAGGAATAGAGGAGCAGCCGCAACGCGCACCCGTCTAATTAAGGCTTCTACCCTAGCCATGAATTCTTGCATTCCGAAGGGCTTTGTTAAGTAATCGTCTGCCCCTGCATTTAACCCTCTGACAATATCTTTTTCTGTATTGCGGGCCGATAAAATAAGAATCATCGATTGCCGTTGTTGATGAAGCCACCGGCACAATTCTAGAGGATCTCCGTCAGATAGATCAGCATCGAGGATCACTAAGGTGGGTTGGCGACGGTTAAAGACACTACGGGCTTGCTGCAGATTCGCGCACTGTTGCGCCGTATAACCTGCTTGTTGCAGATGCCAACCTAATAATGAGCGTAGATGAGGATTCCCCTCAACAATAGCAGTATAAATAAGACTCACCTTAGTTTTCGTCCTTCTAATTTGACAGTCATTAGCGTAACAAACGTATTGTCAAGAATTTGTAACATCGGCTACGCTGGCTTTGGGCATTTCCTAAGAAAACCTTAAGATTTTACAAAATTCAACTTTGTCTAGATCAACTTAACCGTACGGTTTAAAAATGGATAAGACAGAGATAGAATATAAAATACAGAACTGGTAGGATTTTCTTAAATTTTTGATTTACTTAAATATTGTAGCTTGTTTTTTTCTTAATGATTCATTAAGATTAAGTCATTTCTTTTTTATCAACGCCCTTTGAAATTATTCCTATTCATCAATTATGCTGCAACATCCCTTGGCAATTCGTTATTACCAAAATCTCACAGACGGCATGGTGGAACTATGGAACCGAGGCCGTCGCTTTGATGAAATCCAATGTTATATGGATGGCTATCTTGCTTGTCTGCGACAGGTAGATGTTTTAGAACCCTATGTCATTCATCGTTTAGAAGAAGATGCTTGGCGTTTTTTCCGCGATCCTTCTAATTTTGAATTCACTGCTTTAGAACGTGAAACGGATTATTATCGATAATGCTCCTATTTGTGTTTTCGGTCAATATGTTAAGAAAAAAGACTATGAATATCCTAAACTTTGACCTGAAAAAATTATGGGAAGGAACCATAGCCCGCACAAGCGGGCTTATTTTTTTTAAGAGGCTAGAGCTACTTCTACCATTTGTTGTAGCTCGCCATTTTGATACATTTCGATCATAATATCAGAGCCACCCACAAATTCCCCATTAATATAAACTTGGGGAATGGTTGGCCAGTTGGAATACTCTTTAATTCCTTGACGAATTTCAGGATCAGCTAAAACATCTACAGTCTCAAAAGGAACACCAAGGGTACCCAAAATTTGTACCACATTGTTAGAAAAGCCACATTGAGGCATTAACTTATTACCTTTCATAAAGACCAATATTTTATGATTGTTAAGCATTTGGTCAATTTTTTCTTTGAGTTCTGGGTTCATACTTGCTCCTTGAGGAATTTATTCAATGATAATTGGCTTACTTGAGCCGTGAGGGATAGAATGTTTTTTTCTGTCAAGTCTATCAGGGATAGATAGACAAATCAGCCCTACCGTTATAACAAGGTTATCTCAGTATAGATAGCATTTATTATTGGGCTGATTCCCAAGCTTGAGGGGTGTATGTTTTTAAGGCTAGGGCATGAATAGCCTCAGAGGCCATGGCATCTTGAAGTGCGCCATACACGATTTGATGCTGTTTGATCATGGTTTTTCCTTCAAACTCAGCAGAGACAACGATCGCCTCAAGATGATCACCTCCACCGGTTAGATCCCTCACTACCACCTGAGCATCGGGGAGTTGGGCTTTAATCATATCTTCAACTTGTGCAAGTGCAACCATGGGCTTTTTCTTTGGAGAATGAATAAAAATACTACTATTAATTTTAGCGGTTTTTGATCAATCCCTCTGTTTTCTTTCTGGTAGCCAATACCTATCTAACCTAGAGGATATGAAGGTTGATGTCTGGTTGATCTAACTCAACACGAACAATGTTCTTGAGAAAACCCTCTAATGGTGGTAGTTAAAGCAAAAAAATCTTACACTAAGGTCAAATTAAGATGATCCATTGCCTTGAGGAGTGACTCAATAATGAATTCATTGTTAACCCAATATCGCTTAAAGTCCCCTATCGCTTGGGGTTTAGCCCTTGCCTTTAGTAGTAGTTTGTTGGTGGGGTGCAATAACCAAACTCCCACCGACACAGGAACTTCCCCCAGTCCCGATCCAACCTCAGCCGACGGAAATGGCTTAAAATTAGGGGCATTACTACCGGTTACAGGGGATCTCTCATCTATTGGGGCTAATATGCCAGAAGCGGTTCAACTAGCCATTGATGAGATTAATGCTTGTGGTGGGGTTAATGGTCAACCCGTCACTCTAGTCACAGAAGATAGTCAAACAGACCCCACCGCCGGGGGTGCAGCCATGACCAAACTCGCAGAAGTTGACCGGGTTGCTGGTGTGGTTGGGGCGTTTGCCAGTAGTGTTTCTGGGGCTGCGGTAGGAACTGCAGCGCAAAATAAAGTGATGTTAATCTCTCCAGGTAGTACCAGCCCTGTGTTTACCGATCAGGCGAAAAATGGGGAATTCAACGGCTATTGGGCAAGAACAGCCCCTCCAGATACCTATCAGGCCCAAGCGTTAGCAGCCTTAGCCGAAAAACAAGGCTTTGAAAATGTATCAACCGTGGTTATTAATAATGATTATGGAGTTGGGTTTGAACAGCAGTTTGTAGGCGCATTTGAAAAGTCAGGGGGTAAACTGACCAATAAAGAACAACCGGTGCGTTACGATCCTAAAGCAGCAACCCTCGACAGTGAAGCAGCAGCCGCATTTGCTAATAACCCCGACGCAGTGGCAGCAGTGCTTTACGCCGAAACTGGCAGTATTTTATTACAAGCAGCCTACAAACAAGGGTTAAGCGAGGGTGTTACCGTTTTATTAACCGATGGGGTTTACTCTGAAGATTTTGTGGAACAGGTGGGCAAAACCCCTGACGGTAAGTACATTTTAGAAGGGGCGTTAGGAACCGTTCCTGGGGCCGATGGTGAAGCCTTGGATGCTTTTACTACGAAGTGGAATGAGAAGACAGGGAAGGATGTAACGGCCTTTGTTCCCCATAGTTGGGACGCAACCGTATTATTAATGTTGGCCGCCGAAGCTGCCAAAGCTAACACAGGAGAAGCCATACAGAGTAAGATTAGAGAAGTAGCCAACGCTCCTGGCACAGAAGTGAGTGACCCTTGTGAAGCGATCGCTTTAGTCCGTGATGGGGAAGATATCAATTATCAAGGAGCCAGTGGTAACGTTGATATTGATGAAAATGGGGACGTTGTGGGTAGTTACGATGTTTGGACGGTTAAAGCAGATGGCACTACCGAAGTGATTGATAAAGTAAGTCCCACGGAATAACTTTCAACCTTAATTATTAAGAAAGATGACCCGCTACGGCGGGTTTATTTTTTTGATATAAAACTTAAAACAAGTTAAGAAAATCTATAATCTTCTTGATTCAACAATGAGAATTAATAGAATTTAGATATTGTGTTTCTTATGCTCAATAACTAAGAAATAAAAGAGGGAAAAATGATATCTGAATTAGCGGGCAATAAATCTGTTAATTATCTTAAAAAATTTGGCATTGTCATCATTATTATTAGTTCTCTTGGTTCTCATTTTGTTCATAATACACCCCTCAAGAGTCCTATTTTTACCCATCTATTTGCACGGTTTACTACGTTAACTCGCATGAGTAATCAGTGGCGAATATTTTCGGTGGTAGATCGTTTTAGCTGGCGACTAGAAATTGTGGCAATTCATAAAAAGGGAAAAACACAAACATTGCCTATGTTTGCTGAATAAGAGAAAGGTTTTTTTGAGAAACAGTTTATTGATTTCAGGGAAGGAAAACTACATCATAATTTATTTATTTATCCCGATGCTCGTTATCACTATGGTGATTATTTATGTCGAATGTTTCAAAATGAAACTAATCCTATCCAAGCGATTCGCTATGATTTATTTTGGAGACAAATTTTACCCCCTCAACAAGCAGCAATTAGAGAGCAATATTTAACTGAAGAATTTAGTGATATAGGCAAATTAGGAGAGTATCAATGCCAGAATTAATAAAAAACGTCACTAAAAAAATATATGATTTTTGGTTTGCTAAAGAATCAACCTTAAGTTTAGGGGTATTTCGGATTGTTTTTGGTCTATTTATTTTCAAGATTTTATTACTCAGTTATTTCCATTGGAATGAGTATTATGGGGTCAATGGAATTATATTTTTAGATCGATTTATTAATGCTAGAGGAGGTTGTTTTTTAGCTTCTTTTAAATCTATTTTCGCTCTATCTAATAATCCTCAATTTATTTGGGTAATCTATGGACTGGGTTTAGTGGTAACTTTATGTTTTATTCTTGGTTTAGGAACTCGTATTGCTTTCATTTATCCTTTTTCTGCTATAGATAAACTGTATAGTGATATTGCTTGGCGAGAGGGTAGTATTATGTATTATATTTCTCTGTATGATGCTTGGTTTCGCTTTACTGATGTTGAATTATCTCACAATTATTTCTTGAGTCTTATAACAACTTATAGTTCATTAATACTTAAGTTTTTATTTCCTATTTTAGTTTGGTTTAAATGGACTAAATACTGGATATTGAGTATTATGGTTTTATTTCATATTTCTATTGCCATTGTCATGAATGAATTTGTCTTACAATTTAGTGTAGTAATGTTGATTTCTTATACATTATTTGTTGAATCTGAAACCATCAAAAAATTATTGTATAAATTCAAGAGTAAGTATTATTTTGTTAGTCAAAAATTAGTGATGCAAAATAAAGTCAATTCATAACACATAAGGAGAAAATAATGAGAATTGAACAAGATAGCATGGGGAAAATTGAGGTTTCATCAGACGCTTACTGGGGCGCACAAACTCAAAGATCCCTACATTATTTTGCCATTGGTGATGATATTATGCCCAGGGAAATGATTCGGGCGATCGGTATCCTTAAAAAAGCCACTGCTATCGTTAACAAAGACTTGGGAAAATTAGACCCAGAAAAAGCAGAATTAATTATACAAGCCGCCGATGAAGTAATAATAGGAAAACTCGATCAACACTTTCCTTTAAAAATTTGGCAAACCGGAAGCGGTACCCAAACTAACATGAATGCTAATGAAGTGATTGCTAACCGCGCTATCGAATTAGCCGGGGGAATATTAGGAAGTAAAGATCCGATTCATCCTAATGATCATGTTAATATGTCTCAATCTTCTAATGATACCTTTCCCACTGCCATGCACATTGCAGCCGTAGAAGAAATACACCATCAATTATTACCGATGGTCACTAAATTACGGAATAGTTTAGAAATAAAAATTAAAGAATTTCAAGACATTGTTAAAATTGGTCGCACCCATTTAATGGATGCCGTTCCCTTAACCTTCGGACAAGAATTTTCTGGGTATATTTCTCAACTGGATAAAGATATAGAAAGAATACAATCAAGTCTACCTGATTTATATGAATTAGCTATCGGGGGAACCGCCGTAGGAACCGGACTGAATACCCATCCAAACTTTGCTGAAAAAGTAGCCCAAGAAATAGCTAAAATAACAGATTTACCCTTTATTTCTGCTGCCAATAAATTCGCTGCACTAGCTGCCCACGATGCTATTATAATGTGTAGTGGAACCCTGAAAACCTTAGCCTGTTCATTGATGAAAATCTCTAATGATATTAGGTGGTTAGGATCAGGACCTCGTTGTGGAATTGGTGAGCTTATTTTACCAGCAAATGAGCCAGGATCATCCATTATGCCAGGAAAAGTTAACCCAACCCAGTGCGAAGCTATGACCATGGTTTGTGTGCAAGTAATGGGCTATGATACGGCTATTAGCATAGCGGGTAGTCAAGGTAATTTCGAGTTAAATGTTTTTAAACCTTTATTGATTTTTAATTTGTTAAATTCTATTAGATTGTTAGCTGATGCTTGTTCATCTTTTAGCGATCATTTAGTAGTTGGTTTAAAAATTAATCAAGAACAAATTGAACATTATTTAAGCAATTCTTTGATGTTAGTTACCGCCTTAAACCCCCATATTGGCTATGATAAAGCAGCCAAAGTGGCTAAAAAAGCGTATGAAGAAAACACCACGTTAGAAGCCGCTTGTATTGCGTTAGGGTTTCTCAGTGCAGAAGAGTTTAAAACTATTGTGAATCCTGAAAACATGACGTAAATTAATTAATAATTAACAATGAATAATTAATAATTATTTAGGTTAGTCGAGAAAGTTCCCTATCTATTAACAAATTAATGAGAGATTTTTTGTTGCTATTTCAGTTTATAATAATAAGAGGATTCTAACTGAAAGGAACTGAATGAAACCTTATCTAGCTGCTGCCATTCAGATGACAAGCAAGCCTGATCTAGACAAAAATCTAGCAGAGGCCGAAGAACTTATTGAACTTGCTGTTCGTCGTGGGGCTGAGTTAATTAGTTTACCCGAAAACTTTGCTTTTTTAGGTAAAGAAGAAGATAAACTGAGCAAAGCCCAAGAAATTTCTCAAAAATCCCAGAAATTTCTCAAAACCATGGCCCAACGTTTTCAAGTAACCATTTTAGGCGGAGGGTTTCCTGTCCCCGTTGAAGGTGATCCCAGTAAGGCTTATAATACCGCTATTTTAGTTGATCCTACCGGAAAAGAACTCTATCGCTATCAAAAAGTTCACTTATTCGACGTTGATCTTCCTGATGGTAACACCTATCAAGAATCAAGCACGGTGATGCCAGGAACTCAATTACCTGATATCTATGCCTCTCCCAACTTAGGAAACTTAGGAATCTCGATCTGTTATGATGTTCGCTTTCCTGAGTTATATCGTCATTTATCTTATCAAGGGGTGGATGTTCTCTTTGTTCCTGCTGCCTTTACTGCTTTTACGGGTAAAGATCATTGGCAAGTTCTGTTACAAGCCAGAGCCATCGAAAATACTTGTTATATCATAGCACCGGCACAAACAGGCAACCACTATGCTAGACGGTTTACCCACGGTCATGCGGTTATTATTGACCCTTGGGGTATCATTTTAGAAGACGCAGGACAACAACCCGGCATGGCCTTGGCAGAAATTAACCCCCATCGCATTAAACAGGTACGTCAACAAATGCCATCATTGCAACATCGCGTATTTTAATTCAAGATGAAGGCTTCAGGGGTTAACGTAATCTCATTATTAAGATTAATGGCAAAATCTTGGTGATTAACCGAAGAAAGCCTTAAGACTTAATTGTGCCTCCGAAGTAATCTATCTTTTTCTGTTGGATATTATTCTAGATTGCTTCGGAGGATAATGACTACCACTAACTCCTCACCTTATTTTGTTCTTTTTGTCAAGAGCAGCTTTACATGGGTTGACTCAAGTTTAGTACAATTGCTCAAAAAAGTTTCTATATTTCCCCGAAAAAAGCTTATTTATAGCGATCGCCTACCAAGGGATAACGGACAATTGGGAATATTGACTGCTATTTTGAATGTAGACATACGTACTGTAGAGTTTCAGTCTTGTCTATCATACCACAAGCCCGTAACTTCGTTGCTTATTGACAAGACTTATCACATATTGCGTAATGTTAAGACAGTGGAAATTTTTTATTTTATATAATATTGTAATTTTAAATAATATTTACTTATGTTTTTTGAGGATAAGGTGGGCAAAATGTAAAAATAGGAGATTATAGATAAGAATTAGAAAAATTACCTAAAATATTAGTATTAAGAAAAATAATCATTATAGATAAATTAAGAGGATTTAAACAAAGAGTATTCATCAGGCGATCACTTCGTTATTCTGTCTTTATTTTTATCAACTTCTACAAATAACTAGTTACCTTGAGCATCTTTTGTGATTTTTAATTTCTTGCTAACTCTTGTATGTAAAGTGAACAAAAAATAGGAATTCCTCGATATTCAAGAATTTTGTTATGTTTATCCAATAATACAGGATAAGTGATTAAGTTTATTTATTAATTAAAAACCTATTCTTGAGTTTCAGTACACCCAAAAGGAGTGGGATCAATAGGCATAGCACTACCCATTAAGGTTAGGACATTAAGTTGATACATATTTCTCAATGCTGTGATCAAACTAACCATTTAAAATAATCGGACAAACGGCAAAATTATCCTATTTGTCATCCCATCTTATACTTTAGAAAGAGATAGGGAGTCTAATGGAATATTCTCATCTTTCTCGTGATACCATAGTTATCTGAAAATGGAAAACCATTACGAGAGATTTCATGGCTATTAAAACTCCCGACTGGGTGAAACACGCCGTTTTTTATCAAATTTATCCCGATTCCTTTGCGAGAAAGGTTCCCCCCCATCAAAAATGGTTATTAGATGTTCCCTTAGAAGACTGGGATGCACCTCCAACCTATCAAGGATACAAAGGGGGAAATCTTTGGGGAGTAATGGAGAAATTAGATTATTTACAAGAGTTAGGAGTAACTGCTCTCTATTTTACCCCTATTTTTCGCTCAGCTAGTAATCATGGCTATCATACCCATGATTATTATGGTATCGATCCTCTATTGGGAGATAGAGAAGCCTTTGATGTATTACTCAAAACTGCCCACGATAAAGGGTTCAAAGTTGTGTTAGATGGGGTGTTTAATCACGCCAGTCGGGGCTTTTTCTTTTTTAACGATATCTTAGAGAATGGACCTAATTCTCCTTGGTTAGATTGGTTTAAGATTGAAGGTTGGCCTTTATCTGCTTATGATGGCAGTCTTCCGGCTAATTATGTATCCTGGATCGATTATCGTGCTTTACCCCAGTTTAACCACGACAATCCTGCGGTTAGAGAATATATTATGCAAGTGGGGGAATATTGGTTAAAACAAGGGATCGATGGTTGGCGGTTGGATGTGCCAGACTGCGTTAAAGCCAAAGGATTTTGGGAAGACTTTAGAGACCGAGTCAAAGGAGTTAACCCTGAAGCCTATATTGTTGGAGAAATTGCTTTTGATGCCACGCAATGGCTGGATGGAAAGCAATTTGATGGGGTGATGAATTATCCCTTTGGTCGTTTAACAGCCGGATTTATTATCGGCGATCGCGTAGACAAAGAAATCATACCCCATTTTTATCAACCCTACGAAACCCTTGATGCGGCTGGATATGCAAAGGGAATTGAAGAATTACTGGCTCGTCATCCTTGGGAAATTCAATTAACCCAGTTGAACTTACTCGATAGTCATGATACTCCCCGATTCCTGAGCATTGCTAACAGCGATCGCACTTCGGCTAAATTAGGGGCTTTATTATTAATGACGTTTCCTGGAACCCCTAATATCTTTTATGGAGATGAAATTGGTATTGAAGGGGGCCATGAACCGGATTGTAGAAAAGGCTTCCCCACAGAAGACAAATGGGACTCTGAAGCGTTAGCTTATTATAAACAACTAATCCAAATTAGGAAACAATATACGGCTTTACGCACAGGAGACTATCATACGCTTTATGCGAAAGACAAAGTGTATATTTTTGCTCGTATTTTGGGAAAGGAAGGATTAATTATTGCTCTCAATAATGATGAAGCAAAAGCTGAAATTACTGTTTCTGACTTGGATAAGGTAGCTTCAATTAAGCAAGCAAAACCCAGTAATGTTATTTATGGAGAAGGATCGAGTCATTGGGATAAAGATGAGTTAAAATTAACTATTCCTCCCCGTAGTGGCTTGATATTAGCTGATTAAGCC
This sequence comes from unicellular cyanobacterium SU3, assembly GCA_002172675.1. Taxonomy (GTDB): domain Bacteria; phylum Cyanobacteriota; class Cyanobacteriia; order Cyanobacteriales; family Microcystaceae; genus Crocosphaera. The sequence continues at coordinate 44,770 of NETF01000012.1, forward strand.
TAAACAGTGAACAGTACATTGGTAACTGTTCACTGTTGACAAACAATTTGATTGATGAACGAAAACTGACTTATGGAAGACCTCAAACAACGCCTAAAAGAAGACATGGCTAATGTTAATTGGAATGATATTAAACCCCATGCTCAACGAGACGCTGTTATTGTTGTCGATGAAAATTTAAACTTATTGGATGTTGGCGTTGCCATTGCTCAAGATAATAAGATGGTTGTCCAACATTGGATTACAGAAGAACTGATCACTAAACCCTCTAATCAACAATTGAGTGATTGGAATATTAACCAAACTCAATTATTTAAGACTTTGATTGTACAGCCATTTGTTTTAGTTCAAAGTATCTAAGGAAAGTAGGGTGTGGGGTGCAGGGTGTAGGGTGTAGGGAAAATTAGTTGATGCAAGATGTGAGTTGAGAAACTCCCTTTAATTTTGTCATTTTTTTGATACACTAAGAATGAAAATAATTTTAGGAAATTATTAAGATGGAAAGTGTTGCTTATATCGTTGTTTTAACAATGGCTCTAGCCGTTCTCTTTTTTGCGATCGCCTTTCGCGAACCCCCCCGTATCCAAAAGTAGGGTTAAGGGTTTAATCCCCCTACAATCAGTTACTTTTCATAACTATCTGAGCCGCTATTTTTCCTAATCTTACCTGGAAAAATGAGGACGGCTCAGACTATAGTATTTTCCAAGGGTTAATTAATCAGTCTGGTATCTTACTCTTTTTACCTTCATATTCCGTTGCTACGGATAGTCCTATGCAATGTCCCTACTGTCAGCATACTAATAGCCGTGTTCTAGAATCTCGTTCTTCCGAAGGTGGACAAAGCATCCGTCGCCGTCGTGAGTGTTTAAACTGTAAACATCGTTTTACGACCTACGAACGCATCGAGTTTGTTCCTATCACTGTCATTAAACACGATGGAAAAAAAGAATCCTTTGATGGATCGAAGCTCTTGAGAGGTATGGTTAGAGCTTGTGAAAAAACAGGAATTTCCCATCAACGTCTTGAGACTATTGTAGATGATATCGAGGCCTATTTACAACAACGTCCTCAACGAGAAGTAACTACGCATGAAATTGGTCAGTTGGTTCTAAAATATTTACGGGAAGAAAATGAAGTCGCTTATATCCGTTTTGCTTCTGTGTATGGAAGATTTAAAGGGATTAAAGATTTTATGGAAACTCTCGATCAACTACAAGAAGAACCCATTACTTCGTCTGTGTCTCAATGGTCACAGTCTTCGGCTAACGATAGAGATAAATCAAAAGCCTCTCCTTACCTTAGTTTAAGTCATAATGGTTCTGATAATTCTCGATAAGTGATAGGGATAACGAATAATTGACAATAGATAATTGATAATGAATAATAAATCAGTCAGAGATTACTCGGCCTTACGAAGACAGAGTAATCTCTGACCATTGGTCAATCTTATCGTAGAATTATAATTTCTGATGACAATTTCCAGGACGATTTGTTTGGGATTTCTTGCAGTGATTACTGTAGGAACCCTTTTGTTAATGTTACCTTTTGCGACTAATGATGGAAGTTGGAATAATCCCTTAGTTGCTTTTTTTACCTCGACTTCTGCTGTTTGCGTTACTGGATTAATTGTTGTCGACACCGGTAGTTATTTTTCTTTTTGGGGTCAATTAATTATCCTTCTATTAATTCAAATTGGAGGATTAGGTTATATGACTACTACAACTTTCTTGATTTTGTTGCTAGGTAGAAGATTTGATCTCAGACAAAAATTAGCAATACAAGAGTCTTTTGATCGTCCTTTTTTACATGGAAATAGTCAAACTCTAATTCGTTCTATTATTGCCACTACTCTGGTTTTTGAGATATTAGGTATTATATTAATGTTCAATGTTTTCGCTGAAGAATATGGAACATTACAAGGGGTGTGGTTAGCAATTTTTCATAGTATTAGTGCTTGGAATAATGCAGGTTTTAGCTTATTTACTGATAGTTTAATGAGTTTTTATGATTCTTGGATAATTAATTTAGTTGTTCCTCTATTAATTATTTTTGGTGGTATTGGGTACCAAGTCATTATGGAACTTTACATGGCCATTGTTCATTTTGTAACTAATAAGCAGGAAAGATTGCTGTTTTCATTGAATTTCAAAGTAGTGATTAGCACAACAGCCATTTTATTAGTAGCCGGAACCATTATCTTTTTTATCATTGAATATGCCAATCCCGATACATTTGGCAATCTGGATTTTAAAGGAAAGTTACTAACAGCATGGTTTCAATCAGTAACTACGAGAACTGCAGGTTTTAATAGCATTGATATCGGACAAATGACCTTTGCGGGTTTATTTTTGACCATGGGATTTATGTTTATCGGTGCCAGTCCAAGTGGTACAGGAGGAGGAATTAAAACCACAACACTGCGGATTTTGTTTAATTGTACTCGTTCGGTTTTAAGGGGTAATGATGAAGTGGTCATGTTTCGTCGAGAAATACCAGTTTCTTTGATTTTAAAAGCAGTTGCGGTGGTATTTGGATCGACTAATATGGTGGTCTTAATTACTTTTTTGATTTCGTTAAATGAAGGAATTGTTAACCCTAGTTTTTTCGATTCTGGTGTTAGTTCATTACAAGTTTTATTTGAGGTTATTTCTGCTTTTGCAACGGTGGGATTATCTACAGGAATTACAGCGAGTTTATCCCCCGTCTCTCAACTTTTATTAATCTTAACTATGTACACTGGTCGAGTGGGAATTCTTCTTTTTATGGCAGCACTTGTAGGGGAAACTCGTCCACGGATTGTTCAATATCCCGAAGAAAATTTATTAGTGGGATAAGCCTAAAATTTGATATGATAAAGAATTGAAAAACTGTTATCAAATTGAAGCTGAGGTATTAATTTGCAATCCTTAAACTTCTTAAGTAGTCTTCGGCGGGAAACCCGTCAATTTGCTGTTATTGGATTAGGTCGTTTTGGTCGTGCGGTGTGTGGAACCCTCCATAAATTAGGTTACGAAGTATTAGCAACTGACATAAATGAAGCCTTAGTTGCTCAAGTTTTAGCTGAAAAAATGGCCTCTAGTGCCATTGAATTAGATTCGACAAAACCTAATGCGTTAAAAGAAGCAGGAATCTTTGAATTTGACACGGTGATTGTTGCTATTGGTAACTATTTAGAAGAAAGTATTATTACCACTTTGAACGCGAAAGAAGGAGGGGTAAAATATGTGGTAGCGAAAGCTTCTTCTGATATTCATGGTAAACTGTTACAAAGGGTAGGAGCGGATTTAGTGGTGTTTCCTGAATATCAAGCAGGATGTGATTTAGCCCATGTTTTGACGCAAAAACCAGGGGTTATGGAACGATTTGAACTTGACCCCGATCATTGCATTGTAGAGACTCGTATTCCTGAAGAGTTTCATGGTAAAACTCTAGAAGAATTAAGGTTAAGAAGTCGTTATAAAATTAGTGTGTTAGCCATCGGCAAAGATGATAAATTTAAAATTAATCCTCATCCTCAAGAAAAGCTAAGTAAGGATTTAGTTATGGTGGTCATTGGTTCTAATAAAGCGATTCAAAAATTACCGTTATAATTTTTATCGATTGTTTAAGATTGAGGTGGGTCTAATATATTAGCAAAAAAGGCGACAGGAATCATAGGTAATATTGGTAAGAGACAAATTAACCATTGATATCCGTTTAATGGGGCAGTGTTAAATAGACTGTTCATTAGCCCCCATTGACTAAAGAGAATTTGTAAAATAATAGCGGTTGCAATTCCGATAACAATCATCGGTGTATTTTTAATCAGGGTCGAACGGGAAGGAAAACGACTGACTAAACTCATCCCTAAAGAACTAATACTTAATAGATAAACGATTCGCGCTGCCACTAAAGCCTGAATAGCCATCGTCCGAGCGATCGCAATATTTCCTGTGGTGGTGTTAGCCCACTCGAAGATGCCAAAAATCAGCATCCAGTTAAACAGAGAAATGAGCAAAATACGACGGAGTAATCGTTTTGTCAATAGCGGTTGCTGAGGATCACGGGGGGGTTTTTGGATCAGGCCAGGGGTTTTCGGTTCAAAGGCTAAAGGGACTGTCATCGTCACCGAGTTAATCATATTCAACCACAATACTTGCAAGGATAGAATCGGTAAATCTCTGGCTAAAAAGGCACTAATTAAAATGGTCATAGACTCTCCCCCATTCACTGGTAAGAGAAAAGCGATGGCCTTACGCAAATTTTGATACACGGTTCTGCCTTCTTCTACGGCAGCCTCTATAGAAGCAAAATTATCATCCGTTAACAGCATATCCGCAGCATCCCGGGCCACATCCGTTCCCCCTTTCCCCATAGCGATACCGATATCTGCTTGTTTCAATGCAGGGGCATCATTGACCCCATCTCCGGTCATGGCCACGATTTCCCCCTGAGATTGCAGGGCTTCTACCAGTTGTAGTTTTTGGGCTGGGGCAACACGGGCAAACACCGATCCCCCTTCTACGGTTTGCACCAAGGTAGAAGTATCCATTTGACTTAATTGTTGTCCAGAAAAGGCCAGAACTTTCTCCCCTGATTGAATGCCCATGCGTTGGGCAATAGCTTTGGCGGTGGCCAGATGATCCCCTGTAATCATCTTGACTCGAATGCCAGCAAATTGGCAATTATCAATAGCAGCGATCGCTTCGGGACGAGGGGGATCAATCATGCCTTGTAACCCCAAAAAGATTAACTCGGTTTCAATATCTTCATGATTCAAAGAATGTTGATAACGGTTCACTTCCTTTTTAGCAAAGGCTAAGACCCGTAACCCTTGTTCTGCCATCGCCTCAACTTTTTCTTCAATGAAAGAGCGATCAATTCTCACTCGTTGACCATTATGCTGTAATTGATATTGAGAGCGACTTAAAATGGCTTCTACAGACCCTTTCACATAAACCACCCTTTCAGACTGCTGTTCTTCCCCATCCCGATGTAAAGTTGCCATATACTGAAACTCTGATTCAAAGGGAATGACATCTAAGCGAGGCATGGCGTTGTTGAGGGCAGCTTGGCTTAACCCGGCTTTAGCCCCGGCCGCTATTAAAGCCCCTTCGGTGGGGTCTCCTACTACGATCCAATCTGAATGACGGGCTTCTAAATGGGAATCATTACACAATAATCCTGCTGTTAAACATTCTTCTAAGACTGGACTTAAGGTATCGATAAGTTCATGGGAATGAGGTTCTTGAAGATCGCAAGAAATCTCTCCTTTGGGACCATAACCACCACCACTGACACTATATTGTTCTTCTCCTGCATAAATGGATTGAACCGTCATTTGATTTTCTGTGAGGGTTCCTGTTTTATCAGAACAAATGACGGTAGCACTCCCCAAAGCTTCGACGGCACTTAATTTACGAATAATGGCGTTACGTTTGGCCATGCGGTTAACTCCGATGGCCAAGGTGATGGTGACAACAGCCGGTAAACCTTCAGGAATAGCACTTACGGCCAAAGCTACAGCCGCCTCAAACATATAGACCCAAGATTCTCCTTGGCCGATACCGATGGTAAAGGTGAGGGTTGCCAACGCTAAAATGACATACACTAAGGTCTGACTGAACTTGGTAAATTTACGGGTGAGAGGAGTGTTCAGATTGACCCGTTGGTCAAGGGACTGGGAAATTTTACCAACTTCGGTGGCTTCTGAGGTGGCGACGACCATCCCTTTACCTTGGCCAAAGGTGACAAAACTGCCTGTATAAGCCATATTCGTGCGTTCGGCTAAAGTGGTTTCGGCAGGTACAGGGGAGACAGATTTAGTGACAGGGAGGGATTCTCCTGTGAGGGCAGATTCATCAATTTGTAGGTTACGGACGCTTAAGAGTCTTAAATCTCCAGGAACTTTATCCCCAGACACTAAGAGAACAATGTCTCCTGGGACTAAATCTCGTGAAGGAATTTCGATGGTGCTATTATCACGGATGACAGTGGCTTCGGTGGTGACGACTTTGGACAGGGAGGCGATCGCTTCTTCGGCTTTTGATTCTTGAATAAAGCCGATCACGGCGTTGATCATCGTTACCCCCCAAATAACCCCTGCATTAGTCCAAGAACCGAGGAAGGCTTTGATCGTTCCTGCAATGAGTAGGATGTACAGCAGAGGCTGATGAAATTGTAAGAGTAATCTTAACCAGGCAGGTTTTCCTTGTTTGATTTCAAGTTCGTTAAAGCCGTATTTTTCTAATCGTCTGGCGACTTCTTCAGCGGTTAAACCCGTTTCGGCATCGCTGTTGAAAGTTTTGAGGACTTCTAAGTCTGAAAGTTCGTGATACAGGTGAGAAGATGAAGATTTTGTCTGCATTTTATCCTCACGATGAAAGCTAGATGGTTAAATCATTTCTCTGGCAACTGATGTAGGGTTTAAGAGAAAAATTGAAGCGCGTTTTGCCGTTTCTGAGGATAAGTGAATCTGGGTTAAATTGACTAATCCATCTTTGAGAAAAGCATCCCTGACCAGAACTTTTTCCCCTTTATTAAACCCTGTTTCATAAAAAACTTCTTTAATGCCTGCAGAGATAATTAATTTTAAACAAGAAATGCACGGCTCTAAGGTAACATAAATACTAGCTCCTCGGGTAGAAATGCCATGTTTGGCGGCTTGAGCGATCGCATTAGCCTCAGCGTGGACGGCACGGGAAGGTAAACTGCTAGAAGTATCACAGCTATCGAGTCCAGGGTAACAAAATCCTTGTGCGGTACAATGGGCTGAACCGGAAGGAGAACCATTATATCCTGTCGCTAATACTTGTTTTTCTTTGACGATTACCGCACCCACAGGAAACGCCAAACAGGTTGAGCGAGTCGCCGCTAATTTAGCGATCATGATAAAGTATTCGTCCCAACTGGGTCTTTGTTCTTCAAGAAAGGTCATTGATAATTTTAAACCCATATAACTGTTTATAACTGTTCAAGCACTATGGTTGAAATCGAATTCCATTAAATAAACGTACACTTTGAATCATTTCAAAATCTCGATCATTATGAATCAAAGTCAATTGTGACTCAATGGTTAACTGAGCAATACAACAATCGATACTACTTCTAACAGTTAATCCCTGTCGCTGCAAATCATAGTAAATACGAGCAGTGGCTGTCCAAGTGCTAGAATTTACCTCAATATAGTCTTGATCTTCGAGATAAGTTTCTAATAACCTCCATTCTCTCTCATCCCGACACCCTTGTAATAATTCCATTTGAGTAAAACGAGTCAAGAAAATACTATCATTTTTGATAATAGACTCTAATGTTTGACGACTCTTTCCCGTCTTGTCTCGAAAAACACTAATCCAAACAGAAGTATCAATCAAGAACATTTTGATTGTCTCGTGTGGATTTATAATCGTAGTTATCTAAAAATTCAACTTTACCGCTTAAATCTAGTAAATTACGCTTTTTATGATGACGGATAAGTTCTTTAAGTGCAAAATTAACTAAATCCTTCTTTGTGCGTAAATTTGTTAATCGAAATGCTTCTTCAACTAATTGATCATCAAGATCGATATTGGTTCGCATAGCTAGATTTAATGTGTCTATTGTACAAAATCATCCACATTATACACTATAAAGAGACAGTAATTATGTACTATGTTTATAACTGCTGTGAAAACTCTAGCACTAGAGAGTTAAGAGGGCATAATACCACTATTAATTGTTAAGTTATGGATACTTATATTATGTCTTAACTTCTTTGTTGCTGTATTTCTTTAATAATCAATAAAATAATAGCAACTATCAAAGGTAAAAAATAATAAATGCCTCGATAAGCAATCAATCCCCCTAAAATATCTGCTTCAGAAATAGTATTAGGAAGAGATAATAATATCACGGTTTCAAAAACTCCTAATCCCCCAGGAACACTACTAATCAAACCGGCAGTTAATCCTAAAATATAAATACCAAAAAAGCCAGGAAATGATATTGTTTCTGATAAAGGAAGTAATAAATATAAAACTGCTGAAGCGATTCCCCAGTCCATTCCAGCAATACAAATCGAAGCTAGAGAGATTTTAGGAGAAGGGAAATTAATCAATTCCGAACCAATCTGAAAAGGTCTTTTCCTAGAAAAACTAATAACAAAGTAAATAGAAATTAAAACTAAAAAGATTAAACCAATGGGATGAGCCGATTGAAAAGGTAGCTTTAAAATTTTGGGTAAACTTAAAGGATCAATTAAAAAAACAACCCCACTAACCCCCAATAATCCCACCCAAAAAGTTAAATGAGTAAAAATAATTAATTGAGCAATTTTTACCTTAGAAATGCCCCAACTTCCATAAAAACGATAACGAATAGCTGTCCCTGATAAAGCAGTAAAACCGATTGTGTTACCAACAGCATAACTAATAAAAGCTGTCATAATAATTTTAGAAGGTTTTAATAATTGATTAATATAATAAAACCCTAAAAAATCGTAACCAGTCATAATTAAATATCCTAAACTGGTTAAGGCAATAACTCCCATTTTTCGAGTTGTGTTTAGGTTACTTAAATAGTGTAAAATTTCAGCAGGATTGTGATCTTTAAATTCATGGCTAATGGTAATAATAGAAAGGGTTAATAAGGAGATAGCTAAAAGAACGGGCAAATATTTGATAAAACGCCGAACCATGAGATAATTTAGTAAGTTGAAATGACTGGTCTTGTTATTATAATAATCAAGAAGTCTATATTACCTTAAAACCACAAGTTGAGGAAATGATTAATGTTACAGTCTATAAAAACCTATGCGATCGCAATAATAATAGGGTGTGTCTTCTCTTTACTCACCAGCTTCTGGAGTCAACCAGCTTTGGCTTTAACTAATATTGATTTATTCGATATTTCTTATAAAGATTGTCCGCCAGAATTAGCAGAAGGAAACGTTACCAGTGGCGGATCAAGTCTTCCTGCTGATTGTTATATTATCACAGGAAAAGCTAAAAATACATCCGGTAAAACCGTTTATGATGCTGATGTATTTGGGCGTATTTTAGATGCTAATAATGAACCTGCTTTACAGAATAGAAGTCGTGTAGGTTCTATTACAGAAGTTCCCCCAGGAGTGAGTAATTTTGAGGTAAGAATTACCGTTCCGGCTAATCAACCCACCCCTTTAAAATTGAAGAAATTTAAAGCCTCTGGGTTTACCACAAAAGTTACCCCTATCTTTTAACAAAAAAATGCCCCATCGTAAGCTGTTAATCATTTAAGTTGCTAGTTTAGACTGCATGGGAGCAGGGAGCAAAGGGAGCGCAGGAGAAAGAGTTTCAGCCTTTGTACTAAACCTTTAAATACCCTGTTTAAATAGACAACAGCTTAATAGGGATGGGGTATTTTTCTGATCATTTAGAATCCTGTCATACTAGAAATATATAAGCTATCGATGGCACTCGAAAGAAATTGTAAAGCCAAAATCGCTAAAATAGCAGAAAAATCAATGCCACCTAATGGGGGAATAATAGAACGGAAAATGTTAAGATAAGGGTCAGTAATAGGACTTAAAAAAGACATGGCATTCATCGCCCATTCTGCGCTTTGAAACCACGATAAGAGAATGCGAACAAAAAGCAATACTAAATAGATGTTAAGAAACGCGCTGAGAGTTTGAAAAATTAATTGAGTAATGGAACTATCCATAATGAACTATTTTCCTGATAAATAATAGGTCTACTCAATGATCTTATATCAAATTTAGATGAAATGTAACTTACTGGTATCTTGCACCTGCGTTTACCAATCATCCTCTTCTTCTTCTTCTAACACCGCTTGTTGTTGTAGAGGGGGTTGTTTGAGGGGTTTTCTATCTTCTATCTCTTCTGTTTCTTCATCCCAACTGTCTGATAGGGGTTGCACCACTTTAGTGATAGCATCTTTGACAAAAACTTTGAGAAATTCATCTTTGCGACTGAGTTGAAACTGTCGTTGTACCACTTCTGTCATTCCCCCATCACCCCAGTCTTGATCTTGACGAAAATATTCAACAAAGCTTTTGCCAGCGATACGGGTTAAATAAGCTGCCGTTACCCCTTGAATGGCTTTCCCTACTAAATAAGTGGCTATATGTAATTGTAAGGCTCTTCCTAAGAGATCAACTGCCCCTTTAACCACCCCTAAACTCACTAAGGTTCTACCTAATGATAAGGCTAATTCTTTACCGCGATCGCTATTAATTTCACAGCCATAAACTTTGCCGATTTCTATTACCATTTGAGCATTAACGGCAGCTGTTGCTAACATATCAACCACGGGTAAGGGAGTAACAGCAATCACCCCTGCACTAATCCATTGATAACGATCAATAATTTGATCGCTTTGTCGTTTTCTTTGACGATCAATGAGTTGTCTGGCTTCTTCTCCTAACCGTTGAGATTGTAATAAGATGTTATCAGCGATTAAGTCTTCTCCTTCTGCTCTTAAAATAGTTGCGAGTCGTTTAATTAAGGGAAGAATATCAGGAGAAGGTTGAACTTTTTGACTTGTTTCTGATGGAAAGCTTTGGGGATTAGCCGCTATAGAAATAACGTCTTGTTCGGGGATAAATGATTTCACTCTTTCTTTGAGTTGTTGCAAGATTTGTGTTTCTTCTTCTTCGGTGTAAAGATCCACTTTATTAAAAACTAATAGCGATCGCTTCCCAATATCCACTAAAATTTGTAAGGGTTTATATTCTGATTGTCTTAAATCATTATCGACGACAAATAAGAGTAAATCCGCTTCAGTTGCTAATTGTCTAGCTAACTGTTCTCTTTCCGTTCCTTCTATTCCTGCTTCTAGAATACCAGGTGTATCGGTAATTAATATTTCTCTGGATAAACCTTTTAATTTTAAAGAATAGGTTTCTCCTATTTTTGTTGTTCCCATCGTTGCTTGAACTTGACCGATAATTTCCCCTAATAAGGCGTTAACTAAGGAGGTTTTTCCGGCTGAACCTGTGCCAAAAATAACGACTTTAAACTCTCCTCTCATTAAATTTTCGGCAATTTCTTGGGAGCGATTTAATAGAGCTTTTTGAGCGACTTTATCTTGAATAGTTTCGAGTTGTCTGCGAATGGCGTTTAAGTTTTCTTGAGCAGCTTCGGTTTTTTGTTCGGGTAATTTTAGGTTAGCATAACGCTTATTACGACGACGAGACGCTTTACGAGAAGAAAAAATATTAAAATAATAAATAAAGGCATAAATTAGCAAGCCCAATAATCCCATAATCAGAAAAATAAGAAAATTAGCTAATAAGGGAGCCGTAAAAGAAATTGATATATAAAGTCGATAAATAGAGTTAATTAACCAGATAATTAAGCCAATAATGACACTTAAGCCAATAATTAAAATAATTAAACGAGGAAGAGGCATAGACCAAAATTTATTAATTTATAATTAGTTGAATGAGTTGATGTAAAATAGAATAAAATAAGTAGATATTGCCTAATTTATCAGTCTTTTTTTATTATATAACAGAGGTTAAAACATTAACTTTTTATAAAAAGAGGAATAAACTCTTGACAAATGAACCAAAGTCAGGTAATAAATAGAGTAAAGGAAAGTCAGCCTAGTTTCTTGCTACCCAAACTGGGAAAGCAAAAAAGCGGGGGAACCAATCGTGGGGCGCATTTCTAGGGGAACGCCAACTAGAAAGGGATAACTCTCAATCCTAGCCCGTCAGCTAACCTCGTCGGCAATGAGAGAGGACTGAAAAATCAGCATTTTGAGAAAATGCCTTGATTTCATTCAGTGACTCTGAGTTTGACGCTACTTTAACTTAGATTGTTGTTTTGAAATTGAGGCTAAAGGTATGAAAATAGCTTAAAAAAAGAAATTAGAAACAAAATATAGACATTTTTTTAGCGATGAATAGCTGAAACTTATTTTGATAGCTGTTTAGTCGAAAAAATGGACTCAAACCACTAGGGGCAAACTAATGTTCGCCCTTAAAAAATAGGGTTATACTCGCATCTTGCACCTTCGATTAAATTAGCTAGTTTAGGGAGGCAATTGCTTATGTATGGCCTGGTTAGCGGTGTTACCCATTCCTTTTCACCAACCCCCCACCCACCATCGCTATTTTAGTCCTGGCAGTGTCCACCCTCGAAAAAGACGGGCTTATTATGTGTATCGGTTATGGCTTAACTCTGCTCAATACCCTATTTTTTGGTTCTTTAGCCTATCTAACTTGGCAAGCACCCCAATTTTTACCCAAACTCTTTCAATAATTCTCTTAAATCAACTCCCATGACCTTTCCTACCACGTCTACTCCCTTATCTCCTGCGTTTCCCGAACTCAGTGACTCATGGCAGGCCCTGTCTGTTGAAGCATCCCTAGAAAAATTACACAGTGATGCTAAAAAAGGGTTAAACCAAGAACAAATTAAACAACGTCAGCAATATTTCGGACCCAACGAACTCAAAGAAATGGCTGGCCGTTCCCCTTTAAAAATTTTATGGGAACAGTTCACCAATATCATGCTGGTGATGTTAATGGCGGTGGCTGTTATTTCTGCTATTTTAGATATCCGCAAAGGAGAATTCCCTAAAGATGCCGTGGCTATCTTCGCTATTGTTATTCTCAATGGATTATTAGGCTATTTTCAAGAAAGCCAAGCAGAAAAAGCCCTGGCTGCCCTAAAACGACTCTCCTCTCCCAATGTACGGGTTATTCGTGGGGGTCAAGTCGAAGAAATTTCGGCCAGGGAACTCGTTCCAGGGGACATAATGTTATTAGAGGCCGGTGTTTCCATTGCAGCGGATGGCCGTTTAATCGAAAGCCATAACCTACAAATTCGGGAGTCTGCCTTAACCGGAGAAGCAGAAACCGTCAATAAACAAGCTGACAAGGTGTTAGGGAAAACGGTTCCTTTAGGCGATCGCATTAATCTAGTCTTTCAAGGCACGGAAGTGGTTCAGGGACGGGGAAAAGTGCTAGTCACTCGCACCGGTATGGACACCGAGATCGGTCACATTGCCATCCTCATCCAAGGGGTAGAAGCAGAAGACACCCCCTTGCAACGCAGAATGTCCCAACTTGGCAACGTTCTAGTAAGTAGTTCTTTGGCATTAGTGGTCTTAGTAGTATTTGTGGGAGTTTTGCGCTCAGGATGGCAAAATTTTGAGGAATTATTAGAAGTTTCTTTAAGTATGGCTGTAGCGGTGGTTCCTGAAGGGTTGCCGGCGGTTGTCACTGTCACTTTAGCCATTGGAACCCAGCGCATGGTACGCCGTCACGCTTTAATTCGTAAATTGCCGGCGGTGGAAACATTAGGTTCGGTGACTACCATTTGTTCTGATAAAACTGGAACCCTAACCCAAAACAAAATGGTGGTTCAAAAGATTCACACCCGAACCCGTACCTACGAAGTAACAGGGGAAGGATACGCCCCTCAAGGGGATTTTATCGTTGAGGATAGTGACGAATACGAAATTAATCCCGAATTAGAACAGCTTCTACGGGCTTGTGTGTTATGTAATGATGCTTTGCTACACAAAAAAGCAAAAAACTGGGAAATTTTAGGCGATCCCACCGAAGGGGCGTTATTAACCTTAGCTGGTAAAGGGGGATTATATCGGGAAGATTTATGGTTAAAGATGCCTCGTATTGCAGAAATTCCCTTTTCTTCTGAACGTAAGCGGATGTCGGTGATAGTGCAGACGTTTCAAGAAAAAGGAAGAAGTCCCTATGTTATGTATAGCAAGGGTTCTCCAGAAATCATTTTAGAACGATGCACTAAGATTTATGGAAATAATCAAGCCGTTTCTCTTAATAATGAACAACGCAGACACATTTTAGCCCAAAACGATCAATGGGCAGCCCAAGGATTACGGGTATTAGGGTTAGGGATCAAACCCCTAGATGAGATTCCTGAAGATCACGACTCAGAAACAGCAGAAAATGGGCTGATTTGGTTGGGATTAGTGGCTATGATTGATGCACCGCGAAAAGAAGTTAAACAAGCGGTTTTAAGCTGTCGTCAGGCCGGTATTCGCCCCGTTATGATTACCGGAGATCATCCCTTAACTGCCCAAGCGATCGCCACTGAGTTAGGTATTGCCCAACCCCATGATCCTATTCTCACAGGTCAAGAGTTAGAACGGATGAACTCATTAGAACTAAGAAAAATTGTCTCAGAGGTGAGTGTTTATGCCCGTGTTGCCCCGGAACATAAATTGCAAATTGTCCAAGCCCTGCAATACAAAGGGGAGTTTGTAGCCATGACAGGGGACGGGGTAAATGATGCCCCGGCCTTGAAACAGGCCGATATTGGTATCGCTATGGGGATCACCGGAACCGATGTTAGCAAAGAGGCCAGCGATGCCATTTTACTGGATGATAACTTTGCCACCATTGTCGCTGCAACCGAAGAGGGACGAGTCGTTTACGACAATATTCGTCGCTTCATTAAGTACATTTTAGGCAGCAATATCGGCGAAGTCTTGGTTATTGCGGCAGCCCCCCTTATTGGGTTGGGTGGGGTTCCCCTATCCCCCTTACAGATCCTTTGGATGAACCTTGTTACCGATGGTTTACCCGCTTTAGCTTTGGCCATGGAACCGGCAGAACCCAATGTTATGCAGCGTCCTCCTTATAGTCCCCGTGAAAGTATCTTTTCTAGGGGTTTGGGGTTATATATGGTGAGAATTGGGGTTATTTTTGCCATTTTGACCATTATTTTAATGGTTTGGGCTTATGATCACGCTCATCAGTCTGGTGATCCTGATCGCTGGAAAACCATGGTATTTACGACTCTATGTTTAGCCCAGATGGGCCACGGGTTAGCGGTGCGATCGGATAGTCAGTTAACTATTAAGCTTAATCCTTTTTCTAATCCTTACATTTTAGGGGCAGTCAGTTTAACCACTTGTCTACAAATTTTGTTGATTTATGTTCTTCCATTACAGCAGTTTTTCGGTACTCATGTTTTGAGTGTTTCTGAGTTGTTAATCTGTTTTGGTTTTAGTGCTTTAATGTTTGTTTGGATCGAGTTAGAAAAGGTAGTTTCTCGCTGGTTTCTAGGCAAGAAATCCAAGCCTAAATCTAAATTAAAACATATTTAGACGAGGTAAGCTGTTGTCTATTTAAACAGGATATTTAAAGGTTTAGTACAAAGGCTGAAACTCTTTCTCCTGCGCTCCCTTTGCTCCCTGCTCCCATGCAGTCTAAACTAGCAACTTAAATGATTAACAGCTTAAGTAGGTAGGCAAAAATAAACACAAGTTTGTAGTGAGTCCTTTAGGACCTGAAAACGAGTCAGAATGAAAGCTAAAGCCTTCACTACGGACTTTTTTGTTTTATATTTAATTACACCTATCTACTTATAACAATGTAGAAATAGTTAACCCTTGTTTATTTCTCACTCTATTTTCAGTGAAAAGTTATTTATAGTTTAGGCTCTCTTTTGACATTCTAAATTCTAAATTTTAAATTCTAAGTTCCAAAATATGCCAATTCTTCTTACTATTTCGATTATTATTATTGCTTTAGTTTTCTTCATTTTTGAATGGCTACCTGCTGATTTAACAGCTTTATCAGTCGCTGTTGTTTTAATTTTACTCAAGTTAGTGAGTCCAGAAGAAGGAATTTCAGGCTTTGCTAATAATGCCACTATTACTGTGATGGCTATGTTTATTTTAAGTGCAGGAATTACTCGCACAGGAGTGATACAAATTGTTCGAGATTTATTAATGAAATGGGGTGGGAAAAGTGCCAGTCAACAAATTTTAGTGATGGGTTTAATCGTGGGACCCATTAGTGCATTTATTAATAATACGGCTGTTGTAGCTATTTTTTTACCTATTGTTGAAGCTTGGTGTAAACAACGGAAAATATCGGTTTCTAAACTATTAATTCCTTTATCTTTTGTCACTATTTTAGGAGGAATGTTAACTTTAATTGGAACCTCAACTAATCTTTTGGCTAGTGGTGTTTCTAAACAATTAGGTTATGGGGAATTTAGCTTATTTCAGTTTACAGGATTAGGAATTATTACTTTTATCATTGGTTTAGTTTATTTAATGATTTTTGCCCCTAAATTACTCCCTGAAAGAATACCAGCCAAAAGTAACTTAATGAGTGAAAATTATGACTTAAAAGATTATGTCACAGAGTTGATTATTTTACCTGGTTCAAGTTTAGTCAAACAAACCTTAAGACAAAGTGGAATCCAACGTAAGTTTGATATTGATGTCTTAGAGTTAATCCATAACGACACCCATTTTGTCCCCCCTTTTGCTGACAAAAAGTTATCCGTTGGAGATATCCTATTAGTCAGAGGAAGTCGAGAAAGCTTACTACAAATTAAAGATGAAAAAGGAGTCGAAATTTTTGCTGATTTTAAATTTAGTAACCTAGAACAAACTAATCAGGAAAGTGAGGAAAAAATAGCAGAAGTTTTAGTCTTATCTAATTCTCGTTTAATTGGTTCAACACTAAAAGATTTACGGTTTCGACAAAGATATAATTCCACTGTTTTAGCGATTCGTAGAGGAGAAGAATTAGTCAGAGAAAGACTCGGTAAAGTTCCTATAAAATTTGGTGATTTATTACTTATACAAGCCCCGAAAGAGAGTTTTATTGGCTTACAAACTACCAGAGAATTATTAGTTTTAGAAGAAAGAGACTTAGAAACTCTCAGGACTAATAAAGCTTGGATAGCCTTATCTATTATTTTAGGTGTAATATTGCTCGCAGCTTTTAATATTTTGCCTATATTAGTTAGTAGTTTAATGGGGGTAATTTTGATGGTGGTTACTGGCTGTTTAAAACCAGGAGAAATTTATGGGGCAGTTCGTTGGGATATTATCTTTTTATTAGCAGGATTGATTCCTTTGGGCATTGCTATGGAAAACTCAGGAACAACTGAATGGTTAGCTAATTTTTTAGTCAATTTAGGAGGAAATTTATCAGGATATTTAATTTTAACTTGTTTCTATATTGTCACTTCATTAATGACGGAAATTTTGTCTAATAATGCTAGTGTTGTTTTGATGATTCCCATCGCTGCTGAAGTCGCAAAAAGCTTAAGTTTAAACCCGATGGCGTTTATTTTTGCTGTCACTTTCGCGGCTTCCAATAGTTTTTTAACCCCTATTGGCTACCAAACTAATACTATGGTTTATGCACCAGGAGGCTATAAATTTTCAGATTTTGTCAAAATTGGTCTATGGTTAAATCTATTATTTATGATAGTAACCCCGTTACTGATTACCTTAATTTATGGATTATAATTAAACAAAAAAGGAGCAATAATTATGTCTTTGCCTGCACTCATTTCTATCTCTAGTTTCATCGGTGTAATGTTTGCCATTATGACCGAAAGATTACACATCACTGCCGCTGCTTTTTTGGGGGCTTTAATTCTTGTTTTTGCCCACATAATGACCCTACAAGAAGCCTTCGATTATATTAGTAAAAGTCATGGAACTTTAGCTCTGTTTTTTGGGGTTATGGTTTTGGTTAGAGCCTTTGAACCAACAAAAATATTTGAATATTTAGCGACTCAAATGGTATTAATGGCTAAAGGAAGTGGTAAACTTTTAGTTATAGGAATTATTGGTATTACTACTCCCATTTGTGCCGTTTTACCCAATGCCACAACCGTGATGCTTTTAGCCCCATTAATTCCTCCTATTGCCCAAGAAATAGGGGTAGATTTTGTTCCGTTGCTCATTTTAATGGTGTTTGTTGCTAACAGTGCTGGACTATTAACTTTAGTGGGAGATCCAGCCACTTTTATTGTGGGTGATGCCATCAATTTAAGCTTTACAGATTATCTGACTCGACTGAGTTTAGGAGGGGCGATCGCAGTCATGACAATTTTAGTAATGGCCCCTTTTCTCTTTGCTAAAATATGGAACAAAAAATTTACTCATTTAGAACAGTTACCCCATCCAAAAATTAATCATCCCAAAGTCTTAATATTCGGGGGATTCATTATTGCTTTTGTCCTCTTATTCTTTGTCATTGGGGAGTCTTTACCTGCTCCTATTTCTCCTGCATCTGTAGCATTATTTGGGGCGGTATTGGCTCTAATTCTAGCCCACCAAAGTAAAATTGATACGATCAATAATATTTTTCGAGATTTAGATTGGAGTACCCTACTCTTTTTTATGTCTACCTTCGTTTTAATTGGTGGGTTACAAAAAACTGGTGTTACTAGCTATTTATCTAAATTACTTGCTTTAGTTATTGGTCAAAATATTATGTTAGGGGCATTAGTTCTCTTATTTCTAGTAGGAATTTTATCCAGTGTTATTCCTAATATTCCTCTAGTTGTGGCTATGGTTCCATTGTTAAAAGAGTATATTGTTAACATCAATTTAGCCAGTCCCGAAATCTTAAATTCTGACTTTTCTGGTCAGTTACCTCCCGAAGTTTTACCCTTATTTTATGCTATGATGTTTGGAGCAACTTTAGGCGGAAATGGTACATTAGTCGGAGCATCTTCTAATATTGTGGCCGCAGGCGTTTCCGAACAACATGGTCAACCCATTTCCTTTAAAACCTTTCTTAAATATGGTTTTCCTGTGATGGGAATGCAGTTAGTTATCTCTGCTTTATACGTGGTCATTTTCTTGTCAAAGTAGAGTAGAATGTAGAGATAATTTATTACGTATCTCTATATTCGCAAGATAAGAATCACTCTTTTAACTATGTTTCGACCCCAAAAAATCGAACCCAAAGAAGGACAAGAATCAGTTTGGGATTATCCCCGGCCTCCCCGTTTAGAACCTTGCAATAAACATATCAAAATTATTTTTAATGGGGTTACAATTGTTGATACAAAAAAAGCCTATCGTGTCTTAGAAACCTCCCATCCTCCTTCTTATTATATTCCTCCCGAAGACATCAAAATGGAATACTTACAACCCACCGAAAAAAAATCTTTTTGTGAATGGAAAGGGGTAGGACATTATTACACCCTAACTGTTAACAATAAACAAGTGGTTAACGTGGCGTGGTATTATCCCAACCCCACCCCAGACTTTGCCGATATTAAAGATTATGTGGCTTTTTATCCCGATCCAATGGATGAATGTTTAGTGGATGGGGAAACCGTAACCCCTCAACCTGGAAACTTTTATGGAGGGTGGATCACTTCTGATATTGTTGGGCCATTCAAAGGGGAGCCAGGCAGTTGGGGATGGTGAATACCTTTCATTAGCTCCTTTAATTTTAACTAAAATGGCCACAATTTTAGTTGATACTAAAAGATTATAGTTTTTAGATTGAATGGTCTGATTATACCAAGATTATGAGTCATAAAATTTCTATGAAACAATGAATACTGAATTTACTTATAAACTCCTAGAAACTTCTCAAGAAGTCCAACAATTAGGAACAATTCTCGGTCAATGTTTCACAGGGTTTCAAGAAGATAAATGGGAAAAGTATCACGACAGTATTGGGGTCGATAACTTCCGAATTCTCTGTCAAGATAAAACAGTAATCGGAGGATTGGCCATTTATTTGATGGGTCAATATTTTGGGGGTCAATCAATTCCGATGGCGGGTATTGCTGCGGTGGGAATTGCCCCAGAATATCGAGGCAAAAAAGCAGCAACGGCTTTAATGAGTGAGGTTTTAAAAGAACTTTATGAAAAAAATATACCCCTTTCTACCCTTTATCCTGCAACTCAAAAACTTTATCGTGGAGTAGGTTATGAACAAGGTGGGGTTCATTGTCAATGGGAAATTCCTTTGAGCAATCTTTCTGTTAATAATCGTGTTTTACCTATCGAAAAAATAGAAAATATCCTACCTAATGATTTTCAAGAATTATATCAACGACAAGCTAAACGTAATAATGGTTATTTAGACCGTTCTTTGTCCATTTGGAAAAATATTTTTAACAATGATAAAGGAAAAATTTATGCTTATTTAATTGGAGAAAAAGATAATCGACAAGGTTATTTAATTTATCAGCAAGTTGTGATTAATGGTCAAGTTTATTTAAAAGTTAAAGATTGGTGTGCTTTAAATTATTTAGCGATGCAACGGTTATGGACTTTAATTGCTGATCATCGTTCTCAAGTTAGTAAATGTCAGTGGCAAGGGTCATTTTATGACTACAAAATGCTATTATTACCTGAACAAATTGGCAAAATTATTGATTATGATATTTGGTTTACCAGAATTATTGATGTGGTCAAAGCATTAGAAACGCGTCCTTATCCTAGTCATATCGAAACGGAATTAGATTTTACTATTAATGATCCTTTGCTCTCTCTAAATTGTTCTAATTTTAAGCTAGAAATATCAGAAGGAAAAGGAAAAGTAACCAAAGCAGAAACAGCAGATATTCAACTAAATATTCAAAGTTTAGCCTCTTTATACACAGGTTTTTTGACAGCTAAACAATTACATTATTGTGGAAAATTAGAAGCAAATGAGAGCAATTTAGATAGTTTAGAGCAAGTTTTTGCTTTACCGACTCCTAGTTTACCTGATTTCTTTTAAAGTAGGGTGAGTATTGCCCACCCGACAATAATGTTCTAACTAATTTTTGTAGTGCTATAGAGAGATTGCTTCGGGATATTTTCAGTACAACTCAAAGCTTACTGTTAATATTACCCCTCACAATGACGACTTAAGTCTTTAATAATTGTGGTGGGCATTGCCCACCTTAGCTTAGCATTAGAATTAACCTTTAATACATAAAACCTGTTTCAAAGTGGCTACAACTTCCACTAAATCGGATTGTTGATTAATGACTTTTTCGATAGGTTTATAAGCACCGGGAATTTCATCTAATACCCCTTTATCTTTACGACATTCTACTCCTTTTGTTTGCTCAATTAAATCATCAAGAGTAAACTGTTTTTTAGCTTTTATTCGAGACATTAAACGCCCTGCACCGTGAGCGCAGGAACAATAACTATCATGGTTTCCTTTCCCTTTTACAATGTAAGATTTTGCTCCCATTGAACCAGGAATAATCCCATAATCTTCTTCTCTTGCTCTCACTGCACCCTTACGAGTAACATACACTTCTTGACCAAAATGTAGCTCTTTTTCAGCATAATTATGATGACAATTGACCGATAATAAGGGTTTATTGGGTTTCCCTCCTGCTAAATGTTTATCAATAATTTGTTTAAACCGTTGCATCATCACATCACGGTTAAAACGGGCATAGTTTTGCGCCCATTGTAAGTCGCGCCAATAAGCAGCAAATTCCTCCGTACCAGCTACAAAATAAGCTAAATCTGGATCAGGTAAAGAAAGATTAGCTAACTTTGCTAACTCTTTGGCTGTACCAATATGACATTGTGCCAACTTATTACCAATATGACGAGAACCAGAATGTAACATTAACCAAATTTGATTATTTGTATCTAAACAAACCTCGATAAAATGATTACCTCCCCCTAATGATCCCATTTGTTTTAAGGCTTTTGCTTCTAACTTTTGCACTCCTTTATGTAGATGTTTAAAATTACGCCAATTTTGCCAATTGGTAACGGTTTTATCCGCTTCTTTATTCTGTTCAAAACCGACGGGAATAGTTGCTTCAATTTCTGAACGAATTTGCTTTAATTTTCCTTCTAATTGATCAGCTTTGTAAGGGGTTTTAATAGCAGCCATTCCACAATTATGGACAAAAACCCCTGCACTGATAGCAAAATTAGCGTATTCTGGTACAGTCAAACAATAAACGTCTTCTGTAACAGATAAAGGGATTACTGCAACTACTTTATGATTATAACTATGTTGATATTTTCGATGATTATGGGTCGTTTTTGTGCTTTTAATGGTATTAGTTTGAATCAAGTTCAAGTTTTTTTCATTAATACCAGGATTAGTAAAAAAATCATCAACTTTTTGCCATATTCCTGAATAATTTTGTTGAATTAATGTATAGCCATCTTTATCTGTTTTAGAATAAAAAGGCATTAAAGAAGTCCCTGATTGAAGATGACAAGCATCTATATAGCTACCATCTCTTAACATAAATTGATGATCAGGGGTGCATTTAATTTCTTCCCCATTATCAAGAATTACCTTAATTAAAGGTGCGTTTTTTCGAGTTTTTCGAGCGATCGCTTCACTGGCAACAATACGCCCAGTTGGAGTACAAGTATAAATATAGATGGCTTTTTTTTCCTCTGCAAGTTGTTGGATAGGGTAAGATTTTCCGTCTACCAAAGGAACTAAAGTATTCCCAGTAAAACAACCAATATCGACCCCGACAGCAGCCGGAATTACTGCGTCTTCGGTGGCAATAACTGACCCCACTAACGCCCCTTTTCCTAAGTGTACATCCGGCATTAAAGCAACGTGCTTATACACAAAAGGTAGGGATGCCACATTTTTGGCCATCTTCATTTCAGCCGAGATCAGCCCAGGATAAGATTGGTTTTTCTGTATTAAGTTTTAAAGGTTCGTAAGGCATAGATATTTACTTTAAAGACAATGAACTACAAACATACTACATTATACATAAAAAAATCCTATTCAACGTAAATTCGACCCCGTAATCATCGCATTTCTCAAGCAGCAACTTCAAACTCAGTTTTCGGGGTTGGCCATTGGTCGATGATTCAGTCTTAGTCGATGATGATAATTGTCATTATCACTATCTTCTTAGAACCGAGAGGATATAGAAAAATTAAGGAAATGGCTTTTTCCTTAATCTCTTAGTTTATTTTGTTCTTGACGTAGGTAATTGATTTTGTCTAACTACTTAGAAGATTTTTGTCTACGAGACATGGCAGCAACGATACCAGTTATTCCAATAATGCTAAGTATGGATGTTGGTTCAGGTACAGACTGAGCAGATATGTCAAAGCTATAATTTCCTAAATCCGCTCCACCAAAGTTGTTTGTATCTTCTATTTGCACAAAGTACATTCCCTGTTCCAACATCAAATTAAAGATTTCTTCCCCTGTCCCTGATGAGCGAAACCAGCAATCAGAACAGGTTTCAATAATATTTCCTAGTTCATCTAAAATACTTAAATCAAAGCCATCTTTACTGAAATCAGTGTTAATATCAGGTTGTAAATTACTTAAGGTAAAGTTGACAGTAGAGTCGTAAGTTAACTGGAAAACATCAATATCAGAGTCAGGGAGATTTCCACTGATTCCCGTAACGTCTAATCCCCCAACATCTTAAGCTGTAGCTGTGGTACTGCCAGCATCGCCAACTTCGTTGAAGACAGCAGCTTGTGCGAGGTTAGCTTCTGATATAATCCCTAAGCCTAGAATAATACCACCAATAGTAACAGCAGATTTAGTCAGAAAATTTTTCATGATTTTTCTCTTTTTTGTCCTAGAGTTTTATCTTTAAATTTAGTATGTTTTATGAATTAATTTTTCTGAATGATTAAAATCACCGTTAAAGTGTGTTTGTGATAGAAACGAAGAAAATGAATTTCCACGTTCGTCTCTTTTTGACACCACTTATTTAAGTCTTTGTATCGCTTCGATGGCTTACATCGGTGATGAACTGGAAAAAATCCCTCGTTTTTCGTAGCCAAGTGCGGATTGATTATAATCGCTTCTCCTGTCTACATTTAACCGATTTTAGCAACTGACATCAAGGGTTTTGTCTTCACCCAATCAGGTTAGTTTCCCAAAAATTTAACAATTCATTTTCAAGAATCAAATACCTGTTTCAATTAAGTATTCTAGGTAAAACTCTGAAATGTTGGTTAGAGTCAAGAGAAGCTATCAAAGATATTTGCGCTCTGTCCTCTCAACCTAAGAAACCGATTCTATTTTAACCTTTTGTCCAGTTTCTGGGGTACATTATACTTGTTAGCCTTGTTCTTGGAGCTTCATCAAGATGTCTGTGAACGCCTCCAGTCGTGAACCCACTTCTTCTAACGGCGCTTCGCCCAAACGCTCAATAAACACCTGATCCAAATCTGCTAGCGCCAATCTTACCGTGGATATCAGATGCTCGCCTAGTTCTGTAAACAGGATCTGTTTCTGCTTGCCCACGCCTTCTATCTGCTCGAGATAACCGGCTCGACAAAGCTCTTTGACTATTTTGGCCGCCATCTGTCGCGATACCTTCAAACGGCGAGCGATTTCGGCACTATAGTTAATGCCACAATCTAGGGCGCTGAGGAAATTGAGCATGGAAGGAGAGACAGCCTCAAAGCCCTGTAAGCGCAAATATTCAGCCATATACTGGGTGAACTGATCATGGAGGTTGGCAGAGGCGAATATCAACTTCAGAGATCGACTATCAGCCATGGGAATGTCGCGCTTTGTAAACTTAGTTGACATAAAGAGATGCCTATCGTATGCTTATGTCAATTAAGTTTACAAGGGCGTGGCTGAGTTGTCACATCCGTTAGTCTCATGCTGGAGGTTGCCATGAACACAACCCGTCTTTTGCGTACTGCATTGCTTGCAAATGCTGTTTTTTCTGCCGTCTGTGCGCTAACGCTGTTAGCCTTGCCTGCGTTTGTTGGAGATATACTTGGTATACAAGTACCTTTGATTTTGCGACTGTTGGGTTTTGGGTTATTCATCTTTTCGATTGATTTGGTACATCAGGTCATACGGCCACGGTTGTTGACCTGGCGTGCTCTCTATGCCAGTGCTGGTGACTTTCTTTGGGTAATTGGCTCTGTACTGGGGCTACTACTGTTCCCCGAACTGTTTTCTGTAACTGGAGTAGCGGTGGTGCTGGTGATTGCTGGGATAGTATTGGCCTTTGGCATCTGGCAAGTGTGTGGGATTGATCGCACCCACCGGGTGGCAAATTCAGCTCTTCATCGGCATTGTCTGGTTGTGCGTACAGAGGCTCCAGCAGTAGCCATGTGGGATGTGATCGAGCGTATGGGTGATATTCAGAACTATGCGCCTTCGTTGGTCAGGTCGGAAATTCTTGATGGCAAGGTACCCGGAGTTGGTGCAGTACGGCGCTGTGCTGACCAATTCGGTAGATGTTGGACGGAGGAGTGTATCGATTTTGATCCAGGCCATTCGTTTACCGTGCGCTTTGTCTGTGAGGCGCCGGATTTCCCATTCCCGGTCAGCACTATGATTGGAGGATGGGAGGTTATGTCGGCTGGCACAGGTTCCGATGTGATGGTGTGGTGGGAAATTGCCCCCAAGCCACGTTTCCTGGCACCAGTTCTATTGCCAGTTCTGGCCTTCAGTGCAGATCGTGACTTTGTAGGCGTTATTCGCCGTATGGCAGACGATTCAATAGTTCAAAACCCCTCCAAGGTAAGGCTTCTGCCTCGTTTTTGCTAGTTTAATTAGGCTGACGCTGTTCTATTTATTTCACTGTTAAGTCCACTTAAATCTAAATAGTTGACACTCCCACTGCTACCGCAAAGCTCAAGCAGTGGGATTCTTGTATCTAGCACAGTCAAAAAGAGACAACTGAATGTACTTTTTATTGTCTGTATTCACCAAGTTCGGGGGTGTGCCAAGCATCCCATGATTTAAGTCGGATGAATTCATTACAAAAACATCTTTCTTTAGACTCAAATCACATTTTAATGCCCTAAACTTTTTAGCTTGTTGAAGTTGCTTTCTTCGTTACTGAGCTTTACAACGGTTGAGATTCACGAATTTAAGTTTAATAGTGCGAGTTACTTTAATTAATATCTTTAAGTTCCTACTCAATAATGATGGAGCCTATTTAAGATTTTTTACTTAGAATTGACATAGGATCGACGAGAGTTGGAAAATCTTTAACAATTGCCGAACAAGATTTGATAAAATTGTTCGCCCACTCTTGAGAATACTGCTGTTGTAACAAAGTAATGGGTTTATCTAAGTCTTCTAAAAAAATAATATTTCTGTTTTTGTCTAGAGAAAATAAACTGAACCATCGATCATTTGGACAAGATATTTCCCAATACTTAGTAGCAAGGGTTGATCCTAAATACTGACAACCAAGTTGATATAAATGAGTTAAGTAAGGCAATAACTGCTTAACGGTAATATCATTTGCTTTAATCATTTCTGAATCAAGTGGATTAAAATCTGAAGGAAATTTAGTATATTCATTGTAGATCGAGCCTTTTAAATTAGTTTTTGTTAAGTTAATTCCCACTAAACAAGCATCACGAAGATCAACATTGATAAGACTTGCCCCACACAAGTTAGCCCCAGTTAAATAGGCTCCTCTAAGATTTGATTTATCTAAAATAGCTTTTTCCAGATTAGCTTGATTAAGATAACTATTTTGTAGATTCACTGCTCTCAATTTAGCTTGCTCAAAATTGACCTTATTTAAGTGAGATTGTGACACATTCGCTTCGTTTAAGATAGCTTTTTTGAGGGAAGCATTAGTCAGGTAAGCTCCTTCTAAATCCCAGTTTCTTAAGTCAGCACCGAGTAAATTCGCGTTGCATAAATTCTTCTTTTTCAGGTTAGTAGAATCAAAAGTGTTTATGGACATTTAATTTCCTCTCTTACAGTTGACCAATTATTTTTAATAATATTGCACTAACTAATTAGAAAAATAATTGAAAAATTTCCCTAATTATTTAGTTCAGTCGTTTAATTTCTTGGCATTGCTCAATGGCTTTTTCTATCAAGTCAACGATATGATGATTTTCTGATTGCTTGAGTTGACTTTTAATCTGTTGAAGATTGTCAAGCAACTCTAAAATATTCGTGGTTCTCTCTTCTCGCTGACTAGCAATAAGATTCGATAAATAGTTAATAGAGTAATGATTAGAAATAGATTGCACAGACAGTTCCTCTGTAAATGGTTAGGGGATGAGGGCTTAATCTTGCCTTAACTTCCACTTTGACCACAATATAATAAGAAAAAATAAGAAAATTATAAAACCTGTCCTCATCTCAGATTCGAGTTCAGATTTCAGTCAGTTGAAATTTTGGATTAAAGCTTATTGTTCATCGCTTTGGAGAACAGTCTTAGAAACAATACGGGTTTTCTTGCGCTGTGCTTCGGTGAGTTCTTCCCCTGCTTGCAGTTGGGTGGCATTGCTTTGTAGTACGGTGGCTGCACTGTTATCCCCTAATTGGAGGGCAGTTTTCGCTGCGGTTTGTAGTAAAGTGGCAGCCCCTTGGCGATCGCCTTGATTGAGTTTTGCTTCGGCTAACTGAGTTTGACGGTATTTGGCTAAAGTTAAGACAGATTTTTGTACGTTACTATCAATTTTGGGTTCATATACCCCTTGAACTTCTACGGTTAAAGGAATCTTCTCAGATAATAATGCGGTTTGAGACAGGGCCGGATCATCGTAACGCACTTGTACCGTGCCGATCGTATGATTTCCGGGGGTCAATTGACTTAAATAGAGGTTAACTAAGATTACCCGTGCCTTATCGGTCATTAAGTCCCCTAAACGCACTATATAGGTGTTTCCTTCTGGTTGGGGGTTCAATTCGACGGTTTCGGGTTCCACTTGGGCCATAGGTTTAAAGTCAGCTAAGCGCACTTCTGGAATAAATTCCAAGCAAAGATAAGCATTGGTTAACCCTACCGACTGAATACGAGTAAACAGACGAGTAAACTCGGTGATCGCTTGTTCTGGTTGTTCAATGTAACACAGCGTTCCCCCCACTGCATCAGCAATACTTTCTAAAACGTCTTGATTCCAATGATTACCAAACCCTAGGGTATTGAGAGTAATATTGTATTCTGCTGCTACTTGAGCTAATTTTAAACAGCGTTCATTGTCCCCATGTTCGTTTTCCCCATCGGTGAGTAAAAAGATTTGAGAGACGCGATCATCTTTTCCTAAAGCAACCTCTTTGATGCCGACTTTCATTCCTTCATCGATGCAAGTTCCCCCTGCGGGTTCGAGACGTTGGATCTGTTTTTTAACCATTTCAATGTCGTCTAGGGGTTGGTTGGGAACGATAACTTTCGCGCGATGATCAAATGCTACCACCGAGAGGCGATCGCCAGATCCGAGACTTTCTACTAAGCGTATGGCTGCTTCTTTGACGGTTTTGATGGGTTTGCCTGTCATAGAGCCACTATGGTCTAAAATTAACCCTAAGTTTAAGGGTAGAGTGCGGTCGCTACTTTCGCTAACAGCAGAAAGGGATATGGCCACTTGTCTTTGAGTGTTGCTTTGATTAGCATCAATATGACTATCGTTTAAAGCACTTTTTAATTGAACTTTCATAATTAACTACTGTGTGTTGAAAGATTTAACTTTATTTCTAGGTAAGGGAAGTTTCTTCGGCACTTATCCCCTTTTCTTACAGGATAAATCATTTTTTATGGTTACTGAGCAAATTACATTTATCTACTAACTCCTAACACCGAACTCAGGTTAATGGGATAATAGAGATTAATCTATTTTTTCTCAATCACAATTATGCCTCTGCCTACTAATTTAACAACCCTTGAGGGAACACCTATTCCAAAAGAAGAATTAAAAAATCAAGTCATCCTTTTTGTCAATGTGGCCAGTCAATGTGGCTTAACCCCTCAATATTCAGGTTTAGTTGAACTTCAGCAAAAATATGGAGAGCGAGGGTTTAAAGTCATTGGTGTTCCTTGTAATCAATTTGGCCAACAAGAACCGGGTACACCCGAAGAGATTAAAGATTTTACCAGGAGTAAATATAACGTTGAATTTACTTTACTCGAAAAACAAGACGTTAATGGAACTAACCGCAGTCCCCTTTATCAATTCTTAGTTCAAGATGGTGAAGATATTAGCTGGAATTTTGGTAAATTTTTAGTGGGTCGTAATCAAGAAGTGGTCGCACGATTTGATCCAGGGACAACTCCGGATGATCCTCAACTACAAGCTGCCATTGAAAAAGCTTTGAGTTAATCAGTTAGGTTTTTACAATGTCAATAGGTATACAATCTTGCCTCATTATTGGTGGGGGAATGTCTGGGTTAATTGCTGGTAATATACTCCAAAAACAGGGAAAGAAAGTCACTATTATTGATAAGGGGAGAGGAATTGGTGGAAGACTAGCAACACGCCGTATTCATCACGCTGATCAGATAACAGGGGTTTTTGATTATGGGATGCAGTTTTTTGCTGTTCAAGATCCTCTCTTTCAACAATGGGTGGATCAATGGTTGCTTGAAGGGGTAATCACAGAATGGTCAAATCAATTAAGTGATGCTCAAACCCCTTGTTATCGAGGTAAAAATAGTAATCGGAGTTTAGGGCAGTATTTAGCACAAGATTTAGATGTTCATTTGCAAACACGAGGGATAACTATCACAAGGGATGATGTGGGATGGATCGTAGAAACTGAAACGGGACAGTCTTTTGAGAGGGATAGTTTGATTATGACTCCCCCTGTTCCTCAATCGTTGAGCCTACTAGAAAATTCTGATATTCCTCTACCTTCATCGATAAAATCTCGTCTTGAGGGGGTTAGTTATCACTCTTGTACGACGATTTTAGCATTGCTCGAACAGATAAGTTTAATTCCAGAACCAGGATGGTTAAAGCCTTCTGATTCTCCTATATGGGCGATTTCTTCTAATCACAAAAAAGGCATTTCTCCCCAAGGTTTTGCTGTTACCATTCATTCTACCCCTGAATTTAGCGATGCTAATTGGAATACAGAGGAGGCAGTCATTGCCGAAAAATTGTTTAATGCTGCTTCACATTGGTTAGGTTCGACAGTGATTGATTATCAGGTGCATCGATGGCGTTATAGTCACCCTAAAACCGTTTATGGAGAGGAATTTTTAGCTTTAGAGAATCCTGGTTTATTAATTTTGGCCGGGGATGCTTTTTTTTTTGTAAAACTCCGGCCAAAAATCGTCATCTAGCTCTCGAAAAAGCGGTCTTATCAGGAATAAAAGCAGCGCACCATCTGCTTAATTATTCATCAAGATAGACTGCAAAAATGAGATAATTTCACCCCTTGCTTGATCGGTGGCTACGGGATCAAATCGATAGCCATCATCGCGCATAAAAGTATGATTAGCTTCGTATTCTTTGATTATATGTCTAATTTCGGCTTTTTCTAAGGCTTTCTTAATGGTAATTCTTCCATCTTCTGGAACATGGGGATCTAAAGTACCAAAAATTAATAGGAGTTCCCCTTGAATTTCCGAAAGTCTGTCCAGAGTATCGGCCTTTTCTCTTCCCAATTTACCACTATGAATCCCCGTTGGATAAACACACACACTCGCTTTAACTTGGGGATGTAAGGCAGCCCGACAAGCTAAATGTCCCCCAATACAAAACCCCATTGCACCTATTTTGTCAGAGGCGACTCCATCATCTTGACTCAAAAAATCAATCACAGCAGTAGCATCAGTGTCAAACTCTGATGTCGTAGTTTTTCTCGCTGCTTCGTTCCCTTGAATCTTTCCGATATCCGTTGGTTCAATCACTGTGCCTAAAGGCAATTGACGATGATAGATTTCTGGGGCAGCTACCACAAAACCGTACCCTGCCAAATGATCCGCTAAACGAGTGATAGGAGAACCCAATTGATAAATATCACTATAAAATAGAATTCCTGGATATTTTCCTGCTTTATCGGGACTAGCAAGGTAAATTCTCATGGCATTATCATCTACCAGAAGACTAATATTTTGTCGTTTGACTTGCATATTTTTGAATTGGTTGGTGTTTTAGTTCTGTGGAGATCCTAATCCTTTGTGGTCGATTTTATTCAAAAACTGAATAGGAGTAATAATAGGAATATTCTGATACTTTTTAATAATCAGAAGATCATTATCTCCTGTTATAAGATAATCTGCCATACCAGATACGGCTAACTCTAAAAATTTATTATCATCTAAATCAGAACAAACTGTTGTGTTGTGAGTAAGATCAATAAATAAACTCTTTTCAGCAAGAGAACCTAAAAAAATTGACCTATCTTCTTGGGTTAAATATTTATCAAACTTTTTTTACTAAGTCTTGTTTCTAATTCTTGATAAGTGGCTTGATTTTGAAGGATAACCCATTGATTAACCGCTAAGTTAATGACTTTTCTTGGTGTTCCATTAGGATTTAATAAGGCACTAATAAAGACATTAGTATCTATAACCACTCGTTCAAGATTCATCAGCTAATAACTCTTTTAGTTTTTCTTCTGTTAACCCTTTAGCCTGAGCTTTTTCTCCTATTTTATCCATAATAGATAGTAGATCAGTTGATGTGTCTTCAATGGTCAAATTCACTTCTTGGTCAGGAGATAATCCTAACTGAGAAATTACATTAGGAATTTCTGATACTTTAAGATTTTTGATAACTTGTTTCATTGTTGATAATTTTTTATTTATCCCTCCCATTATATATAATTTCTAGAAATTATTGAACAAAAAAACTAGACCATTTCCCAGATTCACTTCTGAGAAACGATCTAGTATTAGGATATTAATCTTAGTCCGTATGAATGTAATTTACTCGCGATCCCTTACTCTAAAGTAACTAGAAGTCTGGCCTCAGTAGTATAAAAAAACAATTTAACTCTTAATACTGTGATCCCGATCTTAAAAACTAGCCTGAATTGGTCAGCGTCCCTTATGATCCAAGAGGACGATTATCTGATCAAATAACGATACCGTCTTTTATGCTTAATGTAATGGTGTCTTTTTGCGAAAACTTTGTTACTCAATAACTTATGGACTTTTCTAGCAACATTGCCAGTCAACTAAACGCTGGAACAATTTTACCCGAAGGAATCGTAATCATCACCTTAATGGTGGTTCTCATCGGGGATCTCATTGGGGGACGTAATGCCAGAATTTGGCTACCCTATGGGGCGATCGCGGGCTTATTGGCTTCGATCGCTGCCCTATATACTAATTGGGATAGCCCTTCAACCATCGGCTTTCTGGGGGCGTTTAATGGGGATAATTTAAGTATTGTCTTCCGAGGAATTATTGCCCTATCGACTGTGGTGACTATCTTAATGTCGATTCGCTACGTAGAACAAACAGGCACCTCTTTGGCCGAATTCATCGCTATCATGTTAACAGCCACGTTGGGGGGAATGTTTCTCTCTGGGGCCAATGAGTTGGTGATGATTTTTGTCTCGTTGGAGATGTTAAGTATCTCGTCTTATTTAATGACAGGATACATGAAGCGCGATCCCCGTTCCAATGAAGCAGCCTTAAAATATCTGTTGATCGGGGCTTCGAGTTCAGCGATTTTCCTCTATGGTAGTTCGTTATTATACGGGTTATCGGGAGGGGAAACCACCTTAGATACCATCTCAACCAAAATTTTAGCCAGTGATAGTAGTTCTTCTTTAGGACTGGCGATCGCTTTAGTATTTGTCATTGCTGGTATTGCCTTTAAAATTTCGGCGGTTCCTTTCCATCAATGGACACCGGATGTTTATGAGGGGTCTCCGACTCCTGTGGTGGCGTTTCTTTCGGTGGGATCAAAAGCAGCCGGTTTCGCTTTAGCCATTCGCTTATTAGTGACGGCTTTTTCGTCTATTGTGGATGAATGGCATCTCATCTTTACGGCTTTAGCTATTTTAAGTATGGTCTTGGGTAATGTGGTGGCTTTGGCCCAAACCAGCATGAAACGGATGTTAGCCTATTCTTCCATTGGTCAAGCCGGCTTTGTCATGATTGGTTTAACCGCCGGAACCGATGCCGGATACTCTAGTATGGTGTTCTACTTATTAGTGTATCTGTTCATGAATTTGGGGGCGTTTAGTGGGGTAATTCTCTTCTCTCTACGTACCGGAACGGATCAAATTAGTGAATATGCAGGACTTTATCAAAAAGATCCTTTATTGACGTTAGGATTAAGTCTTTGTTTACTGTCTTTAGGAGGTATTCCTCCGCTAGCTGGATTTTTCGGTAAGATTTATCTTTTCTGGGCAGGTTGGCAAGCAGGACTTTATGGACTGGTGTTATTAGCGTTAGTGGCCAGTGTGGTGTCCATTTACTATTACATTCGTGTGGTGAAAATGATGGTGGTTAAAGAACCCCACGAAATGTCTGATTCTGTGAAAAATTACCCCGAAATTCGCTGGAATTTACAGGGAATGCGTCCTTTACAAGTGGGCTTAGTCTTATCAGTGATTGCCACATCCTTAGCAGGGATTTTATCGAATCCTCTGTTTAGTTTGGCTAATGATTCTGTTACGAGTACCCCGATTTTACAATCGACTATTGTTAATACTCGTATTTCTCAAGGGGAAACCTCGTCTTCTAACATTAATCCATAATTATTGGTTAGGTGGGCATTGTCCACCTAACATCACTTTTTACTTAAGCGTCTTTCAGGATAATGAAAGTTACTCCTAAACCATCCAGGATTAAAACACATATTAAAAAACTAGATTATATTCGTGGTTTTGCTGCTGTCTATGTTTTAATTTATCATATATTTGCTTTAACGGATTTTATGCCAGAAATGGTAGAAAATCTCTTTTTTTCTTTTGGACAAGAAGCAGTTATTTTATTTTTTCTTCTCAGTGGTTTTGTGATTTATCTATCGGTTTATCCTAAGACTGATCTCACCTTTCGGTACTATTTTATTAGACGATTTCGGCGTATTTACTTTCCTTTAATTGTCGCCTTATTTTTATCGATATTTTTAGCTATTTTAAACCAGCAATTTTTGCGAAATTTTTCTACCAGGGAACTACTAGGTAACTTATTGATGTTACAAGATTTTTCTGCTAAACCAGGAATTTTAGTGAGACCTTTTTTGGCTAATTATCCTCTGTGGAGTTTATCTTATGAATGGTGGTTTTATTTATTGTTTTTCCCTTTTTATAAAAGTATTCTTTTTCAATTAAATAACCGTATTTATTTTGTTTTTATTGCTTCTTTTATCTCTTACGTGATTTACATTATTTATCCTAATGCTGTTGCTTTATACTTAGCGTATTTCATTATTTGGTGGTGTGGGGTTGAAGCAGCAGAAATTTACCTAAAACAGCAACGGTTTACTTTTAGAAGTATGAAACCAATTCTTCTTTGTTTATTTTTAATGTCAATCATTAGCTTTGTTCCAGTGATGTCAATAGATACCATTAGATTAGGTTATTATCCTTTTCTAAATTTTAGACATTTTGCTAGTGCTTTTATTGCTGTTTTAGCTGGTTTAATTTGGTATATAAATAAATTACGCTACTTTGATAATATCTTTGGTATTTTCTATGGAATTGCCCCTATTTCTTATGGAGTTTATATTTTTCATTATCCCATTTTAAGCCAATTACATTTAGATAAATATATTTCAAATCTTTATATAGGTTGGGATTATACTATAAAATTGGTGCTAATTGTTGCCCTAGCTTACCTAGTAGAAATAAAATTACAACCCAGGGTTAATGATTGGTTCAAATAATTAGTTAAAAAATGTAAAACTATGGTAAAATTTTAAAAAATCAAGTAATGACTAAAATAAGATGGAAATCTATCCTAGTTTAGTAACTGTTATCGCCTTAGCGGTCTATTTTGCTATTACTGCAAATGTAGGTCGCAATCGGGCTAAATATAATGTACCACCCCCTGCTACTACAGGAGATCCTAACTTTGAAAGGGCTTTAAGGGTTCAACAAAATACATTAGAACAAATGGTATTTTTCCTACCTTTATTATGGTTATTTTGTTTCTATATTGACCCTATTTGGGGATCGGCTATTGGTGGTTTTTGGATCATTGGCCGTATTTTATATGCGGTAGGGTACTATCAAGCTGCAGAAAAAAGAACAGTGGGTTTTGCTATTAGTTCTCTCAGTAGTTTAGCTTTATTAGTAGGTTCTGTAGTTGGTATGGTTTTAGTCTTAATTAAATAATTGGTAAGAAAATTATAGAAAACAAGCATCTTTATAAAATCAAAGGTGTTTGTTTTTTTATATACTATAATAAAATAAATTTACAGTTAAAAAGATGCAACCTTTATTTATTGTTTTAGAAGGAATTGATAAAGCAGGAAAAACGACCCAAGCAGAACAATTAAAACAGTATTTAATTAATCAAGGAGATTTAGCAATTATTAGTTCTGAACCCACAGAAGGAGTGATTGGGAAGCTGATTAGAGAAGCGATGCAAAATGTAGTTTTTAAGATTAATAATAAAGCAAAATTTGATCAACAAATGGCCTATTTATTCGCTGCGGATAGACATTATCATTTATACAATGAAGTAGATGGCGTTTATAAATTAATTCAACAAAATCATTCTCATGTAATTGCGACTCGCTACTATTTTTCTTCTTTGGCTTATAATTCTAATAATCAAGAAGAATTTAACTTTGTCTATGAATTAAATCAACGCTTTCCTAATCCTGATGTCGTTATTTATTTGGATATTCCTGTAGATATTGCCTTATCCCGTCTAGAAAATGCGGTTTATAAAGAGGTTTATGAAACTAAAGAAAAATTACAGCAAGTTAAAGAAAATTATGATAAAATTTTTCAATCCTATGATGGTAAAATAGTAACAATAGATGGTAAAAATAGCATCGAACAAATTCACAAAGACATTATCAGTTATCTTGAAAAACAGTTTAGTTGACGTTATATTGAAAATAAGATCAATATAAATTAAGTTTTTTATGAATTTAAACTCTAATCTTTCCTATTTACCAGAAAATAGTCGTAAAGGATTACAAATTGCTGATAGTCGCTGGAAAGCTTTGCGAAATAAGAATCTCACTCCTCCTACTGTGATTAGTGAAAGTAATGAAGCGTTAAATGAGTTTGATGCAGATATAATTATTTCCGGGGGAACCCTAGGCATTTTAATCGCTGCCAGCTTACAGAAGCGAGGAAATCATGTTATTTTAATCGAAAAAGGGGAATTAAAAGGAAGAGAACAAGAATGGAATATTTCTCGTGAAGAATTACAGACTTTTGTGGAACTTGAATTATTATCAACCCAAGAATTAGAACAGGCGATCGCAACGAAATATAATCCAGGAAGAGTCAGTTTTCACAAAGGATATGAACTCTGGGTTGAAGATGTGTTAAATATTGGGGTTGATCCTATTTTTTTATTAGAAACCCTTAAGGAAAAATTCTTAGAAGCAGGAGGAAAGTTATTAGAAAATACCCCATTTAGTTCAGCAACAATTCATAACAATGGAATCTTAGTTAATGCAGGTGATACTGTCTTAAAATCTCGTTTACTTATGGATGGAATGGGACACTTTTCTCCTATTGTTCAACAAGCAAGAAAAGGAGATAAACCTGATGGAATCTGCTTAGTAGTAGGAAGTTGTGCAGAGGGTTATAAGAATAACGAAACAGGGGATTTAATTGCCTCTTTTACACCAATTTTAAATCAATGTCAATACTTTTGGGAAGCCTTTCCAGCAAGGGACGGAAGGACAACTTATTTATTTACTTATGTTGATGCTCATCCTGACCGTTTTAGTTTAGAATTTTTCATGGAAGAATATTTAAGATTACTCCCAGAATACCAAAATATAGAATTAGAACAACTGGACTTTAAACGATTTTTATTTGGGTTTTTTCCTGCGTATCAAAACAGTCCTTTAAAAATGCCTTGGGATAGAATTTTGCCCATTGGAGATAGTGCAGGGGGTCAATCTCCTGTTAGTTTTGGTGGGTTTGGATCGATGGTTCGTCATTTAAAACGGTTAACTTTTGCCATAGATGAAGCTTTAAAAGTTGATAGTTTAGATAAAAAATCTTTGTCCTTATTGCAACCCTATCAACCAAATATTTCTGTCACTTGGTTATTCCAAAAAACCATGAGTGTTGAGGTTGATCAAACAGTGTCACCCAACCAAATTAATGAGTTAATGAGCGGGGTTTTCCAAGTCATGGACCAACTGGGAGACGATGTTTTGAAACCCTTTTTACAAGATGTCATTCAATTTCCAGCGTTAATGAAAACTTTACCGCTAGTTAATCCTAAATTAGTCTTACCTATCTTACCTCAAGTGGGTGTACAACCATTACTAAATTGGACAGTACATTACTTTAATTTAGCTGTCTATAGTGGGTTATATCCGATGGGAAAATGGGTTAAACCTTTGATAGATAACTTATCCCCTCAACAACAATTTTATTATCATCGTTGGTTAGATGCGTGGAAATATGGGTCAGGAGGAGATTATAATAAGTATTAAGCATGAAATAAACAGGAATAGTGATGAAAATTCTCGACCATAAACAGGTGAAGTATTGTAATTTAATTCGTCGTCAAGAAGATACAACAGAATACTTACCCGGTTTAGTCTTTAAAAATAAAATGTTTGTGAAGGGAGTTACTATTAAATTTATATAGATGAATAACTCTTTTCTTTGTTAATCGATAAGTAAATGTGATAGAATTTCAAAAAATATTAATTCGATATGCAATCTTTTTTACAAGAAACTAATAAACCAGATAGACAAATTAATTTAGCAAAAGCGGCTTTAATTTATGCGAAATATGAATATCCTAAACTACAAATCCAAGACTATTTAACAACTTTAGATATAATTTCTGAAAGAGTAAAAGATAGTTTACCTAACAATTTATATCCCCTCAAGGTGATTAAAACTATTAATCATTATTTATTTAAAGAGTTAAATTTTAGAGGAAATACAAGCAATTATTATGATCCTTGTAACAGTTATATCAATAAAGTTATTGATAAAAAAATAGGTATTCCTATTACTTTGTCTGTGATTTATTTGGAGATAGCGAAACGTCTTAATTTTCCTATGGTTGGTATAGGAATGCCAGGACATTTTATTATTCGTCCTGAGTTTGAAAATGTAGGCATTTTTGTCGATGTTTTTAATCAAGGAGAGATTTTATTTAGAGAAGATTGTGAGATAAAATTACAAGAAATTTATCAACAACCAGTTACCTTAGCCGATCATTTTTTAACACCTGTTAGTAATCAACAAATTTTAGGGAGAATGTTGACCAATTTAAAATATATTTATCTCAATAGTCAAGATTACCCGAAAATGTTGAGAATTATAGAATTACTGTTGCAATTATTTCCTAATCATCCCATAGAATTACGCGATCGCGGGTTACTCTATTATCAATTACGACAATGGGAAAAAGCAACAGCCGATCTACAATTATACTTATCTATTTTACCTACCGCAGCCGATGCCCAAACCATTCGCCAACTTTTGCAACAAATGCGCTAAACTAAAACAAATTATCCTATCTTTCCATTATAAAAGCTGTGTTTATAAGTGTTGTCATTCCTACTTACAATCGTAAACCAATTTTAGAAAAGTGTCTCAATGCCTTAGAAAAACAAGAATTCAAGGATACTATAATTAGTAATTACGAAGTTGTTTTAATAGATGATGGATCAACGGATGGAACCCTAAAATGGTTAGAGGAAAATAAAGAAAACTTTACTCATGTTCATTGTTTTTCTCAAGATCATTTAGGTCCAGCAGCCGCCAGAAATTTAGGGGTAACTAAAGCAAATGGTGATATAATTATCTTTATTGATAGTGATTTAGTGGTGACAGAAACCTTTTTGCAATGCCATGCTGATGCGTTGATCAAAGGTGAGAAAACATTAGGTAGCGATCGCCTATTTACCTATGGTGCAGTTATTAATACTTGTAACTTTGAGAATCCTACCTCTGAACCCTATAAAATAACCGATTTTTCTGCTGCTTATTTTGCTACTGGAAACGTAGCGATCGCTAAAAAATGGTTAGAAAAAGCAGGGTTATTTGATACAAGATTTCAACTGTATGGATGGGAAGATTTAGAACTGGGTGTAAGATTAAAACAGTTAGGATTACAGTTAATTAAATGCCCCGAAGCCGTAGGTTATCATTGGCATCCTCCTTTTAATTTAGCACAAATTCCAAACTTAATTGATAAAGAAATTCAACGGGGAAGAATGGGGGTTTTATTTTATCAAAAGCATCCCACTTTTGAAGTTCGTTTAATGATTCAAATGACATTATTTCATCGTATTTTATGGGGAATTTTATCACTAGGAGGTAGTTTAAATGAGCGTACCCTTGCCCCTATTTTACAATGGTTAATCAACCAGGGAAAGCCCCAACTTGCCCTAGAAATTGCCCGTATTTTTCTCAATTGGTATAACGTTCAAGGAGTTTATTCTGCTTATAGAGAAACCGCTAATAATTAATCCTAACTCTAGTAGGGGTTAACGGCCATCATTGCCTTTAATTTAACGATAAATCGTTATTTCTTGATTGTCATTGCGAGGGGGTGAAGCACAACTATAGCGTGATTTATAGTTATTATCCCCCGAAGCAATCTCTATTTTTCTATTGGGTGTTATTAGAGAGTCCGCCGCGTCGCTATTGCTCCTCGCGGCTTCGGCTTCAGAGGAAAAAGTTAGCCTTAAACTAAACTCCCATAAAGGTTTTGCCTCTTCGCAATGACAGTTTACTATTGCTTAAGTTGATACGAATAACAAGCATTAACCCCTACATTTTCCTTAATTTTTTAGATAGTAATTTTGAGGGATAATTTGTATTTTTTCCCAAGCGGTAATGGCATGATAAAGGGTTTCTGCTAAGACAGTATTAGACTTTTCAGTTAAATGAACCGTGTCAGTAAACATGGGAGTGGGAAAATTAGAATTGCTTTGATAGAAGTTCAAAACTTTAACATTTTTTGGATAAGCTTGACCTAATTGTTGAGTCGCTTTGACAAACTCCTTATAAGCTTTAGGAAATTCTTCGAGATATTCTTTTCCTAAGCGATCGCGGATTGCTTTTTCATCAGAAGAAAGCTTTTCTAGAGGACGAGACGTAATTTCTGGTTGAACCGCAAGAACCACAGGAATACCTAATCTAGCCGACATTGAAATTAACCGCTTATGATTTTCTTTATAACGATCAACCCGACGTTTTAATTCATCTTGATTATCAGGTAAATATTGTTTTAAAGCCTTGCTATCTGTATTAATGGGTAAGCTAGTATCCGCAGCCGGACGACTGTTATTCGTAGGATTCGTAAAAGAATTATAAGTTCTGACTAACCCTGTATTTTTGATCCATTCATCAGCCGAAAAGTTGAGAGAATTTTTAAAATGTGCCTTAGCATCGGCCAAAAATTCATCAATATGAGGCACATCCGTTTGTGAGTGACTACTGGATAACATCATGTCCTCATAACCATCTAAAACCACAATTAAATCCGGTTGATACGGGAGAATTTTTAAGGCTAATTGAGATAATTGATTACCGGAAGTATAACCCGGAATTGCAGCATTAATCACCCGATAATTCCCTTCCCGAATTTTAGGAGGTAACTTCATCAATTTTTGTCGAGAAGGAACAAAAAAGGGAAAGACATCCGGGCGATAGGTTGAAGGAGAACTTTTTTGCTGGTTAACTCGTTGTTTAAGACGGGCTTCTAGTTGATGACTAATTGTACTGTCATTATTGGGGTTTAACTGTCCAAACGCCGTCGAACCCCCTAAGACAAAGATACGAATCTCATTTTTAGGTTTAGCCACAGGAACCGGATCATTATCCCGTAACCCTTGTTCATTAATGTAGAAAAATTCGCTTTTTTGGCCTTCGACCAATTCATAACCCGTAGTTGAACTCCGTTGCATCACCAGATTACCCTGATTTTTCAGTCCTTCGATGGGTTTATCGGTGGCGGTACGAAACTGTAACTTATAGGCTTCTACGAGGGGAGAAGTCCCTTTGCTGGTGTCTCCTTTTCCCGTGATCCCTAGGTAAGTTTGGGCAAGAAATTCCGAGAGAATAATCAAGACAGGTAAAGCGATGATAATTCCCAATAAAGATATTTTAGGACGAGATTTTCCCTTATTGTAGTAAGAACTATTGTAATAAGAACCGTAAGAACGGGTTTTTTTCGGTAATTTAAGCATTAAATGGTTCCTCTGTAAAAATAGGTTTACAAAATTATTGGTCAAACCTTAGCATTGAATTGGGTCAAGAATCCACCGAAGATGTTCAAGGGGGTTTCCCCTGTAAATTTACTAATTTCTTAGTTTAACCATCATTTGTAAAATTTATGGCGTATAAATTACTATTTGTCTGTCTGGGTAACATTTGCCGGTCTCCCTCGGCAGAAAATATTATGAACTATTTAATCCAAGAAAGAGGGCTAGAAGGCAAAATTATCTGTGATTCTGCCGGAACATCGAGTTATCATATTGGGGCATCTCCTGATCGACGAATGCAAGCGGCCGCAGGCCGTCGGGGCATAAAATTAATTGGACAAGCCAGACAGTTTGATCTATCTGATTTTGAAACATTTGACTTGATTTTGGCCATGGATCGTTCCAATTATCGAGATATTTTACAACTTGATCCAGATAATCTTTATAAAGATAAAGTCCGTTTAATGTGTGATTTTGCTACTCAACATCGAGACAGGGAAGTACCCGATCCCTACTACGGAGGGGAAGCGGGGTTTGATCATGTTATTAATTTATTATTAGATGCTTGTGACGGCTTATTAGAGGAAATTTTAAAGTAATGAATGAACAACCAATTGCTGTCGGTAGTAAAGTATCTTTAGTCAGTAAACCCCCTTATCTCAAAACCGCCGATCCCATGCCCATGTTACGGCCTCCTGATATTTTAGACATTGGAGACGAAGGCATTGTTATGGACCGTCGTCCTGGGGGTTATTGGGGGGTAAAATTTGAAAAAGGAACCTTTTTGATGGAAAGTCAATATCTCGCTGTTGCGACTATCCAGGAATCTCATACTGATGTTTAGCTAACGATTAATACAATCATCTAAATCATCCAAAACATAAGGTACTTCAGATTTAAACCATTGACTCCAAATTTTTGCCTCAGTTTCACTAGCAATAAATTGATTAATAATCGTTTTCCATTCAGGATCATCATTAGGTAAAATTAGCCCATAATACTCACAAGTTAATGGGTTTGGAGGAATAAGTTGATAGTTTTCTTGGGGTAAAGATTGGCGTTTCATTTCCCCAAGCAGTAAAATTCCATCACTGGCTAAAACATCAATTTGTTCTTTTTCTAATGCTTCAATTCCACTAATTCTGCCATAGGAAGTATTAAATCTTTCTGGGTTTGCTCTGGGATATTTTTCGATAATAAATTGTTCCGTTGTCGTATTTTCTAAGACTCCAACAGTAACATCCGTCTAGGAATGTCAATTTTTTGAATTTCTTCAGGACCAAAGAGAGAACTTCCCAACGGATGGGCCAAAGCGATCGCTTTAATTCTCTCATCTCCTAAGTTATAGTTTTGCTTGGGTAGGTAACTGCCACGACATTGCAGAAATCAAGAAGAATTCAATAGGGGGTTCTTTTGTTCGCAGTCTTGGGCGAGTTGTTGATGATTGATATTAGCCCCTGCCAGGGAATAAGCGGTTGATCCGCCTAAAGAATGACCTAAAACACCTACTTTATCTAAATCTATCCCTTTAACCCAGGATGTGTTCGTTTTAGCCAGCTTTTCTAGTTCATCTAATAGGTTTTTAATATCGAGAGGCCGACTGACGAATTCACTGGGACTGAGGACGACTCGCACTTCTCCTTGTAAAAAGTCCTCGCGATAGCTTAAATCACTACCAATATGACGAGGAACGGCAACAGCAAAGCCATAAGAGGCTAAATGCTCTGCAATGCTATAGTTTCCTTGATAAGAACCAAATCCATGACTAACAATGACTAAGGGAGATGAGGTTTCTTTTCCTTGAGGAAGATAAAAGTCAACTTCGAGGGGATAATGGGTAGCCAGTCCTTGATTCGTTTGACGAAGATCAGCAATTTCAAAGGTTATTATCTTTTTTTTGAATTTAAACTGTCCATTGGTTCGTAAATCGGTTAATTTGTCTAAATTGCTTAATTTTTCTTCTGCCGCTTCTGTGTTAGATTGTTGAGCGATCGCGTTAATACTGGTTTTGGTATAGTCGGATAAGGCGGTGAAAGTTTTAAGCAATTCTAAGATTGCATCAGTTTCGAGACGTACATCTCGCCGAGGAAAACGGCTTAAAACGTTGATAGAACCAATTCCTTCAGGTTCAGCAGCAGAAAGCACCAAAGATGACCGTAAGGCGTAAAATCCGTTAGTATTTCCTTCCATTTGCACTAAGTCCCCTACTCGTTTAAGCAGGGTTTTGCCAATACCAACTTTAGTAAAATGAGAGACGACAACAGGACTAATAGGAAAACGTTTCTTTAGCAGTCCTCGAAACTGATTCAGGGTAGTTTCATCTAGGTAATTAGTATATTTGGCTAAATCTGAGGAAATTTCTCCCGTTTTTTCAAATTTTTCTAAGGAATCGAGAGAAACGGTAAAATCACCTAAAACCGAAACGTTAAAAACGACTCTTTCTGCACTCAGGAGAGGTTTTCCTTGTCCAAGTAATATTAAAAAAGTAAGAGAATAAAATAGAGATTTACATACTTTTTTGAGATTCATTGATATGCGATCGCATCAAGTTAACTGTTAATGCTTTATTTTCTACGATCTACCGAGCTAAATCAAGTTAGCTTAATTATTTGTTGCCTATTATTTATTCCCTCAAATTAACCAATTCTACCCGTAATATAATCTTTGGTTTTCTGTTGTTCTGGATCAGAAAAAATAGCATCAGTTTCCCCAAATTCGATCATTTCTCCTAAATACATAAAAGCAATATAATCAGAGACTCTAGCTGCTTGGTGCATACTATGGGTAACAATAATCATGGTCACTTTTTCTTGTAAGTGACTAATTAATTCTTCTATACTATTGGTAGCAATAGGATCGAGGGCTGATGTGGGTTCATCTAATAAGATAACTTCTGGTTCTGTGACTAACGCCCTAGCAATACATAAGCGTTGTTGTTGACCCCCTGATAAGTCATAAGCTGATTTATGTAAACGATCTTTTACCTCGTTCCACAAAGCAGCATTTTGTAAAGCTTTCTCCACTTTTTCATCAAGAATACTTCTATTTTTTTCTCCTCTAACTCTCAAACCATAGACCACATTTTCATAAATTGACTTAGGAAAGGGATTCGGTTTTTGAAAGACCATACTAACCCGCATTCTTACCTCAATAGGGTCAACTTTAGGGCTTAAAATATTTAAAGCATCCAGACGTATTTCTCCTTCATAACGGTTATTTGGATAGAGATCATGTAAACGATTAAAACACCGTAATAACGTCGTTTTACCACAGCCAGATGGACCAATTAAAGCCGTTACTTTTTGATCAGGAATCCTAAAACTGACATTTTTAATCGCATGAAAATCTCCATAGTAAAAATTAAAGTTTTTAACTTCTACTTTAGGTTGTAGGGTTTCTAAATGAAGGGAATTATTAGAAAAATTGTCTACCATTTGATTCCTTGACGTAAACGATAACGTAAATAAATTGCAAGTCCATTAATGCCTAAAGTCATCATTAATAATACCGTTCCGGCTGCGGCTGCATTGACTTGAAAGTCTTGTTCAGGCCGAGAAACCCAGGTAAACATTTGAATGGGTAGGACGGTAAAAGGGGCATTTAACCAGGCAAAAAATTTCTGAAAATTGAAGAAGGGAAAGGTCGTTTCCAAGGGCAAAAAAGGAAACTCACTGTTCAAAGGCGATTCCGGTAAAAAGGCAATAAACGTCAATGCACCAATGGTAATTAAGGGAGCAGTTTGACCAATAGCGCGGGCTAAACTGATGATAATTCCTGTT
This sequence comes from unicellular cyanobacterium SU3, assembly GCA_002172675.1. Classification (GTDB taxonomy): domain Bacteria; phylum Cyanobacteriota; class Cyanobacteriia; order Cyanobacteriales; family Microcystaceae; genus Crocosphaera. Next base: position 89,259 of record NETF01000012.1, read on the forward strand.
AAAATGCTACCCAAAGAATAGGGTAGAATATGATCCCATATAGTTTGCCATTTCGTTGCTCCAACGGCATAAGAAGCTTCCCTTAAACTAATAGGAATTGATCTAATTGCTTCACGGGTGGTAACAATAACCACAGGTAAAATTAACAAGGCTAAAGTTAATCCTGCGGTTAAAACACTTTGCCCTAATTGAAACTTATAAACGAAGAGTCCTAATGCTAATAAACCATAAACGATGGAGGGAACACCGGCCAAATTAGTGACATTGATTTCAATAATAGCCGATAGCCAATTTTTACGGGCATATTCTTCTAAATAAATACCTGCGGCAACACCAAGGGGAATAGAAATAAAGGCAGTTACCAACATAACCAGACTGGTTCCTACCCAAGCAGAAAGAATACCTGCTTCTTCTGCTTTGCGACTAGGAAATGAGATAAAAAACTGTGGCGTTAGACGGGGTAAACCCTCTACCAATATCTGTAAAACTAACCCGAATAAAATGAAAATTGCTACAAAAATAATCAGTAAAGTAAAAATAGCAAAGTAACTATCAATTAGTTTCCGCCTAGAAATATTATTTACTAAGTTTTCTCGCGACATAGACCCAATAATCAATAAATTTCTCGATAATGCCTAGATAGAAAGTAACCAATAATATTTAAAATCAAGGTTAATATTACTAGGGTTAAACCAGCAGCAAAAATAGTCTGATATTCTACTGTCCCGTGAGGTAAATCTCCTAAACTGACCTGTGCAATATAAGCGGTAATGGTTGCACCTTGCTCTAAAGGGTTAACAGTTAGATTAGGTAATAAACCCGATGCAATAGCAACAATCATTGTCTCACCTACCGCACGAGAAGCACCTAAAATATAAGCAGCACCAATCCCTGAAATGGCAGCAGGAAAGACAACTTTTAATGCCGTTTGTAGACGGGTTGCTCCCATAGCATAAGACCCCTCTTTTAAAACCACAGGAACCGCTCTCATGGCATCTTCGCAGATTGAACTTACTAAAGGTAAAATCATCAAACCCATGACTAAACCACCGCTTAACATATTAAAAGTCGGTAAATTAGTAAATACTTTTTGTAGTAAAGGAGTGACCACTAATAGAGCAAAGTAACCATAAACAACTGTGGGAATAGCTGCTAATAATTCTAAGATGGGTTTAACCCATTCCCTCAATTGTGATGAGGCGAACTCACTTAAGTACATGGCCACCATAGTTCCTAATGGAATAGCCACTAATAAAGCAACGGTTGAAGTGACAAAAGTCCCTGAAAGAAGGGGTAAAATACCGTAATGTTTATCGTTAAATAAAGGAGTCCATTGAGTGTCCGTCAAAAAATTAATAATAGGGACTTCTTGGAAAAACTGCCAAGATTCTGTAACTAGAATATATAGAATTCCGAAGGTTGTTCCTACTGAAGATAAAGCAGCTAGAAAAAGGGCAAACTCTATAATACTTTCTCGAATATTACGAAAAAACCTATGAGAAACTTGCCCATTCCTATTATCTCTAGATAAAATTGGTGTCATAAGTTAGCGAGTTGCTTGAGCTAGTTTTTGCTTATGTGCTTGATAGTCGGTGCGAGGAATAGACTGAACTTCTTTGACTAATTCAGGTGCATTATCTAAATAGTATTCTACAAATTCTTTAACAGCAGAATTGTTTTTTACTGCATCAAGATTAACGTAGATGAAGATAGGACGAGCTAAAGGTGTGTAAGTTCCGTCACTCACCGTTTCAGAAGAAGGAGCAACCCCATCAACTTTTAAAGCTTTGAGCTTATCTTTATTTTCTTCGTAGTAAGTATAGCCAAAGTAAGCTAATGCTTGTTTATCATTCGCCACACCTTGAACTAATACGTTATCATCTTCACTAGGTGTATAGTCAGTACGACTTTCTCCTGAGTCACCCATAATTTCATCAGTAAAATAATCAAAGGTTCCTGAGTCTGCACCTGGTCCATAAAGCTTTAAGGTCGCATCTGGCCAGTTAGAATTTACTTGATTCCATCTAGTAATTTTATTAGTAGCAGCCGGTTCCCACATTTTTTTTAGTTCTGCTGTTGTAATATTGGTTAAAGGATTGTCTTTACTAACTACAACAGTAATAGCATCATAAGCGACAGGAATTTCCATATATTTAACCCCTGCGTCTGCACACATTTCCTTCTCACTATCTTTAATGGGTCGAGAAGCATTAGAAATGTCTGTCTGTACCGCTTCGTTATCGGAACAGAACTTTTTGAAACCGCCACCAGTCCCAGAAATACCAACGGTTACTTGAACCGCACCCCGTTTTTCTTTTTGGAACTCTTCAGCGACAGCTTCAGTAATGGGATAAACCGTACTAGAACCATCAATTTTGATGACCTGACGGCCTTGGGAGTTAACGGGAATATTACTCAGGTTAACTAAGAATAAGCCTAATGCAAATGCACCAGCAAAAAGCCAACCATTTACTTTAATGTTCATAGCTGATTATTTCCTAATCGGTTAATTTTTTTGTTCAAGCGTAAGCCCGATCTATTATTTCAAAAAAAGTATGACTTAGGGTTAAAAAACAGTAAAAAATAGATTAACTTTACCAAAACTTATTGTATTTTTAACCTAACTTTAGTTTAGAAATTATTTTTTAGTTAAAACTGTATTAAGGATAAACAAATATCAAATTTATGTTTATTATCTAAAAAGGAATTTTACAATTTTAGAAAAATGACATTAATTAAACCGATTTACAATTTATTATTAAAGTTTCGTTTTTTGTTTCGACCGATGTTTTTTCTTTCCCTGATACTTCATATTGGGTTTTTAAGTTTACCCCTACCGTCTTCTCCTGAATTAGAAGAAAAAAAGACAGAAGAACCAGAAGAAATTGAAGAGAAAGTAGAAATTACTCGTTTAATTCCTCCTTCTCCCCAACCCTCTCCAGAAACCCCTAAAACACCACCTAAAGTTAAATCAACTCCGACACCGCAACCCAGACAACGGCCGCGTAAAGTTAGACAACCACCCAGACAAATACCTAAAATAACCACACCTTCTCCCACTCCCCAAAGGACACCAACCCCTGAGAAAACCCCTACTCAAATAAACCCCGAACCTTCCCCTTCTCCTACTCCCAAGCAAACACCAACACCCACACCAACACCTACTCCTACAACTAATCAAGAATTAATAGAAAATGATGTCAATAATTTAAAAAATCAGAATGAAATTGCTTCGGAAGCAGGTTCTAGTTTATTAGAAGAATTAAGACCAAGAATTTTAAAACGTTTAGAAAAAAGTAGTAATGATTTAGACGCAATGGAAGAATATATTGATACATTACCTATACAATTTATTCGAGAAGAACATACGGCTTACTTTTTAACAGAAGAAAATAAACTAAAACCAGGAACATTAGGGTTTCTAACTATACCTCAAACCAGTCCTTATGGTGCTTATTTTGATTATATTGAACCCGTCGTTAAAAATGAATTAGACTTTGAAATTAATCAATTAGAAGAAGAATATGGTGATTCTTTATTCTATGAAGCTAAAAATTCATCAGATATTACATTTTATATGAGTATTGTTAAATTAAAAGGAAGTGGTGCTTTATTAGTTTTATGGGTTGATAATCCTCAAATTCTCCCCCCTTCTGAATAAATTATTATTCTTGATTTTCTGCTGTAATTGCTAAAGAGACTCTATCTTTTTCTAACTGTTTTAATTGAATTAAAATGTCTATAACTTGTTTATAAGAGACTGTTTTATCTGCCATTAACAAAACTGTCCCTGTTTTTTCTTTGATTAAATAGTCTTGAACAATTATTTTTAATTGTTCTGGTGTTTCTATTCTCTGCTTATATTGATTAATCATAAAACTATCATCAGATTTCAATGTGACAATTAAATTTTTACTTTCTGTATCCATTGATGTTTCTGTTGTTTCTTCATCACTAGGTAATTCAACTTTTACCCCTTGAGAACCTGTAGTTAAATTCAGAGAAACTAAAACAAAAAATGCTAGTACAGACATCATCACATTAAGCATCGGGATTAAATTAATACTAGGTATAGATTGCTGATTATTTTGATGTTTAAAACGCATTATTTTTCCTCAATTTTCTTGATCAATTGCTAGAAAAACTTGTTGATTGCTAACTTCACTAAGTTGATTTAAAAACTGTGAAATATCTTGATAAGATAACATTTGGTCTGCTTTTACAATAACTTCTCCTGAAGGATTTTCTTCTAAAAAGATAGAAACTTCTTGTAGCATTTCTTCTTCTGTTACCATTTCTTCACGAATAAATAAATTTTTATCTTTATCAATTCCAATAATTAAGATAGGCTTATTATTTTCTTGCTGTTCAGTTTGACCATCAGCTTCTATTCCTGGGATCTCAATATTTCCTAATATTTGGCTAGTTAATGTCATAGAAGTAATAATAAAAAAGAGTAAAACTGACATTAAAACATCAATCATCGGCACTAAATTAACTTCTGGAACAGAAGAAGAACGTTGTTGTTTAAATTTCATCTTTATTAATAGTTATCTATATTAACTGTATTTCCTGGTGGTAAAGTAGTAGACATTGTTTGTTTTTCTTCTAATTCTGGCTCATACCAAAATTGTCGATAAATTAGTTCTAATTCTGTACCCACTTCAGCAAAATACTCAACTTGTCCACTTTGTAGAGTAACAGAAACACGATAGATTAATAAAGCAATAATAGCGACAATCATACCGGCTGCTGTAGTGATTAAAGCTTCAGAAATACCAGCAGCAGCTTGAGAGGTTTCTGCCAAATTTGCCCCTTCTCCTATTTTTAAATTGTTAAAGGTTGTAATTAATCCAGTTACGGTTCCTAATAATCCTAATAGCGGGGCAACTGCGATTACCGTTTCTAGAAATTTATCCCCTTTTCTCATTTGAATAAATTCTCTATCTCCCCTAGCTTCCATTGCTAAACGAAAGGTTTCCGGTGAAGGTTTTTTGAGTTGTAAGGGTGCTAATAAAAAGCGTCCAATGGGTAAAAAATGGGCGTGTTGAGCGATTTTTTGCGCTTCTAGAAGATCGTAACGGGCTGTCTCTAAAACGTCATGAACTACGCGATTTTCTTGGCTTAATAGTCGAATCCAAAACCAAGTTCTTTCTAAAGCAATGGTAATGGTAAAAACAGATAAAGCTAATAGCGGCCACATCACTGGGCCTCCTTTCAAAAATAAATCGTAAATGTGAGTCATTTAACCTTAAAGTTTACTATTTCTCTTAAACAGAGACTATTATTTAACAGTAAGGTTAAATGAAGTTAAACAAAGCTTGAATTAATCAAGTCAGAAATCAGCATAGGTGTACTTAATCCGTTTTTTCTCCTAAACCATTAATAAAATAATTATCTATTTTCTCTAACCATAATCTGATATACAGTTAAAGGTAACATTATCTATAAACTGAATAATTTTATCTCGATAATAAGGGCTTAATCTTATTAAGCCCCTACGAATTATATTAACTTTTTGCCTCTCCAGGAATGGTAATATCAATGGAGGTAACAGTTTGCCCCAGTTGCGATAAAGGTGGGTTTATTTCTTGTTCATTTCCTACCACTATAGTGACCATATTTTCTGGTTTAAGATGTTCCTGGGCCACCCGTTGCACATCTTCAATAGTGGTTGCTTTTACCCCTTTTTGATAATCAAAAATAAAGTCTTGAGGATAACCATAATATTCATAGGCCATCAGACGGGATAAAGTTTGACTAGGATTCTCAAACTTAAAAACAAACGAGTTTAAAATCGACTCTTTAGCATAGTCTAATTCATTGGGTTCAATGGGATTATTTTGTATTCGTTCAATTTCTTTCATTAAAGAAGTAATAAACTGTACCGTGGTTTGAGACGCGGTTTGACCCCCAGCAATAAATATTCCAGGATAATCATAAGCAGCACTCCAATAACCATACACACTGTAGGCTAAGCCTTGACGCGATCGCAAATCATTATATAAACGACCCCCGAACCCATTCAATAAACCATTCACCACTGCTAAAGCAGGATAATCAGGACTATTCAATTTTCCCCCTAAATGCCCCATTAACACATTACTTTGATTTAATTGAGGTTGATTGACCAAAAATACCCCCTGGCTTTGTTTTTGTTGGGCTGAGGGGACGTTTATCTCTGGGGCAGGGGTCTTGGGTTGCCAGGTTCCGAAAGTTTCCTCAATCAAAGACTTCATTGCTTTTGGTTCAAAGTCTCCGACAATTCCTAAAATCATATTCTCAGGCCGTACATATTTTTGATGAAAAGCAACTACATCATCACGACTAATATTATTGATGGTTTCATACTCAGTTGTGCGAGCATAGGGACTCGCTTCCCCATAGATCAATTTCCGTAACTCCCGACTGGCAATATCCCCCGGATCATCGTTACGACGGGCAATTTGACCTTTTTGTTGGGTTTTGATTAACGTTAAGAGTGGATCGGCAAAAGCGGGTTCTTGTAAGATTTCACTATAGAGGGTGAAAACCGTTTCTAAGTCTTCTGTTAAGGTGTTAAAGCTGGCACTCCCTGAAGTAGTTCCCATACTAACTTCTACCCTAGCAGCCCGTTGTTCTAGGAGTTCGTTGATTTCATTACTAGAATGTTCTTGGGTTCCTCCTAAACGCATTAAACTTCCGGTGGTTTCGGCTAAACCAACTTCTTCGGTCGGTTCGAGTCTTGATCCAGTCTTGATTAAAGCATTACCTTTAATTAAGGGTAACTGATGGTCTTCCATTAAATACACCACCATCCCATTGTCAAGTTGGTAGCGTTCGTATTGGGGAAGGGAGATTTCAGGTAACGGGGGAAAGTCTAACTCGGTGTAGTGTCTGGGAGTTTGAGCAACCGCCGGTAAACGAAAAATTAAGACTAGCAAGGTTGTTATTACCAGTAAACCTAACCAACGAAATCGTTTTATAGAGATGTCAATCATAGAAACGGTTAAAAATTTTTGTGTGATGAAACTATTATTTTACTCTCTTATGATAAGTCTTCTTTTGTCTGGTTGCAGTTCAAAGGGATTTCTATCATTTGCTAATGATTTATTTTTTTTGCTATACCAATAGTTAAGTTACTGATCCTTAGAGAATTATCCGTGTATTTATCAGCTAAAAATAAGGTCTTATTATTACCCGTTATTCTTCTGGTTACCTCTTGTTTACCAACGCCAGGTTTGAGTGACTCTCTTAATACTATTTTAATGGTAAATTCTCAAATTATTGCTCAAACTTATATTTCTGATCCCCATCTCAATGACTTATTAATTCAAGGGATGGAAAAAGGTATTAAAGGGGATTATCAAGGGGCGATCGCTCTTTTTACAGAAGTTTTACAGTCTGATCCCGAAGAAGTGGAAGCTTATTATAATCGGGGTATTGCTTACGCTAAGATCAACAATTATCAAGCAGCCTTAGATGATTTTTCCAAAGCTTTAACCCTTAATCAAACCATGCCAGATATTTACATCGAAAGGGCAAAAGTCTACTTACAATTAGGGGATCAAAATGCTGCGATCGCCGATTTACAAAAAGCCAAGACACTCTTAAAACAACAAGGCCAAACCTCTCGTTACCCAGAAATAGATAATCTTCTTGACTGATAAGCTGATCACTGATGGCAAAATTTTCGGTTCGTAAAATCTTTTTAATTCTTTTAGACTGACATCTTGCACCAGTACATAAAAATTCAATAAGTATAGAAAAGTAATCAATGCGCGAATAAGTTAGCATCAAAATGAAATACTCTTGCCTCTTGCCTGTTGCCTTTTCCCTATTGCCTCTTGCCTTTTAAACTAGCTAGTTTAAGCGAAACTGCAAGATGTTAGTTAGACTGAAACGGAGTAAGGCTCAGTGGATTTCCTTTAATATTATTATATGTCTAGAGTAGGTCACATCCTAGTGTGGCGCGGTCGCGTCACGCAACGCCTCGATGAGGATATCATGTTCAACAGGTTTGACAAAATGAGCTGCAAAACCAGACTCGCGGGCGGTTTGAAAGGCTTTTTCATCCCCCCAACCGGACTGGGAAAAGAACACCGTATTTTCCCCTTCTGGCAAAGACCGAAGCTTCTGACATAGCTCATAACCATTGATGTCAGGTAGACCAATATCGAGCAGAGCAATATTCGGCTGAAACTCTCGAAACACTGCGATCGCCTCCGTCCCATTGCTGGCAGTTCGGATCTCGTATCCCACGGATTCAAGCAGGATCTCAAACATCAGCAGGCTATCTTCATTATCGTCTACAATCAACAGTTTCGTCCCCGTTTCGGGAGCATCGGTGGCGGTTGGGACATCCTCTGGCGATTCCTCATCGAGAGAAGCAGCCAAGGGTAGTCGCACTTCAAAGGTACTGCCTTGATCAACACCGGCACTTTTGGCAAAGATTTTGCCATCATGGAGATGGACCAAGCGTTTCACCAAGGGCAGACCAATGCCTAAACCCCCTTTCGAGCGATTAGCAAAGGCATCCATCTGGGTAAACATGGTAAAAATCAGGTCAATTTGTTCCGGGGGAATGCCAATGCCGTTGTCCACTACTCGGAAGCAAACTCTATCCTGTTGCTGATGTATTGCTACTTGAATCTCACCCCCTGGATTGGTATATTTGGCGGCATTGTTCAATAAATTAGTTAGTATCTGGGTAAGTCGGGTTTCGTCCCCAAACACCCACAGGGGATCTTCAGGCAAATTAAGGATCAGACTATGGCGTTTATCTTGTATCAGTTCGGCACAAACCTCTACCGCATTCTGTACCACGGTTTGGGCCAGTAGCCGCTGTTTCTCTAGGCGAATCTTTCCTCGCGTAATCCGAGAAATATCCATCAGATCCTCAATCATCTGAGTCATGTGGTTAACCTGCCGTTTCATGGTGTCAACCACTTTCGTCTGTTGGGCTTGTAATGGGTCTTTTTCTAGGAGAGAAAGCCCAGTGGCAAGGGGAGAGAGGGGGTTTCTTAGTTCATGGGCGAGGGTGGCTAAAAACTCATTTTTGTAGCGATCGTTCTGCTCTAACTCCGATAAGTTGTCACTCATTTGCTCTTGGGTGTCGAGGGCATGAGCCATAAAGACGCGGTTAAATCGCCCGGCCATATCCACATCATTTTGATCCCAGTCCTTACTTTTGCCGGTTACTAGCTGCTCATGCACCGCAAAAGAAGTTCTCGGGGCAAGTCGTTCTCGTTTTGATCCTAGTGCTGATTTTTCTTGTGGAACCCCTGCCCACTTGATCGTTTCTTTGCGTTCGGTGCGAAACCAGGCAGTGAAGTAGTTCTTCTGCTCAAACAACGGCAACAGCAAGACCCCTTTAATGCCCTTAAGGGCTGCCTCATCGGTGATTTCGTTGGTAATAGTAGCTGAGTAAAAAGGGTCCCCTTCTTGCTGATTCATCAGCCGAATGAGTTGAGGGACGATGTGTGCCTCTGGGGTAGTGCCGAGGGTAATATTCTGGGGTTTAGAGAAGAACATAAAGCCATCGGCATCCATCAGCTTTAAAACCTCTGCTTCGTTTTCTTGAAACACCTTGACTACCGGAGTCTCGGCGGAGGTTTTTTCGAGCATCTGATTGATAGCGTTTTCTAGTTTCTGTCGTTTTTTAAAGTAAAGTTCTTCTTCTTTGGCATAGAGATGCCAGCTAAAGAGTTGACAGAGGCTTTCGCACTCTAAGCGAATGTTTTGCTCAATGTAGAGCGGTTCTCGGTTATGGCAGGAGATCATGCCCCAAAGCTGATCATGAGTGACTAAGGAGAAGGACATAGATGCCTTTAGTCCCTGATTTTTGATGTATTGTCGGTGGATGGGGGACAAACTCCGCAGAATCGAATGGGTTAAGTCAAGAGGTTTGCGATCGCTGTCTTCTACCGTAGGAATTAGTCGGGCTGAGGGCAAGTCTACATTGGGAACCAATCGTACCCAGTTAATTTTATAGAGTTCTCGCGCCTGTTTAGGAATGTCTGACGCTGGATAATACAAGTTTAGATAAGAATCTAAGTCATCGTGTTTGGTTTCGGCAATCACCTTACCCGTGCCATCCTCATTAAAGCGGTACAGCACCACCCGCTCCATCTCAGAAATATAGCGAATCGTCTCGACGATTTCTCGTGCCATCGTCTCCAAACTTTTAAAAGTCTTAAACTTGGGCGCGACATTCATCGAATAGAGTTTGATGTAGTGTTTTGCTGAATAAGAACGACGAAACTCTGATGCTGGTTCTAGCTCCAGCACCTGATACGAGCCAGAGCTATAAAGCACGGCATAAAAATCTTGGGGATTACCTGCTATTAATACCTCATCTTTAAATACGACTTGCAGTGGCAGTCGAGTCTGACGGGTACGGGCGCGTTCATAGGTTTTTTGAATGAACTGCCAGTCTTCTTCGTTCATTTCTAGTAGCTCAAAGAAGTTGGCGCCTAAAATGTCTTTATGCTCTCGTAGCAGGGTCGAAATATTATCACTGACAATTTTGATTGCACCGCTTTGCTCATCGAGGGCAAATAGATAGCCATATCCTTGAATTGACTCTGGAATCTGAATGGGTTCGTCTTCGCACCGGTCAAAGTTAAGTTTGTCTAGGTCAAGCGTCATTGATGCTTCTTTTTCTTCTTTTTTCTAAGGACGTAAACTGTGGTAAAAGACATCTAATGTGTCCTCTGCTAGCTGAGACAAGTTTTTTCTCTCACTCTCCTCAAATAATCCTCTTAAATAGTGCCTAAACTCTTCTCGTTGAGCTTTTCTTTTTAAAGGATAGTATTGTTAAAACATTTACACCCTCTGTTGAAACAAGAAGAGATGGACTCTAAAATCGTTTCTTTCATAAGAAATTGGTGATTGCTATCAACTTAAAGAACTCATTATGTCTATATTAGCGCAAGGTTGATTTCAGTTTTTAGCTAATTTCCGTACTCTTTTGGTGTGACTTACCCACACGAATTTTTTAAATACGGTGTAGGCTTCTGATGCCTTAGATAAGACGTTCAACAAAACGAAAATATTTACTAAGCATTTTGACGGACTTAAGCTAAAATAAAGTTTCATATCGAAATATGAAGTTATTTTACAGAGCATTAAAGGAGTCCTTTGGATGTCAACCCTTGTCACCCCTACACAAATCTGGAATTCATCTTTTAACCAGCAATCATTGAGAATAGTGGCGTTAGGAGATAGTTTAGTGTATGGGTACGGTGATCCCGTTGGGGGTGGATGGGTTGAGAGGTTGCGTCGTCAGTGGATGGCACAGGAAAAGGGTCATGTCTTATATAATTTGGGCGTAAGAGGCGATCGCACCCATCAAGTAGCCGAACGGTTAGAAGGGGAATATCGTTATCGAGGAGAGTTACGCAACCGTGTTCCTGACGTGATTATGCTTTCCGTTGGGGTGAATGATTCGGCGAGGTTGAGACGACCTAATGGGCGTTTATTTACAGACTTTGAGACTTATCAACTCGCAATAGAGAATTTATTAGATAAAGCGCAGCAATTATGTCCTGTTTATTTTGTGGGGATGGTTCCTGTGGATGAGGAAAAAATGCCCTTTATGGACTGTTTTTATGTAAATCATTTTGATCAATATCGTTATAAAGAAGTGACCAAAAAAGCGTGTCAAGCTCGTAATATTCCTTATCTCGATATTTTTGATTTGTGGTTAGGCAGAGGGGAAGATTATGTCAAGTCACGGTTAATTAATGATGGATTGCACCCCAATGTTAAAGGGTATGAATCCTTGTATGAGGATATTTTAAATTGGCAAGGGTTACAGCAATTAAATATGAGTAATCTATCAGCTATAGTTTAACTGTAGGCCGATGCACTGCCCACCTTAGGTTGAGTCGAGGGGAACTATTACATTCCGCCCCTCTCAGTTAGAACCGTGCGTGCGGGTTTCCCTGCACACGGCTCCCGACAAATTAGGCTTTTACAGCCTTGCCCATGTGGATGTAATCATG
>NETF01000013.1 GCA_002172675.1 unicellular cyanobacterium SU3
TGGCACAGTAAAAGATGTTTATATTCCCATCAATGATATTTTACCTCTCCCTTCTCCTGCTACATAATTTAAACTTATGAATTTTGGTGGCGATCGCTTGTCTCAAGCTGACTTTGTGATCTACTGAGCTTGTTCAATACATAGGGAAGATGTCCTTCAGGAGCTAAAATATTAAATGTAATTTCTTTGCGGTTTAATCAACTTCGCCCGTGCCACCTTTTTCCCCGCCATTCTACAGCATCGCCGAACGCCCTCAAGATTTTGGGTGTTTCTATAGAATCATAGTATCTTTTGCCTCCTAAGCGGTAATGAATCTCCTTTTGGACAGAAAAGCCAAATTTCCCCCCACTATAGTCTAGCCAAAGCTGATTAATGGTCCATAAATCCGTGCAGGGTATATTCCACAGATCATCAACAAGGAACCTTTTAGACTTACTGTGTTTTGCTGCTTGACACATTACTTTTGCTGTTTGTTCATCTGCTTCTTTCGAGTTCCCTGTTCCGGAGTTCCCTATCCCCTATCCACAAAATTAATCTAAACAATCTCTCACAATTAGCAATCGTCGACTATAATTTAATAGTGATATGATAAAGAATCTGTATCCTGACACTGATTGAACAAATTACACTCAATCTTCTAAGACCGTCCTTGTCGCCTTAGGTGAGAAGGATATTCTTCATGGCAGTTCATTCGCTTAGGGTAATGATCCCCTGATCTAAGCCCCTAAAATTGGAAACTGTACATAAACAGGAGGCACCGCCAACGATTGGAGATTCAGATATAGGAAAACAAAAGTACATGGTAACTCAGAAAACAACAACAAAAGACATAGGTTTCACGCACGAAGATTTCGCGGCCCTGCTCGATAAATACGACTATCATTTCAGTCCTGGGGATATTGTTCCGGGGACGGTTTTCAGTATGGAACCGAGAGGAGCATTAATTGACATTGGCGCAAAAACTGCCGCTTATATTCCCATTCAAGAAATGTCAATTAACCGAGTGGACGACCCCGATGAGGTTCTACAGTCCAACGAAACAAGAGAATTTTTCATCCTCACCGATGAAAACGAAGATGGACAATTAACCCTATCCATTCGTCGTATCGAGTATATGCGAGCTTGGGAGAGGGTGCGCCAACTCCAGGCAGAAGATGCCACCGTGCGTTCCAACGTCTTTGCCACCAACCGAGGCGGTGCCTTGGTGAGAATTGAAGGGTTACGGGGCTTTATTCCTGGATCTCACATTAGTACCCGCGAAGCTAAAGAAGACTTAGTCGGGGAAGAGTTGCCCTTAAAATTTTTAGAAGTGGATGAAGAGCGTAACCGTCTGGTTCTCAGCCATCGTCGTGCGCTAGTAGAACGGAAGATGAACGGCTTAGAAGTGGGTCAAGTGGTCATCGGTTCTGTCCGTGGTATCAAGCCTTACGGGGCATTTATCGATATTGGCGGTGTCAGTGGACTGCTCCACATTTCCGAAATTTCCCACGATCATATTGATACCCCTCATAGTGTCTTCGGAGTCAATGATGAATTGAAAGTAATGATCATTGATCTTGATGCCGAAAGAGGACGTATTTCTCTGTCTACCAAACAACTAGAACCCGAAGCCGGGGATATGTTGAAAAATCGGGATTTAGTCTTTGAAAAAGCAGAAGAAATGGCTGAAAAGTATCGTCAGAAGCTTTTAGCTGAAGCCCGAGGGGAAGAAATGCCCACAGAGGAAACTGCAGAGGAAGTTCCTAGTGCCTCTGATGATTCTGCTGAGAGTGTTTCTGAGAGTGAAGAACCTCAAGAAGAATTAGCAACCAGTGCTAGTGCAACCGAAGAATAAATGATCACAGCTACAGACCGCAAGGAGACTGCGACTTTAACCCAATGAGGTCGTAGAGTAATTGCGGTCAAAGCTTTCTAGAAGTAAGATCTAAATCACCCAACAGAGCAAGAGGATGAAGAAGCCTCTTTTTTTGTCTTTATTTAATAATTACTTAATCCCACAAGAAGCATCATCATCTTTTGAAATTGAGAATATATTAATTGATTGTGAAAATTGTAATTAATTGTATAGGGATCAATCCCTTTGGCGTAAAAATAAAAACATATTGATTAAAATAATGAAAGGCATATTCGCGCTCTCTCAACTATGAGGGAAATTAAAAATAAGGATTAAGCTTAAATCTTGATAAATCTATGCCGTACTCATTCCAAAAAACGATATTTTTAACCTAATTTACCTACAGTCTTCATATTCTTTGCTAAACCACCTCTCCCATAGCTTCAATGCTTACCCTCAACCAATTTCTGTATTCTGTCCCTATCTGTACCCCTCCCATTACCTATGAACACCTACAAGACCTGTTTCAATCAAACCAACAGAGTCATGATAAGATAGTCGTGGTTAATGCACAGGGAATTCCTTTGGGCATCATTTTGAGCCACGATATTCTCTTAGCCTTATTAGATAAACCGTTGATTGCTTTCGGGCAAACGAAGGGAAAAAGCTCAAGGTGGGGTCATTCCCTTGGGTCAACGGTTTTCTGGAATTGGGAAACGTATATTAGTCCCTTAATCCTAATTCCCTCTCATCTTCGGGTCTGTGATTTTGCTCGTTGGCTTCACACTAACCCAGACGCAGAGAAAGAACCCAGTTACGGACTGGTTAATGAGCGTGGGGAATTTCTAGGATTACTCAATAGTTGGCAAATGCTTCGAGAAGTTTTGGCAGAACAGTCTAATCCTCAGCAAGAACTAACTTCAGCCAAAAACCTTATCAAACAACTCTTAGAAGAACTCCCTTTACCAGTGATGTTGCAAACTCACCAGGGAGAAATTATTCAACAAAATCGGACGTGGCGCGAACAAATTGGAGAATTAATTCCACCGGATAACGCAACCGCTTGCCCTTTGCCCCACGAAACCATGAATGAGCCAGAAACGCAGAATAGTCGTGGAGAAAATAACCATGATCTCAAGGGAAAAATAGCATTAATCGCCGATATGGCTGATAATCAATGGTTAAACCCACACACTGATAGTTGGGAGTTTCCTATCTCATCCCTGACCCATGATAGTCTTGAACCTTTGATCGATAATAACTTGGACATGGGCGCGTCATCTATCCCTGATCAAAACAAAGTATGGCAATTTATTAAATGTCCTTTAACAACAGATAAACTCCCCATTCCCATTTCTATTTTTGTCGCTACAGATGTCACCCAACAACAGCAATTATGCCAAGAATTAGCGGCTAAAAATGCCGATTTAGTGCAACTCAACCGACTCAAAGACGAATTTTTAGCCTGTATTAGCCACGAACTCAAATCACCCTTAACCGCAGTGGTGGGATTATCGAGCCTTCTCCAAGAAGACAAAATTGGCAAACTTAACCCTCGTCAAATCCATTACGCTCAGTTAATTTACCGCAGTGGTCGTCAGTTAATGACCTTAGTGAATGATCTCTTGGACTTAACACGGTTAGAAACAGGACAATTAAAACTATCCTTTAGCCCTGTCAATATTAAAGAAATCTGTAAGCGTGCTTATCATTCCATTACAGAAAAATACAAAGGAAAATCCGAGCAACCACTGGATTTTAGTTTAGAGATAGAACCAGGATTACAAGAGTTATTAGCCGATGAATTACGACTCCATCAAATGTTGACCCATTTGTTGGACAATGCCATGAAATTTACCCAAACAGAAGGAAAATTTGGCTTAAAAGTGAGTCGTTGGGAAGATTGGCTGGCCTTTACCATTTGGGATACAGGCATTGGTATTCCCGAAGAGTCTCAACATTTAATCTTTCAAAAGTTTCAGCAATTAGAAAATCCCTTAACTCGGCAATTTGAAGGAACCGGGTTAGGATTAGTGTTGACCCAACGCTTAGCTAGGTCTCACGGAGGGGACATTTCTTTTGTGTCCAAAGCCGGCCAAGGCAGTCAATTTACCCTACTCTTACCCCCGTCTCCCGACCGAGAAAAGCGATCGCTGCCTGCTCACTCGTCTAATCCTGTGATCCTCATTGTTGATGCCATTCCTCAATCCATTGAGGCACTAATGGACAAGTTGACCCAACTGGGATATCGCGTCGTGATTGCCCGAACAGGAACCGAAGCCGTCGAAAAAGCTCGCCAACTCAGACCTTACGCTATTTTCCTAAATCCTTTGTTACCTCTGTTATCAGGATGGGACGTTTTAACCTTATTGAAATCCGATCTACAAACCCGAAATATTCGGGTGTTTGTCACACAAACCCAAGGAAATCAATTATTAGGGGAACACCATCATGCAGATGGTTTTGTTAAAGTTCCCACTAATGTAGACACCCTCGAACAATGTTTAAAACCGCTACAATCAAGAATTAAGACTAAAACTGATTCTTTAACCATTCTGAGTTTAGTTCCTAATGTGTCTGAAGATGACCGAGAAACCATGCCTGTAACATCAAGGGTAGAACAGACATTAATTGCTCAATTATCTCAGTCCAATCACCGCATCTTAGAAGCTGATGATCTCGAACAGGGGTGTTTGTTAGCGAGTGTCTGGGATATTGATGTGATCGTTTTAGACGGAGAATTTTTAGATGATCCTCAAGCTTATCTGCGATCGCTGGCCCAAGAACCTGAACTCTTAGCCTTACCTTTAGTCATTTTAGATGCCAAGAGTGCAGAAGTTGCGAACACCATAGAAGGGTTATCGGTCTTTCCTTGTTTAATTTCTGACAGAGATCAACAAATATCCCAATTATGGCAAGTGATTTCCATTGCTGCTGATCACCACAAAGATTAAGTAGGGTGTAGGGTAGGATTAATGTCTTGGTGGCCGCAGTGCCGGGGAAGGGGTAATAGGCCCTAAAATTTGATTGAGTTGTCGCAATTGTTCAGGGGTTCCCATACAAATTAATAAGTCTCCGGCCATTAATTGGGTTTCTCCTGTCGGCCCGCCCAATAAAGTGCCATCTGATCGACGAATGGCTAACACCAACGCCCCAGACTGTAATCTTAACCTGGCCTCGCTAAGGGTTTGACCGACGCAAGGACAAAACTTCGGGTCAAGCAAAAATTCCTCCATATAAAAAGTGCGATCGCTGCCGGTTAAGATCCCATCCACAAAGTCCATGACTTGGGGTCTTAAAGCAGCAGCAGCCAGTCGTTTACCCCCTGTGATGTAGGGAGATACCACCGCATCGGCCCCAGCCCGTTGTAGCTTTAAGACTGCTTCTTCGGTACTGGCCCGAGCGATCGCTCGAATTTTGGGATTTAAGGTTTTAGCAGAAAGAACAGTATAGAGGTTTTCTGCATCGGAAGTTAAAGCAGACACTAAACACACCGCTTTATCGATTTTAGCGTTGATTAAACATTCATCTAGGGTTGCGTCCCCTTGAATGACAATATAGCCTAATTGTTTCGCTTCTTCGACTTGTTCGGGTCGAGAGTCAATAATCACAAAAGGAACGTCTTCGGCCTGAAATTCTAGGGCCACTTGTCGGGCTGTACGACCATAACCACAGACAATACAATGATGTTCTAAGGTGTCTATCAAGCGTTTCTCCTGTCGTTGTCGAATGCCTTCTTGAAAATAACCTTGAATTAATGCTTCGGTTAACCGATTTACAATATAACCGATGGTAATCACTCCCATCAAAATTAACACAATGGTAAACAGTCGGGAGCTATCATCGAGGGGACGGACTTCTGAAAACCCTACCGTTGACAGGGTGATCATGGTCATATAGGCGGCTTCGGTAAGCGTCCATTTTTCGATGAGATAGAACCAAAGGGTTCCTATAAAAAAAACACCCCCTAATGCGATCGCCCCACCGAGTAATTCTTGTCGTAAACGTCGATACTTTTCTTCAAATGAATAAACGGCCATAAGTGGGTGAGTTTTATGATTAAAATAGTTATTAGTTTAGGTTTAGGGTTTATTATTTATAATTGACGATTAACCCTATTTAATAAAGTAATAGACGTTACTAATTCTCGTTAATTAGAATCAATTATTTATTATATAGATGAAAGCTATCTTTAACTCACCAAATAATTATCATCTGCTGATGGTGTCAAGTTTTTTCTAGATGACTAGGCTAAAAGGTAATAGAGGTTTATTATGAACTAAGAGTGAATAGGTAAAGACCTATTCATGGTATATATTGAAGAATGCGACTCGTTTAGTCCAAAACAAGGGTCAAACCCTTGGTGGAACTAGCTTGGAACTGTGCTAACAGAACCATGACAACTGAATATCCGTGAAGGTGAGAATGCCTATTGAGTGAAAAACCACAAAGAAAATAGGTGGCAAATAATAACAAAACCTTAAATTTTCAAGCCCTTCTCTCTCGGTGTTGGGAGTAAAAGCATAACCCTTGCGGTAGAGAATGGTCTTCAATCCGCAAAGCAGGGTTAAACGGGGTATTAACTGATAGTCTAATTCGGTCAAACCTCTAGCAAGAACATATGGATAGAGCTTTAGCTCAAAGTACCATAACTACCGTAAGAGGCAAATAGCTAAATAGACTGAAAAGCTATGACCAAAAATGGTTCTGGTGTGAAACATTGTTCCTTAATTAGATAGTAAGGAATACAACACTAATAAAACACCCGGTAGAAAGGTAAATCACAATCACCGTCAATATAAAATAGCCAAACAGACTGAAAGGCTATAGACAAAAGGTCAACAGAGGAAAAAGATTGTTGCTTGATTCTTCAACAAGTGACACAACACTAATCCCTCTCGGTGAAAAAGATACATCCTAAAGGTTCATATCAACGGATATTCGGAACGAGGAAACCCCTCTATAACTCTCAGAAATGGTCGAATCTCTGAGTAGTCAACCAAGACGCAATCTCTCTAAGTTTAGAGGTTATAGGGGGAGTAGGATTCAGTAAAAAGCAAATGCCTTAACTCGAAACAACGAGGATTGCTTTATCGAAACAAAGATAAAGAAGGGTAATGCCAAGGATAAGCTGACGTACTGACTGTTTATAGGAAGATAGCTGAGTTAGTAGAGGCTAATATGTCTAAAACTGATTTGAAACCAAATACAGTGGAATGGAACCAGATAAATTGGCGTAAAGTCGAAAAAACTGTGTTCAAGCTTCAGAAGCGAATCTATCAAGCCAGTGTTGATGGCGATATTAAGAAGGTTAGAAAACTTCAAAAAACACTCCTTAACTCCTACAATGCCAAATTATTAGCGGTCAGAAAAGTAACCCAGGAAAATAAGGGAAAGAAAACAGCCGGAATTGATGGAGTTAAATCATTGACACCTAAACAAAGGCTAATACTAGCCCAAAACCTAAAGCTAGGAAACAAAGCCAAACCTGTCCGTAGAGTTTGGATTCCCAAAGCTAACGGAAAAGAAAGACCCTTGGGTATACCAGTCATACAAGAGAGAGCAAAACAAGCCTTAGTCAAATCAGCACTAGAACCCGAATGGGAAGCAAAGTTTGAAGAAAATTCTTATGGATTCAGACCTGGTAGATGCTGTCAAGACGCAATCGGTGCGATTTTTAATCAAATCAGATACAAGGCTAAATATGTTCTCGATGCTGACATAAGTAAATGTTTCGACCGCATCAACCACTCAAAACTCCTTGAAAAAATAAATACATTTCCGACACTTAGGAGACAAATAAGAGCATGGCTAAAAGCTGGGATTTTCGACCAAGGAAATACAATATTCCCAACAGAAGGAACCCCACAAGGTGGCATTTGCTCACCACTATTAGCCAACATCGCTCTACACGGAATGGAAAAAAGGATTAAAGAATACGCTGCAACATGGAAAGGAACAAAAACTCGCAATATGAGTTCTATATCCTTAATCAGATACGCAGATGACTTCGTTATAATCCACGAAAACCTGCACGTTATTGAATCCTGTCAGGAAATAATTCAAGAGTGGTTAGAACCGATAGGACTGAAATTAAATCAAGAAAAAACCAAAATCACACATACCTTAAAAGAACATAGAGGTAACAAACCAGGGTTTAATTTCTTGGGTTTTAATATCAGACAATACCAAGTAGGAAAAAACCACTCAGGAAAAGTAAATGGAGAAAAGTTAGGCTTCAAAACAATCATCAAACCAAGCAAAGAAAAGGTAAATGAACACTACAAAAAACTTGCCCAAATAGTGGACAAACATAAGGCTTCTCCTCAATGGTTGCTAATTTCAAAACTAGCCCCAGTTATAAAAGGATGGTCAAACTACTATCGAAGTGTTTGTAGTAAAGAAACCTTTTCAAAACTTGACCGCCTCATGTGGTTAAAGCTCTATAGATGGGCGTTAAGAAGACATACGAAAAAAGCAAGAACATGGGTGGTTAAGAAATACTGGCGAACTAAAGGAACGGACAACTGGACATTCGGATGTACACAGAAGACCATAGAGTATAACTTACTCAAACATAGTCAAATAAGAATAGTTAGATATACCAAAGTAAAGGGTAAATCCAGTCCCTACGACGGTAATACTAACGACTGGGCTAGTAGAATGGGCAAGCACCCCGAATTAAAAAATTCAGTGTCCACATTGCTCAAAAGGCAAAAAGGTAAGTGTAACCATTGTGGATTAACCTTCATGCCCGGAGATAAAATCGAAACCGACCATATAACACCTTTAAAAGCAGGTGGTAACAATCACAGAGATAATCTCCAAGCATTACATATACACTGCCATGACATAAAAACCAGGAAGGATTTAAAAAGCATTAAATCCTACAAAAGTCAAAAAGTATGGAATAAAACCCAGAAAGAATTCAATTTCCACTTTGAATCACTCAAATGGGAATGGAGAAACGACTCACCTACACTGGTCAAAGGTACTCATAACAAGAGCCTATTTACAGAGGAGCCGTGTGCGGTGAAAGTCGCAAGCACGGTTTTGAAGACGAGTCGGGCTGGTGACAGCCTGGCTTAGTTTAACTCACTCTTTTGGGGCAAGTTTATTACCTGTTCTCAATTTTACCCTTAAATTGTCTTCGGTATGCTTGATCCCCTAAGCTTAGAATAATAATATTCAGGAGATAAATAATTATGACTGCCCAAAAAACTGACGCTAACGGCACTCAAACCCCAGAAACTCAAAAAACCACAACCGCTAACAAGACAAGCACTCGTAGCAGTCGTTCTACTGCCAATGAAGAAAAGGAAACCAGTGCCTTATCTGTCAAAGATAAGGCCAGCAAAAGCACTCAAGGTATTCAGTTAATTACTGAACCCGGCCTGCTTCCTGGAAACCGTCCAGTTGAAGCAAGTCACCTTAAGGTGGTTAGTACCTATAACTCAGTGGGGGCTGCTCGTCCTGTGGTTGCCAGTGGGATGGACATCTCCAGCACTTTAACCATATCAGGAAGACGACCCATTATGGTCAGTCACTTACAGGTAAGTGAAACTTATACCGTTATGGGAAATCGTCCTGTTGCCCCTAATGATATCGATGATCCCGCTGCATTAATGGGATATCTTGATTAATTAGAGTTCTCATGTAATCTTATCTATAAATTTAACTAAAATCCCCGAGTAGAATCAAGCTACTTGGGGTTTATTTTTGTTTTTTTTCACAATTTTGCCAAACATTGCGATCGCAATAAATCTCTTTACAATCAAATTCACAAAAGGATAAGTTACTGGGAACTTCTTGGACAAGATAATTATGAAACCATTGTTTAATCAATTTTGCTAATTCCATGTTCATTTATTCTTCACATTATTCTAACTATAAAATGAACCTTTTGTTGACAACTTCCTTCTAGAGAATCATGCTTTTGGGTGATTTGTTAACCATAAATATCTAATTGAGAAAAGCTTCTTAATGGTTGAAGTTGTAATATTTTTTGTTTACTAGAAATATATTCAGTCAAATAGTATTGATGATTTACTGGATCTTCTTCAGAGTTGATCGCTTTATATTTTTGTTCACAATAATGACAATATTTTTCTAAATTGACTTTTTTCAACGAGATTAGAGCAGCATCAATAATTAAATTTAATCTATTACTATCTTCATAGTGTTCAATTTCTCGAAAACTTAAAAGTTCATTTATTTTATTAATAACTTGAGATGATTCTATTATTTTTATTTCTAATTTAGAGATAAATTGCTCATTATCTTCTTTATTTACAGTCTCTTCTTCTATTTCTAGTAAATTATGCCAAATGATTCGATGGTCGGATAAGCTAAAACAAAGATTATTCTCTTCTAATTTAGTGAATATTTCTTGACGAGATTCGGGATAATGAATATAAAGTTTCAATAAAATTGTTTCTGCTTCTTTTAATAACTTATTTTCTGCACTTATTTCTGATTTTATAAAATTTTTATCTGTTTTTTTATGAGTAGATTTTGTCAGAGGTTTATTTAACTGAGTTTGTAAATTTTTTATATAAAGCGGTAAAATTCTAGCGTCACCTTGTGCTAGTATTTCCCCACAATAGCTAATATAATAACTCCGTTGATTACTATCTGATAATTTATTTAATAATTTAACCATTCCTTGGGCAACTTGTTCAAAATGATCAGCTTGTTTCAGGTTTTTATCGATTAAGAGTTGTTGAATTTCCCAGTTTAACCAAAGAGGTGCTTTTTTGATTAATTCTTGATACTTATTAATTCCGTCACTATGAGACTTAATAAACTCATCAGCATCTTTTCCATCGGGAATATTGAGAATTTTAAGGTTAACTTGTCCCGAATAAATGAGTGATTCTATCTCAGTAATAGCTCTTTTTGTTGCTTTTATTCCTGCTTTATCTGCATCAAAATTGAAAATAACTTGTTTTGAATCAGTGTATCTTAATAACTGTTTCAGTTGACTTTCACTGAATGCTGTTCCTAAAGAAGCGACTGTATTAGTAATTCTTGCTTCATGGAGAGCGATCGCATCAAAATAACCCTCAACTACAATCACTTTATCTAAGGAACGAATACTATTTTTAGCTTGATCTAAGGCAAATAAGGTCTTACCTTTATTAAATAAGGGAGTTTCAGGAGAATTAAGATATTTAGGTTCTTCATCTGTTAAACTTCTCCCTCCAAAAGCAATAACACGACCTTGAATATCTTTAATAGGAATCATTAAGCGATCGCGAAATGTGTCATAATAACCATTTCCTTTTTTTCTCGGTTTAATAAGTCCTGCTTGTTCGACTAATGCAATAGGATAACGTTTTTGTTCCACTAAATAACGATATAAAGTTTCCCATCCACTCGGCGCATAACCTAAATTAAATTGTTGTATAGTTTGAGTGGTTAACTGTCTTTTTTGTATTAAATAATTAAGAGCATTTTCTCCTAGCGGTTCTTGTAAAGCGTGTTCATAAAAATTGCTAGTTAAAGCGACAATTTCATAAAGTTGATCTCGTAAAGAAAGTTCTTTTTGTATTTCTTGTCGTTTTTCTGGTTCTAAGGTTTTGATAGGAACTTGATAACGTTTTGCTAATTCTAAAACAACTTGAGTAAAAGATTGTTGTCCAATTTCCATTAAAAATTTAATGCCATTTCCTCCTTCCCCACAACCAAAGCAGTAATAAAGTTGTTTGTCTTGATTAACGGTAAAACTCGGAGTTTTTTCCTGATGAAAGGGACATAAACCCACATAGTTTTGTCCCCTTTTTTTGAGAACTACATAATCAGAAACAACTTCATAAATGTCAATTTTGTCTTTAACTTCTTCGAGGGTATCAGGATGCAAACGTGGAAAGTTCATAATCAATATTAATTACAGATAACAGGGTAGGCAAATCAAAAACTTATATGAACTAATCATAATGTAGACAGCTTTGTCCCTCTGATAAAAGTTTCAAATAAACATTAATGCCAATTTAGAAGACTGTGTTAAGCTAGGTAAATGCTTGATAATTATTTTAACTTAAAAGTATGGAGCAATTAATTGGACGGGTTTTAAATAATCAGTATCGTCTAACCTCTTTATTGGGTCGTAGACAAGGCCGCAGAACATTTTTAGCCGATAATGTAAAAACAGACCGACAAGTTGTTGTCAAAATATTATTATTTTCTCCTGAATTTAGCTGGGACGATCATAAACTATTTGAACGGGAAGCCGAAACCTTAAAATCCCTAAATCATACTACTATTCCCCAATATCTTGACTATTTTGACGTAGAAACAGAACTGGGAAAAGGCTTTGCTTTAGTGCAGAGTTATATTGAAGCAAAATCATTAAAAGATTGGAGCGAGTCGGGGCGTACTTTTAGGGAAGAAGATATCAAAGACATTGCCAAACAACTATTAAATATTCTGAATTATTTGCATCGACATCATCCCCCTGTGATCCATCGAGACATTAAACCTAGTAATATTTTATTTAGCGATCGCAGTGGTCATAGTGCAGGACAGGTGTATTTAGTAGATTTTGGATCAGTTCAAACCATTGTCCACACTGGTACCAGAACGATAGTCGGAACCCCCGGTTATATACCTCTTGAGCAATTTGGCGGTCGCTGTGTTCCTGCGTCGGATCTCTATGCTTTGGGTGCAACCTTAATTTATTTAGCAACGGGATGTCCTCCTGATCAGTTACCCCAAAAAGAAGGAAGACTACTGTTTAAAAATAAAGTTAATTTATCGGATAGTATGGTTGAGTGGTTACAGTCACTGACAGAACCTAGTTTAGATTTACGCCCCAAGTCTGCTCAACAAGCTTTAAAAGATTTAGAAGCTTTAGAAAAATCTCGCCTCAAAAAAGATAACCTAACGACAGTTTCTAAACCTCCAAAAAGTAACATAACACTACCACAGACATCAGAAATAATCGAGATTATTGGTGCTATTGTTTGTCCCCCGTTGGGTGTTTTCTTACGAGTGGGTCTTCGTTGGCAATTCTGGGTTAACATTGTATTTACATTAGTTGGTTATATTCCTGGTCTTGTTCATGCAATTTGGATTATTGTTAAAAATAGATAAATGACAAAAAAGCAACGGCCAAGAAATCATATTATTGCTGATTTAAGTGTTAATTATGTAGAAAGGCTAATTTTCTTGTGTGGTTACTCTGTTGAAAGAGTCGAGTATGATTATGGCTATGATTTAATTCTTTTTACCTATGACGAGAAAGGAGAAATTGAAAACGGTCAAGTTTATTTACAAGTTAAAGCCACTGACTCGCTCAAACTTGATTCAGATAATAAGACAATTTTGTTTTCTCTTAAATCCTCAGATTTAGAATTATGGCTTAATGAACCAATGCCATGTATTTTGATCATTTATGATGCTTTAGCAGACTGTGCTTATTGGTTATATTTACAAGCTTATTTTGAAAAATTAGAAAATTTTGATTTATCTAAAATAGGAGAAACAATAACCGCCTATATTCTTAAAAATAATATTTTAACTCAAGAAAGTATTTATAAATTTGCCCAATACAAAAATGATTTACTTAAACAGATTAGAGGAGTTATCAAACATGAATTATACTGAAATTAAGTACCATGAATTAGAAAAAATTATTTTTAGTTTAAACTTTAGATTATTGTCTACGGAAGGTAATCAAAAAGTATTCGAGCATCCTAATGGTGCTTTAATTATTTTACCTCATTATTTAGACAATCAGTTAGTAAGTAAAACTCACTTAGTTGCCATATCTCGTATCCTTGATGAATTTGATATTGTTAATAAATTAGATTTTCAAACTTATTTAGAGAGGGCTTTAAGTTCTAGTCTAAAATAATTATGTTTAGATATTAATCAATGAGATTATTAAATGAATGATGAATTTTTAATCTGTGAAGAAAAAGCTTATTTCACTGTAGGACATACTTTCTATCGTCCCCACAGTAAAATAACCAGAGATTTAGGTGTATTGGCTGCCAAAGTGTATAAACAAAACCAAGGCAAGTTAAGGATTTTAGATGTAATGACAGGGTGTGGTGTTCGTTCAATCCGTTATTATTTAGAAAGCGAGGCTGATTATATTTGGGCCAATGATAGTAACCCTGAAAATAAAGTAATACTTGATTATAATTTAGGCTTTATGTTAGACAAAAATAAAGCTAAACTAACTTATAAAAATGCTAACAATATCTTCTTTGAATGCCACAATAATAAAGATTATTATGACTTAGTAGATGTAGATGCTTTTGGTTCTCCTAATCCCTATTTAAGTACAGCTTTATGGGCAACAAAAATAAGGGGATTAATCTATTTGACTTGTACCGATGGACGCACAGGAACCGGTCATTTACCCGAAAACTGTTTACAAAATTATGGTTCTTATGGTCGATCTCATCCGTCTGCACAAGAACAAGTATTACGATTAATTATCGGTAGTACCTTACAACAAGCAGCAACTATAGGATTAGGAATTGAGCCAATTTTTTCTTATTTTAGTGGTTCAACTTATAGAGTTATGCTCCGTTTATTGCCTAAAATTAATCTAAGTTTAGACAATTATGGGTTTTTAGGATATTGTCATCACTGTGGAGAATATACAACAGTTTCTTATAAACAGTTAGGTAAAATAAGCTGTTATCATCAACCAGAAAATAAATACTATAATTATACAATTTCTGGCCCAATATGGTTAGGTTATTTACATAATAAAGAGTATTTAAAAACCATGAAAAACTTAGCAATAAATCTAAAATGGTCAACGGTAAGTGATTTATTATCAACTATGATTAATGAGTCAGAATTTCCTCCTTATTTTTATACATTAGGAGAAATCGGAAGACGTGGAAAAATAGATATTCCCAAGCGATCGCAACTTATTGAAGCTTTACAAAATCAAGGTTTCTCTGCTACGAACACACATATTAATCCTCAAGCGATTAAAACTAATGCTACCTTAAAACAGTGTATTGAAATAGCAAAAGGTTTATAATACTATTTTCCTCAACTTTAAATTAAGGATGAACCCAACAATATTGAATAGACTTAATGTTTCACTCAGTGAACTAATTAATTTCTGTCAACAAAACCATATCCTTGAATTATCGGTGTTTGGATCTATTCTTAGGGAAGATTTTAAGAAAACAAGCGACATCGATTTTCTTGTAGTCTTCGATCCTCAAATGCAATTAAGCTTAATAGATTTAGTCGGTATTCAATACCAACTTGAGGATCTCATCGGACGAAAAGTAGACCTCATTGAAAAACGGTCTATTGAAAACAGTCATAACTGGATTCGCCGTAAGAACATTTTAGAAACTGCTGAAATGATTTATGAATCAGGACAAATCCTATTTACTTGATATCGCCAAACTGTGTCGAACCATTCTCCAATTAACCGATGGTATGAGTGAAACGGAATTTTACTCTGACGAAAGAACTCAACTGGCAGTTTTGTATGAAATTACTATCATTGGGGAAGTGGTTAAGAGATTGTCCAATGATTTTCGTCAATCTCATCCAGAAATGCAGTGGCGACAAATCGCAGGGATGAGAGATAGACTGGTGCATGATGATGATGAGGTCAATCTTGATTTAGTGTGGCAAGTGATTAAAAATTTTATTCCTGAACTTTTAGATTACATTACTCCCTTACTTCCAAGGCAAACCGATTAAATTTAATTTCAACTTCAGATGGAAACACTCAGCAAATTTTACCTATTCTACAGAGTTTAATTATTATGACTTATTTATTTTATACGGTTGATGTTTTTACTCATACTATGTTTGGTGGTAATCAACTCGCAGTCTTTCCTGATGCAGAAGGATTATCGACAGAAATAATGCAAAAAATAGCAGCAGAATTCAATTTTTCAGAAACCGTTTTTATCTTACCCCCTACTATTAAAAATGCGACTAAAAAGTTGCGTATTTTTACACCATCTCAAGAATTACCTTTTGCTGGCCATCCCACACTAGGCGCAGCTTACATTTTAGGGATTAGTGATGAGTCTATCGATAAAAATGATGATTATAAGATTATATTTGAGGAAGGAGTGGGCTTAGTTCCTATTACCATTAAATTCAAAAATAGGCAACCCATCTATACAGAATTAACCTCACCTCAATTACCAGAATTTTCAGATGAAATTCCATCAATAGAAGAATTAGCATCAGTTTTAAGCTTAAAAATAGAAGATTTTAGACAGGATCATTATTCTCCTCAAGCGGTTTCTTGTGGGTTGCCTTTTTTATTTGTTCCTCTGCATAATAGAGAGGCATTAAAACGAATAAAATTAAATAGCGATCGCTGGACGAAGCTATTAGAAAATGCTTGGGCTTCTTCTTTATATGTTTTCTGTTTCGATCCCGAAAATGAAGGATCAAATATTCGGGCGAGAATGTTTGCCCCAGGATTAGGAGTCGTAGAAGATCCAGCTACAGGTTCAGCTGCTACTGCTTTTGGGGGATATTTAGGCATTCGTGAAACAGCAAAAAACGGGACATTTCACTGGAGAATAGAACAGGGTTTTGAAATGGGAAGACCCAGTTTTCTAGAGGTAACAATAGACAAAATAGAGGAAAAAATTGACAATATTTGTGTTGGTGGAGCTTCCGTTTTAGTGAGTCGAGGAACGATGGAAATTTAATAATTTAAAGTAACAAAAGTTTTATAACAAATAACTCCGAACTCCGAACTCACGTTAAAGAAGTCCCTTCAATGCAAGTATTATTTAATAGAGTCCCCTCCATAATAACTTGTTCTATTTGGGCGCATAATAGGTTAGCAGAGGTTAAATTAGTGCCTTTTAAAATCGCCCCATTAAGAATAGCCTCTTCTAAATCAGCTTGAGATAAATCCGCCCCTGATAAGTTGGTATTACTTAAATCAGCTTGTATTAAAATAGTCCCTGTTAAGGTTGCCCCTCGCAGATCACAACCGCGAAGATCAACCCCAGTTAAATCTAAATGACTTAACACAGAGCCGGCTAAAAAAGCCCCTGCTAAACTCAAATTTTTGCCTTGAATATCTGCTAAAATAGCCCCTCTTAAATCAGCTGTACGACAGTCGGCATTAGTCAAGTTTGCCCCGGTTAAATCTGCCCCTCGTAAGTTGGTTCGTAGGTTGGCCTCCGATAAATCTGCCCCAGTTAAATCAGCCCCTGATAAATCCATTCCTGATAAATCTTGTCTGGCTAAATTTTTAATTTTTCCGTTACGAATATCCGTTAAATTAATAGTTTGACTCATGATAGTTTTTTCTAAATTGATATGATTTTGTAATTGATTGGGTTTAATAGGGTTTAATATTATTAAACCCCTACCGATTTTATTTTGTGGCTTCTTCTAACCAAATAGCTGGCAGTTGACTGGGGCGATCCGGTAATGCCATTAAACCCATTTCTACTAATCTAATAATGTTAGCTAGGGTATCAACCAACGTCGGATCAAACCAAGTTCCTTGATAAGATTCGCATTTTTCTAAGGCTTCCCCTAAACTCAAAGGAGAGCGATCGCCTCTCGGTTGAGTTAATTCTTGGAAGTAAGAAACTAAGCCTAATATTCTCGCTTCGATTGCGTTTTCTTCCCCTTTTAAGCCGTCCGGTTTACCACTTCCGTCCCAATGTTCCAACTGGTGTCCTACAATCTCTTTAATCGCTTTTAATTCGGGCATGGTAGATAATAACTGAGATCCTAACATTGCCCTATCTCTCCAAAAAGCGTAACTCGAATCGCTTAATTGATCGGGGGTGTGGGTAAAAACTTCTTTGGGGGCTTCTGCTAATCCGATGCGATACAATACCCCTGCTAAGCGTAACCGTCTCAGTTGCAAAGTCGGTAAGTCCAATAACTGTCCGATAGTTTCTGCGAGGGCTGATACTTGCAAAGAGGCGAGGGAGTTATCTTTGTCCTTTTCATCCACCCGTTGGGCCATGCGAAGAAAGGCTTGTAACTTACTGGCGGCCAAGTTTCGGTTTAATTTCCTGGCTTGTCCTTCTAAGTCTACCAGTTCTCTAGTTTGACGGTTAATGGTTACTAACTGTTGCTGAGAGGTTTGTAAGTAGGTGACAATACGAGAAACGACTCCCGTGAGATCGATAGTGACATCTTTGGGAGTTTCTGCGATCGCCTGTTGCATTTTGCTGAGTTTATCAGCTAAGTCTGGGTTATAGGATCGCATTCCCTCAATTAAAATGTTAGCTGATTCTTCAACGGGAAGGCGATCAAAGGTCCAAAGTCCGTAAAATTTGCGTTCTGTGTCCGTTTGGGGTTGGGTATCGGCGCGGTAGTCTTCGGGGGATAGTTCCCGACAGAGTACCATGGCTGCGTATCCTGGGGCTAAAATGATTAAATTCCACTCTTCAATGAGGGGATCTTCTTGGTTGAGATGAACCAGAGAAACATTGTCTAATTTTCCTGTTTTATGGCTGTCAAACCCACTTTCGGCTACGGCTGCGATCGCCACATGGCGAGAACATTGGGCAATATCATAATAGCGATCGGCTTCTTGTAAATACCATTTTCCCTGTTGAAACGTCACCAACACCAAAGGATGTTGTTCAGGATCATCGGGGGTACTATTAAGAATATGGTCTTCTAAGGCGTGACAAAGGGCAACCAGGGTATTTTTGAAGTAAACCCCGTAACTAGGGGGTAATTGACCGTCTGGTAACGCGCTTTTAAGTTGTTTTAGGGTTGACTCAGGTAACATTCAGAACTGCTAAAATTGGGACTTTATTATTAGTTTATTTTAAACTACGGATAACTATAGCTTATTGAATGGCTCAATTGATGACTACGGGTTATCCTTCTAAATTATTGTTAAGCACTACTGACTGTAACAGATTTTCTCAATGATATGTTTCTAAAATATTTATAGAAAGCATTTGGGAAATAAGTTCTCTTTACAGGCTATGAAAATCAAAACCCCTGCTCAAGAATCAGAACGATTAGAAGCACTCAAACAGTATAATATTTTAGATACCCCTTCTGAACAAGCTTACGACGATATTACCGATTTAGCAGCATTTATCTGTGATGTTCCTATTGCTTTAATCACGTTTGTTGATTTAGAACGTCAATGGTTTAAGTCTAAAGTTGGCTTAGATGTGAAGCAAACCCCTCGTGATGTTTCCTTTTGTTCTCAGTGTATTTTGAAGCCAGAAATGATGGTTGTCAAGGACACTTTTTTAGATGAACGCTTCAAGGATAACCCCTTAGTAATGGTTGATCCTTATATTCGTTTTTATGCAGGGGTTCCTTTATTAACTCCTGATGAGCAACCTTTAGGAACTCTTTGTGTTATTGATCGTAAACCGAGGGAGTTATCAAAGTCCCAAACGAATGCGTTAAATGCTCTCGCGCGTCAAGTTATGATGCAGTTAGAGTTAAGACGGGTGTCTTCTCAATTAGCCAGTGCTTTAGATAAAATTAAAGTGATGGAGGGTTTAATTCCTATTTGTTCTTATTGTAAGGGTATTCGTAATGATCAAGGTTATTGGTCAACAGTTGAAAAGTTTATTCAACGACATTCAGATGTTGAGTTTACTCATGGTATTTGTAATGAGTGTATGAAGGTTCATTTTCCTGATGTTGCTGAAGTTTTATTAAAGGAGGATGATGATAATTAAATTATTCAAAACTTATAGCAGTACCAATGTAAATCAGAACATTTTCTAGTATATTTAACGACGAACTGATAATAGTTTAAATTGTGTTGTTTCAGAAATTTCGATCATAACAAAGTGATTTTCTGGATATAAATAATCTTCTTCTGACTCATCAACTACCCGTAAGCATCCTACTTCTTTTGCTTTTTCATCAGGTAAGACTTCATAAAGTTTCCATATTTCTAAGTTTCCATTTTCTTCAGCAACAACACAAATAGCAAAGTTAAGAGAAGATGTTTCTTGTTTCATAATAATTTAGTTCAGAATTGGTTTAAAGTCTATGCTTATACCCACTGAATGCAAAATAAGTAGTAAATTTTCTACAGTTAACTGTTCTTTGTGACATAAAATTTGATCAATTTTTTTTGTGATTTTTCAGTTGTTTTAGGTAAGGTTTTAAACATCTTTTTTGCCTCTATAATATTATTTAAAGCGAGGATCAAAGCTTCTTTATTGCCATCTTTGAAGGTTTCATCTAATGCTACTTTTAAATATTGAGAAGCATAGTTAGGATTAGATAATCTTTTTAAAAGATCATCTTGATAGTTTTTAACTGGCATTTTTTCTGTACCTCTCTAACTTCAGTTTTCATATCTAGTTGTTCAAACCAGTTATCAAAAGGACATAGATTGGTTTCAGTAACCTATTTTTTTATTTCCCATTTTTCTTCACTCATATTTATTAATTATCCTCCATTTCTTCAATAATTTTAATGGTTTCTACATTAACAGTACAACCCCTTGTTAATAAGTCAATCACTTGTTCTTTATAATCTGCAAAACGATAATTATTGAATTTTTCGGCGATGGTTTTATCTCTGGGTTTCCTTTCTTTATATTGATCTAAATATTGATCTAAAATCCATTCTGATGAGTTAATTCTGTCCGACAACTTGTCACAGTCTAGAAAGCTATGTTACCTTTTGTTTAATGCGACCGCTATGTTTAAGAAATTTAGAGGACAACAAATGGAAAGTCTAACACTGGATCAATTTGGTCGTATCGAAATTCCTGAAACAATTCGTCAACAATTGGGAATAAACCAAGAAACTAAGTTATCCTTAAAAATAGAAAATGGGGAACTGATTCTTAAACCATTACAACCCCAATTAGAAACCGACTATGACGGTGAAATTGATCCTTTAATTGGTTTATTTAAAAGTTCTCCTGATTTAGCAATGCAATCTGAAGATATTTTGCATCAAGAAATTAAAGAAAATTCAGGTTGGACATGGAAAGAAAAATAGTAGTTAGTGATACAGGTTTTGTTGTTGCTTTGCTAAATCAATCAGATATCAAGCATAGTAATGTTGTTAATATTTATACACAACAAAACTCTATATTATTGTCGTAAATAGTCGCTGATCTAATATTATTAGATCGCTTATAAAGAAAATACGATTTTTAAAGCTTGATCAATTTTTAAGATTAATTCTGTTTCTAGTTCACCTCTAATACTAACTAAGCGAGAACGGTAATCAATCGGTCGAGTTTGGAGACAGTCTGCTATAGATTTCTTAGTTAAACAATTAATACTAGATGGTTGAATAACAATATTAGTTTTAATCCTTGCTTTTTTTTCATTCCAATTAGTAATAGGGACTACTTGAATAACAGGAACACGCCTATTATAAATATTGTTAGTTACAATAATACAAAGTCTAATCTTACCTGTTTCTGAACCTAGAGTTGGGTCAAGATTTACATCAATAATCATTCCTCGCTTGAGTTTCATATTTCTTTAAAATCGATGCAAGCTGTTTCCGTTAATTCTTGTAATTCGGTGTCTTCTTCATAGAGTTCTGCATATAAGTCTGCTGATGCTTCTAACTCTTTAATATCTAATTCTGATTGCAACTTTTCTAATGCAAACTGAATCATCTCTTCTTCATTTTTAAACCCATATTTTTCATGATCAAGAAGAAAATTAACTTGAGTTTCTTCCATATTTAAAATTAGTTTTTGCTTCATGATTTTTCAATTCTAAAGACTAATTAATTATTAATAGGTTCTAATCGAATTAATTTACCATTTCTATCATCCGTTAAAACATAAACAAACCCATCGGGACCTTGGGAAACATCTCTAACTCGTTGTTCAAATTTTATCGGATATTTTCCCATAATTTCACCCGCATCATTTAAGTCAATACGAATGACTTCCCTGGCCACTAAACCCCCTGCTAATAAGTCCCCTTGCCATTGAGTAAATTTATCCCCATCATATAAAGTAAGTCCCGAAGGTGCGATCGCAGGAGTCCAAACCTCCAACGGATCAACCATCCCCGGCAGCGATCGCTTATCAGATATCTCACCCCCTGTATATTCTCGACTATGAGTCACCACGGGCCACCCATAGTTACCCCCTGCTTTAATCTTATTGAGTTCGTCTCCACCCTTTGAACCGTGTTCGGTTGACCATATTTCACCGCTTTGTTGATCCACTGTCAACCCTTGAATATTACGGTGTCCATAACTCCAAATAGCAGGGTTTGCATTCTCTTGATCCACAAAGGGATTATTCTCAGGGATGCTACCATCATCATTAAGGCGTATAATTTTCCCCAGATAACTATCTAACTGTTGCGCTTGTTTGCGACTCAACTCTCCATCAATTTTTAAGGGTGGGTTTCCTCCGTCTCCAATAGATGCTAAAAAAGTCCCATCTTCTAACCACACCAAACGAGATCCGAAATGTTGTCCTCCTGTCTTACTAGGAGAGACTTTAAAAATGACCTCTACATCTCGTAATTGATTCTCATCTAAAATAGCACGGGCAATTTTGGTCTGATTATTATTACGGGTTCCTGAAGCATAGGTCAAATAGATATAATTATTTTCCTCAAAATTGGGGTGTACCGATACATCTAATAAGCCCCCTTGCCCCACTGCAAAGACTTCTGGCACGCCTTGAATGGGTTGGGATTCTAATTTTCCATTTTTGACAATACGGAGTCTTCCAGGGCGTTCTGTGATCAGTATATCTCCATTGGGAAGCCAGTCCATAGCCCAAGGATGTTCTAACTCTTCTATCATGGTAACTTGTTGAATATCTTTTAGTTGGGTTTGTGATGCTTTATCGGTTTGATTAGCAGTTGGTTGAATCGTCGTATTACTAGAAGACTCAGACGGAGAAAAACAACCGCCTAAACCTAAAAGAATGATCCCCTTGAGTATCGTTAGATAAAATAGCTTGGGGTTAATTAGTTTCATAGTCATATTTATTTATAATTATCTATGGAAACAAAAACCATAAACGTTAACTTGCCTTGACATTTATAATTTATCAAATCTTAACTAGATATTTAGATATCTAAGAATCCCTTGTTAGGGTCATTGTCTTCACAAATTTTGCTGTAGTGCATTACTTAGAATATCTGCTACAAGCATTACATACAAATGGATACAGCCATGTAAACTTTTGAACTTTGATACGATAACACTAAGTTATACATTGCGTTTACATGAAAAATAACATGGGTGTGTCAGAATAAATTTGAGGAAAACAAAAACCTTAAATTTGATTCTTGTATATTTGAGGAGATAAAACTCATGTTAGGTTTAAAACCTGCTGCTTTAGGTGCAGCGTTTCTCGGTACTGCAGCCACCATGACTTTAACTGCTGCTTCTGCACAGGCTATGGCTGGTCTCCGTTTAGGTATTGATGATGGTTCGGGAGGTATTAACTGGACTAACGTGCTTAGTGATGGTGATGGTGATGGTGTTCTTACATTTGCTGGTGGTGTTGGAAACATGACCGTTGATGTAACTACTGGTACCACAAAACCGGCTGTTGGTAGTGCTAGTCAACCTGTTTTAGGTGTAGAAAGTCTCAACATATCTGGCGGTGCCGGTACAGTTTATATACAGTTCAGCGATATTGATTTTACTGGTACACTTCCATTCATGAGTACCCTAACTTTTAATAATGTGACTGGGGGTGGTACCGTTGAAGCTACCAGCTACTTTGATGAAAGTAATGATTTATATGGACTTGATAGTATCATTGGCGATCACGGCTCTTTTTCTGGTAGTATCCCTTCTGCTGATGTTTTATACGGTGGACCTTCTGGTTCTACCCCTTACTCTTTAACAACATTTTTAACCATTACTCACAATGGTCCAAATCAACTGTCAACCAGTAGTCTTCAAGTTAATGCTGTACCTGAACCCCTAACTATCTTAGGTGCAGGTACTGCGATCGCTTTCGGTGGTGCGTTCAAGCGTAAGCTTGGCAAAAAGGACAAAAAAGGATCTACCAAAGCATAAGATAGAAAACATACAACAAAGTAAACAACCATTGTTTTTCCTAACTCATCTAGTTTGACGTTATGCTTTAGTAGCCCTAAAGTTCATCAATGTTGTCTGTTCTGTTTCATTGTAATACTTTCTTGTTTCATACAAAAACACCCTTTCCCCTGAAATTGTTTAGGGGGAATTTTTTTTTTAGAAAATCAACTTAAGAGAAAATACTTATCTCTTACACCTTTGATGTTTGCTGACTTTTTTAAATATCAGTATTAGAATTGGGTTTTGTTAGATTTCCTTCTTTCAACCAACTGACATCTAAGTCTTGACGTAAACCTTTTCCTATGTAGAATTTTAAGAGAGCTTCTAAAGACATATCCTGATGATGAGCAATTGTTTTTAAAGATTCTAAAGTATCTTTAGGAATAGAAATTGATACGTTTTCTGAAGGACGAGGTTTAATAGTAAAGGTCATTTCTTCGTTAGGTTTGTTCATATTGTTTTTTCTCTGTGCGAGTAGCTGGACGTGCGGAAATAATTCGAGTACGTTGGTTTCGTTCAATATAAACAACAAATAAGACACGATAAGCCAAGGAATAACCGAGAATAAATTCTCTTTGTTCACTATTTACTGTCGCATCTCCTGTTTGATAAAAGGGATCGAAAAATGCTTCGGTGGCTTCTTCAAATGTTACTCCATGTTTCTCAAAATTGATTTGCGCTTTATTGGAATCCCATTCAAATTCTAAACCCCGTGAGCGATAGCTCACATTCATATAGTATCAGTAGATCACAAACTCAGTTTCAGAGAGGCGAAACGTTAATCTGCGATCGCCAATTTACGTTGAAACAGCCCAAAAAACCTCCTTAAACATAAGTTTGTTTTATATAATAGAAGATTGGACTTAA
>NETF01000014.1 GCA_002172675.1 unicellular cyanobacterium SU3
TGGCACAGTAAAAGATGTTTATATTCCCATCAATGATATTTTACCTCTCCCTTCTCCTGCTACATAATTTAAACTTATGAATTTTGGTGGCGATCGCTTGTCTCAAGCTGACTTTGTGATCTACTGAGTTTTTTTAGCTTCTGCTCCTACACTGGGATCTAATCTTACCCAACGAATTTCTCCCCGTCGATAAGTTAATTTATTCTTCTTCATTAATGCCATCTCCTACCACCTCATCCCACGCCTGTATCTCTTGTTGATATTGAGGATCTTGAGTTTCTTCAGATAAAGATGCAATCAACTGCTCTTCTATAATTTTATTTCGATGTTCTGTGAGAAGATTGTTGAGGTATTGGCTACGATTGCCCTTAGCCATTTCATCTAAAAAGCCGATTAAACTTTCATCTAAAGTGATAGCAATCTTTTGTTTTTTCATTGGTATGATAATTTCATCGGATGTTTATATCATATTCTAACTATAGCTAGTCTATTTGAATAGTGAACGTACTTGTTGAGAGGAGGGAACAGGGAACAGGGAACGGTGAACAGAAAATTTTCACAACTAATTTAAACTGGCTATATCGTCCCCTTGACGGATAACGTTATCCGTCAAACTCGATAAAAACAAGGTATCATCTAGCGTAGGAAATTTTTAGGCGAAACTCACCCCAATGGGTACAATTCAAACACTACCAGGAACCAGAGATATTCTGCCAGAAGAGATCGGCTACTGGCAATATGTAGAAACTGTGGCGACACAAATACTCAGTCGTGCCATGTACTATGAAATACGTCCCCCTATTTTTGAGCAAACCTCTTTATTTGAGAGAGGAATAGGAGAAGCGACGGACGTAGTGGGCAAAGAAATGTATACTTTCAGTGATAGAGGCGATCGCTCTTTGACCTTACGTCCAGAAGGAACCGCCGGCGTGGTTCGTGCTTATTTACAAAATAACTTGTATGCTGCGGGTGGAGTACAACGTCTGTGGTATTGTGGCCCGATGTTTCGCTACGAAAGACCCCAAGCCGGTCGTCAGCGACAGTTTCATCAAATTGGTCTAGAATTAATCGGTACAGGCGATCCTAGAGCCGATGTAGAAGTGATTGCCTTGGCTACAGATATCTTGAAAACGTTAGGATTACAAAGTTTAAAATTAGATATTAATTCCGTCGGCGATCGCAATGACAGACAAAACTACAGAGAAGCGTTAGTTAACTACTTTCTCCCCTACAAAGCAGAACTTGATCCCGACTCCCAAGATCGTCTACAACGCAACCCTTTACGCATTCTTGATAGTAAGGATAAGCGGACTAAAGAAATTAATCAAAATGCGCCTAGTATTTTAGAACATCTCGGAGATGCTTCTAAAAAACACTTTGATCAAGTGCAACAACTGTTAACGGATCTTGGCATTGAATACAACATCAATCCTTGCTTAGTGAGAGGATTAGACTATTACACCCATACCGCCTTTGAAATTATATCCGACGATTTAGGGGCCCAGGCAACGGTATGCGGTGGGGGACGCTATGACGGGTTAGTGGAAGAGTTGGGGGGAAACCCTACCCCGGCGGTAGGTTGGGCCATTGGTATGGAAAGACTAATTATTCTGCTCAAGCAATTACAATCTTCCCCTGAAATGACCCCAGATATCTACTTAGTATCGCGAGGAGAAGCGGCCGAAGGACAAGGGTTGAAGTTAGCCCAAAAATTGAGAAAAGAGGGGTTAACGGTGGAATTAGACATGAGTGGGAGTGCATTTGGTAAGCAGTTCAAACGGGCTGATCGCAGTGGAGCGATCGCTTGTATCGTTTTAGGAGAAGAAGAAGCAGAAAACAAAACAATACAACTAAAATGGTTGCAAAGCAAAGAACAACAAGCAATGACACAAGCAGAGTTATTGACTAAAGTTGGGGAACTAATTGAACAACTTGATAGACATAAAAGAACAATGAACCACTCCACACAATAATAACGATGACATCCTGGGAATTTTTGATCCAAAAAGATGATGATCTTAAATGGTATCCTGCTATTTCTTCTAACTTAGAATTAGAACCTGGAAAATATCGCATTTTGGGAAAATCAAACCGTTTAAATACGATGGTTGATGTTCGCATTAGTTCCTCAGATCAAGAGACACAATGTTATCAACGTCGTATTAATTCCCAGGGTTTAGTGATGGTTCTCCCTTTTACTGAATTAACCCCCGAAACGTCTTGGAATATTCGTTGTTATGGAGATGTTTTAGCGGAGTTTTTAGGGGAGAGTTGGACTGAAACGATTACCTTAAATATTTTACCTGTTAGGGATGAAAATCTATCGGTTAAGTCTTCTAATTCTTCAAAAAATGAAGTTACTAATAATAAAGCACAAGTCTATTTAGAGCAATTAGAAAAACTATTACGAGAAAAAATTGAGCCTCGATTAAACATAAAACAACAACCAGAAAAGCACAAGACAAATGACCAAGCATTACAGTCAAAATCCTTGATCAATCTTAGTTTAGAGCAA
The DNA here is from genome assembly GCA_002172675.1 of unicellular cyanobacterium SU3. Lineage (GTDB taxonomy): Bacteria > Cyanobacteriota > Cyanobacteriia > Cyanobacteriales > Microcystaceae > Crocosphaera. The sequence continues at coordinate 2,516 of NETF01000014.1, forward strand.
GATGAGTTTATTATTAATGCTGGGGAAAGAATTAGTTTATCAGGAACATTAGAAGCTGTGAATATGCAAGGAGAAATTGCCTTAAATGCTAAACTTCGTTACGAATTAATTAATCCTGAAACAGAAGAAAATTTATTGACAGTAGATTACCCATTATCCGATGAAAAACTACCTTATCATTTTAATCATACCTTGGTGATTCCTGATGATATCGATGATAACTTTGTTGTTGGGGAGTTAATTCTAGAAACTCTTAAAGGATACCCCTTAAATCATGCTTCTTTTACAATTAGAACTCAGCATTATTATCCCGTCAATTGTACCATTGAACTGATTGATACTGAAACAGAAGATAGTTATATTTTTGATTTAGAATTAGCAGAAAAAATAAATAGTAAACATCCTCATCTACAATTACCTAATCCTAATAAATATTCTCGATTATTTCCCTCCCATTTCCGTAAATCTCGGCAAGTATTACCTCCCAAATTAGAGCATCATTTCGCCACTGAAGAACGTCAAGGCTTAAAATTACCAAAAATTAGTTAATTATTAGTTGTTAATTAATGATCTCAGATTAACTATAGTTTAAGTTGTTAACATGGAGATTAACTTGATCAATTATAAATTCAGTATTATAATCTTCAGAAAGTTAAACTATTTATAATCATGAATTTTCGGTTTAATATTAGTCTAGCAGACGTTTTTAAAATACTTAGTCCTTTATTGGTAGTTTTATTTAGTGTCTTACTAGGAATACTTTTTGAGAGAAGAGTAATCAAAAATATAAAAAAATTAGCTACCAAAACTCACTGGAAATATGATAAAATTATCATCAATTCACTTCAAGGATTTAGTATTCTTTGGTTTTCTTTAGGAGGAATAGCGGTTGCTTCTTATATTTACCCGATTCCTATAGCAATTCAAATTCTTATAAATAAGTTTCTGATTGCTACATTTTTAGGTTCCGCAACTATCGTTATTTCTCGCCTATTAGTCGGTTTACTGAAAGCTTATACCACTGATGAACAGGGAATCTCTCCCTTAACTTCTTTGTTTGAATTTATTACTAAAATTGTTATTTATAGTCTCGGTATTTTAATAATATTACAGTCTATTGGCATTCAAATTACACCCCTATTAACTGCATTGGGGGTTGGGGGTGTTTCCGTTGGTTTAGCTTTACAAACTACCCTAGCAAACTTAATGTCTGGGGTAAATATTATTATGTCGGGAAAAGTAAAACCTGGGGACTATATTCGATTAGCAAGTGGGGAAAGTGGCTATGTTCTTGATGTAGAATTAAAATATACTGTTTTAAGAGAAATAACCGATAACTTATTAATTATTCCTAACTCAAAAATTATCTCTGGAAGTTTCAAAAATTTTAGTTTGCCTAATAAAACGATTGTTCTTCCTGTAACCCTTGATGTGGGTTACGATAGTAACTTAGAAATAGTTGAAAAGATAACCCTTGACGTGGCAAATAATTTAATAAAAGAGAAAATCATAGAAGAAGAGTATCTAAAAGAAGATACTGGTCAACCGTTTATTCTTTACAATAAGTTTGATTATTTTAGTATTAATCTAACTATTTATTTGAAAATTCATGAAAGAGAGTTTTTTGACCATTTAGAACTTAAACATCAATTTTTAAAGAAACTTCATCAAAAATATCAAGAAGAAGGTATTGAAATTCCTTTTCCTATTAAATCAATGTATTTCCCTCCTCAAAAAGTTGATAATCCATATAACAATATACAATAACTATTTTGATATCAAAAATTAAAATAAATGAAATTATCTTATTTAAAATCTAGTTCAATTTTAATTATAATCACAATTAGTATTATTATTCTTTTTATTTGTAGTAGTTTCAAGCATATTTTGTTTCAATCAACGGCTTGGGATTTAGCTATTTTTGATCAAGCTGTCTATTTAATTAGTCAAGGAAAATCCCCTATTTCTTCTTTTTTAAATATTCACATTTTAGGCGATCATGCAGCATTAATTTTTTATCCTTTAGCTTTATTTTATAAAATTTATCCTTCTGTTTATTGGTTATTATTAGTCCAAGCATTTACTTTAAGTTTGGGTGCATTACCTATTTATTATTTAAGTCAATATCATGGTTTGACTGAGTCAAAAGCATTAACGCTTAGTTTAGTTTATTTACTTTATCCTTTAATTTTTAATATTAATTTATTTGATTTTCATCCTGATGTTATTGCTGTTTCTTGTATTTTGTGGGCAATTTTAGCTGCTTATTGGAGCAATTTCAGTTTGTTTATTTTGGCTATTTTTATTACCCTAAGTTGTAAAAGTGTTTTATCTTTAACTATAATATTTATGGGCTTATGGTTATTTTGTTTTGAAAAAAAACAAAAATTAGGATCGATTGCTATTGGCTTAGGAGTAAGCTGGTTTATTATTAGTACCCGTCTAATTATTCCTATTTTTAGTAATAATACTGCTAGTATTAGTCGTCATTTAGAACGATTTAACTATCTGGGTAATTCTTTCTCAGAAATTACTCAAAATTTACTGTTTAAACCTTGGTTATTTCTTCAAGGATTATTTAATTTGCCCAATTTAGAATATTTATTATTATTATTGATTCCTGTTATTTGGGGATTATCGTTACAGTATCTTACCCCTTTAATCGCTGCTATACCGACTTTAGCCATGAATTTATTATCACAAAATGCACTGCAAAAAGACTTATTACATCAATATTCGTTACCGATTATACCTTTTTTGATGGTTGCAGTAATCATGACTGTAGCTGCAAAAAAAAGCTGGTTTCAAGACAATAAATATATAATAACTTGGTCATTAATTTGTTTTTTAGCTTTAGCTAAATATGGCTATTTCACCTCTCGTTATTTAGAGTCTCTCGATACTTGGAAAGCAACCAACGAAGCAATCAATAAAATTTCTACTAAAGGTAGTCTTTTGACATCTACATATATTGCACCCCATTTAAGCCAACGTGCTATGATTAAATTAGCGAAAAATGGAGCCGAAACCTTTGATGTTAATCAATTTGATTATCTTTTACTCAATCAACGACATCCAGGACGAGAAAGTTCTCCAGAATTAATTGAAACGATTAAAGAAAAGATTAGACAAAATGCGAATTTTAATTTAACCTATACAAAAGATGATATTTATTTATTTAGTCAAAAGATAAAATAGTAAATTCCTATTATGACAATTATTTTAACCAATGATGATGGCATTGATGCTCCTGGAATTCGTGCTTTATCAAAAGCATTAGGAGGTCAAGGAATTATTGTTGCACCCAAACAACCTCATTCCGGTTGTGGACACCGCGTTACTACCCATAAACCCATTCACTTAGAGAAGCGTTCTTTAACAGAATATGCAATAGATGGAACACCAGCAGATTGTACAAGAATTGCTGTTAAACATATTAATAAAGAGACAAAGTGGGTGCTTTCTGGGATTAATGCAGGGGGAAATTTAGGAGTTGATGTTTATATTTCTGGCACGGTAGCAGCTGTTAGAGAAGCAGCAATGCACGGTATTCCTGGTATTTCTATCTCCCATTGGATAAAACGTCCTTTACTTATTAACTGGGAATTAGCGGTTAATTTGACAGAAAAAGTGTTAAATATTCTCTGGGATAAACCCTTAGAATTTGGTAGTTTCTGGAATGTTAATTTACCTCATTTAGAACCTAATTCTCCAGAACCTGAAATTATTTTTTGTGAAAACAGTATCCATCCTTTACCTGTTAACTATCGAGTAGAAGGTGACTTATTTTATTATCATGGAGAATATGCTAAAAGGGAACGCTCAAAAGGAACAGATGTAGATGTTTGTTTCTCCGGAAATATTGCAGTAACTTTGATTAAATTATAACTATAAAAGAAAGTCAGATGTTGTTTCCATCTAAATTAGACTAACCTAGGTTTATATGTCTTGTTATTAAATCAGTTACAAAGATTCAAAGTCAGCCATAAATCCAGGAAATTTGACGCAATCTTCTATAAAAGTTTCAACATCACTAATGTCATCCATTTTATAAGCCATGATACGCTTTCCATCAGGCATTTTCTGGGAACCGATCAGTTCTACTTGATAATTTTCGGTCATGGTTTTGAAATCAGCACCCGACTTTTTCCAAGTATCTTGATCACAACGAACATTAACTCGCCACATAATAAAATTAGTTTTAATGAACATTAAGTAAACATCTTATCATCATAATTGGACTAATCATAAAAAATTAGGTCGTATTAATGATTAACTCACTAATTTTTTGACTCACTAATTGATTGCCTAAAGGACTTAAATGAATATGATCTCGATATAAATCATCAAGATTTTTCTGTTCGGCAAAGATTGGTAAAAAGTCAATATACGGTACATTATTAACCTCTACCCAATCTTGTAAACGTTTTCTAGCCACTTTTTCATAGTCTCTTGGTTCGGGGTTCATTTCCCGTTTAAGGGGGGTTAAAACCATCATAAATTGACTATTATTTTTAGTTGCGATCGCTTTCATGTTTTCGATGGCTTCTAAATTAAACCCCACGCGATCGCCTCTTTCTCCTACTATTTCATCCATTCCTGGAATTTTAGGATCACGATAAAACACTTTTTCTAAAATTTCTTCTATGGCTAAAGTCGGTTGTTTGTCAGGGTAATAAATATCTTTTCCTACTCTTAAAGAAGTCGGTTTTGTAGCAAATAAATCATCAGTATTAATGACTAAAAAGACGACTTGAGACTCAAAGGTTCCAAACCTTTCTAAATAAGCTAATTCATTTCTCGGTCCCCAAGAGTTTGCAGAGGCGTTTAAAACTTCTATCGTTTGTGATAACTTCTTTTCAATTTCTTCTTTTACTAATGTGGAAATAGTTTCTTTTTGATCGGTCCACCAAGCCCCATTAACAATAGAATCTCCGATGAAAAATAGCCTTACAGTATCATTAGCGGCAATTTTTTCAATAGCTTCAGTTCGCATAGAATATTGATTAATTATAGTCAATTTTCCCAAACGACGAACATTTTGATTAGGGGCTAATAAATAGCCGATTTTATCATCAGCAATATAAATAGGACGTTTACCTAAACCGAAAAATAACCGTAAGCTACCTTCAATCACAAGTAAAATAATAAGAAGAATACCAAAGATAATTAATATAATTTTCATGATTTTGATGATAAATATAATTTACTGAAATCAATTAATATTTTTAGGGTAATAAAGCCTTTTCTAAAGTCGATAGAGGATGAATACTACTTAAAGGAAAATGTTTATAAACTAATGTTACCTGATCATGGTTTTCTATAAATGTTTTCACAGTCTCATAAGCTTGTTGGCAATAAGGACATTGAAAATCAGAAAATTCTATGAGAATATTCTTTTGATCTAAAGGGCCAGTAATAGGAGAATAAGCGATAATGGTTTGAGGATGGGTGTCTAATTCTGATACAAAAGACTGAATAAATTGTTTTTGTTGTTCTTGTTGCTGTTTTTGATAAGCTTGAACTGACTCGATGAGGACTTCAGGGTGTTGACGAATAATGTCTAAAACCGTTTTTTCTAGTTCAGGTTTAATAACCGCTTGTGCAGACGGTACACTGATAATAGGTATCCAAGTCAGACCAATAATAAGCAACCATACGATTAAAATATTGAGTCCCTTTTTCATACCAGTTCTAAAGGTTTAGTAAATTACATCATTGACAGTATTATATTAATGATCCTTATGTCAATTAGCTATCGATTAAATTGAAAATTCTATGACTCAAATTATCACCGTACAACTCGATCACTTAACTGCATTAGATATTACTCCCGTTAGAAAAATTATTGATCCATTATTAGAAAAAAATGACATTGTGTCTTTAGAACAAAAGTTAAGTTTTGATATTCACTACCCTCGTGAACCTGGTGATCCCAGAGAACTCTCAGAAATTCCTGAAATTCGGTTATGGTTTGTGCGTCTTGATACGATTTATCCTTGGTTTCCGTTTCTATTAGATGCTAAACAAGGAGAAATAGCCAGATATGCAGCCATGTTAGTTCCCCATCAATTTAACCGCGTTGAAGGCATTCAATACAATCCTGAAGCATTAGAAATTTTTGTGATGAATAAGTTATTTGTTCTCTCTGACTGGTTAGAAACACAAGGGATTTACTCTCAGTTTCGATTGAAATCTATGGCGCAACTCTTTGGTTATGATATTGAAGATAGTTTTTTTGAAATGATAAGAAAACTTTAAAACGTAGGTTGGACAAGTTAAAGACTTAATAAATGAATGAGTTAACTAAAATTCTTGCCCACCCTACTGACTGGTAACTGATAACTGTTCACTGATTCTATTTTTTGTCTAAGAATAACTTAGCCATGAAAAAACTAGCGATGGTTTTACCGTCGATGATTTCTCCTGATAAGATAGCTTGTTCAAATTCCTCAAAACTCATTAAAACGACTTCAATATCTTCATCCTCATCTTGTTCAGGAGGTTTCTCTAATACCTCTAATTCTTGTGCTAAAAAAGCATAAATATATTCATCAGAATAACCAGGGGCTAAAGGGAACTTTCCTAAATAATCCCATTTTTTTGCTTCATAACCTGTCTCTTCTTGTATTTCCCTTTCGATAGTAACAGAAGCTTCTTCATTAACTTCTAACGTTCCGGCAGGAAATTCTAAAATTCTTTTTTCGACAGCAAAACGATACTGTTTAACTAATACTAATTGACCTTCTTTGGTAATAGGAACGGCTAACGCCCCCCCAGGATGACGAATACACTCCCGGTTCCCTTCTACTCCATTGGGTAAACGTAATTTATTGACATCAAAATTGAATTTTCTACCTCGATAAAATAGACTTTGTTCTAAATAAGTGGGTAATTCTTTTTCAGTTGACATAAATTTAATTAATTAATTGTTTAATCCCTTCACAGTTTAACCCGTTAAGGTGTTCTTTGATCGTTTTTTTAGTAATAGGATGTACCCAACTGGCTGCAATGTCAGACAAAGGAACTAATACAAATCCTCGTTCTAACATTAGAGGATGAGGTATTTTTAAAGAAGACGTTTCTAAGATTAAATTACCGTACAATAATAAGTCTAAATCTAAGGTTCTTGGCCCCCATTTTTCTCGACGAATACGCCCAAATTTTTGTTCTATCCCCAGTAAAGTTTGTAATAGGTCTTCGGGAGTTAAACTGGTTTCTAAGATAGCACAACCATTAAAATAATCAGGTTGAGGTGGACCGACGGGAGTAGTTTGGTACCAAGGAGAATAAGCTATTAATTCAATACAAGGATGTTGAGATAACAAGGTTATTGTTGTCTCTAAAATGTTTAATGAGTCTCCTAAATTACTACCTAAAGCAATGGCACATTTTGTCATCATTATTAATTAAAAGTCGTAGGTTAACCCCGTAGAAAAATTAATTTCTGAGGTAGGTTTATTGTCTGGGGGAACCCCTAAATAAATATACTGCAAACGTCCGGTTAATGACCAATTTTCAAACAAAGGCCAGGATAATTCACTAATCGCTAAAATTCGTGAGTCAACCGCATCTTCTACAGGAAGACTATAAATAAAAAGTTGACGATAGTTTAAGCGTTCAAAAAATAAATCTCGATAACTAATTAAATAATTAATAGTAGGAAAGTTCGTATCATCTGGTTTACCTAAAGAATCTTCGTATCTGGCCCCTAAACCGAGTCCCATATCTAAACGATGATTAGGAGATTTACGAAAAATATTAATTCCTGGCCCTGCTATTAAATTGAGATCATAGTTAATATTATTTTCTTGATCTCTCAGAAAAGTATTATAGGTAAAAAATTTCCAAGTTTCGTCAAAATGGTGACGATATTCTCCTGTTAAATCTATTTTTGTTTGATCTCTGTCCATGACTCTTGCACTATCAAAATTGGTGCTAAATAATCCCCTAAAGGAAAATTCATCATATTTCCAAGTTTGTTCTAATCCTAAGTTAACACCAAATTCATTGGTGCTATTGAGAGCAGACTCGATGCTTCCAAAAAAGCTAAGACTTCCGTTTAAAGAAGTGGGTTGAAAGGGAAATAAGGGAACGGGTTCGGATGCTTTGGCAATTAGTTTTTGACTTTCTGTGAGTAAGTTATCTGCGCTTTTTCTGGGTTGTCTTAAAGCAATTTCTGTTAAACGTTGAGCTTTAATTAATTCATCTTCTATGTTATTTACTAAAATAACTGTTTCTTCTAGAATTTTGTTTGCTATCTTTCTTTTTCCTAGGTTTTCATAAGCTTGCGATAGGGCAAGCATTAATTCAGTTTTTTGATTTAAGTTTTCTAAAGATTGGATGGTTTCTAATGATTGATTGAGAATTATTATCGCTTTTTTCGGTTTTCTTAATTCTGCATACTTTTGAGCAATTTTTATTAACAATTCCTGTTGTGCTTGAACATCTTGTAATGAGTTAGCAACCTCTAAAGCTTTCTCTAAAGTTTCTATTTTTTTATCACTTTTTGGGCTTTTTGTCAAGTCGCTACTGTGAGTTAGATTATGATCAATGATGGGATAGTTAAAGTTAGATTTTGGATTTGCGATCGCTTTTTTCTGTTGTCCATTAATAATAAAAGTAATTAAAATTGTAGTAAGAAATAAAGGATTAAAAAGGAAGGTCATATTAAATTTTTTATTTTCACCTCTTCTTAAGAAGACACCTTTTCAATATGACCTAAACCTTACTTAATTGTCAACTCGTTTCATTCTTCTAAAACAGAGTTTTTCCCAACCATCTTCTAATACCGTATAAAGCACAGGAACCACAATTAAACTTAACACAGAGGAAGTAATTAAACCGCCGATAATAGCCACAGCCATCGGTTGTCTTAATTCTGCACCTGCACCTAAGCCAACTGCAATGGGAAGCATCCCTAAAATGGTAGATGCAGTAGTCATAATAATGGGACGTAACCTAATTTCTCCTGTCTTTAGTATAGCCTTATGGCGACTCATACCCTGTTTTCTTAATTGGTTGGTATAATCCATCAATAGAATAGCATTTTTATCCAATAAACCTAACAAGAAGATTAGGCCAATTAATGATATCATCCCGAAATCACTTTGAGTAATTAATAGAGCAAACATTGCCCCGACAATAGACAAAGGCAGGGATAAAAGTACCACAAATGACTCTAAAAAGCGACCAAAGGTTACATATAAAATAACCATCATAGATAGGATAGCAAAAAATAACGCGATCGCAAATTCTTTTAAAATACTACGCACTTGCGCCGATGCTCCTTGAATATCAAAAGTGACATCATTGGGTAAGATTTCTTCAGTGATTCCAATTACTTTCTTCGTTACATCTCCTAACCCAGTTCCTTGGGATAAATTAGAAGTTAAATAGATAACTCTTTGTTGTTGAAAATGTTCAATAAATGAGCTGTCTACACTGGCTGATAGTTTAATATCTACTAACCCTGGAACCGTTTCTAAGCGTTCTTTCAACTGTTTGGCTGTTGTTTTTAAACTTTCTAAATTGTTACTTATTAGAGCAATTTTTAGCGGACTATCATCACCGGTTTCAATAAACAGAATATCTTCTACACTAATACTTCCCCCTTTTAATTTGGGTAAGGTTTCTCTGATTTCTTCTTGAACTTGGCTAGTGGTTAACGTCCGATTATCCTTAAGTTGCACATAAATTCTACCCTTGAGAGGATTACCTTGATAACCGGCAATGGTGTAAGTAGATTCAACATTAGGATCTTCTAAAACGATACTTTCTAATTGACTACCCACTCGATAATTTTTACTTAATAAAATCTGTTCGGGAGACTCCATTAACCCTTGGAATAAAGAAGGACTTTCTTCGTCTCTAATTCTTTCTTGAGCAACTTTTAAACGATTAGGAATTTTCGGATTAGGTAACGTATAAATAACATTAAATTCTCCCCGATCTAACTTAGGAACAAACCCTTGAGGAATAAAAGGAATTAACCCCAACCCTACAATAAAACTGACCAAAGCAATACCGATCACCGCTTTACGATGGCATAAAGACCAATTTAAAATACGACGATAAATAGGAACTAAAATAAACGGTTTCTGTTGATTTTCTACCCTTCTTCGTCTCGGTTTCAGCCAATACATTGCTAGAACAGGGGACAAGGTTCGAGCTACTATCAAAGAAATTAATACTGCAGCAGCCACCGTCATTCCAAAGGGTTTAAAAAATTGTCCTAAGTTGCCTCCAATAAAAGCAATAGGCAGAAATACAGCAGCTAATGTTAACGTAGAAGCCGATACCGTTAAACCAATTTCATCGGTTCCTTTAATGGCTGCTTCTTTGGGACTCATTCCCTCATCAATATGACGAGAAATATTTTCTACGTCCACAATTGCATCATCAACAATAATACCAATAACTAATGCTAACCCCAATAAGGTAATGGTTTCTAAATTAAATCCTGCAACCGCCATAACAATAAAGGTTCCTAATAAAGACATAGGAATGGCTAAAGCGGTAATTAAAGTGGCTTGAATATTTTTTAGAAAAGGAAAAATAACTAAAACTGCCAGGATAATTGCCCCTAGTAATGCTTCTACTGTGGCTTGACTGGCTTCTTCAATATAATCTGCTTGAGTTTCAGCAATAACTAACTGAATATCCGCTAAACTTTCTCGTAAACTAGCAATTTTTTCTTGTACCCCCTCAGCGATATCTAATGTATTTCCGTCCGCTTTTTTAACCACTTGAACTGCTAAAATATCCTCTTGATTTAAGCGGGTTAAAGTCGGAGGATTTGTCGGTGAATTATTATTATCTATACCTCTTACGGAACTATCTCCCAATAAATCAACCCGTCTCACCCCTGGTAATGCTTCGAGGGAGGGGATAATTTTTTCTTGGGCAATGGATGCTAAGATTTCAACCGGTTGCGTCTCACTAGAAATAGCATAAGTCACTGCTACCGACTCATTCAGGTTAAAGGGAGTCACTTCGATGGTTGCTTCAGGGGGTAACTGAGCTTGTTTCAGGGCATTTTTAACAATTTCTGTCGATTGATCGAGATTTAAACCGGCTGCAAAAGCTACATTAATAATGCTTTGGCCAGGATATGTGGACGAAAACAGTTCCGCCTCTTCTAGCGATCGCAAGGAAGTTTCAATCGGGTTGGTTAACTGTTTCTCCGTTTCTAAAGTGGTTTCTAAGGGCGCAGATCCCTGAACAATGACCACAGGAAAGGGAATTTCAGGAAATAAAGCATATTTAAGCGAACTAAAGGCAAATATCCCCGCCACTGCCACAGCGATGGCGATAAAAAGGGTGACTCGTGCATATTTTATCGCCACACGGGATATATTCAGATGTTCTCGCCAGGATGGTTTCATAAACGTTTGCCGTACTCACACCGTCTCTATGGTTATAGCAAGGTTCGCTGAAAACTAATATTAAAAAAGTCTTCAGCTAACTGCGATCAGTGACGAAGAATAATTAAGTATTTATCCTCATGATCGTCACTTTATGGTTTAGTTATCCCAGAGAATGTTGTCAAGAACTTCGTCAGAACAATTTTGTCCATAACGGGTTAACGTTCTTCTCGCTGTAGTATCTCCATTTCTATATTGAGCATAAAGGTTTGAAAAAGCCTGGGTTGAGTATTTTTTCTGTAATGCCTGAACCGTACAATTACAGATTTGTTCTGCTTCTGATTGAGTTAACCCTGCTTTTTTCGCTTCAGGAACGCAATTATTATTACGGAATTGAGTAAAGGGATTAGCAGCATCGGCATTTTGAGCAAAGGATACTGTACCGAGTCCCAATAACAACATTGTCCCGACGAGTAGTTTGTAAGTCTTATTCATAGGATATTTTCGGCGTAAAGAATAGAACGAAAGGCTTTTATTATTAACACGCCTCACCTCCATTTTTAGTCTATACTCACCATTAGGAGGATGGTGAAGGTCGTTATGTCAGTTTTTACCACTGCACAAGTCTGTTTAATCCCTAAGATAACTGTTACGTTTCTTCAGAAAAATTTAGGTTTTGTCTTAATGTAAACCTTGTCTTGTTTGAATCCTTTTTGTTATACTTGTAAGAGTGTCTAAATGGCGGCATAGCCAAGTGGTAAGGCAGGGGTCTGCAAAATCCTTATCCCCAGTTCGAGTCTGGGTGCCGCCTTAAATATTTTTGATTATTTAAAACAGTATTCAGAATGAATGTCCCAATTTTTACCATTATGGATTAATAAAGTTATTTCATTAATCATAAAATTGTAGTAAATTTCTTTATCTTTAAATTCTGGCCAAGCTTGATAAAAATTCTTTTTCGTTAAATCTCGAAAAGCAACGGTTAAATGAGGGGAAAAGGGACGACTTTTAGACACCTGATGAACAATGTTTAAACTAGATTCTAAATAAGACATTAACGATTTTTGAATGGATAACAGTTCAGAAGTTTTTAAGACATCGATATAAATAACACGGGGTTTAAAGGCAGAAAATCCCTTTAAAGTCATAGAAAAGGATTTTTGAAGTTGAGAAAAATTATTTAATTCCTCAATTAACTTAGGTAAGTCTTCTATCTCCCATTCAAAAGGGGGTTGTAGGGTAACATGAGGCGGAGATTTTAACGCGGCTTTACTGTTATAAACTTCTTTAAAATATTCTTTTATTTTGGTAGCCTCTTCTTGTACATTTTTGGGAGGAAGTAGGGCAATAAAAAATCTTTTTCGTGAAGGTTTTTTTAAGTTATCCATTGTCTTGATTATAGTTTAGTAATTTTAAGCATTTGATTTCCTTTTGGTTGTAATTCATAGGCAACTGTTTCAATTTTGCATTCATAATCCTTGTTTTTAAACGCTTCAATAATAACATCAAGATAAGGGTAAATTTCATGTTTTAGGGTTATCAAGGGAAATAGTCTTACTTCTTGACAAACCCTGAGCATTTCATTAATTGAATCTAAATGAAACTGTTGATCAAAATGCTCAGAATAAAGAAAGAGAAAATGAGAAATTAATCCTAATTCGTATTCATTATCTTTATATTTTAATTTAGGTAATTCTCCTATTTCATAACGATGTTCTTTTTTTCCTTGTTCATAATCTTCACAAAATAAAGAAATAACGTTTTCTCTATTTTTTCTTAAGTCTTGAGGTGATTTATGATAACTCCAAACCCAATTATTTGAAGTGTTTTCTATTTGTTCAATAATGTTATCAATGACTTCATCAAAACGGTTTTTAATTTGCTCACTATTAAAAACATAAAGAGGGTCAACGGATTTTATGGTATAACCTAATTGACTCCCTTCTGCATTAAAACTAGCGGGTCCATCGGCTACACTAAGAATTGATTTTTTACAATCATCTTCTGTCAGATTAAACATTTTAATATATTCATCAAGGGTTCGGCCAACTGGGACAACTTTTTCTAAATGTATCACCATAAAATTTTCCTGATATTTAAGCTATCTTTATATCTTAGATACTCATTATAAACAATTGGTTTATCTCTGTAACTATTATAAGGATCAACACTGAGCGTAGTCGAAGTGTTGACCCTTAGTACCTTTTGATATTTTCGATTATGCAGTTTGCGCTTGTTTATCTTTTTCCAATAATTTGATAATGGAATTTTTCTCTAACAAACCGATAACTTTTCCATTATCTCCAATCACTGTTAGTTGTTTTTGAGGATCATTTTCCAGCATCTTGACGACTTCTAACAAGGTTTCATCTGACTTAATAGTAATCAAGTCTTTGACAGGTTCCATAACCTCAGAAAGCTTAATTTCTGTCCATTCAGAAGTAGGAATTGTTTTCAATCCTTCTACTTCTAAAACTCCTGATAAATTGCCTTCTTCATTAACGACTAAGAACTTTCTCCACTGATTTTTCCCAATGACGTAATCATTGACAAATTCACGAATAGTTAACTCACTAGAAACAATGGGACTATTAGGAATAACGGCATCTTCTGCTGTATAACCATTGAGGGTTTCTTGTACCTGTGCAGACTGAGCAGAAACCCCAGCGTTTTGTAACAAGAAAAAACCAATTAATAGCGTCCAGAAGTTACCAAATTGGATAATATTTAAAATAGATAAACCACCAACTGCAACTGCTAACCAACCGAATACTTGACCGACGCGACTGGCAAAAATAATTCCTTTATTGGGATTCCCTGTAATCTTCCAGACGAGGGACTTTAAAATGTTTCCTCCATCCAAAGGTAAACCAGGAATTAAGTTAAATAATCCTAGCACTAAATTAATCGAAGCTAACAATTCAATAATGGCTTCAATGGGTGCTGGAAAAGAAACATTAAAGGCAACAATAAATAGAATCGCAGCCAGTAATAAACTAACTACAGGGCCAGCTATTGCTACTAAAAAAGCCTCTAATGGAGTCTCAGATTCTTTCTCTAAACTAGCCAATCCTCCAAATAAAAATAAAGTAATCGATTTAACATCAATCCCTTGAGAAATAGCCACAAAACTATGACCTAATTCATGGGCTAATACAGAAGCAAACAATAAAATAGCAGCAACAAACCCCAAAATCCAAGGGACAAGTCCATTCAACTCTTGAAAGTAGGCTAACTGTCCCCCATAACTAAAAGTAACTAACCCCAATACTAAAAACCATGAGGGGTTAACATAAAAAGGAATACCAAATAAATTTCCAACTCTTATATTGTTATTCATATGAATAACCTCCTATCGTGTCAGCGACTTTATCTTACTTACATCGCTGTTTCTTAATCCTATTGTAACGAAATGTAAAATTCAGCAAAATTAGAAGTTATCGTAAAAGCCGTCCTCAAAGGTTCGGTTTTTCACAAAACCATTTTTTTAACCGAGATTTTTGCTAAGATAAAATCCTTAGATAATGAATAAAAGAAGTATTATAAGACTATGACCTATGTAACTTCTTCTGCTAGAGCTGAAATGAGTGAGCTAAGGCGATTAAAAACATTACTGCCCCCAGAACTACAAAACTGGGTAATGATAGAAGGGAGTACGGAAATTAATCCCCCCCTCATACGCTGTGAAGAATTAGGAAGGGACGAAGTAGAAATTCAGATCGACTTAGCTAAGTGGGAAAATTTAGCCATTGATCAGCGAAATTTGTTATTTTGGCACGAAGTCGCCCGTATTCAAAATGATACCATTCCCAGAGAAGGATGGGAAATGGCCGCTCTAGCCATCGGTTTAGGTGGGGCAGTAGGAGAACTTTGGGTACAAGATGGCTTGCTTCTGCTCTTAGCCTTGGCTTTGTGTGGTATTTCTGGATATCGACTCTGGCAGAAAAACAATGGAGAAAAAAAATTAAAAGAATCTATTGAAGCTGATGAGAAAGCTATTGCTTTAGCCACCCGTTTTGGTTATACTTTGCCCAACGCCTACAAAAGTCTCGGCAGTGCCTTTAAAACACTCATCGAACAAACTCCAAATCGTAGGCAACGGAAACAATATGAATCTCGTCTCCAAGCCCTTAGACGCAGTGCAAGCAAGGCGAAAGAAAGAATGCAGCAGGAAAAGACAAAACGTCCCCTGCGCTAATCTGTATGGCCAAATCCCAAATCGGTGATGACTATCCAAACACCACAAACCCCCTTTCCCATTGTTATTGTTGACAACTACCCTGTGATGAAAATGCCCAAACGTCTCACTGTATTAGAGGCAGTCCATTTCAAGCAGGTATGTCATCAATTTTTAGCCTCGTCGGCTGATCTTCCTAAGCAGTTAATTTTAGACTTCAGTGACACTGAGTTTATGGATAGTAGCGGGGTGGGTGCTTTAGTCCATAACTTTAAGTCCGCTAAGAGTAAAAATGTTACCCTCATTCTTTACCAAACGCCACCCCCAGTTATGGCAGTGTTATCAATGACGGGACTCGATGAGGTAATTCCCATTACCACTACTCTCGAAACCTATGAATCCCCCACCACTTCAAGACATCCCCCAGAAACCCATCCTTCTGTTCGTTCCTGGATAAAACGAGCAATTGATATTGTGGGGAGTTTAGTGGGTTTGTTGATTACTGCTGTTCTATTTATCCCCATAGCCCTTACCATTAAATTAGATAGCCCTGGGCCGATATTTTTTCATCAAACCCGTTGTGGTTGGCTGGGAAAACGCTTTCAAATTATTAAGTTTCGTTCTATGTGTACTGATGCTGAAGCCCTAAAACAAACAGTAACTAATCAAGCCAAAGGAGCGATTTTTAAAAATACCAATGACCCTCGTATCACAAAAGTGGGGCGTTTTTTACGTCGTACCAGTTTAGACGAATTACCTCAGTTTTTGAATGTATTAAAAGGAGAGATGAGTTTAGTCGGCACTCGTCCCCCAACCCCCGATGAAGTAGAACGCTATGAAGTCCCCCAGTGGCAACGTTTAAATGTTAAACCGGGGATGACAGGAGAATGGCAAGTGTACGGGCGATCGCGAATTACCAATTTTGAACAGGTAATCGAATTAGACTTAAGATATCAAAAAAATTGGAGTCACTGGTATGATCTTCAGCTTATCTTTAAGACTGTGTTGATTTTATTTCATAAGAATAGTGGTGCAGTCTAATAACGGAGATCAAAAAAATCAGTCTTTACTTAAGCCTTTTCAACTTACCGTTAAGACTGAAATTATCGCTTTAGAAGAGATTTTAGTTTGGTTTGAAACCATTGCTAAAGCCTATTTACCCCCTAAAATTTTATGGGAATGTAAACTCGCTCTATCTGAAGGCTTTACTAATACAGTGCTTTATGCTCATGAAAATTTACCGGCAACCGTGCCGATTATTATTAATGTGAATTTTTATCAGACTTGGGTGGATATTCTGATTTGGAACCAAGGAGCTTTTTTCGATCTAAAAGCTCAATTAGCAGAATTGACACACCAAAATATTGATCCGTTAGAATTAGAAAGCGATCGCGGTCTTTTTTTTATGGATAAATTAACCGATGAATTAGACTATATTCGCGTTGACGCTGATAGAAATTGTTTGAAAATGAAAAAACTAATTTAATTAGCTGTCAGCTATCAGCTATCAACCGTCAACTATCTATATTCTTATAAAACTGAGTGCTGAATGCTTTTTTAAGGAAAAGCTTGCCATGCTTGGCGCACTAAATCACTTAACCAGCGACGTTGGACTCTATCCAACAAGGGATCATCTTGCAGAACTTCAGCCGTTAATTCGTCCAAGGATCGTCCCTGAGAACGGGCAAGATTAACCACCCCGGTAATGGCAACGGCAATCATTTCCTCATCCACTGGTCTAGTGCGGAGGGCAAATATTTCTTCTGGACTCTCTGGAATGGGATAATGCATATAGTTATCGTCAATTGTCTAAATGAACCACAAAATGTAAACTTTTTTTAAGCGTCTCTCAGAATACAGTAACGGAAAGTTTAGCTTACTTTCAACCTGATGAAATCTGTACTTTTGCTTAATTTTGCTTTTCTTAACATATTGCAATGAAGGAAATTAGTTATTTAGAAATTCCCAACCCCAACACCCGTGAGGTTTGTCGCTGGTTACAAGAGTCTTGGACTCCCCTAACAGGCAAAAAAAACATTACACCAGATGGGGTTCGTTTACAAGTTGTTTCTGGGTTTTCTCCCTCCTCAGCAAAAGAAACAGAATTATCTATTTTCGTCTGGTCAGTCCAACGAACCACTTACCTGAAAATCTTTCGTTGGGGAGATCAACCCTTTCTTTCAGAGGCAAAGGTCTGTCGCCAGTTAGAAAATGAGATTAGAAAGGCATTCCCTCAACACTATCCTCAGTTACCAGAGTTAGATTCTTCTGCATCTTCAATTTTTGAAGCGTTAGAACCTTATTATCCTAAAACAGTGCATTTCTTTCGTAAAATGCCCCAAGGAAACACTGATTTACAACGGGTCTATTGGTGGGAAAAACGATGGCGAGACGGGGTTAAAAATCCCCAAGAACCTCAACAAGTTATTTTTCAACAAAATCAGCCGTCTACCCCTTCGACGACTACTTCGACTACTTATGACCTAATTTATATTGGCGGGGCTTTAGGGGTCATTCACGCTGCTGTCATGGCACAATTAGGCTATCGGGTTCTGTTGGTAGAACGGTTAGTATTTGGACGCATGAACCGTGAATGGAATATTTCTCGCTCTGAGTTCCAAAGTTTGATTGATTTAGGGTTATTTACTACTGATGAGTTTGAATCAATTATTGCTAAAGAATATATTGATGGATTTAATAAGTTTTTTGATGGGAATAATCCACCTCATTTAAAAGCCAATGTCTTACATACACCGAAAGTTTTAAATATTGCTATTGATACAACGAAATTTCTTAACCTGTGTGGCGATAAATTAAAACAAGCAGGGGGAGAAATTTGGGAAAGAACAGAATTTGTTAAAGGTAAAATTGATCCAGAAGGGGTAACGGTTAGTTTAGTCGATTTAGAAACAACAGAAACAAAAGAAGTTCGAGGAAGATTGTTAATTGACGCGATGGGAACTGCTTCTCCTATCGCTTGGCAATTAAATGGTAAGCGAACCTTTGATAGTGTTTGTCCAACAGTTGGGGCAGTTATTGAAGGCATGAATAGTGAAGTTTGGGATCATCAATATGGAGATGTTTTAAACTCTCACGGAGATATTTCTCGTGGTCGACAATTAATTTGGGAATTGTTTCCAGGAGAAGGCAATGAGTTAACTATTTATCTGTTTCATTATCATCAAGTTCATCCCGATAACCCTGGTTCTTTATTAGAAATGTATGAAGATTTCTTCACTATTTTGCCAGAATATCGTCGCTGTGATCTTGAAAAATTAACTTGGAAAAAGCCAACGTTTGGTTATATTCCAGGTCATTTTAGTAGCAGTAAAAGCGATCGCACAGTAGCTTTTGATCGACTGGTAGCGATTGGTGACGCAGCATCCTTACAATCTCCCTTAATTTTCACGGGTTTTGGCTCTTTAGTGCGTAATTTAGATAAATTAACCTATTTATTAGATTTTTGTCTCAAACACGATTTACTCAAAGCAGCCGATTTAAACAAAATTAGAGCATATCAAAGCAATGTAGCGGTAACTTGGCTATTTTCTAAAGGAATGATGGTTCCTACCGGCACAATCTTGCCACCACAGCGTATTAATGCCATGTTAAATACCTTTTTTGGTTTATTGGCTGACTCGCCCCCAGAAGTGGCTGATACCTTCATCAAAGATAAAACAACCTGGTTAATGTTCACCCGACTTGCTTTAAAAGCTGCGAGAAAAAATCCTGCTTTATTACTGTGGATATGGGAAATGGCAGGAAATAAAGATTTAATTCGTTGGTTAGGGTCTTATTTTGAGTTTACGGGTGACAGCTTCAAAAATCTACTGTTTTCTTCCTGGTTTAGCAAAGTGTTGAAGCAACTTCCCGACAAGTTACAACAGCAATATCCTTCTCTGTGGTTGCGGTTGTTGAGTTTTCAGAAGAGTTTAACCCCTTCCCGTTAAGTTAAACTTATATAACTTGAACGAGAAGCAACAAAATATAAATCAATTACATCTCTTCACATAACTTTATGTGTGAGAATTATTCTCAATAGTTTACGAGTTTAATGGGTTGTGGTATGATAATCAAGATTGACAATCTGTAGATAGTGTGTCTACAATTAAGAAACGTCTTTTTATTCCCATCATTCCGTTGTTAGTGGTTTTGCGATCGCTTAAAACTAAGCTATAAATACTCAATTTTGACCTAAAATTTTGAGCAAATGTACTATAACGAGTTAGAATTGTAACAGTGACCTTGACAAAATGCTTATTATGTGTCTAAAGGTAGCACAGTATCAAATGCTATGATTAATAACAGTTATTCTTGTCTATTCTTATACTCATGTCTGCCAAAGATATTTTTCATGATGGAGTAAGAAAAGGATTAGAAAAAGAGGGTTGGCTGATTACAGATGATCCTTTAAGGATTGAAATGGGTGACGTTGAAATGTATGTTGATCTGGGTGCAGAACAAGTTTTAGCAGCAGAAAAAGAATCGGAAAAAATAGCCGTTGAAATTAAAAGCTTTATTGGTAAATCTAGCATTTCAGAATTTCATACAGCCATTGGACAATTTTCAAATTATCGCATTGCTTTAGAAGAAAAAGAACCAAAAAGACAGTTATATTTAGCAGTTCCTTTAGATATTTATTCTAGTTTTTTTGAGTTGCGATTTATTCAAACAGTCATTCAACGATTGCAAATTTATCTAATCATTTATGACCCTATTGAGGAGGTTATTGTGGAATGGAAAAATTAGAACAATATCGTCAATATGTTAAACAAGTTATTACAGAATATTCTCAGTTAGGTTCATCGAAAGATCCGATTGAACAACAACTAATTTTTGATACGGTTGGTGATCATTATCAATTAATGTATGTCGGTTGGGAAAATAGAAAAAGACATCACGGTTGTGTTTTACATTTAGATATAAAAGATAGCAAAATTTGGATACAACATGATGGTACTGAGGTAGGAATAGCCAATGAATTAGTTAATTTAGGTGTTCCTAAAGAAGATATTGTTTTAGCATTTCATGAACCTTTAGTTAGAGAATATACAGGGTTTGCGGTAGGTTAATTTTATTACGTAAATATTGTATAATTCAGATAAATATGTTCAAGAATAAACTCAAAAAGTCGTATGCTTCAACTGTAACTAATTTTAACGAAGCAATAATCCTCTAAGCCATAGCAATGCTACTCTAATGAGTAATCCAGGAGAAGCAATAATTACGACCAAAAAAAATAAAATTAGTTGTGTTTTTCCTTTTTGACCATAACGAATAAAGGATTTTAACCAGTTTGGTAATAGCCATACTTCTAATGGCAGTTCTAAGTCTAGTAAAATTTGTTGTGCTTGATAACTTGCTTTAAATGATTCAAGAATTCTGCCACATTGGTGATAAGACCTAGCTAAGTTTTGTAGTGAATGAGCTTCTCCTCGTCTATCGCCTATTTCTCTTTTTATATCTAAAGATTGTTGATGATAGGCGATGGCTTCTTGATATTGTCCTAAAGAATTATAAGCATTACCCAAATTACCTAAAGAACTCCCTTCTCCTTGTCTATCGCTTATTTCTCTAGCGATGTCTAAAGATTGTTGATGATAGGTTATGGCTTGTTGGTATTGTCCTAAAGCTTGATAAACACCGCCTAAATTGTTTAGAGCAATTCCTTCTCCTTCTTTATTTCCTATTTCTCTAGCGATGTCTAACCACTGTTGATGATGGGTGATAGCTTGTTGGTATTGTCCTAAAGCTTGATAAACACCGCCTAAATTGTTTAGAGAATTCCCTTCTCCTTCTCTATTTCCTATTTCTCTAGCAATGTCTAAAGATTGTTTAAAAAGAATTATAGCTTGTTGGTATTCTCCTAAAGAATCATGAGCATTGGCTAAATTGCCTAAAGCTTGGCTTTCTCCTTCTTTATATCCTATTTCTGTGGAGATTTTTAAAGATTGTCTATGACAGATTATAGCTTGTTTGGATTGTCCTAAAATTTGATAAGCAATGCCTAATTTTATTAAAGATAGGATGTATTTCAAAGTATAGGTCGCTGTGTTTTCCCAAGCTTTGACTAGACGACTGTAACACTCCATTCGTGACAACTTAAGAAAATCAAGCAAATGTCAAGAGAAGTTAAAAAGTGAAAGTGGGCGGATGAGAAAGAAAAAACTCGCTTTGTCCTAAAATAAAAGGCGATAAACCATAATTAGCTTTCAA
>NETF01000015.1 GCA_002172675.1 unicellular cyanobacterium SU3
TGGCACAGTAAAAGATGTTTATATTCCCATCAATGATATTTTACCTCTCCCTTCTCCTGCTACATAATTTAAACTTATGAATTTTGGTGGCGATCGCTTGTCTCAAGCTGACTTTGTGATCTACTGAGTATGGGAATTATTATCTATTAATCCCATGTTTCAAATTCTTGCATCCAATGATTAATTAGGGTACTCATTTGAGTCCGTCTATTTTCAAAATTAGCAGCAATCCAAATAAACATTAATCCCAATAATAAACCTACGATCCATTTTAACAGAGGATAACTAAAACTAACAATAACTAATTGATAAAATACAGTAATTAAAAATGTAACAGTTCCTGTAAATAAAAAACCGCGAGTCTTTAACCCTAAACCTGCAATCATTAAAGTCAGTCCTAGTAATCCTGGAATAATCCCAGGTTCTCTATAATATAAAAAGGAAACGGTGCATAAAATTCCTGTGGCGACAAGACGAAGAGAATGTCTGATTGATTTTCCTTCTTCTGTTTGACAATAGGGTTCAAAGAAAATAATTGATAAAAGAGATAAACATAATAAACTTGAATATAATAATGGAGATAGTTGAGGGACTGTAAGTCTATTATTATAAACAGCAATATTTAATAATAGTAAACTGGGATAAAATAAACGAGGTTTGTCAGAAAGCTTAGACAGAATACCATAACAAATAGAAGCAACGACCAAAGTTAGAAAATTAAAGCTACTTATAACTCCTATTAAAGGTAGTATAAACGCTAACCGATTCCAAGGTCTTTTTGACCATCCCCATTGTCTCCAAGGAAGCGTATAAATCACAATACTTAGTAAGGAAAGAATAGAACCTATTATATTCAATAATAAAACAGATGGAAAGCTTAAAATACTATAAATTGCTGTTCCCCCTGCTTCTAAAAATCCTAGATATACCCAGATTTCTCCTTGTCTTTTGTCGAGAAAATTCCGTCCTTCTAAAATCGCATATTGTGTTAAAAATAAACTAGAAGTTAAGCCAATTAATTGTTGTGATTGTACAGGATATAATAAAGATAATCCTAAGGAAACACTCCCTAAAATCCAATGTAAATGAGCAACAATTTTTAATTCTCTTCTGGTTAGATGAAGATAAGAAGATAACAAAGGAGAAGTAAGGCGATAAAAATACATAATTGTTGTTGCTAATGCCGCCATACTCAAATATTTGTTACCCCAAGATAAGTCCGAAATTTGATAAAATAATAGTTCATAAGCAGAACAATAAATAATAGCCACTCCTAAATAAATGAGGGGTTTAAACTGTTGTTTTCTGCGTCCGATACCGATAATAATTATAGCTAAACCCAAAGAGATTAAACCTGTAAAACGATTAAAGAAATTCCAGCGTAATGCTGTTCCTAATGCTCCGTATAAAAAAGGTAAAATATGTAAACTACTTAAAAATTGTGTATTCTCTCTTCTTTTTTGCCACCATTCTCCGATAAATTGAAATAAAACACCTAAAATAATATTGACGAACGCTAATAAAATTAAAGATTGACTCAACTTAGTTGTAATATTAATTGTTAATAATTCTAATGTCCATCCCAATGTATAAAACATCAAATTATTAGCTTGTTTTCTAGTACGATAAAGAATAGCTAGAAATAAAATAGCTATTGCTATAATAACTGTGACAGAAGGATTTATATAGTTCCAATAAATAGCAACAGAATGTAAAGTCAAAGTAGTTAACAGAACACCACATATAATTATTCCCCAAGTATCAACAACCTTCCTATAAATGTTAATTAAGGGTTGGCTTTTTTCTTTTAAATAACTCCAAAATAACCAGAGAATAATTAAGGTAATACTATCGCTTACTATCCAGAGCGGAATTATGGGTAAATCAATAATTTCTATAATTTTCAAGAGTATAAGAGAACGACAAAAAATGAGCATACCAATAGTGATAAATGCTGTAAAAAAATAAGGTAAAAAATAACTATAAGCAAAGAGTAATATAGTTGCTGTTGCTGATGTAGTAATTCTTGCCATTAAAAAATTAGGGGGTAAAAATTGTACGATTAAAATGACAATAACACTTGACCATAAAAAAACACTTCTACTTGTATTTTGCCAACTTTTATAAGCCATACTTATCATAATTAAATTAAGGGTGATAAGTAACATGAGGTCATTATTTAAAAGATAATTAGTTGATAATCTAAGAATAGAAATAGTTGTAACTGTTAACGTACATAAAGTTATTCCCCATAAATTTAATGCTTTTTTATAATAATCAATAGAATTAAGTTGATAATAATTAAGAACATGATAAATAATCCAAACAATAAGAGTAGCAATAGATGCAAATAATAACCAATGTAGCCAAAATTGCTCTCCGTATTTAATACCATTATCTTCTAAAATAACTACAATTAATTCTAAAACAAAACCAATGGTGATAAATGCTACATTAAGCTGTTTAACAATTTGTGTTTGTATTACCATTAAAGTAGTAGCAATGGCTAATTCTATCCATCCCCATGATGATAATGATAAAGCAGGAATAGGGACAACTGCTAACACTAATATGCTGTACCACAATGGTAATTGATTTCTTATAGATGAAGGTTGCCAACTGCGATAAGTTACACTTCCCATTAAAATAACAGACGAGATTAAAACATTCGTTGTCGAAGTATAAACCAAACCAACATCAAATAGTCTAATTAAAGTCATTAGAGATAAAATATAACCATAACCATCAAAAACTTGAGCATAAATAAACGTCAACTCTGATGTGTTTTCACTTAATACATGACGGATAAACCATAAAAGTAAAGTTACAATAACTCCTGAAAGTATCCATAAAGAAGTCGATAAATTGAGAATATATAAATAGAAGAAAATTGATGTTAATCCCAAACCAACCGTAATAATAACTGAATACAAATGACGTAAATATCGGGTATTAATAATCATTAAAATAGTGCCAATGATCAACCCTATTAATCTAGTTTCTGGGAAATAAACTGTTAATGCTTGTGTTAGACAGATGGCAATAACACTTAACTCGCTGGCTAGTTTTCTTCTTGGTAAATACCAAGTTGCGATCGCACTTAATAATGAGGGAACCGTTAACCAAGTTAACCCCCAAAATGGTGAATTAAATGGTATTTGAAACCACAACAAACCATAAGATATTATAGCTAAGCTTAATCCTATACTCCAAGAATTATTATTAATTAATTCAATCAAAGATTCTTCTCTAAAACTAATTAAAGAAACCAAAATTTCACCAATACTTAATCCTAATAAAATCAAAAACCAAATATTAAGAGACAGGTTAGGTAAATAATAATTAATAGCAGAAAATAAAGTTAATAGTAAACTTATATGAGTAATTAATGCTAAAGGTTTAATAAAAAAAGGTCGATTGTGTTTTAGTTTATTTCTTGTTTCATAGACTAATGTCAAACTAGACAACATCAAATTAATTGTTCTAAGAAAGGGATTAATTAAACTTATATTTGTCAAAACAATACCAAAACAAAAAATTAAATT
This sequence comes from unicellular cyanobacterium SU3, assembly GCA_002172675.1. GTDB lineage: Bacteria > Cyanobacteriota > Cyanobacteriia > Cyanobacteriales > Microcystaceae > Crocosphaera. The sequence continues at coordinate 3,546 of NETF01000015.1, forward strand.
ACTGGTAAAATTATACAATTTGACTTGATTATTTTTTATTAAAAAACATCGTCCTAATATCATTAATAATAAGTAAGGAAAAAGAACAATACTACTTAAAACGAAAGGATGATCATTACTATTAGTAAAATCAATGATAGTAGTAACTACATTTTGAAGAATAGGTAAACGAAAAATCAACCAATGAATTTGTAAACCAATGAGAAAAATTAAAATAATATCACGACGTAAAGCAGATGTTTTTAACCGTTTTCCTAACCAAAGTATAGCCAATAAACTAATAGCGATCGCTTGTACAGGAACCACAAAAACCGATAATAACCATCCCAGAATTAACGTAGCACTACCCAACCATTTCCAAGGGGTTTTAGGAGGCGATCGCCACCCCATTAACCAGCCACATAAACCAATAGCTAAACCTAAGTTAAAAATATCAACTTGAGTAACAAAAATAGCCCTAACCAAGAGAATAATTAAAGCATAAATAATAATAGCTTCACTGAAACTAAAAGGGAGAAAATTGTTTTTATTATTATTAGTATTCTTAGGAGAAAATAAAGTAATAATTGTTGTGCCTATCACTCCTAGATAGGTAGCAATGATAGGAATTCCTGGGAGAGTCCATCCCCAGTGTAAATAAGTTAAACCTAAATGATTGAATAACCGTAAATAATTAGAATTAAACTTATCCTTAAACAAATTAATCGTTAATAGCGTTAAAGATAAACTACCGATAAACATTCCTATTAATCCTAGAAAAGTATGCCATAGAGGAAAACTATCCATAGCCAAAAAGTTAATAGGAACTAATAATAAAGTAACAATCCGTAATGCTTGACTCGTTAACCTTAAATTAGCTTGTTTTCCAGTCCACCAACTCGCTAAACCAAACCCTAACGTATATAACCAAAGGATGCCATATTGTAAAACCGCAGGAAATGTTTCCCACCAACTGGCTGCTATTACCCCAGAAGAAACCACCACCATAAACACCCCTAATAATAGCAACCAAATGACACTTAATTCTGCCATTAAAGATTGAACCATTTCCGAAATATTAGGAATATTTCTCCGTCGCTTAGGACGTTTTGAAATGTTTGATGTAGTCACAGATAAAGAGGGAGTTGAAGGTGTTTTGATAGGGGCAACAGGTTGTAAGATAATATCAGGAATCTGACAACTTAAATCTTTGTATGCAATATTTTTAACCTGTTGCTTATCCAATAATCCTAACTGTAACCAACGATCTAATCCTTGTAATACATAAGGGTTAGTTGCTGAAATATTAACCGTTAAATTAAACTGTGTCTCATCAGAAATAGTCTCAACCCCTTGTAAAAGTTGCAGTTGTTGAATTAAATTATTAATAGTTAGAGTCGTTTTAAAATTAACTTGAAACGAATCATTTTCACTTATAAGCTTAGCAGGAACTCCCTGTTCAGAAATCAAGCCCAAATCTAGCCAATATTGCCACCCTTCTAACAATTCAGAGATAGCCGTTTTTCGAGTGATTTGAATAGAAATTGCGTGATCCCTTGGCGATGACATGAAAGAGTCCTAATAACAGTTTTCAATTGGGTATATCAATATTTTAGTTGAGTGAGTCTGAGAGGGGTAAAGAGTCTGAGGAGTGTGGTGAGTATTTAGGTTTTAATTTTAGGAGACACACTTAAGAAGCTGAAGGCTGACTGCCGAGTGCTGACTACTTTTTTAATATTTTAATCAAAAAAAATGGGTGAGTTTCACTCACCCTAACACTTGACTTAATCAGATAAAAACACTATGGGGCTAAAGCGTTACCTCGGAGTAAACTACCGATGGTTTTAGCGGTAATTTTCATTTGAACTAAGGGGTTAGCCGGGACAACAGTTTTGTAGAGATAACTATCAAAAGTCATCCGTTGTACATCCTTATCCGCACACATTTCTACAAAGGCCTCACGGGTAGCATCGGTCCGATAGAAGACCCGTTGAAGAATATCTAATACTAGGTAAGTCATACCATACTGCTTATCCCAACGCTTGAGATACAGTTTTAAATCATCTTCGGTGGGAATGCGTTGACCAGCATTGCTCATTTCTACGATGGTTTCAGCACACATACGGGCTGATTTGGCAGCGAAATAGATACCTTCTCCAGAGGACTTGGTAACGGTTCCTGCTGCGTCTCCTACGAGAGCTACACGACCCACCACACGACGAGGACGGGGATGTTCGGGGATAGGATGAGCTTCTACCTTAATGATCTCACCGCCTTCGAGTCTGCGGGCTGCACGGGCGCGAATCCCTGCTTGTAAGTCTTTGATAAGGGTTTTATTGACCTTCATTGTTCCCGTTCCTACGGCCACATGGTCGTATTTGGGGAATACCCAAGCGTAGAAGTCCGGGGAAACATCCTTACCCACATACATCTCTGCTAGGTCTTCGTAATAGGCCATTTTGTCTTGGGGTAAGCGAATACGCTCTTGGAACGCGATCGCATAATTATAGTCTCCTGCATCAATAGCTTTGGCAATGCGAGAGTTAGCCCCATCGGCACCGATAACGACATCCACTTGCAGGGTTTTCTTTTCCCCTAGGGCGTTACCATTGGAATGATCAGCATAATGGAGTGTATAAGCACCATTGCTCGTTTTGGGCATATCTAATTGATACACCGTTCCATTAATCAGATTAGCCCCTAAGCTTGCAGCGCGATCGCGTAAAAACCCGTCAAGCACTTCCCGACGACACATTCCGATATATTCGTCCTGGCGATCGAGATTAATATCAACTTCAATATTGGATGGGGAGATCATTTTCATCTTCCGCACCCGACGATCAATAATTTCGGGGGGTAAATCAAATTCGCTTACCATACATAAGGGAATCGCACCCCCACAAGGTTTAGCGTTATCTAATTTTCTTTCAAATAAATATGTTTCTATGCCAGCTTTTGCTAATGTTTCGGCGGCGGAAGATCCGGCCGGCCCTGAACCGACAACAGCTACCCGTAAAACCAAGGCTATTCTCCTAATTCCAGAAGGGATTACGGATTGCATCGTATCATGGACGTTTGCTTTTATGGGGTCAATCTGCGAAAATTAGCCGATTTTGCAATACACCTTAACATCTCTTGTTACATTCCTTTACAGTTTGTGAGAATAATTGCTCATTTTCAATAGGGGGAATAGGTAATGGGCAATAGATAAATACGAAAGTCCGTAGTGAAGGCTTTAGCCTTGATTATGACTAATTTTCTTATCTCTAAGGACTTAACTACAAACTCATACTTATTTGTACCTACCTACTTAGGTAATATTAACTTCTTAAATAAAACAATAAATAATATAGGATTAGGGTAATTATCAGCTAAAATTAAACCATAAAGTTATGACCATTAAAGGCTTGCATCATGTTGCGATTATTTGCTCGAATTATGAAAAATCGAAACAATTTTATGTAGACATTTTAGGGGCATCTATTATTAAAGAAACGTTCAGAAAAGAACGAAATTCCTATAAACTGGATCTTAGAATCGGTAACAGTTCTCAAATTGAACTATTTTCTTTTCCTGAACCCCCCAAACGACCCAGTTATCCCGAAGCTTGTGGCTTAAGACATTTAGCTTTTGCTGTAGAAAATTTAGAAGCAATGGTTACAAAATTAACTCAGAAAGGAATAAAATTTGAACCTATTAGAATAGATGAGCTAACTAACAAGAAATTTACTTTCTTTCAAGATCCTGATGGTCTTCCTTTGGAATTATACGAAATCTAATTATAATAAGGAGTTTAAATTATGGGTTACGCTATTGTTGTCGATCCTAGCAACTTTCAAAAAGAAGTTATTGAAAATTCTTATCATAAACCAGTGGTAATTGATTTTTTTGCTACTTGGTGTGGCCCTTGTAAACTATTAAAACCCATCTTAGAAAAACTTTTACAAGAATATGATTTTATTTTAGCAACCATTGACATTGATGCTCATCCTAACTTAGCTCAAAAGTTCGCTGTCGAGGGAGTTCCTGATGTAAAAATTGCTTTTCAAGGGAACATTAATCAGGGGTTTGTTGGAGTTTTACCAGAAGCAGACATTCGAGACTTACTCAAACAATATAATTTAACCTCCGAGTTAGATCAAAAAATTGAAGCAATGCGGCAAGCGATAGCTCAAAAAGACGCAGCAAAAGCAAAACAATTATTAGATGAGTTATTCTCTAAATATCCTAATAACCCTCAATTAATTATTGAAGCAGCTAATTTTTTAATCCGTCTTAACCGCTTAGAAGATGCAGACAAAATGTTATCAACCATTGGCGTTGATCAAAAAGACTATTATAGTAAAGCTCAAGGAATGAAAAGTTTAATTGAGTTTAAACAAATGACCGCAATAGAAGGGGAAAATGAGTTAGATAAGAAATTTTCTCAAGGTGCAAAATATACATTAAACGAAAACTACGAAGAAGCTTTAAAGTTATTTTTAAATATAGTAGAAAATCACCGTCAATATAAGAATGAGGCTGCTAGAAAAGCCATGATTTCTATTTTTAATTTACTAGGTAAAACTCACCCATTAACCAAAAAGTATCAACAAAAATTAATGATGACACTTTACTAAGTAAAAATAAACTGTCATTGCGTGGCGGACTCTCCATATTTCTGCTGAATATTGTTATAGATTGCTTAGGGGAAATAATGACTACAAATCAAGCTATATTATTCCTTCACCCCCTCGCAATGATAATCAAGAAACAACGATTTACCGTTAAATTGACACCTATTAAGTAGTCGGAAATAAATATAATCAACTGTCTTAAACAATGTAAACAAGCTGTAACTCTTCTCCCTTCTCCTTTCGTCCCTACCCTCCACTAACAGGAGGAATAAAAACTAATTCATCCCCATCTTGTAATTTAGTATCAGCTTCAACAAATTGATAATTCACCGAAAAACGAGTAATTTTTTGCCATTTTTTCAATTGAGGATGTTCTTCAATAATCTTCGATAAAACATCACTAACCGTTGTTTCTAAAGGAAACTCTCTGATTAATTCAGAAACACCATAAACTTCTTGATAAATAGCAAATAGTTTAATAGTAATAGTAATAGAAGATTGAGCCATAATAATTAAAATTTAGTTCTTAGTATTTTATCTTGGGGAAATTGAACAATTAAACTCAACTAATTATTCATTCTTTATGGATTGAAATATATTAACTTTTCTATCAAAAATGATACACATTAAGAAAAATATGTCAAGCTAGAAATATAAGAAAAGATAATAACAACGGGGGGGCTATGACCAACCAAGTTGAAAGTCGAGAAGTCCTTAATTCAGAATCTTTAGAAACTCAAACAGTTGCGCCTAAATACAACAAAATCTTAGTTGCTATAGAAGAAGATAGCAGCCAAGAGGTTTTTGACACTGCCTTACATTTAGCAAAAGCCAAAGGTAGCCAGTTAATGATTTTAACGGTTATTCAGGAAAATCTCAGAGGAACGATGGACTTACCCATTTACTCAGAAATGACAGGATATGGCGCAATTTATAATCAAGAAATGATCGAGTTAGAAGAAAAATTAATCCAAGAAAGTTTAGAAGAACTACAAATTTGGCTAAAACGGCTAACCCAAAAAGCAATTAATCAAGGCATTCAAGCAGAGTCAGACTATATTTATGGAGAACCAGGAAAACAAATCTGTACCTTAGCCAAAACATGGAAAGCAGATTTAATTGTAGTCGGTCGTCGGGGTCGTAGTGGTTTATCAGAACTAATATTAGGTAGTGTCAGTAATTATGTCATTCATCATGCACCTTGTTCTACTTTGGTGGTGCAACATTAAATATTTGGAGTTCGGAGTTCGAGGTTATGATTCTTAAGGGTAGTAACTGTTAACTGGTAACTATCCACTGATAACTGATTTCGGCAAATGGCAACGGATTAGTTAGAATGGAACATAGGAGAGATTCAAAAGTCATTGAAAGTTTAAGATCGACTCCTAAAAAACTCTAATATGATTAAACTCCGTAAAATTAATGACTAAACTCTATGGTAACTGAGATTAAGCTATCATTATCGATTAAGCTTGATCATCAGACCAAACTACCTGTTATTTAATTTTTCTATTGCTAGAAAGCCAAAATCTAACCTAAGATACAATGACCACAGATAACATCCGACTACGTAACGAATTTATTAATACACAAGTCATCACCCGTGAGGGAGGTAAAAAGTTAGGGGTTGTTAAAGACATTTTAGTGGATATCGACCAACGGGAAGTTGTCGCCCTCGGACTACGGGATAATATGCTTTCCTTGTCAGGTATGCCCCAATACATTTACATTACCAGCATTCGGCAGATTGGTGATGTTATTTTAGTAGACAACGAAGATGCGATCGAAACCGTTGACGTTGATATGTACTCTCCTGTCATCAATTCTGAAGTGATTACAGAAGCAGGGGAACCCTTAGGCCGCGTCAGAGACTTTCAATTTGATTTAGCAACCGGTCGAGTTTTGTCTATCGTTATCGCTTCTTTAGGATATCCTCAAATTCCCGATCAAGTCCTCAGTACCTACGAAATTTCTATTGAGGAAGTGGTTAGCAGTGGTCCCAACCGTTTAATTGTATTTGAAGGAGCCGAAGAACGTCTAACCCAGTTAACCGTAGGTGTATTAGAACGGTTAGGGATAGGTCGTCCTCCTTGGGAAACAGAAGACGAAGACTACATCTATTCTCCCCCAACCGCTAGACCTGAAAATCAATTAGGAAGTGGTGTTCCTGTCAGAACTCCCATACAAGCGAAACAACCTGTTGTAGAAGAACGTTGGGACGAAGACACCTGGGAACAACCCATTACTCCCCCTCCTCCCAGACGAAGAGAGGAGTCTATTCGTTATGAAGAATACGAAGATGAGTATGAAGAGGATAACTGGGGAGAAACCCGACGAGAAGAACCAGTGTCCTATGAACCTCCCTTACGAGAAAAGGAATACGAATATGATGAGGTTCAAGGGGATGTTTGGGACGATGATATTGACCCCGAACCCTATAACCCTCGTCCTGTAAATATTCCTCAAAAACAAAAACAAGCTGAATATTACGAAGAAGAAGCTTAAAACTTGTTGATGTAAAAGGTGGGAATACCCGCCTTTTTTTAGTTTTATTCAATTAGTACAATGTTATTAAACTATAATCCGCGTCATTGTTTACCTTCTGCTGAAGAGTTACCAGATTCTGATGATACACCTGTGGATAATCAATTACAAGACCTTATTCCTCATCTATTATTAGAGATTCTCGCCATAATTTGGTCAGAGAGAATGGACTGGTATTTTGGGGTGGATATGGGGATTTATTATAACCCTCAACAACCCACTGATGTTATTGTACCTGATGGTTTTTTAAGTATTGGGGTTCCCCGTATTATCGACTCAGATTTACGCTTATCTTATGTCTTATGGGATGAACAAGTTATCCCTAAAATGGTTTTAGAAGTGGTTTCTCAAACCAGACGGGGAGAATATACGCAAAAGAAAGAAGATTATGCAAAAATGGGAATTTTATATTATGTGATTTATAATCCATTAAGAAAGAGAAAACCCCGTTTAGAAGTGTATCAATTAAATAATCAACAATATGAATTATTAGAAGGAGAACCTATTTGGTTATCAGAAATCGGTTTAGGTATTGGTAGAGAAATCGGCGTTTATCAGGGGGTTGAAAGAGAATGGTTATATTGGTACGATCAAGATGGTAAGCGGTATTTTACCCCAGAAGAAAGGGCTTTACAGGCTGAAGAGAGGGTTTTACAGGCTGAAGAAAAGGCTAAAAAATTAGAAGAAAAGTTAAGAAGTTTAGGAATTGATCCTTCTGAGTTATCTTAAGAGTTTAGAGAGATAAAGCGATCGCAAAATTAACCAATTTCTATGTCTATGGTAGATTGTTTCGGGGTATTTTTAATAACAATCAAAGCTTACAGTTTAAATTACCCCTCGCAATGACTGCTTAAGTCTCTAAGAACTTTTGAGAATTGGTATAATTATTGATAACTGTTCACTGTTCACTGTTCACTGATAACTGTTTACTGCTCTTTCCATCCTTCAATTGCACCAGCAACAAATGCACCGATAGGGTTACTTTTCATCGCTTCTAATAAACCTTGTTGACCAGCTTTTATCGCTTTTTGTTTCCACGTGGGACGTTGTTCAATTTCTTCTATAATAATACTGGCAATTTTCATGCGATCGCTCATACTATTATTAGGATTAGTTTGGGAAACTTGTTCAATTAATTGATTAATTTTGTTAACGGTTTCTTGTAATTCTGAGGATGAATAATTATTAGTAACATCTCCTGTATAGTCTCCTTGTGCAAAACCTCCTCCAAAGGTTGCACCTTTGAAGTCATAAGTATTAGTATTTTTATCTCCTCCCACATTATCACCGCTTCCTGAACTGGTTTGATTAATATTAGACATACTTCCCCCTGAAGATTGAATATTATATTGATATTGATTATATTGTATCAACTTATCCTGAGTATTTGCCAATGTCCTTAAATAACTAATTTCTTCTTTGAGATCGTTAACTCTTTCTTTTAAGTCCTTAATTGTTTCGTTTTTAGATTCAATTAGTTTTTGATCAGTGTTATTACTTTCTTCAACCCCATCCTGATAACCTTGACGATAACCTTGAAAATAAGCTTGTTGTATTTCACTGTTTAATGATTCATTATTTTCCATAATTAATCAACAAGCTGGTTACTTAGTTTTTCCTTCATTGTTACGATTACTTAAACTAAGATCAACTAACTTTTCAAGAGAAAGTAATTTTTTTTGTAAGAATTCTAATTCTTTTTGTTTATCTTCAATTTGCATTTGTTTTGATTGAATAATTTCTTCTTTAGATTCTAGAATCGCCTCGTATTTTTCTTCGATTAATTTTTTAGTCTTTTTATATTCTTTTTGAAGTTCCCTAATAACCTGACTAGGAACTTGATTTTGTGTAACATTAGTTTCTTCTTCTATGGTTTCAATTCCGTCACTATCGGGTAATAATTTAATTGTTTTGATGGATTCATATTGATCGGGAAGATTAGCTAAACTATCAACTAAATTATTTAAGCTATCACATTCTTTATTTTGAATATCAATTATTTTATCTTTACCGTCTAATTGTTTCTGATAAGATGCTTTTATTTGTTTGAGATTAAATTGATAATCTTGGATAAAATCTTGATGAATTTGTGCTTTATCTGCATCAGGAGAAACTTTAACTTTAATGACTACCATTCCTTCTCCTTTGTTTTCAATGGCTTCAATTTCTAAAGGGGTTTCTTGGTGTTTAACTTGAACTTCTTGAAATGCAGATGCAAAGGCTTTCCAGTTAACACCATTATTAAAAATCAAAACAACACTATCTAAAACTTGTTTAAATAATCTACTAAATTCTCCTGGTTGAAAATCGCCACTACTGGGACGACGTTCTTGTTTATTGTTTAAAAAATAAACATATTGACAGTCAATATTATTGAGTATCGTACTCTGATCAATATTCCATCCTTCTAAACAAGCACCGGTTAAATAAACATGAGTAAAATTAGTATTAATGGCGTTAACTTCTGTTAAATTACTGTCTCTTAAATCAGCATTTTTAAACGTTGCCTCGCTTAAATCAGCTTGGGTTAAATCAGCTTCTTTTAGGTTAGCCTCATCGAGGTTTGCTCCCCGTAAATTTGCTTTAAAATAGTTCTTTTTATAACCTATATTTGGGTTAATTAATAACTCCCTGACGTTTGGTTGAGATAACAGAGTTTTACCCACTCTAGCTAAATCTAGGTTCTTAACTTCTTTAAAACGAGTTCTTATTAAAGATTTTGCCCTTAAATCGCAATTTTTTAGGGTTGTACCAGTAAAGTCTGCATCCGTTACTATTGCGCTATAGAAACAAGTGCCTCCCGATGAAGCAAAAGCAACAGCAAACTCCCGTAACCAAGCGTCTCTAGAGTCCCCTTTAATGGTGCGATAGGCAATAACACAGGCAAGAAAGGTTAACCCTACAGCTACGGCTCCTGCTACGGCTCCTGCTCCAACTACAGCTATGGCAAAGGCTTCGCCTACGGCAAAGGCTCCGACTACGGCAAAGGCTCCGACTACGGCAAAGGCTACGGCAAAGGCTCCAGCAAAAGCTCCGGCAAAAGCTCCGGCAAAGGCTCCGACTACGGCTCCGACTACGGCTACGACTACGGCTACGACTACGGCTCCTGCTACGGCTCCTGCTCCGGCAAAGACTACAGCTCCTGCTACGGCTCCTGCTACAGCAAAGGCTCCGGCTACTAAACCTTTACGATAAGAGATAACACAGAAAATTAAGAGAGAGGCAAAGGTTAACCCTCCTGATATTTTATATTCCACACCAGAGCCGTTAAAAATCCAAGCAATGTAATAGCCACTCCATCCAGAAAACATACCAGACATAACAACTAAAATCATTGTAGCTAATAGCAACAATATTTGAGATTTTAATGTTAATCCTCCTGTTGCTTTAATAAACTTTGTTTTAGTTAAATTCGCCTCTTTAAAATTCGTGCCTCGGATATCACATTCACTAAAATCACACCCAGATAAATCTTTTCCCCTAAAGTTTTGACCCCTTAAGTCTTCCCCTCGGAAGTCTCTTCTTCCTTCTGCATATTGTTTTAAAACATCAATTCCTTTCATTGTTATTTGAGATTCTAGTTTTTAGGAGGAAACAGGAGACAGGAGTAAAACCTTGTAGGGTGGGCAATGCCCACCTTACAGCTAAGGATAAGGTAATAAGTTAAGTTCAGAAATAAATCGATAATCGCTTTGATTTTTGGTCAATAATGGTATATTGAAAATAATAGCAGAAGACGCAATTAAAGCATCAGGAATTAATAACCCATGACTGAGACGATAATCCTTGAGAAGTTTTAACGTTTTTCTGGAGATTAATTCATTGAGATCAAGTAAATAAAATCGACCTAGAAACTTATTTAGTTTCTGTAATTCTATCTTATTGCGACAACCGACAATTAACTCCATATTAGTAATGACACTAATAGAAAGTTTAGCCTTCTTTTCTTCCGTTTTTACTCGATTAACCGCCGTGGGAATATTGCGGCTAAAATCAATTAATATATCAGTGTCCACTAAAATTTTGTGAACCATTTTATCCTCCCCATTCTTCTTCTCTTAACTGACGAACCCATTGAGAACTATCAGCTAAATCTTCTCTATCTTGCCACATTCCCAGAAAAGACTCATCTTCTAAAGGAGTTAAGCTTGACTTTTCTTCTTGTTCATTAGGAACAAAATGCAGTAATTTTTCTAAAAGTGCCTTTTGTTCATCTTCTGTTAAAGAATGAATAATTTCAACTAAAGAATCTAACAATTTAGTATTCATTTTAACCACCTTGTTTCACAACTCTACTATATCCGACTAATATTGAATTTAACTCCACTACATTGCCGATGATCGCGATCGCAGGTGCCTCAAAATTTGCTTTTTCTACCTGTTCAATAATGCTGTCTAACGTCCCTATTAACTGTTCTTGTTCCGGTCTTGTTCCCCAACGAATTAAAGCGATAGGAGTCTCAGCAGTTAACCCACCCTCTTGCAATGCAGTAACAATATTATTGAGGTTATGAACCCCCATATAAATCACAATGGTTTCCGAACCTTGTGCGATCGCAGTCCAATTAATATCCGGTCGATATTTTCCCACTGCTTCATGGCCCGTCACAAACGTCACCGATGAACTATAACCGCGATGAGTCACAGGAATACCCGCATACGCAGGGGCCGCAATACCGGAAGTAATTCCTGGAACCACCTCCACAGGAACCCCTGCATTAACCAAGTCTTCCATTTCTTCCCCACCTCTTCCAAAAACGAAGGGATCACCTCCTTTTAAACGAACCACCACAGGATACTGTCGCGCTTTCTCGATTAAAATTTGGGTGGTTTCTGCTTGTAACTTAGAATGACGACCTCGACGTTTTCCTGCATCAATTTTAATGGCTTTTTCACCAATCATATCCAGGATCGGAGGACTCACCAGCGCGTCATAAACCACCACATCAGCGTGTTCAAGCAACGTTTTACCTTTTAAGGTCATTAACCCAGGATCACCCGGTCCTGCGCCAACTAAATAGACTTTTCCTAAACAAGTTTCGGTGATATTTTGCGACATTAGTTTATTCTTTCCTCCAAATGTAATAACAAAACAGTAATAAAAAAGCTAGACTTTTAATTTCCTCCTGTCTCCTGTGCGATAGCGCCGGAACGGAGTGAGGAACTCCTGACTCCTAGTTATCCATCTATCAAGTTACTAACCATTAATTGAGCGAGTTCTGGGGTTGCTCCTAAAGGTTGTCCTAGGTTAAGTTCAGTCTGGGGTAAACTGTCTTGCAATTGTTGAACTTGTTGACTAATAACTGTCGTAATGCCTCCTGTGAAAAGAAAATAAGGCATAATAGTAATCTGTTTTTTCCCTTCTTTCACTAGAGCATGAACTTGGTCTGATAAACTGGGTTCAATACTCCAATAAGCTACCTTAGTGTTTAATTGGGAAGCGATCGCTTCAACCGAACCATTTCCCCCGTGACGACGACTACCATGAGCGATAATAATTCTAGCGTCTTGGGTATGGCTTGAGAACTGACGGGCGATAATCTTAACTAACCCTTTATAACTGCCCAAATAGGGACATAATTCTATATGTATGTTAAAGCCTATTTTTTCTTTGGCTATCTTAATTTCTTTAGGGATATCTTCTCTGACATGAACCCCTGGTAAGAGAAATAAAGGCACAATTTTTAGGCTGTTGATACCCATATCTTGAAGTTTCGTAACAAATTGTTGAATTTTCTGGGATAAAGAGACTTCAGATAATTCTAAGGACGCTGTTTCTACTATAGTGAGTTGGGGGGCAATAACGACACTATTTCGCCCTCCTATTTCCTTGTTGCTCTTTTGTCTTTGATTAAAGGAAGATAGTATAGAAGAATCCTGATCATGATTGAATTTGAGATGTTTAAGTTCTTCTTCTACCAAATAGGATAGACGTTCTAAAGCAATTTGAGGCCGTGGATCACGACTTCCGTGGGAAACGAGAAGATAAGCTGATGTTAAAGTCAAGGTATATATGAAAGAATTCCGTATGTTTTTATCATAAGGCAATTGTTTAACTGTCATCTCTTAGTGGTCATTTTCCCCAACAAAAAGCTAAGCTAACTATTGTGTTAGGTGTTAGGAGTTTAGGTTAAATAACTGATAACTGATTACTGGTCACTGATAACTGTTCACTGATAACTGAATTATGATAGCCTCAGAATTAGCGATCGCAACTTCCAACCTCACCAAGCAATTTGAACGGCATATTGCGGTCAATAAGCTAGAATTAGAGGTGCAAGCTGGAGAAGTCTACGGTTTAATTGGCCCTAATGGTGCAGGAAAAACAACCTTAATGCGAATGTTGGCCGCCGTAGAAGAACCCACCATCGGGGAAATTCATATTTATGGCGATCGCCTTTTAACGGATAATAGTCACCCTCGTCTCAAGCAAAAATTAGGCTATCTTCCTGATGATTTCCCTTTATATGAAGACCTCAATGTTTGGGACTATTTAGATTATTTTGCTAGACTGTATCACGTCAAATTACCCCATCGTCGTCGTCGCATTCAAGAAGTTCTAGAATTAGTTCAATTAACCAGTAAAAAAGATAGTAATATTAAAACCCTTTCACGGGGAATGAAACAACGATTAAGTTTAGCTAGAACTATCTTACATGATCCTCTTTTACTATTATTAGATGAACCAGTTTCTGGTTTAGATCCCATTGCTAGAATGCAGTTTAGGGAAGTGATAAAAATCTTACAAACGGTTGGTATGACGGTCTTAATTTCTTCCCATGTATTAAGTGATTTAGCCGAATTATGCACCTCTGTTGGTATTATGGAACTAGGATCTTTAGTAGAAAGTACCTCATTAAAAGACCTGTATGAACGGTTATCCCATCAACAAATCATCATCAAAACATTAGGAAATTTAACCCAATTACAACAAGAATTAAAAGGCTTCTCTCAAGTAGAAGAATGGGAAATCATCTCCCATAAAAACAGTTTACGAATTAATTTTGTAGGAGGAGACGAAGAAAGTGCCGAATTATTAAAACATCTCATTCATCAGGGAATTCCCATTACTGAATTTCACTGCACTCAAGAAGATTTAGAGTCTATTTTTCTCAATTTAGACCATAAACAAGCATCATGATTGATGGAATTAACTGACACAAAAATTTAGGAGGAATAAGTCAATGCTGTTGACCTATATTGATAAATTCGGGGACTGGAATCCTCAATTATTACGAGAATTAAAAGGACGTTTTAAACTTCGTAATTTATCCATTGCTGCTGTTATTGCTATTAGTATTCAAAGTTTATTACTATTAAGTTTCAGTGGACAACTTCCCATCGATCCGAATACAATAGATGCCCCCCCTTTTCAATATAGTCGCTATTGTACCGCTACCCCTCCTCATAATTCTTATCCTCCTTATAATCAATTATATTGTATTAAAGATTTAGTCGGAAATTGGGTCATTAATTGGCAACTTTGGTGGTTAGATGTCTTTAAAATTATTAGTGTCATTGGGTTATTTATTTTATTAGTGGCAGGAACTTATTTACTGATTGCAGATTTATCTAAAGAGGAAAATAAAGGAACCTTAAACTTTATTCGCTTAACTCCTCGGTCTTCTAATAATATTTTATTAGGAAAAATGTTAGGAGTGCCTTCTATAATTTATTTCCTGTGTTCCCTGTTATTTCCTTTACATTTAATCGCTGGATTTCAGGCACATATTTCTCCTAGTTTGATGCTTGCCTATTATGCAATCATTGTAGTTAGTTGTGGCTTTTTCTATAGTCTGTCTCTATTCTTTGGTTTAGTAAGTTCAAAATTAGGAGGATTTCAATCTTTTCTAGGAAGCGGACTCGTTTTACAATTTCTGTTGATAACAACAAGTATCGTTTTATCTTCCCATGATTTTATTTCTCATACTCCCCTAGATTGGTTAATGTTGTTTTATCCAGGAACAATTTTATCTTACTTAGTTGAGTCTACTTACATTCCCGTTAAAACCGCAGAACTTGACTACGAAACCCTACATCAATTTGCTTGGTATGGTAAACAGTTTTGGCACAATTCTTTCTTAGGAATTAGCTTTATTTTTGCTAATTATTGCCTTTGGACTTATTGGATACAACAAGCATTAAACCGTCGTTTTCGTAATCCTAAAGCCACCTGGATAACTAAACTCAATAGTTATGGAATCTCAGCAAGTTTCATTATTATCGCTACAGGATTCGTGTTTCAATCAGGCCGTCGCGGACGATTTGAACATCACATTTTTGAGAATTTTATTGTCTTACAAATGTTTATGATTATCTTTGCTTGCCTATTAATGATAGCCTTAAGTCCTCACCGTCAAACTTTATATGATTGGGCAAGATATCGTCACCAAACCCCACAAAATCGCCGTTCTCTCCTAAGAGATTTAATGTTAGGAGAAAAAAGCCCTTCAACCCTGGCGATCGCTCTCAATTTAGCTATTATGTTGGCCTATCTTATTCCCACAGTCTTGATAGCACCCCTAGACAATCCCTTCGGTGTTTTAGTCGGATTATTTATCAGCCTAAATCTATTAATTATTTATGCTATCATCAGTCAAAGAATTCTCTTATTCAAACTACCGAAACCCACTTTAATTGCTACTGTAGTTCTTGGTGTTTTAATGGCCGTTCCTCCTGTTATGTTTGCAATTTTACAACTGACTCCCCATGAAGTTGCAACCCCTTGGCTATTTACTATTTTCAGTTTAGCTGCATTTAATCGCTATCTGGATACTTTAACCCTCATGTCAGTTATCTTTCCTTTATTAAGTCAATGGGGACTTATTGCATTAGGTAGCTACGAAATGAGTAAACGTTTACAAAAAGCAGGAGAATCCGAAACTAAATCTTTAATAATTAATAATTAATTATTTTAGGGGAACAGAAAAATCCTCTGACCTGTTCCCTATTCTTCCAAAGTAACAATCTTGTTGATAAACTTCAGTCTTTTCTCCCTGCTCCCTTTGCTCCCCTGCAGTCTTAACTAACAATTTAGACACTTAACAGCTTATTGAGGAGGAGTTTCCGAAGAAGGTTCTCCTAATGGCGTAGTTTCTGTAGGAGGTGCAGATAAATCAGGTTCAGGTTCTTTAACTTCAGGAGAGGGAATAAAGAATAAAGCGAACCCTGCTACTACTAAACTTGCAATTCCTAAAGTCGCAGGAATCGCTCGCTGCGCTAACGGTTCATCTGGGGGACGATAGCGACGGGATAAGGGTCTTAATTGTAAGCTTAAGTTAGGTAACGTCTGACTATCGGCAATAAATTGGTCAATGGCCTCAACTAAATCAAATAATTGTACCGTTGTTAAAGTGATTTCTACCGGTTTGTCTGTTTGGGTGGAGGGATACCAAATCAAACGATGGACATCTTGGCCTGATACTCTCTCAATATTAATTTTATCTTCTTCCCCTGGACTCTGAACCGGATGAGGTATCCCACTAAGATACCCTTGAGCATATTCGCTAACTGTTTTCACTAAATTCTCTAGTAAACTAGAACCCCCTTGCAGTTTCTGGGCAATTCCCATAAATCGACATTCAGTATTCACTAAAATCGAGAGTACAGGACGAGGGTCCGTAGTATCCGTGGGAGAAATGTTATTATTTAACCCTTCTAAAATAAGCGTACAATTGGGCAAATTATACTGACGTTGAATATTCACGCAACCTCCCCGTCAAATAAACTAATCCAAAATCGTTGCATTCCAGCAGTACCTGTACAGAATAATAGCTGTTTTAATAAAAATAGGGCGAGTTCATTTAATTCTTCTTCCGAACTTAGATAAACCGATACTTTAGCCCGACGGGGATTCATACGACTACGAAAATGAGCGCGGAATTGATCTAAATATTCAGCCAACAGAAAATGACAGGTAACTGGTAAGCCTTTTTGGTGCATTTGTTGCTCTGCCAGTAATAATTGACGAATTTGTACCGTTAACGGCTTAACACGATAATTCGCAATGATAACCAAAGCTTTTGCTTGTTCTATGGTCAGAGTATCACGAGTATAAGCTCTCCGCCACGGATTCGTAGAACGCAGTCGCCACAATGCGATACGATTTTTAATAATTTTTTCGAGATTAAAGTGTTTAATCGTGGTTAACATCTGCTCTGATGCCCCTAATTCTAATGCTTCAAGCGCAAGTAGTAAAAGGTCAATATGTTGTTGAATACGACCAGCACATCGTTGTCCAGAAATGGTGAAGTCTGGCAAAACATCTAAAATAATCGGTTTTGACTCAACAGAAGGATTAGAATCGGCCATTGTGGTTGTAGAAGAACTCATCTTACCATAGCATCAGACATCATATCCCAAATGAATGGGACTTGTGAACTTTAATCAATATAACGTCTTTATCTAACTTGACAACAGGATACGTTCCTCAACTCTGAGATAATCTTTGTACAGACTGGCCTCCCAATAACCCATGCGCTTCCGCTAAATAGTCAGGGATTTTATCTCGATGGGGACTACGACTTAAACAGCTAGATAAATCTAATTGTGTGGCATTTTCTGCATTTTTTCCAGGAAACCAATGCCCACCATTTCCTAACAAATTGTAGCGCATTTTTCCATACTCCGTCATATCATAAGCTAAAGCTAAATTTCTCAACCATAAAATCGTTTTAATATTAATATTGCCGGGGGTTTCTTCATAGTCGGGTAGCCCCTGATCCCAAGTATTAAACCAGTCTTCCCCTAACACTTTCATCGCTTCTTCTTCTAATTTAGTCAAAATAGGCTTTAATATGGATTGTGGATCATCTAACAACGAAAGGGCCTTTAAATGTTCATCAAAATCTGTCGGACAAGCAGCCCCTAAACTAAGGGTATGAACTTCTGGGTGAGATAAACAAAAAAGATCATTAAATACCATCGGACTTAACGGTTGGCATAATTCCACTAATTTTTTAGGCGGTTCATAGAGTTTTCCTCCCTTATCAGACGGACTAATAATAAACACCCCCATATCATGTTTTTTAGCGGCTTCAATGGCTGGCCAATTAACTTGATTGATATAGTACCAATGAAGATTAACATAATCAAATTCATTAGTTTCTATGGTTTTTTTGATGATATCTGTTGGCCCGTGGGTCGAAAAGCCAATAAAACGAACTTTCCCTTGTTCTTGTAATTTTCTCGCTTCTTCTAAACAGCCTCCAGGACGAACACAATAGTCTAAAATTTCTTCAGTATTTATACCATGTAATCCCAATAAATCTACATAGTCCAATTGTAAAAATTTCAAAGATTGATTAAATTGTCGCCGAAACTCTTTAGGATCTTCTTTAGGGGAAACTTTGGTTTGAATAATTAATTTTTCCCTAGGTAGTTTAGGTAATATTTTTCCTAACTGCATCTCCGATGTTCCGTACCCTCTGGCGGTTTCAATATGATTGATTCCTACCTCTAAAGAACGGTTAATCGTTGCCTCTAAGTTACGCTGATTATTTCGCGGAACTTGCCAAGCCGGAACATCTTTCCACTTATATTGATAGCGCATTCCTCCACAGGAAAATACGGGCATTTCTAACTCGGTGCGGCCAAATCTTCGGTATCTCATGTCGCTAATTAGTAATCATTAAAGAACTTAGTAGAATAACTATTTTTCAAGCAATTTAAGCTGCATCTGGTTGAGTGATTATTTCTAAAATTCGTTGCTGATATTCATTATTAAACAGAGAATCTACGCAAACTTTTGCCACTTTTGATCGAGGAATACTCCCTTCAAACAGCGTATCTGCGGATGACACCAAAATTGGATTTGAGTTATCCTCGTTCTTAAGACCACCAGGACGGACAATCGTGTATTTCAAGCCACTATTTTCTAAATAGGTTTCTGCTTGTTTTTTCCAATATAAAACTAACCAAAAAAGGTTAAGGGGATGAAAAAATTTCGAGACACACAGGGAAGAAACTAACACAAAGTGTTCTATTCCTTGCCCTTTAGCAACATCGACTAAATTTTTTGTCCCTTGATAGTCCACCTGATAAGGTCCGCTAGGATCAAGACTCGGTGTTGCACCCGTTGCACACAATAATACAGTGCATCCTGTCATCGCTTTGGTTAAACTGTCCACGTCAAGGACATCACCGACGGCTAACTCCACTTCAGGGGGTAAAATATTTTTTCCTTTGTCTTGATCCCTAACTAATGCTCTGACGGGGATTTGACGATTGACCAATTCTCGGACAATTCTACGACCTGTCTCTCCGGTTGCACCGGCTACCAATGCTTTCATCGTCACACTCCTTGAACTTCATCTAAAATGGATACTGTAACATTTCTTTATTGTATGAAGTTTCCTCACTTTCGTAACAGTCTAGAAGTCTGATCGCTCGATAGCTACCCCAAAATCTCTGTAAACTAACTGATTAAGAAATCGTTATGCAATGTCAATGGCTCAATAATCATCCCAATAAGGTCTCTGAGGTATCTTTAAGTAATTTTGAAGATAAACAGGCTACTCAATCCTTAGAAGCCACTCCTGTGCATTTTAAAACCCAATTCGCAGGGTATATGGAAATGTATAGTGATGCTAACACCGTTGCCAACTACCTCAATGCTCATCAAAGATGGTTTTGTCGTTGTGCAACACCGATGAAAACTGAACCGATTGGCCATAACGGTTATATTTTAACAGTGGGACGATTTGGTTCTTTTGGCTACGACGTAGAACCTAAACTAGCTGTTGTCCTAGAACCGCCGGTTAATGGAGTTTACGATATGTACAGTATCCCCATTCCTGATGAACCCTACCTAGGCTATGAAGTCGATTATCAAGCCTCTATGACCATAAAAGAAGTCCCTAGTCATTTAGCTAACCCAGGACTCAAAAAAGCTTTCAGAAAACATGATCAGATTCAGTTACCTGAGATGATTACCAGAGTAGAATGGCATTTAGCGATGGATGTGGCAGTACAATTTCCTAAATTTATTCATAAGCTGCCTTTATCTATGATCCAAAAAACAGGCGATCGCTTATTAACTCAAATTGTTCGTCAAATCTCTCCTCGTTTAACCTACAAAGTTCAAGAAGATTTTCATAACGGACACAATCTACCTATTCCTCCAAAAAGTAGCCGTCATCTTGAGAAAATTGAAACATCTAATTTAGAGCAAGCGGCTTAAGGGAGTCAGGAGTCAGAAGTCGAATAACCTTCTGCCTCCTACCTTTCAGGTTGAGTCGAAGGAGGGTATTATCCCTCGCTCCTCTCGTTTAGATCCGAGCGTGCAAGTTTCCCTGCACTCGGCTCCCGACAAATTAGGCTTTTCCAGCCTTGCCCATGTGGATGTAATGGTGAC
>NETF01000016.1 GCA_002172675.1 unicellular cyanobacterium SU3
AGACATGGAGTGGGAGAAAATATTTTTTCCATGTATTACTTGGTTGACGGAACCCTATCATTTCACCACAATTCCTTCTTATACTTCATTTTGAAATACGCTTAGATTACTTTCGCCAACAGTATCATCTCTTCGAGATCGCCAAAAGAGAAAATTGACAAAAGAGATGGAATGCCTCAATGATCATTTCTAGGCGATCGCTAACAAAGGAGAAAAACAATAAGACTTCGGAGTAAACCATCAACAGCCCAATGTAACCTAGATCAATACACATATTTCTTGCTCTCAGAGCCAAAATACACAGGTTGCTGTCGTTTAGCCGAAGTTTTAGACGTTTCTCGTCATAGTACAAATAGATTCTTACTAAGAGAGCAATATGAACCAATAGATTTATTTAGAGAAGTTCGAGAAAACCTAAATCTAAGAGGAGGAGTATTAAGTGGGGATGACACAATTATTGAAAAACACTACTCTCAAGTAAAAAAAGCTCATTTAATTAGCTATTATTGGTCAGGAAAGCATCAAAAAGCAGTCAAAGGAATTAATTTAATTACTTTGTATTACACTGACTGTGATGGAAAATCAATGCCTATTAATTATCGTCTTTATGATCCTCTAGATAAGAAGACTAAAAATGATTATTTAAGAGAAATGATAGAAGAGGTAATAAACTGGGGAGTAAAACCTTCTACCATAACAACAGACTCTTGGTATTCTTCTAAAGAAAATTTAAGATTTTTTAGAGAAAAAGAACTGAATTTTCAAGTAGGAATAGCCAAAAATAGACAAGTAAAAGTAGAAGGGAGTAAGTATCAACGAGTAGAAGACTTACATATTCCAGAACAAGGTTTGATAGTAACTCTCAAAGAATTCGGAAAAGTTAAAGTATTTAAGAGAACTTTCAAACACGGAAGTTGTCGTTATTATATTGCTTTCCGATATGATAAATCTAAACTTATGAATTGGAATCGCTTTGATTTTAGGGAATTACAAACTCTTCATTGGGGAATTGAAAGCTATCATAGAGCCTTAAAACAGTTATGTGGGTTATCCAAATTTCAAGTAAGAACAACTTCTGCTATTGTAACTCATATTTTCTGTTCATTAAGAGCATTTTGTCAATTAGAAATTATGAGAATTCAAGCTACGATTGAGTCTTGGTATTCTTTACAAAGGGAACTTTCCTTAAAAGTAGCACGGGAGTTTATTTTAGAACAACTATCTACCCCCATTTTTTGACAGCGTAATTTTTATTTTCTGTCAATGCAAAACTCCTAATTATGAGAATTCAAGCTACGATTGAGTCTTGGTATTCTTTACAAAGGGAACTTTCCTTAAAAGTAGCACGAGAGTTTATTTTAGAACAACTATCTACCCCCATTTTTTGACAGCATAATTTTTATTTTCTGTCAATGCGAAACTCCTAATATTTACGCTCTTTTGTCAATGAGAAACTTCTAAAATATAGTATGATCTGAACAATTTAATGTTTCGGTGTGAATAAGAGGTATAGACAAGGAATAACCACTAAAGCAATGACTGTAGCAGCCACTAAACCGAAGATAATAGCACTACATAAAGGCATCCAAGTGGGGTCACTTAAGGCCAGAGGGGTTAACCCAATAATGGTGGTAATACTGGTGGTTAGCACTGGTCTTAAACGGTCAGCAACACCTTTGGCTGCAGCTAAACGTAATTTTATTCCTTCTTGCTGATAACTATTCATGGTATCGACCATAACGATCGCATCATTGACCACAATTCCCACTAAAGCGATAATTCCAATAAAAGCGGTAAAGGAAAAGGGGATATCTGCAAGAAAAAAGCCTCCCACTGTACCCATTAAAGCAAAGGGAATGGTCAGTAAAATGATAAAGGGTTGGCGAAACGATCCCAGTTGTAACACCAGCACTGCAAAGACGAGAAAGATAGCTAAGGCTAAGGCTTGACCTGCAGAGCCAAAGGTTTCCGCTTGGTCTTCGGTTTCTCCACCGAAACTATAATCATACCCTTGAGGCCACGATTGTTTTATTTCTTGTAATTTTGGCTGTAAATCCGCTAAAATTTCCCCTGTTGTCCGATTTTCATTCTTTGCCAATACGGTGACGGTGCGCTGTCCTCCGCGACGGGTAATGGACAGGGGGGCTTCTGCTTGGACTGCTTTAATAACTGCTCCTGCGGAAATGACTTCCTTATCGGGGTTTGAGGTAAAGAAACGAGCAGATAATAACTCATCTCGACGGGTGGGTCCACCTACTTTGCCGTTGCGGGATGGCCAAGCGGTGCTAAGGAGAATTTCTAAGTCTTCCTCATTGCCACCGATAACAAAATCACCAATATCCACCGCCCGCATATAATATTGAGCTTGAGAAGCCAGTTCATCTTCGCTTAACTCATAAAATGAGAGTTCTTCTCGCTTGGGAATTAATCTGAGGTCGGGTTGCAATGCTCCTAAATTATCTCGTACGTCTGTCGCCCCAGGTATTTGTCGAAGAGCCATTTGCACTTGTTGAGAAATTTGCCTAAGTTGGCTTAATTCACTGCCGGTAATTTCAATTTGAATAGGGTCGCCACTTTCTCCTGCTTGTTGAGCATTTAAGACTAAAGAAGCTCCAGGATATTGATTAACGGCTGTTTGTAACTCGTTGCGTAAATCGTCTAAATATTCAAAGGATAGCCGTTCCCGTTGGTTTTCAGGGAGGAACGTACCTGAAAACCCCACTAAATAACTGCCTTGAGTGGGTTGTAGTTCCCCTGATGCCACTAGATTACTCCGTTGTCCTGTATATTTAATAACGCTGTCAAGATAGTCTTTTTCTCGTAAAATTTCCCCTAGGTCGTCGGCTACTTCTTGGGAAACGTCTAGGGTTGTGGTGGGCGGTAGTTCTACATTGACACTAAAGTTGCGTTGATCTCCTCTTGGGAAAAATTCGACGGAAATTTGACTAAATAAGGTCATTACACAGAAAAAGAGGGCAATGGTTCCTAATACCCAAGCCCAAGCTGTTTTGTTACTTTTAACTGTATAATTAAGACTCCAATTCATCCAACGGGTTGAAGCTGCTTGACTTAAACGGTCAATGGTTGATTTTTTTTCAACGCTTCTCATATTGCCTAACAAGTAACGAGAGAGAGGAATATCAATTAAAATAGCAATAATAAAACTGAGGACTAAACAAATAATTGCGGTGTAAGGCAACAATTCAATAAACTTTCCTAAAGTACCGCTAATGGCCAGTAAGGGAAATAGGGCTAAAATGGTGGTCAATTGTCCGGCAAAGGCCGGTGGTGCGTAGGTTTTGACTGTTTTCAACGCAGCTTGGTTAAAACTCATTCCCTCAGCAAAGATAAACTCGTGCATCCCTTCCATAACCAAGATGAAAACATCCACCAAGATACCCAAGGCCAAGACCATGCCAATGAGTACCATATTATTAAGGGTTTGCCCAGTTAACCACAGCACTGCTAACGTTCCTAAAAAGGTTAAGGGAATGGATAACCCTGCAATTAAGGCCTCACGCCAAGAAAGAGCGATAAACAGCACCACAAACACGGCAGCCATGGCTTGCAAGGCATTGGTAAATAAATTGCCCAACTGTTCCCAAATAATATCCGATTCATCGGCAATCACCTGATATTCCATGCCTCTGGGCCACAAATTAGGATTTTGCTCAATTTGCTCCATAGCAGCTAAAACCCGCTCAATAACCTCAATAGAATCTTGTCCAGGTACTTTTTTAATGCCCACACTGACCACAGGCTGATAAGCTTCTCCTTGGGTACTAATAAAAGCACGAGTTTCTTCTTCGTCGAGTTCTCGACGCACCTCAGCCAGTTCACTCAGGCGTACCACTCGCCCTTCTAAACGAGCAATGGGTAACGCTTGTAATGCTTCTACGCTGCGAAAACGACCATAAAAACGTACCTGTGACCCAATTAAATCACTTTCTATCTCTGAAAGGGGGACATCTCGGTTAGCATTACGAATTTCTGTGGCAACGGTGGTCGGAGAAATACCCAACGTGGCTAAACGAAAGGGGTTCATTTGCACATTAATCACCTCTTCTCGCGCTCCCCCTAGGTTCACTTCACTGACCCCTGCTACCTGTTCTAAATTGTCTTGAATGTCCTCTGCCGTTTGGGAAATGACCGTTTGATCGATGTCCCCAAACAGAGCTAAGGTAAGGATAGGGGCATCATTGACGGAAATCTGTTCTACGACAGGTTGCTCTGCATCTTCAGGTAATTCGGGTTCTGCTTGGGCGACTCCTTGCCGTAATTCTTCGATGGCTTCATCTGGGTCTGCTTGGGACGTAAATTCCACATTAATCACCGAAAACCCGGCATAAGAAGCACTCTGAACTTCTTTGACATTCTCGACTGAGGTAATTTCTGTTTCTATTTCATTGGTAACTTGTTGTTCAATGGTTTGGGGATCGGCTCCTGGCCAGGTGGTGGTGACAGTGGCAACGGCAATATCAATATCAGGGTTAGACTGTTTGGTCATAGAAAAATAACCCAAAAGACCCCCCACCACCATCAGCAAGGTTAATAAAATAGCAAAAATAGTGTTTAAAAAGAAAAATCGTTCTAATCGGGAGGTTTTTTTGCCATTAACTGAGGTGTTATGTCCATTATTATTGCTACGAAACTCTTCTTTTAACTCACTCATTATCTACCTTGGTTAATCACGTCAACAGCAGCCCCGTCCACCAGTCGGTTTTGTCCTTCCGTTACCACTAACTCCCCAGGTGTTACTCCACTAATAATTCCCTGTTGAGTAATTCCTGTAATGCCTAACTGGACCTCTCGTTGCTCAACAATATTTTCTGCTTCATTGACCACAAATACATAAGGAATGCGATCGCGTCGTACAATGGCATCAATGGGAACAGTTATAGCGTCGGGGTTTTCTGACACAGCGATCCAAGTTAATACCTGTTCTCCATGTCGTAGAGTTTCGGTAGTCCTTGGATTAAGGCGAATGGTGGCTTCGATGGCTCGTCCCCCAGGACTAATGGCAGGGTTAACGGCAAACACTTCACCCCTAGCGCGAGCGTTAGCCATTAAGGTCTGTTGAGATGTAGCCGCAGTATTGACCTGGGTTTCTGAGGCAATGACAGCGTTTTGACCGGCTTCGACTTGTTCCCCTGTGGGCCCAGCTAAATCGACAATGACCTCATATTGACTCGGATCAATGATCACCATGGGAATTCGCTCTAAAATGCCTTGATAATCGCCTCCTAGTTGAGACGTAACGATTTGTGGGGAAAAGTATTCTCCTTCAGAAATATTGAGATAGGCAATAATGCCATTAAAAGGTGCATAAATACTGGCTCCTTCTAAAGCAACCTCTGCTTGAGATAATCGGGCTTCGGCTGTGGTGATGGCGGAGGTTTGAGCTTCTACCTGTTGCTGGGCTGCTTGTACCTGAGCTTGGGCTGCTTCTACTTGTTGCTGGGCTGACTGAACTCCTGCCTGAGCCGACTGAATCCCTGCTTGAGCATCTTCTAGGGCGTTTTGACGTTCATCAAATTCTATTTCAGCGACTGCACCCTCTTCTACGAGCCTTCGATAACGTTCTAAACTCGTAGCAGCTAATCTTCGGGCTGCTTGGGCATTTTGTAGTTGGGCTTGGGCTTCTTGTACCTGCGATCGCGCTTGAGCAACTTGGGCGCGAGCTTGAGCCACGTCAGCTATGGCAGCCTCTTTGTTTTGTTGGGCTTCTGCGATCGCTGCTTGAGCTTGGGTGACATCTGCGGTGAGTTCGCGATCATCAATGCGAGCCAATAATTGTCCTTTTGTTACGCGATCGCCTTCTCGCAGTCTTCTACCGTTTTGGTTAGCCAAATAAGTAACATCTCCTTCTGTGTCAAAGGTAAGATGTTGATAGTCTACGGCTCTAACAGTACCTTCACTGGAGATCCAAGCCCGAAGGGGCTCTCGTGTCGCAGTGGCAACCTGTACTGAGAGAGGAACCGTTTCGGTGACAGTGACGGGTTGCTCATTGTCTCGAAGACGAATGACTGTGACTCCCCCTAGAACGAATAATAAACCAAATACTGGCAATAACCACCATAGTTTTTTAATCTTTCTTTTCTCCTCTTTTTTATTAGAGGTTTTCGGAACTTCTTGATATTCTGAGGTGATATTTTTTTCTATAAATTGCTCGTTATCGTTAGATTTTTGGGATCTTGATGGGGGGACGTGGGAGGGCAAAGGGTTTTGAGTCTGATGATTCATAAAATAACCTTAATAAAATGTCTAGTTGCTATAAATAAATTATATAAAAATAAGCGTCAGCAATGCTCAACAATTAATTTAATTGTCATGATTTTGTATAAGCTTCAACATCCCCTATTAGAGAGACTTTGACAACTTCTGCTATTCAAAAACAACAACGTAACGGGATTAAAAAAGCGGTCAACCATCAGCTCAACAGTAACGAAAAGATAAGGAGGATTTAATATTGAGAAATTTTAGAGAATTAAACGAATGCTTACCCCTTTCATTTTGCGTGGGTAAGTCTACTAAGATCACTTCTACCCCCAATTCTTTGAGCTTAATAACAGCCTGTTGAGTTAAACTGTCAACCTCCTCATTCCCTCCTTTAAAATCGATAAAAAGCCCAATTTTAGACCCTTCCAGAGCCTTTTTATCGAGGAATTGGGTATAATTTTAGTAGGATTTTCCTCTGCTATCGAGGGGACGAGGAACGTTGGCATCGACTCCGGCCATAATTCCTAAAGCGATCGCTCTAAACTGTCCATCGGGAAGAGGCTAATACTAACAATAGCTAGAGAAGTTAAAGCTTGTTTGATGGTAGTTGAAAAGATTAAGGTATTTTTGGTATTCATCCTTAAGCATCTCACTGTTGATAAATATTTAATTTAGAATAATTGAAGGCTGATGATCTCTAGCCTTATTGATTTATTTTACCCTCATTGATGATAGTTTACTTAATCAATTTCATGATGCAGCAATTAAGGACAATATTGATTAAAAAAGTAACTTCTTTTCGTTCCTTAATTTTTAAGATTTTTATTAGCTTTATTTTTTGTGTATTGATTATAATTACTACTTCTCCTGTAATTCAAACACAATGCCTTGTCTTGGGTTCTAAATCTTCTACTTCTGCAAAACAAGTTGAAGATTCCGAGTTAAATAAACTGGAGTCCAATCCTGAACTTCAAAATTTCGCCAAAAAATTTAATATTAGTGCTAAAGAAGCAGAAAATTTACTTAAAAAAAAACAAGAATTATATGCACTTGGTTTATTTAGTTTATCATCAGGTAAATTAGGCAATATTCAATATCGGGCTGTTAAATTAGATGGTCGTATTGTGTTGCCTGTCGCAGGTAATATTGAAGAAAATAGTAATATTTTGAAGTCTCGTGTTAAAAGAATTGAAAACACCCTTAGTGAAATTGTCAAGAGACATATAAAACCTGATGAAATGAGGGTTTTTCCCTCTATTCTTAATCAGGAAACTGTGTTAGTTATTTCTCGAACCAATCAATCTGGAAATAATGATTCTACCCTAAAACAAAGATGGTTATTGATGACTATCACAGAAGCAGATTCTCGACTCTATGGACTTCCCGTTGCTGAATTAGCCAAGATTGGTTCTCAAGTTGTCAATGATGCGCTAGAAAAAGCTTGGAAGTTACGTCAACCTCAGTCTATTTTACAGCAAAGTATTATTTCTTTTGGCATTTTCATTTTAATGATAATAGCTAGTTGGTTATTATTTGCCTCACATAAATATTTAGTACCCCGTCAAAAGTACAAAAAATCTATCTTCTGGAACCGTAACTTATTATTAGTTGGACACGCTATAATTTGGTTTCCTGGTATGGGTTTAATTTTTAGAGGTTTTCCTGACTCTTATCAAACTGGTTATTGGCTACTAGACAATACTATTACTATTTCTACTTCAATTATTGCTTTTTTAGTTATTAGTCGAATTCTCGATCTTATTGTTAAATTTAGTGAATCACAGGAAACATTAAAATCTATTCCTATTAGAGTTTTTGTACAACTTTTTTATATTTTAATTGTAATTTTATTAATTTTGATTGTTACTTCTAAATCCATTAATCAACCACTTACTAATATTCTAGCTGCGGTAGGTGCAGGAAGTGCGGTTTTAATGCTAATTTTCAAAGATTCTATCATGGGATTTACTGCTGGTTTACAGTTAGCAGTAAATCCTATGATAGCCCTGGGAGATTGGATTGAAATGCCTAAATATGGGGCTGATGGCTTTATCAATGAAGTTAATTTATTTACTGTTAAAGTGCTTAATTGGGATAATAGTATTACCTCTATTCCTACCTATGCGCTAATCTCTGATTCCTTTAAAAATTGGCGTATTATGTTTGAATTAAAAGTAAGAAAAATTCAACGCGCCGTTTATATTGACATAACTTCTATTAAATTTTGTGATCAAGAAATGTTAGAAAGATTTTCCAAAATGGATTATATTGGTGAAGAAATCAGAGAACAATGTCAACGAATTCAAGAAGATTCTAGTGATAACGATAAGTTATCATCCCTAGATGAAAAATGGCTAAGTAATATTAGTGTATTTCGCACTTATATGATGGCTTATTTACAAGCACATCCTAAAATAAGTTCTGGTCCTTATTTTTTAGTGCGTCAACTACATCCGACTGAACATGGTTTACCCATTGAAGTGTATGTTTATTGTACCGACACTGCTTGGGCGCGGTATGAGGAAGTCCAATCAACCATTTTCGACCATATGTTTTGTATTATTCCTCAGTTTGATTTGAGGGTGTTTCAACGTCCTTCTAGTTATGATTTTACCACCCTTGGAACGAGCCAAAAATCATAAGTAAAAAGTTAAGAAAAAAGGGGTTAGTTGTCTAAACCAACCTACCCTATAAAAAGTTAATTAAGCCCAGATATTTTCGACGGTATAACTACTATTAGGAAGGGCAAAAAATGAACCATCCACATAGCGATAATTTTGATTGAGAGTTTTAATTTTTTCCATATCTTCTGTATCTAAATTAATGTTTTGTGCTTCAAAGTTTTGCTTAATTCTCTCAGGAGAAACGGACTTAGGAATAACCACAGTTCCCCTTTTTATTGCCCATTGTATTAAAATTTGTGCTGTGGTTGATTGATGTTTTTGTGCAATTTTCTCTATGACTTCGTTTTCTAATAAAATGGGTTCATTCTCATTTTTAACAAAATCAGGTCTGTCTTTTGAACCGAGAGGAGAATAGGCTGTTAATGCTATATCATTTTTTTTGCAGTAAGTGAGTAGTTCATCTTGTTGTAAATAAGGATGACATTCTACTTGATTCATGGAAGGTTTAATACGAGAATTTATTATGATATCCTCTAATTTTTTAATGCTGAAGTTAGAAACTCCGATATTTTTAACTAATCCTTCGTCAATCGCTTGTTCCATTCCTTGCCATGTTTCTATTAAGGGAACTTCAGATAAAGGAAGTAAACCAGACGCATCGTCAGGAAAATTTACGTCTGCTTTAAAAGCGACAGGCCAATGAATGAGATATAAATCTAAATAATCGAGTTGTAAGTCTTGTAAGGTTCGTTTTAAAGCAGTAACAACATCCGTTTTATGGTGTCGATTATTCCATAGTTTAGACGTAATAAAAATGTTCTCTCGTTTAACAACATTTTCTTGAAAAGATTCGGTTAACCCTTCTCCGACTTCTTTTTCATTACCATAAATGGGCGCACAATCAATATGTTTGTAACCAATACTTAAAGCAGATTTTACTGCATTTTTAACTTTTCCTGGTTCTGATTTCCAGGTTCCTAATCCAAATTGAGGAATGATATTTCCATTATTTAATGTCAAAGCTTTCATAATTCTAGTCAGTTTATTGAGTAACCGGGATTTGAATTTCGCTACGCTTAGTAGCATCAGGTTTATAGGGACCATCATAGAACAAACGGCGAGGTTTTCCTATCATTTGATAAGAAGGATTTTCTGATAGCCAATTGTTTAGCTTTTCTATTCCTTTTTGATAACTTTTGTAGGAATAACCCCCAACTAATCCTAAGCTTATCACTGTCATAGAAGGAACATCTTCTACCGTAATATTATCGGCTATTTCTTGAGGATAAATATCTGTATTTCGATAGAGAAACGAAACCGTTGCTTCCCCTGTTGTCTCGTTAGTTTCTAAAGTATTGAGAGGATAACGAGTTTCCACTGGTGCCGTCATAGAAATATTATTGCTACTAATATGTTGGAATAACGAAGAAAATGCTTGACTTCCCGCTTCAGAGAGATTTCCTGAATAATGATAAGTCGCAGCACGATAGGCAGGATATTGCTTAATTTCTATCTTTCCTGGGGTAGTCGGAGAGGGAAAACCCACAGGAAGAGGCGCACTATTAGCCTGATAAATACCAAAAGCAAACCAAGCGATCGCTATAATACTTAATGGTAATAATAAATAAAAGGGTTTCATTGTCAAAACATCAATTCTTATTCATAAACTGTAACATAAATATAGTTATTTGTGACAATGTAAAGAGTTAGGTGAATGAACTTCTAAAAGAGATTGATACATTATTAATGATATTCAAAATGATATTCAAAATGATAATCCTCAGATAATGGATAGTCTTAAGTTGTGATCAAGATCAATAAAACTTAGTACCTAGATCACTAATTATCTAAATTATTTACTTTCAAAATTACTATGTTATACTGAAGAAAATACGGTCAATTTTTGTTATTTTTACTAATATTTTTTGAGGATACTGATATTATGCTACGTTTTAGACAAGTCATTCTTTCTTCTCGTATTATTCAATTTTTATTTGGTTTATTAGTGTTTCTCTTTTTAAGTGAAACTTGGCTAAATTATACATCTTTAAATGCAACCACAGCTTTTACAGAATTATGTTTAAATCAAGATAGACTATCGCAAAAAGCGCAGTACACTGTTTCAATTTTATTAGAAAAAGCTAATAATACCGATTGTGAAATTGCAGCCCGCCACCTAGCGAAATTAGAGCAATTAGATTTATCAGCTACAGCTATCGAAGACTTGACCCCATTATCTTCATTTCAAGGATTAACAGAATTATATTTAGCAGATAATGAAATATCTGACATTATCCCTCTTTCATCTTTAAAAAGAATTGAAAAATTAGAGTTGTCTAATAATAATATTAGTAATATTACGGCATTATCTAATATGAAAAAATTAGAAACAGTCTGGATGTGGAATAACCAGGTTAGTGATTTAAAGCCTCTCTTTAAGTTAACTAATATGACTCATCTTTATATGCCTTTTAACCAAATTTCTACTATTAATCCTATTGCTTCACTTAATAAATTAAAGGTTATTATTTTTGATAATAATAAGATTACTGATATTTCTGCTTTATCTCATCTCAGTAATTTACAAGGAATTTCTTTACTGCACAATAATGTAAAAGATATTAGTAGCGTAGAAAATCTTGAAAAATTAAAGGTTTTCATCGCTGGTGATAATCAAATTAAGGATCTTCATCCTTTAGAAAAATTAACTGAACTTAGTCTCTTAATTCTCGATAAGAATTTGGTGAATAATATTACTCCCTTATCGAATCTTTTAAATTTAGAAAAAATTTATTTATCTCATAATAATATTACTGATATTACGCCATTATCTTACTTAAGTAAATTATCTAAACTGCACCTGAATCATAATCAAATTCAAGATATTTCTTCACTTAAATCATTAAGTCAAGTGGAGACTATTGATATTTCCCAAAACCCTCTCAATAACTTGACTTGTCCCATTCAACCTGATTCAGTTTGTAAATTTTAAAAAAGCAGTCAGCAGTCAGATTTGTTTAGAAGGAGATTTAGACCCAAGCTTTCACATCCCTAATTATATACACAAATTTTAAGCTAATAGCTGATAGCTAGTTATAGGAGTTATTAATTATCAAAAACAAATATTGTTTTATGTTATGCTAATAATAAGCTTATAATCAGAATATTTTTACTATAAAACAATGTCTGAATTAGGATTTGTGATCATTGGAAGAAACGAAGGACAACGCTTAATTAGTTGTTTAAAATCCGTTATTAATGAAACTAAAAAATATGATAATGCTCCAATCATTTATGTTGATTCTGGCTCAACCGATGGCAGTATAGAAACAGCAAAATCTATGGGGGTGTCAATTATTTCTTTAGATAGCGATCGCCCGTTTACAGCAGCCAGAGGCCGCAATACAGGATTTACATGGCTAGTGAAACAATATCCTAACCTTAACTATGTTCAATTTATGGATGGAGATTGTACTCTGGCTGATGGGTGGATAGAAAAGGCCATAGAGAAACTAGATCAAAACCCAACTATAGCTATTGTTTGTGGTAGAAGAAAAGAAAAATTCCCCGATGCGACTGCTTATAACCGTTTAGCGGATATGGAATGGAACACCCCCATCGGAGAAGCCAAGGCCTGCGGGGGTGATGCGTTAATGAGAGTTGAAGCCATCCAACAGGTAAAGGGATTCAATGATCGCTTAATTTGTGGGGAAGAACCAGAAATGTGCATCCGTTTGCGGGGCCAAGGGTGGAAAATTTGGCGTTTAGACCACGATATGACCTATCATGATGCAGACATGACTCAGTTTAGTCAATGGTGGTCTCGTATGGTGCGAAGTGGTTGGGCCATTGCTCAAGGAATGGCAATGTACGGTTTAACCCCTGAAAAGTATATGGTACGTCAGGGGATTAGTAATTGGTTGTGGGGATTGATGTTACCCGTAATGGCTTTGGGGTTAGCTTGGTGGACTTATGGCTTAAGCCTGATTCTATTGATAGGATATCCCCTGTTAGGATGGCGTATTTATCGATATCGTTGCGCTTGTGGGGATAGCAAATCCCATAGTCGCTTATATGCGTTCTTCTGTATTTTAGGCAAATTTCCTCAGATTATTGGTCAATTTAAGTATTGGTTGAAAAAATTACAAGGTCAACCTGCAACGTTAATTGAATATAAAAAATCCCAATTTGGATAATGGTTTTATCTTAAAAACACGAAAGAGATCGTTTTCCTCTACACTAGGAAAGGCGCATAATGTTAACAAACTATAGAGATCAAACTGTGTTTAAACGTAATTGGTTACTATCTTTATTGGTGAGTGTGGGAGTTTGGCAGTTCAGTGTTCCGGTTATGGGACAAATGCTTCTACCCTACACCCCTCAACTAAATACAGAAGAACTAAAAGAGCAAGGCTTACAAGTGGCTGAAGAAGCAGCCCAATTAATCCGCTTTCAACAACATGAGTTAGCCTTATCACGGGCAAAACTGGCGACTCAGTTAGCCCCAAATGAGTATCAACCTTGGTTTATTTTAGGAACTTTATATATTATTAAACAGGAGTTAGATCCAGGGGTAAATGCCTTAGAAAAAGCCTTGGCCTTACAACCAGAAGAAGCAGGCATTAAATTTACCCTAGGAAATGCCTATTTTCAACAAGGAAAATACCAACAAGCAGCTACTGAATTAGAAGAAGGACTAAAAATAAAATCTGATGTACCTTCAGCGCAGTTTGACTTAGGAAATGCTTATTTTAAATTAGGGCGCATGGAAGAAGCGATCTCCGTTTATCAAAAAGCCGTTGATCAACAAGAAGATTTCTGGCCAGCCATTAATAACATTGGTTTAATTAAGTACGAACAGGGAAAGATAAAAGAAGCGATCCAACATTGGCAAAAAGCCCTAGAAATTGATCCTGAACAGGCAGAACCAAAACTCGCTTTAGGGGTTGCTTTCTATGTTCAAGGGCAACAAGAACAAGGCTTTGAGTTCGGAGAAACAGCCCTACAACTCGATAGTAATTATGGAGAACTACAACATCTAAAAGATAACCTTTGGGGAGAAAAACTAATTAAAGATACCCAAACTTTTTTCACAACCCCTAAGATGAAATCTGTTTTTAGTCAACTAGAAGGAGAGTCTTCTACCATGACCGAAAATGAACAACAAACCAGGGATCAGTAATAAAATGGGGTCATTATTACGACCCCTAACGGTCTTCTGTTTGAGGATAATTGGTAATAGTGGTTAAAATCTGATTAACAAATTGTTCGTGATCCACAATCGGCTTAGAAATATAACCATCAGCCCCACTTTTTTCTAGGAAATGTTCGCGATCGCCTTCCATAGCGTGGGCAGTTACTAAAATGACCGGTAAATTAGCAGTTTGGGGGTTAGCTTTGAGAAATTGGGTAATTTTGATCCCATCAACTGATTCCCCTTGATAAACACTATGGGAAAGAGACACATCCATTAGAATAATATCCACTTCCCCTCCTTGAGCAATTTTCATCACTTCCTCTACGTCTTCTGTCCCTTTAACGGTTAACCCCCCTCGTTTAGTGAGAATTTTTGAGAAGACGCGAAGATTAATCGGATCATCTTCTACAATCAAAACTTTAGTCATGGGTATCTATTTAACCTCTTATTATTGTTGGGAAAAATTCTCAGGCTCTAGCTTATGTTACCCTGATTGGCCACTCAACATAACAATCTTATCGTCGCTTCGGTTCTGGGTGTAGGGTGTGGGGTTAAATTTCTTTTAATTAATTAAATTTGCATAAAAAGTGTTTCACGGTTTGGTTAAAGGGAGTAGGTTCAACTAAAAAAGCCCAATGATTTCCAGGAACTTCGACAATTTCTAACTGTTTTAAATAAGTTTGATAAGGTTTTAGTTGCCACGCAGTTCGATTCAGTCCTTTTTCGGGTTTAATAAATAAGGTCGGAATATTAATATCTTCAGTGAGTCCTGCATATTTCATCACTTCTTCAAAAATTTCATCTCTAGCTTGTTTGATAAATTTACTGCCCCATTTTCCTCCTTCTTTTTCTTCCATCCCTAACTTAAATACTTGCTGTTGTAAAGGAGTCCAACCTTGATATTGTTTCAATCCTCTGGCTAAGGTTTCTGCTTCTTCATAGCTATTAAATGGTCCAATTACTTTTAAAAATGGTAAGGTTTTGTAGAGAATAGGAAACGTTATTTTGAACCATGAAGGCATTTTGTCAATAAAAAAGGGATCAATTAAAATCAAATCGTTGAATCTTTCTGGTTGCTGAGTTGCCCAAATGGCTGCTAATTTAGCTGACCAAGAATGAGAAATAACATGAGCCGATTGCCAACCCAAATAATCCATAAATTGGTTTAAATCAGCCATATAATCTGAAAATTTATAACCTTTTTTCGGTTTACTACTGTCTCCATGACCCCGAAGATCAGGGGCAATAATGTGATAATCTTCAGCTAAATAATCCCCCAAACTAGACCAGACAACAGCATGATCTACTAAGCCATGTAATAATAATAAAGGCTTTGTCCCTTGATTCCATTCTAAATAGGACAATTCTATTTGAGATAGTTTAATATTTTTTCGTTCCACCATTTATAAAATACATTCAACTAACGGTTTAAATAAAGAGACAAATTTAGACTGATTAACAGCTAAAGAAGGAATTGATTTTTTACCATAGTTTTCACCAATAGTTAAAGGAAAAAACGCGCTATTTTCTAAGAAAATAAAACTTCCTCCAGCTGCTTGGATAATGACCCATACCGCCGCAATATCCCAAACTTTAGGAGTTGCTTCCACTCCCCCCACGGCAGCACCACAAGCCACTAATAATAGATTATAACTAGCTACGCCAATCATCCGAATTTTACAAGGGAATGGCTTTTGTAAGACTTTGAGACTGCGAGCGCAAAGATTAAATAAATGGCTTTTACTAGGGGTATCTTCACTGGTGGTAATGGGTTGACCGTTGCAATAGGCTCCCGTAGGTCCAGTTAACCCTGAGTCTCCGTACCAATAACCGTAAAAAGACTGTTTGAGAGGAGGAATATAGACAAACCCAAACACAGGGGTTCCACGGTAGAGTAAACCCAGAGAAATAGCCCAAATGGGAACCCCTCTGGTAAAGTTGGTGGTTCCGTCGATGGGATCAACGATCCAACACCAATCTTGATCTGGAAAAATATGAGTGGTTTCCTCAGTTAAGATGCCATGAGTGGGAAATTGTGAGGCGATCGCTTCTCGAATGGTTTGATCAGCCCAGCGATCGGCTGATGTGACCAGAGATCCATCGTCTTTTGCACTTGGGGAGACATTTCCCGCTTTTTCTATTAAGGTGTCTGCGATCGTTGTTGTGGTCTTTTTACAGAAGTTTAAGACCTCAGACCAAAATTGTTCCATTTTATCCAATCGAAAAACCTTGTATTTAAAGATATCTTCTCAACGATAGAAGGGATGAGACCAGAAAGCAAGTACACTTATTGTCAATCATCAGTACAAATACTTAAGTTATCCACCGCTTCTTATTATCTGAGATTACCAGAAAACTTCCTGGCCGAATTTGTGCAAAAGTGTTATGCTAGTAAGCAATTTTTAAGGCCGATTATATACACCATTTTATCTACTTAAATTTATCCACGTTTGAAAATAAAAATAAGAGATTTTCAATGCTATCAACTGATACTAAAAAAATTACAATTTTTCGTAACTATTTAATTCTTATGGCAACCTTAGCCATGTTAATCACAGGATTAGGTGATCTTTTTAAGCATCCTGATCGATTAGGACAACAAGATCGCCTGCAAAATTATGGTCGTTTTGTTAGTGGAGTGGTTGTTAATCAGGCACAAAAAATCGGACGATAATTTTCTGTCAGGATTGACTTTTATCCATAAAAACCTTTTTTTCTAAGGTTTTCTGTACTTCTTGACTTAATGATTTAGCTAAAGATTCCATATCTCTTAAGTTTCCTAAAGCTTCCATAGGAATTTTAATCGAAACAGCAACCCAAGGAACTCGTTGATCTTTTAATTGTGCTTTTTGATCGGCCCAAAACCACTGAGACGGTGCATAATGACCTCCTCCTGGCCAAGCATACCATTGAACCACGGCATAAGTTTTTTGATTCCAAGCTTGAAACCAACGAGCCGTAATTGAATGA
This sequence comes from unicellular cyanobacterium SU3, assembly GCA_002172675.1. Classification (GTDB taxonomy): domain Bacteria; phylum Cyanobacteriota; class Cyanobacteriia; order Cyanobacteriales; family Microcystaceae; genus Crocosphaera. The sequence goes on from NETF01000016.1 coordinate 17,011, forward strand.
TTGGGTTCTATTGTTGAGGGAAATTTGAGGGTTTGAGAACTATCACTTTTCCATTTTTCTACCCCTTGTAAATCAACCCATTCTACTTCTGGGTGATCTTTGTAATATTTTTGTCCTTTCAAAGCAACCACAACTGGCTTTTGTCCTGGTTTCTCAATAACTTGAAAAGACCAAGGATAATTATTAATTGAGAGTTCTTTTTGACCGACTGTTGTCCATCCTGTAAAGTCTAATGGTGTCTCAGGGATCTTTCTCATTTGAGAGACTTCTGGAACACGAGGTAACTCAGACCAAGACCATTGTTGAGTAAAGTAGTTAGGAACCGCTACAAATAGAATAGCTAATCCTAAAAGACAGAGGATAACAACTTGAGAAATAAAAAGTCCTTTTTTAATTTTAAACATATCCTTATTGGGGATCATTTTCGTAATTAAACTGTTCATCAAGATTATCATTATTGACCTTTTCTACCACTTTAGAATTTTCTGAAAAACGATCAAGTAACCAATTGGTTCCCACAATAGTGCCTAACATTCCCACAGAGTAAAGATCTCCTCCCCAACTGTCATGAAGAATATAAAAAGCTTTCTCCATACCGTTACCATGAAAAACCGCTAACAATGTATTACGAATAATATTCGCTGTCACACTAATGGTTACAGCTGATCCTAATAAAGTAATTACTCGTCCCTTATTTTTCAAATTCCCTGTCCAGTCTAATAATAAGAGGGTGACGTATAAACTGGTAAATAGCATTTTTAAACCAGCGCAATAAGGAGCAACTTCTACTGGGATATTATTGACATAAAGGTAAATGCCATCTACTTGTGTATTGACACCCAATAGTGTTAATAGAAACCAAGCAACTGAAGCAATAAATTTTTGTAAAGGTAAGGTATAAGGAGTGATTAAATAGGGAACTGCATTCGGTGTTCCTAACAAAATTAAAACCAGGGGAAACCAGTTTAATTTTAGCCCTGGTATCCCTTTTAACCAGAGCATAATTCCTGTAATCACAATAGGGAAAGATAAAGAAACTAATTCTCTTGTTCCTGTAATAAAAAAAGCCAATCCTAGGGCGAGGAAAAAGCCTCCAAGGGGATGAATTTTATTGGGCAGTTTTTGCCATTTTTGGCGGTTCCTACCAAAAATAATATAGGCAGCATAAGGAAAGCCAATGATAGCATGACTAAAATATTCGTGATCAATGTTAATACTTTTATTTAACCAACCGTCATACCAGAAAAAAATAATTGGAGCATAAAGAACGGCCAGAAACCCAATAATTAAGACATTGCCTAAATTTCGTTCGATAAATGGGGTAATTTTTGAGGTTGCTTGCATTGTTAATCACCTGATTAATATTAACTATAAATGACTTAAATTAAGGATAACTGTTCAACCACGCAAGTAATCTGCTCACGAGTAATGCCAGGATACATAGGTAAGGATAAAATTTGCTCACAAAGTATCTCGGCTTGAGGAAAATCTCCTAATTGATACCCTAAGCTTTTATAAGCAGGTTGTAAGTGGCAAGGAATGGGATAATGAATACCAGTTTGAATGCCTCGTTCTCCGAGAAACGCTTGTACTTGGTCACGAGACATAGAAACACCTTTGTTAATACGGATAACATAGAGATGATAAACATGACCCTCTTGACTCAGGTTTTTAATGGGGATTATCCCCTTATCTTCCCCTAATTTTAACCCTTGATCATAAATTTGTCCTGCTTGATTTCTCAATTGATTCCATTGAGACAAATGAGGGAGTTTTACTTGTAAAATGGCAGCTTGTAAGGTGTCTAAACGGCTATTTTTCCCCACTTCTGTGTGGTAGTATTTTCTGGGTGCGCCATAATTCCGTAATGTATGAACCCTCTGGGCAACTTCTTCATTGGAAGTGATCAACATTCCCCCGTTGCCAAAGGCCCCTAAATTTTTACTCGGATAAAAGCTAAAAGCGGCCGCCATGCCTACCGACCCGGCTTTGTAACCTTCTCGTTGGGCTAAATGTGCTTGGGCTGCATCTTCAAATATGATTAAATTATGTGCCTGGGCAAAGTCTAATAACGCCGTTGGGGATACCATTTGACCGTATAAATGAACAGGGAGAATGGCTTTTGTTCTGGGGGTAATGGCTTTAGCTGCTAAGTTTAAATCAATCAGAGCGGTGTGGGGATCGCAATCGACCAAAATAGGAGTCGCTCCGGCTTGAATGACTCCCATGACTGTGGCAATAAAGGTATTCGCTGGAACTAAGACATCATCCCCTTGAGTGATACCACAAGCTTGTAGTCCTAAAGCGATCGCATCGGTTCCTGAAGCTACCCCTACACCGTATTTAGCACCACTGGCCTCGGCAAATTCGGCTTCAAATTCTTTTAAAGTTTTTCCTAGGATAAAATCTCCCCGTTGAACCACTGCGGCTATGGCTTGTTCAATGTCAGCTTGTATGGGTTGGTGTTGTAGGGTTAAATCGACAAAAGGAACCGTTTGAGAAGATACAATCATTGATAATAGCTTTATTTATAGAGAATCTTTTAAAGTTGATGCCTTATTGTATCTTATGACTAACAATAAGGCATCACTTCCCAGTTATTGGTTAGCTTAAATTTTATTTTGCTCAAGGGTGTGGTGATTAAACCAGTAACATAATGGGTATAGTATTCCTAGAATTATTTTATATTTTTAGGATCAAAGGCATCCCGTAAACCATCCCCAATATAGTTAATACTTAAAACAGTTAAAAATATAGCTAAACCAGGAAAAAAAGCAACATGAGGCGCAGTGATCAAATAATCTTTTGCTTGGAATAACATCTGTCCCCAAGTGGGAACATCGGGGGGAAATCCTAATCCCAAAAAACTTAAAGTTGACTCGGTAATAATAGCATTTCCTACCCCTAAAGTAGCCGCTACAATAATAATACTTAACACATTAGGAAGAATATGAATTAAAATAATACGGCTAGGTTTTGCTCCTAAAACAACTGCTGCTTTAACAAATTCCATTTCTCTTAATTTTAAAATATTGCCTCTTACTAGTCGTGCAACGGACATCCAATTTAGCCCACCAATAACAAGTACAACTAAGATAAAAATTCCTAATTCTGGACCAGAAACTTTTTTAATTGGTTCTCTGAATAAATAGACTATTAATAATAATAAAGGTAACTGAGGCAACGCTAAAAATAAGTCCGTTAACCGCATTAATGAACCATCCATAATTCCGCCATAAAATCCTGCGATCGCTCCTATGGTTGTTCCTAAAAAAACAGCAACTAACATGGCTGAAATTCCAACAGTTAGAGAAATTCTCCCACCAAATAAAATTCTTGCTAAAATATCTTGTCCTAGGGAGTTGGTTCCAAATGGATGTTCTAAACTGGGTAAACTACTAGCTTGAGAAAAATCAATTTCATCAATAGCAACTTGATAAATAAATGGTCCAATTAGCACTGATACGATAATAATCGTTAAGGTTATTAATCCAAAAAAAGCTAAAGGATCTCGTCGCAATTTTTTCCAAATATCATTCCATTCTTTTTGTTTAATATTCGTTTGATTCGATTCGCTACTAGGAAAAGTCATATTATCTCAGTTAACAATGATTCAAGTAATTTATAAGTAATTGTATAAAAAGAAGTAGGTAGGTGTAATTAAATATAAAAGTCCGTATTTAAGGCTTCCGCCTTCATTCTGACTAGCTTTATTGTCCTAACGGACTCACTACAAACTTACGTTAATTTTTGCCTACCTACTTACTCAAAAATAATGGTGATTTTATCTCCCCATTGAAGCTGTAATTTTTCTTGTGCATTACCTCCATTGATAGCAATTTCTATCCAGCCATGACTACCGATTAATGTTATCATTTCTCCTAGACCAACGTCACTATAAGTCAAACCCGATTCTATCTTTTGATTGTTAATGATAATCGACCAATTTTTATCTTTAACATGGTGAGCTAAAACATTAGTAATTAAGTTACCAAAATGATCAATATATTGAATGGAACCTTGGATATTTTTGTTTATAATTTGAGGAGATTCTAATGGCAAATCTATTAAACTATCAATAGAAATCGCTTCCCCTAAGGCTTCTAAAGGAACGCCAGAGGCTAAATAAGCAGCAACTGGAGCAAAAATATCTCGACCATGAAAGGTTAAACTAACATCCCTAACGCGCCAATAGTCAGTATTAGTTAAAGATACCGCTTTTTTTGCCGGATCTTGTTCGAGAATACCACTAAATAGACTGTTATCAGGCCCCACTAAGTACCCCTGGGAACACTCAATTGCTACACTGCGTCTCTGACTACCGACTCCCGGATCCACAACCGCTAGAAACACCGTATCTTTAGGAAAGTAAGGATAAGCGTTCATTAAACAAAATCTAGCTGCCCAGATTTGCTGAGAGGGAATATGGTGAGTCAGATCAATCATGGGAATATTAGGGTTAATAGTAGCGATAACTCCCTTCATGATGCCGACATAACCATCTTCTAAGCCAAAATCTGTCAAAAGAGCGATCGCTTTAATTTTTGATTGTTTCATCATTGGGATCAATGTCATAAATATTTCTTAATAGTTGGCAACCAGCACGGACTAGATGTTATGTTAGAAGTAGCAATTACCATAAAAATCAATTAAAGGATGTTTACCATGAACAAAATGAGTCAGGAAATGATAACACAAGCTATCAAAACCCATCGGGAAAGTCTCCGAAAGAGTTTACAACATCGCTTAGAAGTGGCTAGGTCTTCTAATAACGATTATTTAGTCCGTCAACTCGAAGCAGAAGCAGCCTACTTACATCTTTAATGTTGTCCTGAAACATTTCCAACCCGCAACACCTGAGGTTAATATTGGTAGTTAATGCGGGGGGAACCTAAGAACTTTCAAGGGCGATCGCTAATAAAAAAAATTGATTGAAACTTTAATAATCATTGCTTATCAAATGTAGGTTTCAATTCATCATTAATGCTGATTGAGCAACACTAAAATATCTATGTTTTCAGCGTTAGTTTGACTTTAAAAATATTATCAAGTGGCCACAGGGGGGTTATCTCCAGGGGATATTTCTTCCCCGTTACGAGCTTTGTTAAGCAAAAACAAGAATACAGAAGTCGTAATGGGAGAAGTCACGCACATTGACCCAGAACGGCAAACAGTGAAACTTCGTGACGGAGAAATTCAATATGACTCCCTCATTTTAGCCACAGGAGTCACACAGAAGTATTTTAACGATAGCTGGGAAGAAAAAGCCCCAGGGTTAAAAACCATTGAAAACGCCATAGAAATCCGTAGAAGAGTCTTTATTGCCTTTGAATCGGCGGAAAAAGAACCGGACACAGAACGACGCAAAGACTGGTTAACCTTTGTCTTAGTAGGGGGTGGCCCTGCTGGGGTTGAATTGGCCGGCGCTTTAGCTGAATTGTCCCACGGAACTTTAAAAGAGGACTTCCGCAATATTAAAACCTCTGACGCTAAAATCATCCTCTTACAAAGCCCTCAATACATTTTACCGACTTATCCACCCCATCTCTCTCTCAAAGCCCAAAAATCTTTAGAACAATTAGGGGTAACGGTCAAAACAGGGGTAAGAGTCACGGATATTAAAGGCCAGTTAGTCACCTATCGTCAGGGAGATACCTTAGAACAAATTCGTACCCGTACCATTCTTTGGACAGCCGGCATGAAAGCTTCTCCCGTTGCTAAGATATTAGCTGAGTGTGCAGAGGCAGAATTAGATAAAGCGGGACGGGTAATAGTTGAACCTGACTTTAACTTGGCTAACTACGACAATATCTTTGTTATTGGAGATTTAGCCCATTATCCCGACGGAAAAGGAGAAATTTTACCCGGTATCGCCCCTGTAGCCATGCAAGAAGGGGAATATGTCGCTCGTTTTATCTGTAAGGGACTACAAAACCGTCCTCTCAAACCCTTTAAATATAGGGACTGGGGTAATTTAGCGGTTATTGGTAAACATCAAGCGGTTGTGGATATGGGTTGGTTAAAATTATCCGGTTTCTTAGCTTGGTTTGTTTGGTTATTTATCCACGTTTTCTATCTGTTGGAATTCGATAATAAACTCATTGTTATGATTCAATGGGCGTGGAGTTATTTCACAGAAAGTAAAGGGGCCCGTCTCATTACCACCCCAGGAGAAGACCCGGAAATTAATCTTGAAGATGACCAAGAAACCATCATTTATCAAGCAACCTGAGTTCGATGTAAGCAAAAGCAATAAATTCCTAAAAAACAAAGGAGCATCTTAAGAAAAACAAACATAGCAATTTCAGCCAGTTAGTATTTAAAAATACTGGCTAAAACCAATCTATTTGATTAAGTGATTATTTCAAAATAGAAAACTTTCAGAAGGAATTAAATTACTAGGAAGTAAAGAATATTCATCATCAAATAGATTCAGTAGATCACAAAGTCAGCTTGAGACAAGCGATCGCCACCAAAATTCATAAGTTTAAATTATGTAGCAGGAGAAGGGAGAGGTAAAATATCATTGATGGGAATATAAACATCTTTTACTGTGCCA
>NETF01000017.1 GCA_002172675.1 unicellular cyanobacterium SU3
AATTCCTCAACTTTCTTTAGGCTTTCCAAGGCTTATTGCTAAAATAAATGATGTTGACTATCTACATTACTTAGTCTATCTTTGGGATGACTTTTGTTATTCTTCTGCCTAGAGTGATGAAAGAGGGTTATACAATCTTCCCCGTCTCTTTCCCAGTGATGTATTGCCCATATTCCTTGATATGCAAAGTTCGGCCATTACTACCAGTAAAGCAGATTTTTGCTACGGTTTAGTCCGTGCTATTTACAAAGATAGTAAAAGTCAAGGGGTAACGTTATCTATTCCTCCAAAGCGCAACCAGTTTAAACAAAGTCCTTACACTATTTTAGAAGACTGGTTAGATGAAGCACTGGAGAAACTAGAAGACAGACAACTGTTACTTAATTTAGATGAATTTGAGAAGATTGGCACGGCTATTAATGAGGGAAGAATTAGCTTACAATTATTTGATGAATTGCGTCATTTAATTCAACATTATGATCAATTAGGCTTTCTCTTTTCTGGTGTGAAAACCTTACAAGAAATCGGACCTCACTGGAGTAGTTACTTTATCAGTGTCGTTCCCATTAAAATGCTTTACTTAGAACCCGAAGAAGCAGAACAACTACTACTTGATCCTGATCCAGAATTTACCTTACGTTACGATAAAGGTATTGTTGAAGAAGTTTTGAAATTAACCCATTGTCAACCCTATTTATTACAAGTTTTGGGTGCAGCAATGGTAACGCAAGCAAATATTCATCACACGGATACTGTTACCTCTGATCTCTTAAAAGCGGCCATTCAAGAGGCTTTTATCCAGGGTGAACCTTATTTTACGAATGTTTGGACGGAGTTTACCGGGGAGTCGGAGACAGAAATTTTAGAGGGTCAAAGGTTACTATTGAATTTAGCAAAGGGTCAACAGCCAGCTACAAATAGAAACGAGATAACCGAAACAGTTTTAACTTATATGCTGCGACATCATATTATTGAGCAAAGAGATAATAACTATTATTTTGAAGTTCCCTTAGTTAAAATGTGGGTAAAACAAAAAGCAATGTGAGATAAGAGAATAACGACTCTTTAATTGTCATTCCGAGGATACGAGGAATCTCAATAAATATTGCCGTAGGGGTCAAGACCATTAAACCCCATAATATTTACATCTGATAGATTGCTTCGGGGTGTTTTTAGCCACAATTAAAGCTTACTGTTTATATTACCCCTCGCAATGACAAATTAAGTAGGGTGGGCAATGCCCACCTTACAATAATATATTAATGTCCTAACTTCACTTATCCTTGTAATTTATCGAGAAGATTTAATGCAGGTTCGGTTCTTTCATAAAGTTTGGGAACCCAGTCATCCCCCCAGAATAGAAAACAACTGGTTTCCCCTTCTAAAATCAATTCCCTGGCATCTTTAAGGATTTTTTTGTCTTCTTCAGATAATTTTTCTTCTGACTCTGATAACTGCCAATATCGTTGGCTAACTTGACGAATGGCCTCAGCCCCTTCTTTTTGTTGCTCTGAACCTGCCCATTGGCTAAAATCAAAGCCAGAGGTTGTCCCCACATTCCAGGCCCCGGTACGCACAAAAGCGGACTCTTTAGAAGGATGTTCTTTAATATATTCAGACAAAGACACCGAACGAATAGGAACTTCTCCGTTCTGAATTTTGTTAATTAAGGGACTCCAGAAATGACCATAAAAAGCTGATTCTTCGGACATTTGACGGAACCATCCCCCATTTTCTCCATCGGACCAGGTAGTAACTAAACGCGGTTGTTCGGGGTTAGGAGAACTTTTGACTTTATGTTGCACTTCTTGAGTAAACCAGATGGCATCCATCCCACTTTCTTGAGCATTAGATACATCTCGTTCACGGGGAATAACGGTGATGGTTGAGCCTTCATAAGTGGCTTTGTAAGGCTGATAAATGTCCACTGGACCGTCGTTATCGGGTTGCACGTGAACCCCATCGACGATCACATATTCATACCCTGCATCTGCGATCGCGGGAATCATTTCCATACAAAAGGCCATTTCAGGGGGCCAAAACCCTTTCGGCGCACGGCCAAATACGTCTTCAATGATCTGACGACCCCGAATTAAATGCTCTTTCCAGTCTTCTTGAGGAATAATAGGAAAAACAGGATGATAATATCCCATGCCAATTAATTCTACATTGTGAGCGTTGCGATAACTGTCTAACATGGCGGGAATATCGATAAATTTTCGATAACGGTCAATCATTTCAGGATCAAGAAACTGTTCTAATAAAATTCCTGAAAAACCGACGTGAATGTTCCCTGAATCTTTAAATTGCTGAGCATATCTGACTGCTCTTTCATAACACCGTATAATTAATTCTGCGTCTGATTCATGGTGATCAATTAATAGTTTAAGATTCCCTGGGGGCTGGTGCATATGTAGCCCTAAAGCATGAGAAATTAAGGGTTGTGTCATGATCTTTTCTATTTAATTCTCGTCGAGATCCACTCTCTTATTTTAAACTATTTTCTTGTCTCATCCTCCAATTTGTGACATGGTACGTTGATAAATTCCGGTATCATTACCTGAGTCTCTTTGTTTATAATTAATGTCTGGTTTTATGTTTAATAAGTGAGCAACTTTTTCTTTGATGTCTGTTGTTTTAACTCCGTTTCGTAAAAGAGTTTTTAGATCAATTTGTCCTGTTTCATTTAATAAGCAAGGCCGTAACAAACCATCGGCCGATAGACGCATTCTATTACAGCGATCGCAGAAACATTCTGACATTTGACTAATAAACCCTAGTGTCCCTTTTGCCCCAGGAATTTTGAACACATCCGCCGGACCATTCCCTTTAATATTACTCTCTATCAATCCCCATTTTTGTCTTATTTTCTCTCTTATTTCTTCAGAAGGAACCCAAGCGCGATTGCTAAATAATTCAGGATTGCCGATGGGCATAAATTCAATAAAACGAATGTGCCAATTTCTATTAATACTCAGTTCTGCTAATGCTTCAATTTCCGATTCATTCACCCCAGGAATTACAACCACATTCAACTTTAAAGGATTAAAACCAGCTTCATAAGCAGATTGAATGCCTAACCAAGTTTGTTGCCAAAGATCAGCTTTTTTATGACCAATAATCGTTTTAAATGTCTCTGGATTTAAAGAATCTAAACTAATATTAATACGGTTTAATCCTGCCTTATATAAATCTTCTGCTAAGGATGATAATAAAAAACCATTAGTTGTCATAGATAGGTCTTCTGTTGCTGGTAATGAAGCAATATCTTTGACTAAATCGACGATACCTGGCCGTAATAAAGGTTCTCCTCCTGTTAAGCGAAATTTAGAAAATCCTAGGGGAATAAAAATCTCTTTTAAAAGGATAATAATTTCTTCATGAGTGAGTAAATCTTGACGTAAAATATAGTCTAATTCTGCCCCTTCTGGCATACAATATTGACAGCGAAAGTTACAGCGATCAATGAGACTAATACGAAGATAATCAACTCTATTCATGTTTTAGGGATTAAGTAAGCAGCAAGTCTATCTCTAGTATATCAACTTAACAGTGAATTGTTATTTCTTAATTGTCATTGCGAGGGAGATGAACCACTACTATAGCTTGATTTGTTGCCATTATTCCCCCGAAGCCGAAGCCGCGAGGAGAAATAGCGACGTGGCGGACTTCAAAACACCCAACAGAAAAATTATTATTAATAATTATAACTGTTGTTGATTGAACCATTCTGTAATTCCATTAGCTAAAGTTACTGCTAAATTTTTTTGTTGTTGTGCATTTGTTATCCATTCAAATTCTGTCGGATTAATCATAAAACCTAATTCTAATAATACAGAAGGAGTTGTATGGGGACGAGTTAAAGCTAAGTTATTCCAGAAGACTCCATAAGAGGGGCGGTTTGCTTTTTCGACTAAATAATCATGTAGAAATTTTGATAAATCTTCGGCTTGAGAATGATACCAAAACATCCCAATTCCTGCGGTATTAATAGCGTCTCCATTATCAGGTAAAGCATTATAATGAACAGATAAAGCAATGTCAGGTTTTACCTTATTAATCATGGTAACTCGGTCTTGTAACGAAACATCTTTATCGGTTTCTCTGGTCATATAAACCGTTGCCCCACGCTTTAATAATTCTTGTTTTAATAACTGAGAAACAATTAAATTAACGGACTTTTCAGGATAACCATTTGGTCCTTTTGCACCCCATTCATTCCCCCCATGACCAGGATCTAAAAGGATTTTGACATTTTTCAAAGTCTGACTATTTTCACTTTCAATTTTTGGAGGATGACGTAAGGTAAAAACTAAGTTTGTGCCTTCATATTTTAGATCATATCCCCACTGTTGATCTTGATTTAATTCAAAGTAATATTCAATTTTATCTGGACTTACTTGCTGCCAATAAAAACTTTTAATTAATGGATCGTATTCTAAGCGTATGGTATCAGTTTCTGCTGTAGTATTATACAAAGTTAATGTAACTTTATTCCCCATTTGATTAATAGAAACAGGAACAGGTAACGTTAAGGGAAAAATAATTTTAGTTTCTTCAGTATTTTTATCAAATTTTGCGCTTCTAATAGTTGCTTTTGCAGAGGATAAATTAGGAATAGTTTTTGTTTCATTTTCTTTGATCCAGGCACCATAATCAAGGTGTAACCATTCTCCCTCTTGACCAATAACTGATACAATGGTTCCTTTAGGTAGAGGAGTTAAACGGGAATGATTGGTACTCGGTCCTGTTCTTGCGACACCGTCATCGGCTGTAATTTCAACAATTTTTAATTGATTTGGATTGAAAATGTTAACGGTTCCTTCTCCACTTTGGGCAATCGTTTTATTATTTAATTGTAATTGAAAATTAGGCTTTCCTAAGTTACCAATTGTATTAAATTTTTGACAGCCTTGATAGTGAGTAATTGAGTTAATGATCGGTTCATTAGAATCTGTTAAAATAGCAGAATTCGCAGGAAGTTCCACTAAATCAGGTTGTGGTAATAAGGAAATAGTTTGATTAGCAATGTTAACCGAAACTTGAGCATTCGGAGAAGCGATCGCACTGAAACAAACGGGAGTATTAGGCAACACAGAAATGGATTGATTAGGACTCAAAGAATTATCAGCAAATCCACCCCCTTGAGGAATATTCGGGGTCATAGAATTACGAGTAACGGTTACATTAATTGTTTTACTATTGTGGCGCAAAACAAAGCGATTAACCCCTAATTTTAAAGGAAAAGAGGGAGCAAAATGTCCTTGATTACTCCGTTGTATTTTTTGTCCGTTTACAGTAACTTCTGCTTGAGGGGAAGCGGTTCCAATTAAGAAAATTTGGTCAGCCGTGGTTTTATGATTTTTAGGAGGATACGCTAAATATAAAGCTTGTTGTGCATTTACTCCTGAAGTTATTATCATACTACCTGAAACACTAATAAAATTTAATACCGTTAATCCTAATAATTTTGACATCATTCCTTTGATTGCTTACTTAATCAATTTAGTTTACTCATTTTTATGAGCTTTGTTCCTAGAAATTGTACACTAGAAATCATTGAGCTTAGTCAAAGATTTAGAGGCAACAATGACACTTTCAATGTACCAAGCAGCCATTCCTCCCATGACTCGCAGTTTAAATAGTTTAGTGGGTATTTTAGAAAAAGGGGCAGCCTACGCTGAAGCCAAAAAAATTGAGCCTCAAGTGCTGATTAATTTTCGTCTGTATCCTGATATGTTTCCCCTCTCTAAACAAGTGCAGATAGCCTCAGATATCGCTAGACGTGGCGCAGCAAGACTGGCTGGAGTTGAAGCACCAGCAATGGAGGATAAAGAAACAACTTTTCCCGAACTCATTACTCGACTGAAAGAGACAGTTGCCTATTTAGAAACCTTAACCCTAGAACAAATAGATGGCACTGAAACTAAAACAATTGAACTACCAGTAGGCTCAGAAACCTTTACCTTTGACGGACAATCATTCCTGTTGTATTTTGTCCTGCCTAATGTTTATTTTCACGTCACTACAGCTTACGATATTCTCCGTCATTGTGGGGTAGAAGTGGGTAAGCGTGATTATCTCGGCGTATCTTAATACTTTTTCATTACGAGGAGTTTGGGGAGAATAATAACTGCGAACCCCTAACTCCGAACCCCTAACTTATTGGCCCTAAATATTTACTTAAATAGGGAGAAAATACCTCATAAATCAAGGTTAATGGTTTGCGATCGTGCCAAAATAAATAATGTCTCCCCCAAAACGGGCCGTTTTCTTGAAATGCTTCTTCTAATGCAGAAGAATGACCATAATAAATCCCTTGAATATCACGATACAGTTCTGTATGTAACCGTGATAAACTTTCCCAGATAGGTAAAGAACGGTTTTGTAGATACTCATCCACATGGTTCGCATCCCACCAAGAAGTAGCATAGGCTAATCTTTGTCCAGATGCTGTTCTTAACCACACTTGTCGTCTTAAACGGGGTTCTGGTACTATTGCTATCTGGGGTGGTGCGCCGTCGTCTTCGTCACCAATGGGAGACATATCAATCAGATCAACTTCTGTTTTCTCTGTCGTCAGCAATTGTAAATGACGAGTAGGGGAACCATCACCAAGTAATAAAATTTGCCACGCAGGGGATAGCATATCATGGGGAAGTCCACGCTTAACAACGTCTTCATCTCCTTGCCAAACAATGTCTAAGGCATTCCATTGATGGGCTAAACTGGTTTTATGATAAGGTTTCAAATTAGCAGTCAACGTTCTTAATAAAACTTTACTATTCTTTAAGTTTTATGATAGCAAAACCTAGCTCAGTTATCAGTGAACAGTTATATATATGTTTGGATTTATTGCTTTAAATAAACCATTAGGGTTTACCTCTCATGACTGCGTTGCTAAAGTCAGACGATGCTTAAACATGAAAAAGGTAGGACATGGGGGAACCCTCGATCCAGCAGCTACAGGAGTTTTACCTATCGCAGTGGGTAAAGCAACCCGTTTATTGCCTTTTTTACCTGAAAATAAGGCTTATCAAGCTATTATTCGCTTTGGTGTGCAAACCACAACGGATGATCTTGAAGGAGAAGTAATAAAACGTCAATCTATTCCTAATTTAAGTATAGAGGAAATTAAACCGTTATTCAGCAAGTTTTTAGGAGAAATTGAACAAATTCCGCCTATGTATAGTGCTATTCAACGGGACGGTAAGCGGTTATATGAGTTAGCTAGGAAAGGGGAAACGGTAGACGTTCCTGTAAGAACGGTTAGGGTTGACAAAATAGACATTTTAGACTGGTATGCAGGGGAATATCCCCAATTAGTGGTTAATATTGAATGTGGACCAGGGACTTATATTCGTGCGATCGCCAGAGATATGGGGGAAAAATTGGGAGTCGGGGGAACCTTAGCCGCATTAACTCGCACTAAAAGTTGTGGCATGATGCTATCAGAAACGATTACATTAGAAGAGTTAGAAAAACAAACTCAACAAGGAATATTTTCCTTACTTAAACCAGAATTATTGTTAAACCATTTACCTAAAATTACCCTTTCTGAAGAAGAAAGTAGACGATGGTGTCAAGGACAAAAAAGAGTAATTGATCCTGTTAATATTGTTACTTCTTCGGATGTAATTCAAGTTTATAATGAAATAGGAGAATTCTTAGGAATGAGTCAAATAATTGTTACTGATAATCATCAAATTCTCAAGCCCAAAGTTGTTATTATTAATAATCTAAACTAGAAAGATTAAAGCAGTAATTAGGATAACTTAACTAACATTTCTTGTACTGTTTTCTTTAAAGAAGGTAAATGTTCACTAACGGTTGACCAAACCACATCTAAATCTATTCTAAAATATTGATGGGCTAAAATACTTCGCATTCCAATGATCTTTTTCCAAGGTATATTAGGATATTTATTTCTCAAAAAAATATCAATATCTCCAGCTGCTTCTCCAATAACAATTAACTGATATAAGACACCACTTTGTAGCAGTTTACTATCATAAAAAATTTCTTTTCCTTCTTTTATATATGTTTCTATTTGTTCAATAGCATCGAGAATATCTTGTAAGCGAATTTTATCATCTCTCATAACTGCACTGTATTATTAAAAATCAACTCTCGATACTGTTCTTTGATCATTTTTTCAGTAAATACAACCACATCAAGACCTAATAATTCTCGCAAATTTTCCAATAAACCTCCCAAATCTAATAAACTCCTATTCTTAGCTAAATCTACAATAAAAATTATCTCATTATCTTCTATAAAGTAACGACAATTTGATGCACCATAATTTTTAGAAACTTCTAGAATATCTGTTTTTTTAGACTCAATCGTCTTTAACTTGCTAAGATAACTAAGTGCTTGATTTTTATCTTTTAAAGAGGCTAAATGCTTAGATAAAATTTCTTGTTCGTCTAAACTAAGAGAGTCTAATTGTTCGAGAATATTAGTTAAAACAGAATGACTCATTAATGTTGCTCTCATTAAAGCTATTTTTTGCTATTTTAACTTAAATAGTTCTTAAAGTTAACGCTACAACACTCTCAAGATGTTTGGTTACTAATTTACAGTTAACTAAAAGAATCAATTTTGCTAACTTCCCTTTTTTTCCACTTCCTCAAGGAACTTTATCTTAAAAGATGGGACTGACATCCTAGGAAACTCTGTCCTATGATCAAATTAAGGATGAATTCAGTGTCATTAAAAATTTCTGACTTCTAACTTATAACTTTTAATATTGAGGGTGTATTATGTTGAACTTAAACTATGGTAAATCAGGAATGGCTAGTGCGATCGCTTTATTAATGGGAATTACCGCATTATCGCCATTTTACAACTTAAAACCAGCAACCGCCCAATTATTACCGCGGCCCTCTCAACCGTCTTCACCAAGTCGGAATTATGGTAATACTAGCGTTACAATTCCTGCAGGAACCCGTATTCCGATGCAATTTCAAAACGGGGAAAGAATTTTAGTCAGTCCCGACGAAACCTTACCTATCACCCTGAGAACTGCAGCAACCATCCGCGATAGTAACCGCAACGTATTAATTCCGGCTGGTAGTGAAGTAAATGGAGAAATTAGACCCGTTCGTGGTGGATCTCAGTTCTTCGCCCGTGAAATCATTGTTAATGGTCAACGGTATCCTTTCAATGCTACCTCAAGAGTGGTCAGCAGAACCCAAACCATCCGAGAAGGGGCAGGTATTGGGGAAATTTTAGGGGGAACCGTCGCCGGTGCCGGCGCTGCTGCTATTATTGCAGGGGTAACAGGCGATCGCCGTATAGATGCTTTAGAAGTGTTAGCCGGGGCTGCTGTGGGAACCTTAGCCGGATGGGGTTTACCTGAATCTGGAATTATCGGCGGTGGGGAAGCAACAGTTATTGCGATCGAACCGGAGCAAGATTTTCTCCTCACGTTACAGTCTAACTTCTCCATTGCTTCTAATAGCAACTATCAAAACACTCGCTATCCTTTAAGTTTCCGTTAACAAGGTTTCAATCAATTAAACAACCCGTGGGTATGCTTATCTATGGGTTGTTTTTAATTATTGCTGAAATTAATTGTTGCTCAAAATGCTGCAAATTTAGTTGACAATCTTCTCTTAAAATACGAGTTGCGATCCCTATTGGCTGTCCAAATCTCTCAACTTCCTTAGTTTCTTTTAAAATACCAAGTAGCAAATGTTCTGGCGCAATGCAAGAATTTCCTAACTGTTTAGCTTCTTTTTTAGTGAGTTCTAGCACTCGTTTTGCTCTTGGTGCAAAGGGAAGATCGAACGCTGTGGTAATTTCTTCAGAAATGGGGATAAAATTAGCTAATCTTTGTTCAATCTGATGTTTAACTTTAGTATTAGTAATACCAACTTGTTTTAAAAGTTGTGCAGCAATACTTTGACCTTCTATCATTAATCCCAGTAGTATTGCCTCTGTCCCAACCACATCATATTTCAGTTCCTTCATGGTATTTTGTGCCAAACGAATCACTTTAATTGCTTCTTTTGTATAGTTTTGTTCTGATATTTGTAAGGGAATATCTTCAGTAATTGATGAAAAGGCGATCGCTTTGAGAATATAGTCAAAGGTTGCACTATCCATTGTCCCCCAAGTAGCAGTTTCTGCTTCCTCTTGGTGATACATTTTTGCTAAAAATTGATAGAGTTCTTCATCCCCACGAATTAAAAATTTCATGATATTTCTCCAATATTCCGCTAAAGCAAAATCAAGAGATATATGTGGATCAGCATCTTGACTCATCTGAAATTGAGCTAAAACTAACATTTCTTGCCATTCTGCTTTTTTTTCTTGAAATCTAGTTTCGAGAGTAGTTTCTTGTTGAGCAGTCATATATTGTTCACTGATTGTCATTGTTTCCATCGCTTTCATTAAATGTTCAACAGCAATCTCTTGATTGGTTTGGAGTGTGTGGGCAATTTTTTCTAAACGCTTGAGCAAAGTGCGCGATAATTTCATTTGCTCTCGAACTTTTCTACAGTGCAACTCAATTACTTTTGGTAAAGAAAATTCAGGATTTTCCAAACACTCATGAATTTCCGAAAGGCTAAATCCAAGCTGTCGTAAAGATAAGATGTGTTGTAATCGAATAATATCTTGATCGTTATAAAGTCGATGTCCAGATTCATTGCGGTTAGAAGGAGACAGAAGTTCTATGGCATCGTAATAATGTAACGTCCGAATAGAAAGTCCTGTCTGTTTAGCAAGTTCACCGATTTTCATTAAGTTCGACATCTTTACCTCGGCTCCTTTTTTGAGAAGATTGGAGTTGATGGTTGTATCTTATAACCTGACGTAACGTGAGGTGCAAGGGGTTTAAGGGGTTTATTACTCCAAGAGACTGAGATAATAAGTCATCTGCGATCGCCAAACCCCAATCGTAAAATCAAGTTTATCCGTTGGGAACAAAGAAGAAATCCTTGCAGTCAATTTAACTCGGCACCTGTTCAAGCGTTGAGGGGAGGAACTCTTACCATAAGAACCTCCCCCAATTTTTTCCTAAAACAGAGGGTGAGACATATCACATTGACCAAGTGACGGTTATTATTGCATCATTGAGTTAAATAAATGAGAATTAAGGCATGAGCGAAGGAAACAGCACATTTTTTCTAGAGTTTCTCTAAAGAAATTCTTCATGCTTTGTTAGCTTGGATGCGTCAAACCTCCTTAATGGCCGAAGCTAACCATATTACCCTTTCAGAATAACTCATAATCCTTAACTTTATATAAAAAATTCCCTCGTTTTGAATTCTCTCTACGTCTTAAATTCCTAAAAATAAAGATTTTCCGTCTCTAAATATCTGCTCATGATCACAAAAATAGGTCATTGGGCAGCTTTTTTTTGGAGAATGCCTACGATAATTCGTTAAAATCGTAGTCAGAGTAATTATTGCTCACCATCCATCTAGCCAAAACAACCGACCAATGGAGATTAAAGCTGTTCAAGCTGGTTATTACGGAGATACTAATTTTCGCACTCCGCCACCAGATTTAGAATCCTTACTACTCAAAGAGCGTATCATCTATTTAGGGCTACCTCTATTTTCCTCTGATGAAATTAAGCAACAAGTGGGTATTGATGTTACTCAATTGATTATTGCTCAATTGCTGTATTTACAGTTTGATAACCCTGATAAACCGATCTTTTTCTACATCAACTCTACCGGTACCTCTTGGTACACGGGAGATGCTATTGGTTTTGAAACCGAAGCCTTTGCCATCTGCGATACCATGAGTTATGTTAAACCTCCCATCCATACTATTTGTATCGGTCAAGCAATGGGAACGGCGGCCATGATTCTCTCAGCAGGGACAAAAGGCTGTCGTGCCAGTCTTCCCCATGCTACCATCGTTCTTAATCAAAACCGTTCGGGAGCAAGGGGTCAAGCAACAGATATTCAAATTCGTGCGAAAGAAGTTTTGCATAATAAGCAGACGATGTTAAAAATCTTGTCGCAAAATACCGGACAAACCCCCGAAAAAATATCTCAAGATATTGATCGAACCTTCTATTTAACCCCCGAAAAAGCTAAAGAATACGGGTTAATTGATCGCGTTTTAGAAAGTACGAAAGAATTACCTAAACCCTTAAATCCTGTTGGTTAATTTACTGTTTACCTTTACTTTGAGTTAAGCTTATGCCTATTGGTGTTCCTAGTGTTCCTTATCGTCTTCCTGGTAGTCAATACGAACGATGGATTGATATCTATACTCGTTTAGGCCAAGAAAGAATCATTTTCCTCGGTCAAGAAGTCACCGACGGTATCGCTAACCGTATTGTCGCTTTACTGTTGTATCTTGATTCTGAAGATCCCAGTAAACCCATTTATCTTTACATTAACTCCCCTGGGGGTTCAGTCACTGCTGGTATGGCCATCTACGATACCATGCAATATATTAAGTCAGAAGTGATTACCATCTGCGTTGGTTTAGCTGCCTCTATGGGGTCATTTTTATTGGCCGCAGGAACCCCCGGAAAACGTCTGGCCTTACCTCACGCCAGAATTATGATTCACCAACCTATGGGGGGAACCGGCAGACGACAAGCAAGCGATATTGAAATCGAAGCGAATGAAATTTTACGTATTCGTTCCCAGTTGAATCAACTGTTAGCAAATCAATGCGGACAATCTCTCGAAAAGATTGAAAAAGATACGGACAGAGATTATTTTATGTCTGCTGAAGAAGCAAAAGAATATGGCCTGATTGATAAGGTAATTGAAGAAAGAAGTCTTTAATTATTTCAACCACTTGGTAACGGTTGTATTGATACTATCCCCCATGATCTTATTGAGATTATGGGGGTACTTTTTCGTAGTGAGTCCTTTAGGACAAGAAAACGAGTAATAATGAAGTCTAAAGCCTTCACTACAGACTTTTCTATTTTACCTTTAATTAGACCTACCTACTTATGCTGTCAATGATATCTCTAATAAGAATATTATCATTAGCTAATTCATCATAGCCATGATTTGATATTTTAATCTTCCTCTCGTTAATCAACTCTACAATTTTCGCAAAAGTTTGACTCATAAGGTGTCACTTTTGTTTTCTTTCTCTTGTGTCTGACTCATGAGAAACAATCTTAGTTTTAATAAGCTAAACGTTTGACCTAAATTAAGGGGTAATAAAGAAATCCCTTCTAAACGAGATTGTACCCAACCATCTCCCCATAACCATTCGTGATAACCATCGATTCCTTGTTTTAAAATCATCCGTAAACAGTTATCGTCAGCAATCTCTACATGATGTTCAATGGTCACTAATCCGAGTTTACTACTAAACTTTGAACCACTGATTAATTTATCAGGAACATCAGAGGATAACGTCTGAGGAATCAACCATTTTTTTAAGTGATTACTATTTAATAAACTATCCCGAATCAGATCATGATCTCCAGGAACTGCAATACGTAATTGACTTTGTTGAAAGTTGCCTAACATTTGATGATTTAAACTGCTTTAGTAAAGTTAACTATCTTGTCTTCATCTAGTATAAACCCTTTACTCAATAAATGGTCATAATAAATCAATGAATTCATTAACAGTTAAAGCACAATCTTTTAAAATTTGAGAAAATAAACCTCTACCAATAGTTTCTTTCCCATGAACCGGAATAACTGTTCGTCTACCATCAGGATGAATTAAAAAATGATGACTTCCCTTGATTCTAGCAACTCTAAAACCTGCTTTTTTCAAAGCTGAAATCATTTTCTTTCCTGTCACTGCTGGAATATTACTCATTGGTTGATTACTATTCGTTGTACACCTACAAATTCTAAGGGTTCAAATTCTTCATTTTCCATTTCTAAACAGAGTTCAATGGCTTCTTCTATACGTTCTATCAATTCGTCATAACTTTTCGCTTGAGTATGACATCCTTTTAAAGTAGGTACAGAAGCAACTAAATAACCGTCTGCGTCTTTTTCAATAACGACATTAAAATAGCGAGTCATATTTACTTCCTTAAGTTTATTTTTTTCTTTTATTAATTATACTCATTTCTGTTTTGATTTCACTAACTGTAAACAGATTAATCTATTCTAGATGTATACTGAGAATAGTATCCTAGTGACTAAACATAGTATATTTATAATTTATGGATTGGAGAACAAAACATGATTAACTTAGAAGAAATCACCGTCAAAGTATCACCAGAACTAGCCAAAGTGTATCGCCAATCTAGTACAGAAACCCAAGAACAAATTCAAGCAAAAATCAATAACCTATTGATCAGAGAACTAGAAAAAAACGACAAGAGGCAGTTAAAAGACTTTCAATAGTAATGGATAAGGCAAATGGAGAAGCACAAGCTAATGGCTTAACCCCTGAAATTTTAGAGGAAATTTTAGCTGATGAATAAGCTTAAATTTGTTATAGACACTAACATTATCATTAGTGCTTTCTTGTTTAAAAATAGTAAACCTCGTCAAGCTTTAGAACTCGCTAAAAATCACCATCTTATTTTACTCTCAAGCAATATTATTCAAGAAATAAAAACCGTTATCAAAAGACCTAAATTTGATCGTTATATTTCCTTGATTACTAAAGAAGAATTCCTAGATACTCTCATAGAGTCATCATTAACCATTAATTCTGATGAAGTTATTACAGACAGAATAAATTCGCTGAAATAATTTTTAATATAATTATGGCTTAAAATTCCTCAACCTTAAAGCATTTGAAACCACAGAAACGGAACTAAATGCCATGGCTGCACCGGCAATCATCGGGTTTAATAAAACACCAAAAAAAGGATATAAAACACCAGCAGCAATGGGAATACCTAACGTATTATAAATAAAAGCAAAAAAGAGATTTTGACGAATATTTTTCATGGTTGCACGACTCAACTCTATGGCGGTTACAATGCCTTGTAAATCCCCTGAAATGAGGGTAATATCACTAGCAGACATAGCCACATCCGTACCAGTACCGATCGCCATTCCCACATCTGCTTGAGCGAGTGCAGGCGCGTCATTAATACCATCCCCTACCATAGCGACGATTTTACCCTGAGATTGCTGAATTTCTTTTACTTTATCGGCTTTTTGGTCGGGACGTACCTCTGCAAAGACATGATAAATTCCCACTTCATCGGCGATCGCTTGTGCGGTTTGTTGATTATCTCCGGTCAACATGATCACTTCTAAGCCCAATTTTTTCAGCTTTTTAACCGCTTCAACGGAGGAAGGTTTTACCGCGTCAGCAATAGCAAATAAGCCTTTTATTTCCCCATCAATAGCGATCCAGGGGGTTGTTTTTGCCTGACTTTCCCATTCTCTTGCTTGCTGAATCAATTCACCAGTATTTATTCCTATTTCTTTCATCCATTTCTGTGTACCGATTTGTACTAATTTTCCGTTTATCTTTCCTTGTACTCCTTGACCTCCCATTGCTTCAAAATTATCAACTTTGGGTAAATTATTAGAAACCCCTTGAGACTTAGCATAATTAACAATTGCTTCTGCTAAAGGATGCTCAGAATTTTGTTCAATCGCTGCTGATATTTCTAAGACATTCAACTCATTACTATCAGCAATTCCATCAACGGTAATATAATCTGTAACCGTCGGTTGACCTTGGGTTAAAGTTCCAGTTTTATCTAAGACGATCGCTTTAATTTTATGAGCTAATTCTAAACTATCTGCTCCTTTGATTAAAATGCCGTTTTCCGCGCCTTTACCCGTTCCTACCATAATCGATGTGGGAGTTGCTAAACCCAAAGCACAGGGACAAGCAATAATTAAAACGCTTATTGTTGCCACCATTGCTAAGGATAAATTTTGAGCAAAAATTAACCAACAAATAAAGGTAATAACAGCAATAGTCATCACGCCGGGAACAAACCAAGCAGTTACTTGATCTGCTATTTTTTGAATCGGTGCTTTACTATTTTGCGCCTCTTCGACTAATTTAATAATTTGAGATAATACTGTATCTTTACCCACTTTTTGGGCTTCAAATTTAAAGCTTCCTGTCTTATTAATAGTTGCCCCAATAACCTCATCTCCTGCTTTTTTTTCGACGGGTATGGATTCCCCTGTAATCATCGATTCATCTAGGGTAGAGCTTCCCTCAACAATGATGCCATCTACTGGTATTTTTTCCCCTGGACGCACTAAAATAATGTCACCGATGACCACATCTTCAACAGCAATATCCATAGTTTCCCCTTGACGAATTACCCGCGCTGTTTTTGCCTGTAATCCCATCAAGCTGCGAATCGCTTCTGATGTTTTACCCCTTGCTCTATTTTCTAATAATCTACCTAATAAAATTAAAGTAATAATAACAACCGCAGCTTCATAATAAACGTCTGCATTTAAACCTTGAGAGATAAAAAATTGAGGAAAAAAGGTGGCAAATAAAGAGTAAATAAAAGCTGCACCAGTACCTAAGGCAACCAAAGTATTCATATCAGAAGTGCCACGTTTTAAGGCTTTAATGGCTCCTGTATAAAACCCTTTTCCACACCAAAAAATGACAGGAATACTTAAAATTAACTGTAGCCAAGCATTATGTAACCAATTAGGAATAAAAGAGATAGATAACCCTGTCATCATAGGTAATGATCCAAAAATCAAGATCAAACTAACAACAGCACCCACAATTACTTTTTGTGTTAATTTTTTTTGTTTAGTTTCCCTTTTTTCTTTTTCAATATCGTTAGATTGATTATTTTTGTTATCCTCTACAATATAAGCTTTATACCCTGCTTTACTCACAGCAGCTTGAATGGTTTCTAAATCAGTCGTTTTAGTATCATATTTAACAGTACCCTTTTCTAAGGCAAAATTAACACTACACTCGACTACCCCAGAAACTTTATTGATAGCTGTCTCAATGCTACTGGCACAAGCAGCACATCCCATTCCTTCTAATTGTAAAGTTTCTTGTGTCAAATCTGTATTTTTGTGAGAAGATTTACCGTGTAGGGAAGTTTTCATCTTGTTTGTCTTTCCTAGCTTTTTTCTATGATATAACATCCCTTTTTTATCTGGAGAGTCAAGCATCATTACCCCCAAATCTAAAGCATTCCTAAAATATTAGGGGGGTTTCTGAAGTCTTACCTATAATTGCCACCAAACACCTTTTTTTTGAACAATGAAAATAGTAAATAAATTAGAGATTATCGCTGTTGTTACCTTTCTATCTTTAGCATTTTGTAATCAATCAGCATTCAGTAAAAATAATGGCATAAATCAGCTAGAAAATGTAAAAAATCCCCAACTCAAAACTATCCTAACTAAAATAGATACAAAGAATAGCTCATCGGTTTCTTCTGATAAACTCCTCACTGTTAACAATTCATTAACATCTATTCCCATTCCTGAACCTTTAGGAATATTATGTATTTTAGGCATGGCAGGAATTACTAGCTTTCTGAAGTTAAAAATAGCGAAAGTTAAGTGTGAAAAGCAATCAGAAGAAAAACCAAAGCCTGAGACAAACAATTTTCCTGAAAAATCAAAACAAGTAGCAGAGTTTTAATGGTTTATAGTGTAATTTTGGGTAAGAAGTCTCGATAATTAAGTTTTCTTTGATACTTCTTCCCATCTATCTTTGGCTAAAAAATCTCTCCACTCGATACAGTCTCTATTCATGCCTTAAGTTCTTGTTGTGTGACTTAAGATTATATAATTGTTAAGGTAAGCAATTTGGGGACGACAAGAGGAGAGTAATAGAGTGAGTGGGACTAACCGAGTCAGAAACGAACAAGAAACAGCAATTAACATTCGTTCTCAAGATATATCGTGGCCATTTTGGCCAGTAGTTCCTCTTTACCCCTATAGTCAACGTCGAACCCTTCGCAAAGAAGTTGTCAAGGATACCATTTGGACATTTGAGCAATGTCAGGGGATCTTTTATGTGGTCGTTCCCATTCGCATGACGGTGGTAAAACTCGCTAAGGGTGGACTTTTGGTTTATGCGCCGGTTGCACCCACCCGTGAATGTATCCGTCTGGTTAATGAATTAGTAGATACTCATGGTGAGGTTAAATATATCATTTTACCCACAGTTTCTGGCATTGAACATAAAGTGTTTGTCGGCCCATTTGCGAGGTGTTTCCCGAAAGCACAAGTTTTTGTCTCTCCTGATCAATGGAGTTTTCCCATTAATCTTCCATTAAGTTGGTTGGGGTTACCCGGAAAGCGAACCCAAAAATTACCATTAGAAAGTCATAATACTCCCTTTGCTGATGAATTTGATTATGCTATTTTGGGGCCATTAGATTTGGGTTTAGGTCTATTTGAAGAAGTGGCTTTTTATCATAAGCGATCGCACACTTTATTATTAACTGATTCTATCGTTTCTGTTCCTGCCACTCCCCCTGACATTGTGAAACTCGATCCCTATCCTTTATTATTTCATGCTAGGGATAATGGGTTAGAACCGATTGAAGATACGCTACAAAACCGCATTAAAGGATGGCAGAGAATTGTTTTATTTGCTCTTTATTTTCGTCCTAGCACTTTAGGTACAGTTAAATGGGATAAAGTCATTAAAGAGGCTTTTAAAGCTCCAGAACGTTCTAAAAAAGGGTATTTCGGACTCTTTCCTTTTCAGTGGGATGATAGCTGGAAATTATCTTTTGAAAAACTTCATCATCCTCCTTTATTAGTTGCACCGATTTTACAAGGGGTTATTTTAAATCGTAACCCCTTAGAAGTGTTAACTTGGGTAGATCGCGTTTCAAAATGGGGGTTTGAGCGCATTATTTCTGCTCATTTTGATGTGCCAATTTTAGCCAAACCCGAACAGTTTAGACAAGCTTTTGATTGTTTACGTCATCCTCAATATAACTTAAGAAACAAAGATTTTGAACTCATACAAAATATTGACCAAAGCTTAACTAAAATTGGTGTTATTCCTCCTTCTCAACTTTAAAATCAAGACATATCAGATTGAGCATCAGGAATAGATTCTAAGGGTTTTCCTAATTTTAATCTCGCCATCTGCCAAGCGTGTAGAGATTTTCTAAACTCTGGATCGTCATACCTTGGCATTGATTCTAACATAGCTTTAAAATAGCCTAGAACAATGAACATACCACCAAAAATAAAAGGTTTTTCAAACATTCTATACACTCCGATGGCAAATATATATAAGGGATGAGTTCCCATAAAATATTGTCCTTTTCCCCAACGAAGTCGGCCCGTAAAAATCCCTTTATAGGACGATCCCATTAATCGTTGGTGAATAAAATTTAGGTCAGGATGCCTAATACTTCTCGTTCTCCATCCCTTCATTCTTGCACGATGATAAGCTATCCCATCCCAATGAACTTCTCTAACAAAACCCCCAATATCTTCAAAACATTTGCGTCGATAAAAGTTAATTTGTCCGGCCACCATTTCATCAGAGGATCGTTCTTCAACTAACTTGTCATCTTCTTCTAAAAACGATTTTCCACTAGCAGCCCCAAGATAACGATCTTTGGCAAAAAAGTCTAATAATGTTTCAAAATATTTAGGGGGTAATTTTAAATCTGCATCTAATTTTCCAATAAAATCGTACTCTTTGGTTTTTAGTTTTTCATAACCATAATAAAAGGCTTCTACCACTCCCGGTCCCACAGAACGAACACCGCGATCGGGTTTATTTTCTATATGAATCCAAGGATATTTTTTAGCTGCTTCTGCCAAAATTTTCGGGGTTTTATCTGTAGACCCATCATCAACAATTAACCACTCAACAGGGGTAATAGTTTGCCCTACAATGGACTCGATAATAGTCGGTAAAAAGACTTCTTCATCTCGAACGGGGGAAATTAAAACAATTCGTTGGTTTTCTTTAGTGTTCATAACTTTTCAACCATAAATTTGGATAATTATTTATTCAAATAAAATTTTTATACTTCTTTAAAAAACTGGATCAATTTGTTAGCTTCAGTTAAAACATTATGATTTTTTTTGACATAATTAGCTCCATTTTTTCCCATTGCTTCTAACTGAGAAATTGGAGTTTCTAACACAGTTTTCATAGCAGTAACTAAAGCTTCTACCGATCCTGCGGGGACTAACCATCCTGATTCACCTGGAATGACTAATTCTGGAATGCCTGCTACATAGGTACTAATAACAGGACGACCCAGAGCTAAGCTTTCCATGAGAACAACAGGTAGTCCTTCGGCAAAACTAGGCAAAATCATAGCTCTAGAATCCAGAATTTGTTGTTTAACTTGTGCTTGGGTTGCCCATCCTGCAATCTCTATAGTATTTTCTAATTTAGCCAATTTTATCGCTTCTTCAATAGGCTCCCTTAATTCTCCATCTCCGACTAAAACTAACCTAAATGTATAGCCTAAAGCAATTAATTTACTAGCTGCTTCCACTAACAAAAGTTGTCCTTTCTGTTCACATAAACGTCCTACACAAACCAGGAGAGGTTCCTTAGTTATAGGTTGCCAAGGATGAGAAAAAAAGGATTGATCAAGACCACAATGAATAACCTTTATTTTGTTCCATTCACTATAATCACACCAGCGATAAAGTTGACTTCGACAATAAGAACTAATTCCCACAACAAAACTAGCACGCTTTATTTTTTCAGGTAAAGCAATTGCTTCTACTTTTTCAAACTCTTTTGGACCATGAATGGTAAAACTATAAGTTGCTCCACCTAAGACATAATTTAGCAAGACAACCATAGTAGAATTAGTGCCAAAATGAGCATGAAAATGAGAAATATTTAATTTAGAAAATCTGTCTAATAAGACACAAGCTTCTGCTAAATAAGCAAAATGTAATAATAAACCTCTTTCTGAATTCCAGCCTAACTTAAACGTTAATTTAAAAGCTTCTAACCACCGTCTAGGTCGAATTAAAGCCACTTTAATCAAACTAATTAATAAACCCAAAATTCCTACATCTAAAATAACATTAGTTTTTTCTAATTCCTCTTGATCAGCTTTATCAATCAACGGTTCTTGACAAGAACGAATTGAGAACCGTGTAATAGGCAGTCCTAATGCTTCTAACGCCAGAATTTCGCGACGAATAAAGCTATGGCTGATTTTTGGATACTGATTAATTAAATAGGCAATTTTCATTGATGTTTTCCTAAGATTTAGCCCGATTACTAAACTATATATATAGAATACATGAAAACTTATCCTACTAAATAATATAACTAAACAAACTAAGTATTTACGCTGAAACTTAGTCAAGAAAAATGCGTGGACTGTGCATTTTTGGTTTATAATGCAACTTATAGGTTATGGGTAAAAAATCTGTGAGTCCACAACCCTAACCTCAAAAAGCTTTATCCAAACAACATAGTCGATGAACCATAACCCCGAAGAGACATCACCACAACTTTCTGAAGAACAAGCTCAAGAATTAATGCGATCGCTTCTCCACAAGGAAGGAACCTGGGTAGACTGGGGAAAAACCTGTCAACAGCTACAAAAAGCAGGCTATAACAGTCAAACTCTCTTTGAAAAAACTGGGTTTCAAGCCAGTCAACAAAATTTAATTATCGTTGCCGCTCAAGTGTACGACAGTTTAGTTAATACTGAAGTGTCCGAAGACTTGTTAAGTTACTATCGCGGTCCTAAAAGTGACGTTCTCTATGAATTACGGATCTTAAACCAAAATCAACGGGCGATCGTGGCACAGTTAGCAAAAGATAAAACCCTAGATCACCTCGAAACCAGGGAAGTCGCTAAAACTTTTCAAACTTTCTCCCTAATGCCTCAACTTCCCCCTGGGTTTACCCTTCATCCTGGGGATGCTATGGCTTATCAAGCTTGGAAGCAAGCAAAGCAAAAAAAAGACCTTCAAGCTCGAACTCGCTTAATCGCTAAAGGGTTAAAATATGCCTTTTCTACCACAGCTAGAGAAGCGATAGAAAGATTGCTCAGTGACTTCACTGTCACCCCTGAACGCAGCGCACCGTTAATGCCTCTTTATCGCGTTCAAAACCAAGAAGAGATATCAAGGATCGTTCCCTTGGCTGGAACCCTTCCCTTAAGCAAAAATGAGGTATTAGGGGTCAAAAAACTAGAGACTGTTAGCCCATTTAATTACGTCACCTGTAATCATACCGAGTCAGTGGTTCCTTTACCTAGTTGGCAAGCAGTTTTGACAGCAGTTGATCCGGTGGCTATTCTATGTCAGAGCGATCGCTTACCTCAATCTTTAACAGGAAAACCAGAACAAGTCTTAGTCTTAATTGATCGCAGCCAAACGGACTGGGATGATCAAAGTTATTTTTTGGTCGAAGAAGCAGAAGAATTAACCTTTAAATGGTTTGCTGAACAACCGGCTATTCCCTTATTAGGTAAAGTGATTATTATTTTAAGACCTAAAAAGATTTTTGATGAAAATAATTTGTTAGAACCGTGGCAAATGGATGATTAATTATCAGTTATCACTCACATCTTGCAGCTTCGCTTAAACTAGCTAGTTTAAAAGGCAAGAGGCAATAGGACAAGTATACTATTATTGCTGTCGATAAAATCTCCCTGCTCCCCGCTCCCCGCTCCCCCGCTCACTTCAGAGTAATATTTATTTTTGTCCAGGTACGTCCAGGTACTTAGTATTTCATTTTAATGCTAACTTATTCGTGCATTGATTACTTTTCTATACTCAGTAGATCACAAAGTCAGCTTGAGACAAGCGATCGCCACCAAAATTCATAAGTTTAAATTATGTAGCAGGAGAAGGGAGAGGTAAAATATCATTGATGGGAATATAAACATCTTTTACTGTGCCA